>JAJFKV010000001.1 GCA_021773055.1 Woeseiaceae bacterium
ACGATAACTCTTGTAATGTTGGTGCAACCGTCCGAGTAAATTCCGTAGCCTGCGGTGTTTTCGGGGCTCACGTTGAATCGGGTGCGGACTGTCGTAAAGCCATCGCTGCCGACTGATTCGATCCAGGCGCGGCCGCTGAACGAGGCGCCAACCCATAGCGAAAGTGCCATGGTATTTTCCGGCAGTATGATCTCGATCCAGTTCTTGTTGGTGACGTACACATTGCCGTGCGTGTATTGCCACCACCATGGGTTGTCGACGATGTCGACGTCCGATGCGGCGCCGTACCTTCCCTCGAAACACATTTGACCCGTAACACCCGACGAGGTCACGCAGTCGACGTCGTCAGCGCTGTTCGACGTATTCGTCGTTGCTTGTTGATCCCAGTCCGTCATGGCGTAACCGCCGACAAAACCGCCGTCGTCACCACCCGCAATCGGGTCGATGATGATCGGGTCTGCCTGGGCAGACAGCGGCAACGCGAAAAGCAGTGCTGCAAGGATCGGTGTGAAGCTGTTAATTCGTATAGTCATGTGTATATACAAAGCAATCTCTGTGCCAACAACAATACATCTTACTTTTCAATGACTTAATAGACACGAAGAATGCAAAGTGTATAGCTTTTCGACAGTAGCATAGAGTCGACACAGAGGGTCCCCGGTAGAAGCGAGCCCGCTATGTGTCGAAAACCTATACAAGTGGGAAAATACTAGTCGAAAGATTAGTAAAAAAATCCTTTAAAAACAATGAGTAATGGAGTTTGGCATAGTACTTGCTTTAATGTTGACTATTCTAATGAGCTAAGAATTATTTTGCTCCCGCTTTATGGAGACAGGGAAATGACGAATAATAAGAAACTTCTAAATGGACTTTTGATTGCAGTTTTTCTGCTTGTTGGCGTGCAGGCGAACGCGGACCTCGTATTGACTCCCGGCGGGGCAACCTACTTTGGCGTAGGGTCTGGCGGTCTATGCGCAGGGCTTGCTGAGCCGACTGATTGCGACGGCCCTGGAACCAGCCACGTACTGGGCTGGCTTGATGCCAATCTAACGGGGTTTGATTCCTCAGAAGAGCTGTATAAACGAGATCTTGATTCGGCAACAGACGCCGGGTCGTTTGCAGATAGTTACAACTCATCATTTTCCAGCGATGCTTCAAGCGGCAGGATATTTTGGTTGGAAGTATCGCCAATTACCGACCCCAAGTGGTTATTTGTGAAAGACGGTGACAATGAACCTGTCTGGTATTTGTTCGACATTTCGAGCTGGGATGGGATGATGACGATTTCGCTTTCGGGCTTTTGGCCTAGCAATGGAGCAATATCGCATGTATCAATTTACGGCGGCGATGTGTCTGTGCCAGAGCCAGGTACGCTGGCGTTGTTTGGACTAGGCCTTCTGGGACTTCGTGTTACACGGCGACGTCGCAAAGCATAGTCACTCACTGCCACCGGCTTCGATCGCAAGATACTTACTCGGATGCCTATCCAGCACATTGTCCTCAAATCCTGTCACGTACGGCTTAACCATGTGCTTGCTGACATAGAAGTAGAGCGGGGCGATCGGGTAGTCGTTTAACAATATTTCCTCTGCCTCGCGCATCAGCGTCGCACGGGTTTCCAGGTTGAGCTCAATCGCTGCCTGGCCTGTCTTCTCGTCGTACTCAGCGCTCGTATAATGCGGCAGATTCTGCGAGCTGCCCGAACGGAAAATGTCCGTGAACGTCGCAGCATCGTTATAGTCACCGAACCAGCTAAACCGCATCACCTGCCATTGCTCGCGGTTCTCGCGTGTGTCGAGGAAGTACTTCCATTCCTTCTTTTCGAGCTCGACTTCGACACCGAGCACCTCGCGCCACATGGAGCTTATAACCAGTGCGATGCGTTCGTGGACGCCGCCTGTGTCATAAGTCACTTTCAGCCGCAGTGGCTCACCCGACCCGTATCCGGCGTTCTCAAAGGCTTCTCTCGCCTTTTTATGGCGCTCCTCCGTCGTCATGTCCTGCCATGCATATCCTGAGCCCTGATAGTTCGCTACGCCGGGAGGGACGATGCCGTAGGCGGCTTGCTCGCCGCGTCCCAGCAGGGCGACCAACTGTTCCCGGTCAATCGCCATCGATAACGCTTGCCGCAGCTCACGGCTGTCGAGCGGGGCCTCCGTAAGGTCGAATGCGAAGTAATAGAACGCAAGCGAAGGCGCTATTCGTGTCTCATTCGGCAGATCCCGTTTGACTATTTCGACGTGGCTCGGCGGAATCACGCCCGTAATGTCGAGCTCTCCCGCCCGGTACATATTCAGCTCCGCAACATCGTCAGCGACGGGCACGTATTCGATCTCCGCAATACTCACCGACTCGGCATCCCAATAACGAGTATTGCGCCGCAGGCGGATAGGGTGGCCCGCTTCACGTGTTGCGAGAACATAGGCGCCGTTCCCTACAAACGAGCCAGGCTCCTGAAAACGCGCGGTATCTGTGCCGTCTCCATACATCGGGAATCCGATCGGCATCGCCAGCACGCCCAGGAAATGAGGGCTCGGCTGCGCCAGCCGGATAGTCAGTGTCGCTTCGTCTATCGTGACGACATCTTCAATGGGCTCGAGCAGGAAAGAGTAGGCCGACAGCGTCTCAGGCGCCGCCGCACGGCGAAGCGCACGCACGAAATCGTTCGATACGACTTGTTCCCCGTTCGACCACCGCGCGGTCTCGCGGAGTGCAAAAGTGTATAGCAATCCGTCACTGCTAATCGACCATGATTCCGCCACGCCTGGCACCAGATCACCGCGTGCATTCTCCGCGACAAGGCCTTCGTAGAGGTCCAGCAACACATTGAAAGTATGCACATCCTCAGCGAGCGCCGGGTCGAGTGTAACGGGATCCTCGATGTTGCCGCGTCGAAGCAATTGCTGCTGATCGCTTGTGAGGCCGCTATCGTCCGGATGGGTGCAAGCAACCAGAATCGGCAATATGGCTAGGTAAAGAAGAAAGCTGGGAATGCTACGGTTCATCAGGTGATCTTTTGCAAAGGAAATAGGCTAGGCATCGTGACATTTTTTGATGGGCGAAGGCAAAACGCATGAAAAGCGTAAAAAGAAGTTGACAGAAGTCTATAATTGGGGATAAAGTCCCCAACTATGGAAATCCATCGAGAAACTGTCATCCACGCTGCGTGCCGCAGATTGCTGCGCCCGATCGCGTCGTTGTTGCTTCGCTACGGTATGACCTGGAAAGAATTCTCAGACTTGTCGAAATCAATATTCGTGCAGGCCGCCACCGAAGAGTTTGGTATTCGAGGCCGGCCGACCAATGTTTCGCGTGTATCGATACTGACCGGCATCGGTCGCAAGGAAGTAAAACGCCAACGCGACTTGCTTCAAAGCGGTCCGGCGCCCGACAAAGGTAAAACGACCGATGCGACGCGCGTCCTGTCCGGCTGGTTTCTTGATGCCGACTATCTTGATTCAGAGTCTGAGCCTTTACGACTGCCCGCCGAAGGGCCGACCCCCAGTTTCGAGGCGTTGTGTATCCGCTACGGCGGTGATATCGCAATGCCAACGATGCTTAAGGAACTCATAAAGACCAAAGCCGTCGAAAAAGAGGCATCCGGCAAACTGAAAGTACTCAGTCGCTACTATCAGCCGGCAGTTGCAGACGATGAAAACCTGCGATTTGCCGTTGATCGTATCTACGATGTTGTGGAAACGATGAACAATAACGTCTTCCTGAACGGCAAGGGAGAGCCGCGTTTCGGTGGTTTTGCCGCCAACGACGACATCCCGCTGAACAAGATCCCCAGGTTCCGTGAATTCATGGACAAACGGGGGCAGGAATTTCTGGAAGAGGTCGACGATTGGCTAATGCGGCACACCGTTAGCAGTCAACAACCGAAAACCAACACAGCGCGAATTGGCATCAGCCTGTTCGCGACCGAAGAAAGAATTTTGATGGAGTCAAGACAATGAATACGTTTCGAATAATTGTAACTACAGCGATCTTTTTTACGCTTGTTTCACTCGGCGCCTGTGGCGGCGGCGGTGGTACCAGCGCGGCGCCACCCCCGCCGCCGCCACCCCCGCCGCCAACAGGCGGCATCGGGCGTAACGGCGTTGCGGTCGGAACGGTATCCAATTTCGGCAGCATCTTCGTAAATGGCGTGGAATACGAAACGACCTCCACCGTGTTTACGATCAACGGCGTTGCAGGTGGAATGCAGAGTGATCTAAGCGTTGGTGACGTCGTTACCGTCAAAGGAACGATTGATGACAACGGTACGACCGGTACCGCTGATACGGTTATGTTCGATGATCTAGTCAAGGGCCCGGTGGACAGCGTCAATATCCCCGGGAATTCGCTGGTTGTTATGGGGCAAAATGTGTTTGCCACCCTGGATACGTCTTTCGACGACAGCTTCAGCCCGGCATCACTCGAGGGTGTCAGCGTGGGTCAAATTGTCGAGGTCAGCGGGCAGTTCACAGACGTGGGCGACATCGTCGCCACACGCATCGAGCCAAAACCGGCTGGAACCCAGTTTGAAGTCCATGGCACGGTGACCAGCCTCGACAACACAAACATGTTGTTCAGTCTGCGTGGCCTCGTCGTCGACTTTTCGTCTGCAACAATCCAGGATTTTCCGGGCGGCCAGATAACGGACGGAGATTTTGTAGAAGCCAAGGGCATGTCGATTGACGGTGCCGGTCAACTTAGCGCTGATTTTGTAGAGCTAAAATCGCGGGTACCCGGGACGGAAGACGGTGACAGGGTGGAGATTGAAGGTTTCATCACTCGCTTTGTGTCTGCCACTGATTTCGATGTGGACGGAATGCCGGTGACGACAAACGGCGCCACCGTGTTTACAGGTGGTGTTGCAGGAGATCTCGGCCTGAATGTCAAAGTTGAGGTTGAGGGCGATGTTGACGCGGCCGGTCTTCTGACCGCGGAAAAGGTCGATATTCGCAGGCCCAAGATTATCCGCATTGTCGCGGATGTCGATTCGGTGGATGCAGGCAACAACACCCTGGTCATGCTGGGAATTACGGTGACCGTGGATAGTTTGACCCGCCTTGAGGACAAGCGCAGCGGCGCGTCCGGCCAGCTGAACCTGGGGGATATTGTGGCGACTGACTACGTCGAGGCTCGTGGTGCCGTAGACCCGAACGCCACAGTGCCTTCTATGCTGGCATCTGTGCTCGAGGTCGATGACGCGGATACGCGGGTAATATTGCAAGGGCTTGTCGAAACCGTGGGCGCGTCGTCGTTCACCGTGCTCGGTGTCACCATCAACACCGATTCGCAGACAACCTTCCGTGATGAATTCGATGTTCAAATCACCTCAGCGGAGTTCTACGCCCGGGTTGCCGCGGACTCGCTGGTCAAGTCGAGGGGTGCGGAAGTCGCGGACACGACCCTGACAGCTGACGAGGTGCAGTTTGAGGTCGAGTTCTAACATGCTGCAGTCAGGCCAGGACTAGTCCGTGGCAAGCGCTTACGACGCCACTGAAAGAGACCCCGTTGATGAGTTCGCCATCACCGGGGTTTCCTTTATCCGGTTACGATTCGCAAATGTACCGCCCGACCGCGGACGGCCTCGCTTTGCTGCGCAAGGCAGACCTCTAAAAGTCCGTTCTGGACAAAACAGTTGACGAAGGCCATAAATGGGGGTAGTTTACCCAGATATGAGTGATAGCAAAAACATACTTCGAGAAGCCTGCAGCACCGTTCTACGGCCATTTGCATCAATGTTGCTGCGTTGCGGCATGACCTGGAAGGAGTTCTCGGACCTGTCGAAGTCCGTCTTCGTAGAGGTCGCGACCGAAGAATTCGGTATCAAGAATCGACCCACCAATGTTTCCAGGGTTTCGATCCTGACCGGAATTGACCGCAAAGAAGTCAAACGCCAGAGAGAATTGATAACGGCCGATACGCCCGTTGCCGACGGCAAGACAACCGATGCGACGCGCGTCTTGTCTGCCTGGTTTCAAGACAGTGACTACCTGGATGCAGAGTCTCATCCGGCAGCACTTTCAGAGCAGGGCCCCGGACGAAGTTTCGCGACCTTGTGCAGTCAGTACGGTGGCGATATCGCAGCAACGACCTTGCTGAAAGAGCTGCTGACTACCAACACCATCGAAAAAGATGCCAGCGGTGAACTGCGCCCATTGCGACGCTACTACCAACCTGCCGTCAGCGATGACGAAAACCTGAAATTTGCATCTCAGCGAATCAGGGAACTGTTCGAAACCATGAACAACAACGTCTTTCCCAGCGAGAAGCATGCACCGATATTCGGCGGCTACGCGGCGAATGACACGATGTCGGCGGCGCTCATTCCGAAGTACCGCGAGTTCCTGGACAAACGTGGCCAGGAATTTCTTGAAGAGATTGATGACTGGCTGACACAGCACGCACCCGCTGGAGAGAGCGAAGTTAAAAACCCCGTCCGCATGGGCATTGGCTTGTATGCGATTGAGCAAACGGCTGAGAAGGAAGGAAAGAAATGAGCGAATCAATAACCCAAAACAAAATGACAGTTCTTCTCGGCACGACTGCCTTGATTTTGAGCCTTTTCATCGGCGTTGCCAGTGACGCCGGCATCGGGCGCAACGGGATCAGCGGCGGACGAATCACGGCATTCGGCAGTATTTTCGTGAATGGCCGTGAGCTTGTCACAACAAATGCGGCAATCACCATTGATGGCCAACCTGCGACCGAAAGTGACCTGAAGCTGGGTCAGAACGTTTTTGTCAGCGGTATCGTTGACAGCGAACTCCCGAGCGGAGTCGCTGAGACGATCATCGCCAATGCCGTCATTGCAGCGGACATCACCGCTATCGACGCGGACGAAATGGCAGTAACGGTCCTGGGAAGCGTTGCATTGACGGATGCCGAAACGGTCTTCGAA
>JAJFKV010000002.1 GCA_021773055.1 Woeseiaceae bacterium
CGAAGGTATCAGTTCTCGCTGGTTGTTAGAACTCGGCGCCGAAACTCCGCTACCACCACCACCTGCTCCGAGCGAAGCGACGCCGCCAGCGCCCCCGCCGAATTGGCTTTTCTTGATAGATGCGATTTGTGCAGCACCGGTAGCCGCCATTATTCCCGCTGGAATAAGCCCGAGTGGGTAACCGAGCGGCTTGTAGCTTTCCATAATTGCGGCAGGTAGTGCGACAGCTGCTTGTGCGAGCGCAGCGGCCTTCTGTACTTTGAAGAGTTTCTTGGATCCAGTGTTCTGAATGTTGGCTATTTTGCCGAACGCGTTTGCGATCATCGCGCTTCGAGATTTTTCGCTAACTGCTGTCAGTTTTGCTTTCGCCTTTTCACTTCGCTCTTGAATAGCCAATATTCTAGCTTCGTATTCTTCTTGTTGGATAAGTCCGTTCGCTCGAGCCTGTGCTGTAATCTCGAATTCGTTCGCGAATTTCGCTGTGAGTTTTTCGGCCTCTGTGAAGTGCTGTTCATCCAGCCTTTGCAAACTTGACCTGATCGACTCTATTTCTCGTCGAGACTTCGCTTCACGCGCAGCCCTTTCGGCCTCAGTTTCTTCGATTGGAACCACTCCGTCTCCCGAGCCGGCTTCCGCAGCTATTCGCACAGTCTCCTGAGCCCGTCTAGCTACTTCGGCCTGAATCTCGGCCCATTTCTGTTCGATAACGGTACTCGGCAAATCAGATAATAGGAGTTCCTGCAATTCTGCTCGAAGGTCCGCAGCGTTAGCCAAGCTTTGGTTGATCGTCGCGTCGAATCCATCTAGAAACTTGGGCGGCTGAATATTCGTGAATTCATTGAGGTCGGCAAGCATTTGCTTTGCGCCTTCACTAAATTTTGCAGCTATTTCGAGACCACCTCTGAGGGGCGCCGTCACAAACGTCGCCACCGCTTTGCCAACCTCGACGGCCCCAAAAATCACGCCCTTCCAAACTACTGCGGCTGCTACCTTCCATAGTTCGAACGCTATCTGAACGCCCTTTATTACGACCTGGATGCCTCGAATACCGTTTGCGAATACGCCAGCTGCTTTCACCGAAAAGTTGATAGCCGTAGTTATGAATTTGCCCATCCGATCGCCTTCAGTGGCGGCACCTATTAGCTTTTCGGATACGACACCAAGAATTGGAGCCAGTTTTACCGTAACTTTCTGACCGAGTCCTTTGGCTATCTGACCAACACGAAATAGTTGATCGTTGGCCGATTCTACCTTTGCCGCATCAACACGGCTGAGTGAGAGTCCGTATTCCTCGACCTCCGAGCGGGCACTAGCGATGCCGTCCGCCCCCTGATTTATCGTGTTTAGAAGTTTGACGCCTGACCGGCCGAAAATGTCCGAAGCCAGGCTGGCTTTTATTGTTTGATCTTTTTGCTTCGAAATACCCTCCGCTATCAGTTCGAACTGTTTGCCGGCATCCAGCTTCGCCAGGTCGGCCACCTTAATGCCCATCTGTTCAAGTGCCACTTTGCCCGTGCCAAGTCCTCGCTGCGCCTCACCGACGCTGCGGGTCATTTTCTCGAGTGACTTATCGAATGAGTCTGTTGATTCACCGTTCAGCTGTGTCAGGTGATGAAACGCTGCCATATCCTCGGTTGAAATATTCAACCTATCGGACATTTTCGCCATCGTGTCGATAGTTTGGCGCGATGCATTGACCATCGCCCCTATGCCGGCAACGCCGGCCAAGGCTGCGAATCTCACTTGTGTCGAATTGACTGCAGAGCGAACACCCCCGAGGCCGGTCTTTATCGACCGGAACATCGCCTTCGTGGCGTCTTTCCCTACTACGGTAAATCTGTAGTTACTCATGGTTGCTATCACCTTTGCGTATTTTGCATCCCAAAACCGTGGAACACCGACCGCTACTGGTTTTCAGGGTTACATGTTGGTATTAAACAGCGATCCAACTCCAGAAAATTTGAATCCTCTGCGACGCTGCGCACCCACACGGGGCCACTGCCACGGAAGGACCCAATAATCCCAAGTTTGTACCGTGGCGTCTCTCGACGCGGGAGGTACACCGCAACGCGAGCCGAAGCCGAGTGAGCTTCTAGCGTCGCCCCTAACCGGCAAGCCTGGTAATGGACCCCTGAAAGGAAACCAGGCCCGCCAATTTCCTACGCCGTCAGAGCGTCTTGTATCGCACTAAACGACTCAGCGTGTCTGACTGCTATATCAACATCTTGGAAGCTGGTAATCCGTACCGCGCCCGATGTGTCGAGGCTGTATGGGTTTACTTGAAGATCAAGCGAGCCCCACATTCCAATAAGTAAGTCAGCCCAGTTACCGAAGATCAAGGCCGAGGCGACTGCTCCCGACGTTCCCTTAACCAGGTTGCTCGGTACGGTGTTAGAGACCAACGCCCGGTGGCCATTGAGGGGCGTACCTGGCGTCCTGCGATCCCAACACATATCCGTTTGACCGGTCTCTATCCGGGCTTTCTTGAGTGCACCGCGAACGCTTGCGTTCGTGAGGTAGCCAAGAGACCCAACATCGGCATTTGCGATCGAGACGTCCGCCTCGAGTTCAACAATTGAGTCCCAATCGATGGCCGCGCCATTCGCACCCATCGCAACATCGCCGATACCGGAGGTTCCGAGTATTCCAAGGGGTTGGTTGCTGGCGCCCGATCCGTTGATCGCTGCCGTATCGATCGCCTGGGCGAGTGTGGCCGCGAGGCTTTGCAGTACCAGGTTCTCGGCAAATGGCGTTGATTGTTTCAATATCCGCCGGCTCATCTCGGTATAAGCACCGACCGTTTTCGGTGAGAGCGTTACCTGACCGATAGTTAGGCTAGACTTTGTTGGCGTTCCACCTTCCGCGAGCCAAAAGGTCGTTTCGGAGCCTGTTTGCTTGGGTATCGCTACATCGCCGACTAATCCAGGAATATGCGTTGCACCCGCCAAAACGATCGCGCTTTCGTTTCTCAGTAGATCGATAAATGATCCAGCGAGCAGATTTGTTGCAACCAGGTTTCCGCCGTCTGCTGCTACACCGACCGAGAGGTCGCGTTGTGCCAACAGGACCTCGGCCGGAATGTGGATATTGCCCTGTAGATTACTGGTCGCAGCCTGTTCGACCGCTCGCGAGCATTCGAGCTCAAATCCGGCATGTCGCGCTTCATTGTCCGGGTCCAGCTTCGCTAGTATCGCCCGACTGATGCTGAATCGGCCGACTTCGCTTTGCGTTAGACCGAGTGCGGGGTCTTCGCGTTTCATGGGCGAGCGGGGACGACGATCAGCCAGCCGCGCCGCCGAGTTCTCTTTATCGACTACTGCGTTGTAAACGACGTCGAAGTCGTCGAGCGATCGCTGATCGCGAATGTACTGTTCGCCAATGTCTTCGATCCCGGCCGTTTCCGCCAAGTAGCGAATTTCCTCGGCTGTTTCCTGATAATCCGACGCCTGGCGGGTTGCTTTACGTCGCTGTGATCGCGACGGTTTTGTTGCTTGTGACATTTCTCTTACCTCACAAATAGTTTTTGGCTCCTGACTTCGTCCGATGCCGACAGAGGTGTCGGCCGGTACGCTAACCAGGCTAATTTCGTAGGGTTCCCAATCGATAATGCGATAGACGTCAACTCCATCATCTCGCTGCGTTTCGAGCTGCATTTCATGAACAAAATAGCCGATGCTAACGGACTCTCGAATGCCGTCTTTAACGTCCTCCCAGACTTCGGTGGCGCGAGCGCTCTTACCGAAACGAACTGTTGCCGATCCTCGACCATTTGATATTCGAACGTTTTCGACTTTGCCGATAACATCCTTTGAATCATGATCTGCGAGCAACGGCGCACCGTTCTCGAGCCGCTCCAGGCGGATAGATCCGCGATCGTGGTCAAGAATTTCTTCGCCGAACCAGCGTCTGTAGGGCTCATCAGAGCTAAACGATAATTCGGCGGTTCGTTTGTCTTCATGGAGGGCGCGAACGTGCGCTTGCCGATACAGGGCTTCAATTTCAAGCTGTGACATATCTAGCTGTCTCCGACCGACAGGCACAAAAAAAGCGACCGCCGGCACATTCCAACAAAGGCCACGTAATTCGTGGCCACCTGTTGCGTGTCGGTCATGTCGCTTCGCGTTAGCGGAGACAAAACTTCAAACTTCGACCTAGCTCCCGAGCAGGACGTGAACACTGCTACGGTGGATCGAACGTTTAACGCACCGCCAATATAGCAACACTTTCGACGTTTTGCTAGCGGGCTCAAAGTTTGAATGCCTGGTCGCGGATTCCGTCGACAAGTGCATACAACTCATTGCTGATTTGCATCTTGCTCATGTCCTGGACTCGCATTAGATCGATCGTGTTCTCGATTAGGGCGCCAGCGATAACGCCGGGTGAAATGCCTTCCTCAAGATATGCGGCGACCAAGAATTTAATTTCCTTTGCCGTTTTGGCTATTGTGTCCGCTCGTTCGTCGGTCATCTCTATACTCCAAATGCCTTATCCTGAGCCTGGTCGATCAGTAACTTGAGGCGATTGGCTATCTGCATTTCACTCATCCCTTGTGCCATCATGAGTGCCATCGCTGCGCCCATCATTCCAGAGTAGATATCATCGGGTGGGGTGCCGGACTCGAGGAATTCTCTTGCTAGGTTGATCATTCCATTCGATACGGCACACCGCCTGTAACGTGCTCGGTCAGTGTCGGTAAGTTCGAGCGAGAATTCGTTGAGTTCTTTTTGCTTCATTGGTATGTACCTATGGTAGATATCTAAAAGGGGTAACCTGAGGTTACTCATGGAGGCCGCATTCCTTCGTCCATAGATAACCTGAGGTATCTCATGGACCTCGTAAATTCTCCTTGGGTAACCTGAGGTAACCGCTTGGGTAACCTGAGGTAACCCGGTTTCTAATTTCAGGTCGGCCATTTGAATATTCTCGCCGGTGTTCTAGAGGCCGATGTCCATCGCGTATCATTGATCGGGCGCCAGGTAATTGCGTACATTGTCGGCCGGGGAGGGGTCCTACTCGCCGGGTAAGTCACATCAATGAGCCGATTGACGATTAGGCGACTGAGTGCCTTGTACAGTGTCGGCCCGGCGATTCCATGTTGCTCCGCTTGGGTCTTGGTGAGCCCCAGCGCGCCGTTGTTTCCACCGTTGTACTGACCGGCCAACAAAACCATTACGCGGAACTCGGCGTGACTCAGTCCAGTGACAGAGGCGCTGTGTAGGACACCCAATGGGATGTTTGCGTGGAGCTTTCCCGGTCGGCTTTTGCTACCCACATCTGATAGCTACTTCGCGGGCTCAATATACTTTTCGAGCTCTCGCTCGACGAATTCCTCGAGCGATTTCTTGGGAATAAGTCGACGTCGGCCGACCTTTATCGACTGGATGTGACCGTCAGCTATCAGCTGGCAGACTTTTGTGTGACCGAGATTTGTTTCGAGTTCGACATCTTTGATGCTGAGCAAGATTCCGCTCATTGTTTTGCCTCCGTGACTTCGTATGATTAACCGTAAGTTCGTGGAGGGTAGTGGGAACCTGCCGTCTCTGTCGCCGGAGAGTTTTAGAATTTCTCAGTCAGTTCCCACGTGTACTCGTTTTGCTCGCGCACTCGATCACCAACTTCGCGATAGATTGCTTTGATGCGATCCTTGTCTTTTCCACGCTGTTGTGCGACTTCTGTCACGGCTGCGGTTTCGCTTTGGCCATCGTCGATCACTGATCGCACTTCATTGAAGACAGCCCAGCCGTTAGCCATGAGGTATTGAAAGTCTGATTGTCGCCAGTGTTTTATTCTGTGGCAGCCAAACGCGTCATCGAGTGATTTCGATTCGCCTGAGCGGTATCTATCGACTGACTGAATAAAGATTTCTGCAATCTCACTGAATTGTGGGTGGTAGTGGCAGAAAGCACGCACTACTTGCTCGATGCTAATGAGCAGCTGCAGCGGGTCTCCGTCGTAATCTTCGACGAGTTGATCGACAATGACCTCAATTGCGCTGCTGTTCATATCGATGTCGCCGCTGCAGTGATTTGTGAAACGTGACCCGCCCACAATTTGGCCGCAGCAATGCGTTGCTCTTCGTATTCAGCGTGGTTGTAGACGGCCATGACGCCGCTCATTGAGTGATTCAGCATCTTCTCAACAACGTAGGGCTCAACGCCAAGCGAGTTCATCCGCGTCGACATGGTGCGTCTGAGATCGTGGGGCGTGTATCGAGGCTCGACTTTCTGTTTCTTGAGCCACCGGCGCAACCAGGCTTGCACGCCGGTCGTTGATCGGTAGCCAAACACGTTGTCACCGTCCCCTGGATTGTCATCGATGATTTCCTGAATAGCCGGCACGATCGGCACCCAGTGCTCTTTTCCGTTCTTTGAGTTCTCGGCCGGGATAACCCATCTGTTGCCGGATATATCCGTGTGCAATGCTTGCTGCGCCTCCCCAATGCGTTGACCGGTCAGTAGTAAGAACCGCATCAGGGGAGTGTGCACCGATTCTGTATTCCAAAGCGCTTTGATCTCAGCATCAGACAACACCCTTTGTCGCGGATCCTCTCGGCCGCCAACCTGTTTCTTTGTGAGCGGGGCGAGTGGGTCGCCCAATATCTTGCCGGCCGCATCGCCGTAGCGGGTCGCCTGTTTGAGAATAGACAGCAATCGATTGGCTCCGACCTTACCGCTGGTCCTAGCATAGCCGGTTAGCCAGGACTGTATTCCGCTTCGAAAGCGGAGCGACTCATGTGGTGTTAGCTCGCATATCTCGAGTTTCTTGATGTCGTCGGGAATCCGATTGTCGATGTACAGTCGAATTTGTCGCGGTCGCTTGTAATCACGCTCGATCTGCTCTTCGTAGAATCGATCGAGCAGTTCACCGAACGTCCTGACGTCGGTCGTTTCGAGGAAATTGATTTTCTCCTTCTTGCTTTCTTCGATTTCGAGGCGCTTTGCCCCGGCAAGGCTGCGTGCTTTTCGGAGAGAGACATCTGGGTAGCGTCCGATCTTTCGTCTGTAGCGTTTTCCCTGGCACTTGAAGTCGAGCACGAATGTTTTCACTCCAGACGGTCGAACTCTGATGAAGAGTCCATTACCATCGTTTTCAAGATAATCGACGTCTTTCGGCTTCAGCGCCTTTAGTTGTGAATCGAGCATTTGTCGGCGTGTATTCATAGAAAGTGGCACCCCCGGTGTCACCTTAACACTGAATATTGGCGAAGTTCAACGAATTGACGCGAACGATAACGTATGTATAATCATTAGCTTATGTCTGCAACCCCCACAATTAGCGTGCTTTTCGTTTGCATGGGCAACATCTGTCGTTCACCAACAGCCGAAGGTGTATTCCGGCATTTTGTCAACGAAGCGGGCCTTGCGGATCAAATCGAAACGGATTCGGCCGGCACGCATGCCTACCATGTCGGTGAACCAGCGGACCGGCGTGCAAGTGCTGCAGCCGAGCGTCGCGGAGTGTCGCTCGATGAGATACGCGCGCGACGTGTTTGCGATGATGATTTCGAACGGTTTGATTACATCCTGGCGATGGACGAAAACAATCAAGTGCACTTGCTTGATCGGGCACCTGACGAGCACCGCGCCAAAGTGCAATTGTTCTTAAATTACGCATCGGTCAGCGAAACTGAGGTGCCGGATCCATACTACGGCGGTGCCGCAGGTTTTGAACATGTACTGGACCTGGTTGAAGAGGCGTCCCGAGGCTTGCTCGAGACGCTCTCATCGTAACTACGCCTGCTTAGTCTTCCACATCCCATGGCAATAGTCGCGCCGCAGGCTTCGCTTCGGCAGGCTTCGCTTCGGCAGGCTTCGCCGGCTTAGGCTCTGGCTTCGATTCGGGTGCTGCTTTGGCAGCTGGCTTTGACTCCGGCTTCGATTCTGCGGCCGCCTTTGGTTTAGGCTCTGACTTAGCCTCAGAAACCGGCTTCGGTTTCGGCCCAGACTTCGACTTAGAAACCGGCTTCGGTTTCGACTCAGGCTTGGCTTCAGCAGCCGGCTTTGGTCTCGGTTTCGGTTTCGAATCAGACGCTGTTTCGGCGGCAGGTTTGGGTTTCGATTCCGGCTTCGATTCTGCGACAGGTTTCGGCTCCGCTTTTGCAGCAGGCTTCACGTCAGCTTTCGACTCAGCCTGAATCTTGTGAGACGCCGTGTCGTCAAGTTTGCTGACATCATTCGCACGCTCCGCATCGGTTCGTACCTTCGGCGGACCGTCGGCTTTCGGTTTGCGGCGGCGTGGTTTCGGCTTGTTCTCTGCCGCTGTCTGCTCAGCCTTGGTATTAGCTGCGGTGTCCTCAGGCTTGCTGTCCTGAGGCTTGATGTCCCGGGGCTTTGTATCTTGCGGCTTATTGTCTTGCGGCTTTTGCTCCTGAGGCTTCTGGTCCTCTGCGCCCTGATCTGTATTTTGCTGCTGCTGATCAGTCGCTTGCTCAGGCTTGTCACCGCTGCTGCGACGACGTCTGCGACCGCCGCGACTGCGTCGACTACGCGTCTTCTTCTGCTCATTATTCGCCTCATCAGACTGCTCATTTTGCGTCTGTTTCGGCTTCTGTTGGGACCGCTGTTGCGTATTCTTCGACTTTTGATCTGCGTCTTTTGGCTGTTGTTTCTTGTTCTGTTGATTACCGGCTGCTTTTTTCCCGGGCCTCTTACGCTGATTGCCACGGTTGTCGTTACGCGAGCGCGATTCATTGCGCTGGCGGGACTGCTGTTGCGACCGCTTGCCACGATTCCCCTGCGTGCTCTTGCCGCGACGTTGTTGCGGTCTCTTCTTCTTCTTCTCATCACCGCCCGTAAACCAGCCAATGATGGTTGCCCAAAAACCCTTGCCAGGTGGTTTCTGTCGTTTCGGCGCAGGTGTTGACGGTTTCAAAGTACCGACAGCCGCCGGCTCAGCACCCTTGCGTTCGAGGATCGCCTGCGGTGATTCTGTTTCTACGGGAGCGTTGACCAGTGCAAAACTGGCACCAGTGTTCTCGGGCAACTCCATTTGATCGTCGCGTACGCGGCGCACATCGTAATGCGGTGTCTCGAGATGGGAGTTTGCAACGAGTACCACCTGAGTCTCATTTCGATCCTCAAGATTTTGTACCCAGTCACGCTTCTCATTCAGCAGATAGGTTGCAACTTCTACCGGCAATTGAGCGATGACCTTAGAGGTACGTTCCTTGCGGGCTTCTTCGCCGATGATTCTCAGGATAGCGAGCGCCAATGATTCGGTGCCGCGAATTGTGCCAAAGCCCGTGCAACGAGGGCAGGTCTTGTAGGCCGATTCGCCGATTGATGGCCGCAAACGTTGTCGCGACATCTCCAGCAGTCCGAAGCGACTGATTTTGCCGATCTGTACTCGTGCCCGGTCCTCGTGAACGGCATCGCGCAAGCGGTTTTCCACTTCACGCTGATGTTTTTGCGGGCCCATATCAATAAAGTCGATAACAATGAGTCCGCCAAGATCGCGAATTCTCAATTGTCGTGCGACTTCATCGGCTGCTTCGAGGTTGGTATTAAAGGCCGTGGCTTCAATGTCACTGCCTTTGGTCGCGCGCGCCGAGTTGATGTCGATCGAGACCATGGCTTCGGTGTGATCGATGACGATGCTGCCGCCCGATGGCAATGTCACGTTGTGCGCAAATGCCGACTCGATCTGCGTTTCGATCTGAAAGCGCGTAAACAGTGGCACCGGATCGACATAGTGTTTCAGCTTCTTGAGATTGTGCGGCATCGTCTGTTCGACGTGTTCGTAGGCGTCTTTATAAGTCGCCTCGTCGTCGATCAGGATTTCGCCGATTTCATTGGTCAGGTAATCGCGCAGTGCTCGGACTACTGAGTCACTTTCACGATAGATCAGGAACGGTGAGGTGCGTTCCAGCACCACGTTCAGGATGGCAGTCCAGACGGTGAGCAGGTTTTGCAGATCCCACGCGAGTTCCTCGGCGGTGCGATCGATGCCAGCCGTTCGGAGGATGACACTCATGTTCTCCGGAATTTCGACCTCGTTAAGCGCTTTGCGAGCCAGGTCTCGATCTTCACCGGTGATACGCCGCGACACGCCGCCCGAACGGTCTTTATTTGGCTTCAATACGATGAAGCGGCCCGCGAGGCTGACAAAGGTCGTGAGTGCTGCACCCTTGTTGCCACGTTCTTCTTTGTCGACCTGGACAACAATGTCCTGACCTTCTTTGAGAACGTCTCTTATATTGGGTTTGCCGCCGGATTTATTGTCTTTAACAAAGTATTCGCTGGAGATTTCTTTCAGCGGCAGGAATCCGTGGCGTTCTGCACCGTAATCGACAAACGCGGCTTCGAGGCTGGGCTCGACGCGTGTGATCTTTCCTTTGTAAATATTGGCTTTTTTGCGTTCGCTAGCCGGTGCTTCGATATTGAGGTCGTACAGGAGTTGGCCGTCGACCATCGCCATGCGCAACTCTTCTTCTTGAGTTGCATTGATTAGCATTCTTTTCATGTTGCCCTACTTGAGTAATGGAGGGCAGCAAAACGGGGCGTAGCGCCTGGCAGGCAGATCGGTGGTCACGCAAAAGAACCTGGCGCCGTATTGCGCCATCGAAAGTCTTCGTTAGTTCAGTTTGGGTCTGACGCAAAATCGTCAGTACCCACAAAAAAATCAGCATGATTTCCCTGCGGCCTTGCCGCTGCGGCGCGCGCCGGAATCCGGTGTTGCTGCCGTCTGAAATCAGGTCTCGCAGATCGCGGGACCAAAAAAAAATCGTTTGATGTGTCTGCTCCGGTATCCCGGAGTTCCACTCGGCGGTAATATAACACACCGCAAGACGACTTCAAGTGATTGATCATGCAAGAAAAGCCCTCGCAGGGACTGAAACCAACGGCGCCTGAGGGCACACAGCAGACTCGTGTGCGCAAAGTGGTGATAGACAATGAGCGTGCGGGCCAGAGAATCGACAATTTCTTGCGTGGTGAGCTGCCCGGAGTACCCAAAGGACGCTTGTATCGCCTGCTTCGGCGTGGCGAAGTGCGGGTCAACGGAGGTCGAATTCGGGCTGAATACAAGCTCGTGGAGGGCGATGAGGTGCGCATACCACCGGCTCGTATCCGGGCTGAGGGTGCGCCGCCCTCGGAAAAGATGGCGACCGACATGCTCGATCGCGTGATCTATGAGGACAAGCGGCTGCTGGTGTTGAACAAGCCCTCCGGCGTCGCGGTTCATGGAGGTAGTGGCATCAGCCACGGGGTGATCGAGCTGCTGCGCCATTCGCGACCAGACCTCAAGGAGCTGGCGCTGGTGCATCGAATAGATCGCGAGACCTCTGGGTGCCTGGTCATGGCCAAACGCCGCAGTGCGCTGCGCGATCTGCACGAGAAGTTTCGGGAAGGCAAGGTTGAGAAGAATTACCTGGCACTGGTCGTTGGCAACTGGCAGCTCGGTGAACAACTAATCGACGCGCCTCTGCACGTACAAAATCGCAAGAATGGCGAGCGCCATGTTGTTGTGAGTGGCAAGCACGGCAAATCAGCGCAGACCCGCGTCAGCCTGTCGCGAACCTACGTCAAATACAGCTTATTGCAGTGCGCGCCGCTCACCGGACGCACGCATCAGATTCGCGTGCACCTCGATCACGCCGAGCATCCCATCGTCGGTGACGAGCGCTACGGTGATGATGACGCCAATCGCAAAGCGAAGAAGTTTGGACTCAAGCGTTTATTCCTGCATGCGCAGTCAATTTCGTTCGCTGATGACGGCGGCAACGACCTGCATTTCACTGCACCCCTGGCTGAAGACCTGGAGCGGTTCCTGACAGTCGGAATCATTGATGCCAAAAGAAAATGATGCGTCGCACTCACAAGGGCATTAACGCGCACGGCACGCACCTACGGGAGTAGGTAATCCAGTTGCAGCAGGCGGTCTGCGACCCAGATCATCGGCAGGCCGATGAGTGCGGACGGGTCATCGGACGTGACCGAATCGAACAATACAAATCCGGCCCCTTCCAGCTTAAAGCTGCCGGCACAGTCGTAGGGCTCGTCGTGTCGCAGGTATGCCTCCGCCAAACGTCGATCAAATTGCCGAAACCGGACGGTGGTTACGTCGGTATGTTCATAGCGCGCGCGGCCGATCGGGTCGAGAATGCAGACGGCAGTCAGGAACTTGACGGCTTTGCCTGAAGCGGCGAGCAGTTGCTCGATGGCCTTCTGATGGTCGCCGGGCTTGCCGAGAACCTGATCTTCAAGAACAGCCAGCTGGTCGGCGCCAATAATGAGGGACTGCCGGTGATTAATAGCGATTGCTTCGGCTTTATTGCGCGCCAGGTAGGTCGCGAGCTCGTCCGGTGGCAGCTCCTGATCGTTGGATTCATCGACGCCAGGCGCGACCGCCTCGTAGCTGTCGAGAAATCGCTCCAGCAGTCCACGCCGATAGGGCGAGGATGAGGCCAGAACAATCGTCGGTGCGGACGGATTTTGCATAAACAAATCAGGCTGTTAAGGTCAGGGCAGGGCAGTTTAACGGGTTTCGGACAGGCTGCGGGCGATTTTGTGGCTCGAACCTCGTCCAAGGGCTTTGACACTGGCGCCATGGGTCCTTATCATGCGCGCGCCATGGGCAATCCGCTGCAAGATCGTCGTACCGCTGTAGATTTTTCGTCGGTCGAACAAGTTATTGAAATTGCTGATAAAATTAGCTCTTTCGAAAGTCTTGCGAGCATTGTCGAGGCTGATCTTGATGCGCTCGATCCTGACAAAAAGCCATCCGGGTGGCGCGATAGCGCTGTTCTCGGTGAGCTACAATTCAGGTTTCGGGATGCAGACAGGTGCATTCCGGTGCTTACAGGATGTGTAACAGCCGACGTCGCAGCAGTTTGCCAGCGTTGTCTGGAGCCGTTTCAACTCGAGCTCGAAATTGAGCCGACGTTGTTATTGCTGGGGGCAGAGCAATCTGCCGACGGGTACGATGACATTGAAGTCTGGGAACTCGAAGAACAAACATTGCGGCCGCAGGATATTGTTGAAGAGTTGTTGATTATGGCAATGCCGCTTTCGGCAATGCACGACAACATGGCCGATTGCAAAGCATTCGAGACAGCTGCTCCGTCGGCGGTTGAGGATGCAGAAGATTTAGTAAGGCCGTTTGCGGCACTGCGTTCGCAAATATCACAGAATGAAAAGGACCCGGACGAATAATCGGGTTTAATTGGAGAAAGTTATGGCAGTTCAAAAAAGCCGCAGAACACCGGCAACACGCGGCGCACGTCGTTCACACGACAAGCTCAAGAATGCAGCATTGTCTGTTGATCCGACGTCAGGTGAAACACACCTGCGCCATCGCGTAACACCCGACGGTTTCTACCGCGGCGTTCAGGTTGTCAAGCAACCTGAGATCGAAGCAGACGACGAGTAAGTTTTCCCTCGCCCGGCTGGCAGATGAAGCCGGGCTGACTGTTTGTGGGAACAAACTCAACCCTCTCCCTTGACGCAATGAGCGGCGACCTCGGTGCCGAGGTTGTCGTGCGGGCGGCTGCGGCGACGCTCGAAAAATACACGCACATAGAATTGATCATCGTTGGCGACCAGACTGAACTACAGCGGCTGGTTTCCCAAATCGTCGGTGATAATCCTCGCCTAAGGATAGTGCACGCCTCCGAGATTGTTGAAATGTCGGAGCCACCGGCTGATGCATTGCGCAAGAAGAAGGATTCTTCGATGCGCGTCGCGATCAACCTTGTCAAAGACGGCAGCGCAGACGCCTGCGTCAGTTCCGGTAACACCGGAGCATTAATGGCAACCGCGAAATTTGTGCTGAAGATGCTGCCCGGTATTAATCGTCCGGCATTCATTACCGAGCTACCGGCAAAAGGCGGAACACTGCACATGCTGGATCTTGGTGCCAATACTCACGCAACTGCCGAGCAACTTTTTCAATACGCGATGATGGGCTCCATTGTGTCGTCTGACATTGTTGGTATTGATAGCCCGCGTATCGCGTTACTCAATATTGGCGTCGAAGACATAAAAGGTCACGATACAGTCCGTGAAGCGGCAGATTTACTGAACGCAAGCACGCTGAATTATGTTGGCTTCATCGAAGGTGATGACCTTTTCTCCGGCAAGGCAGACGTTGTCGTGACCGACGGGTTTACCGGGAATGTTGCGCTTAAAACTATTGAGGGCGCGGTTGGCCTGGTGCACCATTTTCTAAAGCGTGCCTTTACTCGCAACTGGTTTTCGAAACTGCAGGCGTTACTCGCAAGCCGCGTACTGAAAGGCCTGGCCGCGGAAATGGACTCGCGCAATTACAATGGTGCGACTCTGGTAGGGCTAAATGGTATTGTTATCAAAAGCCACGGCGGAGCTGATTCTGTTGCTTTCCAACATGCTATAGATACCGCTATTGTTGAAACTCGGAATCAATTGCCCGAGCAAATTGGCTCCCTGCTACAAAAGGAATCTGCATGACATATTCGCGCATCGTTGGTACGGGACGTTATCTTCCCGAAAGAATCATGACGAACGCCGATCTTGAAAAGATCGTTGATACCTCCGATGAGTGGATTCGTACGCGCACCGGTGTCGAGCGCCGACATGTTTGTGCAGAAGATCAGACAACGTCCGACATGTGTATCGAAGCGGCAAAAGTCGCAATGGATGACGCAGGTGTTACACCCGAAGACATCGATATGGTCATTACCGGCACAACAACGCCGGACCTGATCTTTCCGAATATCTCGACCATCATTCAGCACAAGCTCGGCATACCCGCTTGCACGGCTTTCAGTCTCGAAGCGGCTTGCACCGGTTTCATCTATGCGCTGACCACCGCCGATAAATTTATCAAGGCGGGTGAAGCCAAATGCGCGTTGGTCATGGGCGCGGAATGCATTACCAAGCTGATTGACTGGAGCGATCGCAATACCTGTGTGTTGTTTGGCGATGGTGCCGGAGCCGTGATTCTTAAGTCGTCGGACAAGCCGGGCATAATTTCCTGCCATCTCGGGGCCGATGGTCAGTACAAGGACTTGTTGTATTACCCGTTCGGCGCATCAAAAAATCTCGCAGCGGCTGGTACTGATGCGGGCAAAATTATGATGACAGGCAACGATGTATTCAAGGTTGCTGTAAAGAAGCTCGGCCAAATCGCATCGGAAACACTTGAGGACGCTGGCGTTACGAAAGAAGAGCTTGACTGGCTGGTGCCACATCAGGCGAACATTCGTATCATCCAGGCGATGGCAAAACGTCTCGACATGCCAATGGAAAAAGTCATTTTGACAGTTCAGGACCACGGCAACACTTCAGCTGCCTCGGTGCCGATGGCGCTCGATGTTGGAATACGTGATGGCCGGCTTAAACCCGGTCAGCTAATCCTGATGGAGGCATTCGGCGGTGGATTCACCTGGGGCTCGGTGTTGATGCGTCTCTAAAAGATAAGGTCACTATTACCGTATCCTTTTACCAAAGCTTACTTTTCTTCTGTTGCGCTGAGCGGCGTTGCATGCGTTGATGCAATTGTTGCCGGCGACGATCAATTCGGTCACGACGAATAGCCGGGTCAATATCCTTGCCTTTGCCACTGTCGAAATCTTCTCGAAACTGGCAAAAATCTTCATAAGCGATGCGTACGTGGTGTAATTCGCGCACAACCAGCTCGATGATGATGACATCGTCGAGGTAACCAATGACCGGAATATCGTCGGGCAGAATGTCCTCGGGGTCGGCAAAATACACAAACGCCGCGAGCAAACGCTCTCGATCTGCCTCCGGTAAGTGCCACTCTTCGTCGGCCAGCATGCCGATCATTGACTCGAGTTCGGGGATACGCTTGCCGACAAAGTCAGGCAACGGCTCGTTTTTGCGAATCTCAACAAGCACATCATTGATGGCTTCAACGATCTCTGACTCTTCCGCATCGCGCACGGCCTCACGAGACTGTTTGAGGGCCTTGCGAAAAAAATTCAGGTCACGATCGCTGAGTTCGAATGAAATTTTCATCGACATGCGGGGAGGCTACCGGGAAGTCCCTATATCGGTCAATGCATGATGGTTTACCATGTGTACAGATAGACAGGCTCTAGCTATGAAAACAAAACTCATCATTGGTAATAAGAACTACTCGTCGTGGTCGTTACGCGCGTGGCTGTTACTAAAAGAAGCAGGAATCCCGTTCGAAGAGCACCGAATCCCGCTGGATACGCCAACAGCCACGAATGACATCAAGTGTTTCTCCGCAGCTGGTTGCGTGCCCGTATTGGAACTGGACGATCTGACTGTCTGGGACACACTCGCCATTGCCGAAACCGCGGCAGAACACTGGCCTGAGAAAAATCTCTGGCCGACCGACCCCGCGATGCGCGCACACGCTCGTGCGATTTGCGCTGAAATGCACTCCGGATTTCCAGAATTGCGAACCTGCATGCCGATGAACTGCCGTGCGATGGGGCGCAAAGTTCCGCTGCCGGACGAGCTTGGGGATGACATCGATCGCATTATTGCCATATGGGCTGAATGCCACCGCAAATACGGCGATATGGGTAGCTGGCTTTTTGGCGACTTCTCGGTTGCTGATGCGATGTTTGCACCCGTAGTATTGCGTTTCAGAACCTACGGCATCAATCTTCCGGAGTCCGCCGGATTTTATCCGCATCGTTTGCTGGAGAGTGAAGCCATGCAAGAGTGGCTGTTGGCGGCAGAGTCCGAAATTGAAGTTATCGACAGAGAAGAAACAGGTCAGTGATACAACGCGCTCTAATCATCGCTGCATTTATTGCAGCAAGTACTTCCGGTCATGCCGCAATTTATGAATTGCCGCCTGAGGGGCAGGATGTTATTGGTGCGATATCGACGGTGGTCGCAGCCTATGACGATACCCTGGTTGATATCGCCAGACGCCACGGTCTGGGCTATCAGGACATCGTACGGGCCAACCCGAATGTGAATGTCTGGTTGCCGGGCGAGGGCACAGAAGTCGTATTACCGAATCGCTTTGTATTGCCGCCAGGGCCGCGGTCCGGCCTCATCCTGAATCTCGCTGAATATCGTATGTACTACTATCCGGAGCCGAAGGCTGGAGAGCCGGCGAAAGTACACACCTACCCGATGAGCATCGGTCGCATGGACTGGGAAACGCCGTTGGGGCGGACACAAATTACGGCAATGGCGAAGAACCCGGCCTGGTATCCGCCACAATCCGTTCGCGATGAACATGCGGCAGATGGAGACCCGTTGCCGCGAATAGTACCGCCTGGGCCACTGAACCCATTGGGAACGCGTGCGCTGCGCTTGGGGATTCCGGGCTATCTGATACACGGTACTAACCGTCCGGCGGGTGTTGGCATGCGTGTCTCACATGGCTGTATTCGAATGTTTCCTGAGGATGTTGAGTTCTTGTTTGAACGGATTCAGGTAAAAACCGTAGTGCGCATTATCGATGTGCCGGTAAAGATCGGCTGGGACGGTGAGGCGCTGGTTGCTGAAGTACACCCGCTGCTGGAGGTTCCGCAGCCGCTTGTGGACGAGTCTCTTGAACAACTCGAGCAACTGGATGCTGACATCGGGATTCCGGAGGTTGAGTTCCTCAGCAAGGATCCGCTGACACACGTTACCGAGCAATTCATTTCGGCAACCGCTGTGAGGCCGGGTCAACTCGACTGGGATATTGTTGAGGTGCTGGTTGAACGCTCGGACGGTATCCCGGTAGCCGCAGGCACTAGCATAGCGGCCGCCGGAATTAGCATAAATGGATCAGACATAAAAAACGCCGCGACAAGCGCGGCGTCCCAATAGATGTTGTTAAGTAATTAGATTACTTAGACATCGATTTCTTGAACATACGGTCCATGCTTTCACGGTTTGCTTCGCAGCAAGCCTGGGCTTCTGTAGCAGCAGACAACGCCTGATCAGCAGTGCTTTGAGCAGCAGCGGCAGCTTGACCAGCGCGGTCAGCAGCAGCGCGTGCAGCTTCAGCGGCTGAAGCAGCAGCAGCAGCGTCAGCTGCGGCACGATCAGCCGTGGCTTTAACATCGTCCAAACCAGTTGTTGCACAGCCTGAGGCCAGTGCGATGAGGAGTACGAGTCCGCTAGCTCTGAGTGCGGTCTTTTTCATTTTGGATGTTCCCTTAATAGTTGGCTAAAACAGCAGTCGCATTATTTCCCAAACTGTCCTCTGCTGCAATGAAAATGCCTGTTTTTATTCAATATTGTCGGCCAATCGCGACAAATATGGGGAGAATCAGTCTCTATTTGAGACACCAGTGATCATTGTTGGCATGGAATTGAGGGCCCCAATCAAGCTGAACGAATACCCTGGGCCCTCGTCGTCAAGAATCGAAACCGGCAAATATCGAACATGTGGTACTCCTGAATCTGATATAGGCACCGTCGCGTCCATGACTTGCCATCGTGTGCCATCGTGAATTTCTGTCCAGGCATGCCCGTAGGCGGACAGCCTGGAATTCGCCTCGACGATCAGGGTACCGAAAATAACCCGCGCATACATGCCGTGAGCTCTGGCAAGCGCTGCCAGTAAAACGGCGTGTTCTGTACAGTCACCTGCACCCGTTTCCGCGACCTTCGATGCGAGGTCGAATGACCGGGCATACGTTTTGTCATCAATGTACTCGTAAACGTACGTACGCATTTCATCCGCCGTAGGCGTGGCTCCATGCGGCATCTGAAAATCCTCAAGGAGATTCAGTATTGATTCTTCCTCGAAGTCGATGACAAACGAGCTGTGCAGAAACTTCTCGGTCACCGCGGCGGAGCCTGTTGGCTTTTCAATGGCTGTAATTCGGACCAAATCTCTCTCGATTGACAAAACGTCCACACCCTCAATTTTCGACAGCGCGGTAGCAGTGAGGTCCGGATCATTAACGTGCAGGGAAAACTGCACCGACTCCCCAAGTGGCGGCTGGTCAGCTGTTAATCGTTCAATGCGGAGCGTCGCCAGATAGGGCTCACTCATCTGCGCGATACACGGCAGAGAAAATAGCAGGACGACAGTCAGACCTGTGCGGCGACATATGGAGACTGCGGTCATTTCACCAGATTACCTGCAGACCATATGCGCTCGGCGTCTATTGTCATTGGCCCAATAGACACTACGGCATCGGTCATGTTGCCGTTCTCATCGAAATGACCGAGGTAACTGATCGGTCCAAGTGTTATTTTCCCCTGGCCTGCAACCTCGGCATCATCCCGTGTCAGCGTCGATTGCAGGAATCGTGTTGGGTCAGCTGCCGGGACCCACATATCCAGTGTGACCGACGTCTCGGACCCGGCAAACAGCTCTCGCGCTGTCGTTAGCAAGCGCAACTCACTGGCGGGCGCTATGGCGCCGTCAAGCTCTGTTTCGATTTCTTTACCCTGCAAGATGCCGCCGGAAACCCATGCGCCGGTATCATTTCTTTGCAACGACAGGTTGCTAACGATTTCACCATTTTGAACAGCGACACTGATAGAGTTGATGAGCTCTCCGTCCGGCGTTGCGTAACTGATTGTGATGCCATCGCTCGTCATGAGGGTGCTGGCATCAACAGGTATAAGCGATGCTTCGGTGGAAGCTATCTTGATGTCACCATCTTCATCTTCAGTGAATGAAACATAGATAACGCCGTTACCCGATCCTCTGTAGTCAAGAAGAGAGATTTCCTCGTAGTAAGGTGCCGGGGTGGGGATTTCGTATTCGACGCTTTCGATAAAGCCTGAAAAAGCCTTGGCAAAGGTTTCCCGGTAGCCGAGGTAGTTGTGTGAACAGGCGAATGCAATGTCGCCTTTTACTGCAGCACGTATCTTGGTAAATCCGACCTGAGTTTGTGCGCCCGTGCCAACGGTATATATCCATTCAAGTGCGAGATAGGGGAGCCCGTCGATAACTCCAGCGTCGGTGTAATGAATGTTGCGCACTCCGATTTCTCCACCGGCACCTCGTGCTACCGCGGCAATATTATTCTCGGCGAGCGTGTTTGTTAGTGAAGCGAGATCAAGCGCTGTTGTGTAGATGTAGCATTCCAGCGGCGAGCCTGCCTTGAGATCGGAAAGAAAATACCAGCCATCCTCGATAGCCTGTACCGGTTCCGGCTTACCAGCCATCTTGGCGCCAATCGTATCGACAGGCATTCTTGCTGTACGAAATTTTACCTTGCGCACTTCACTTTCCATGGCCTCTTTGACCCAGTCTGGCCAGTCCTCCATAGGCCCTGTTTCCTGCGCATGTGTGCCGCTTGGTGCCAGCAGTGTTGTTGTCAACGCAATGAGTAGTGCTAGCCGAATGTGGTCGCGCATGAACATCTCCGTATGGTGGAAGCGCAAGTAAACGGTATAAATCGCTATTTTGCAAAATGAATGTGAACGAGGCTTGCACTGGCTGAACTACTGTATATAATCCCAGCATACTGTGAATACATACAGGAACTGATTAAATGCGCGAACTAACCCCTAGACAAAAACAAATTCTCGAATTAATTCAAGATGTTATCTATGAAACTGGCATGCCGCCAACGCGTGCCGAGATCGCGGCGGAGCTGGGTTTTAAGTCAGCCAATGCTGCTGAGGAACATCTCAGAGCTTTGCAGCGCAAGGGCGTGCTGGACCTTGTGCCAGGCGCATCGCGTGGCATTCAGTTGAAAGATTCTCTGCGCGATCAGATGGGTTTGCCGCTGGTGGGCCAGGTTGCTGCGGGCAATCCGATCCTTGCCGAGGAGAATATCGAGGCACATTACAGAATTGATCCGCAGTTGTTTAATCCCAAACCCCACTACCTGTTGCGCGTACAAGGCATGAGTATGAAGAACGCCGGCATACTCGATGGTGACCTCGTTGCCGTGCATCGCACACCTGAGGTTCGCAGCCGACAGATCATTGTTGCGCGTCTTGATGATGAAGTGACAGTCAAACGTTACCGGCAAAAGGGTACGGTCGTATCACTGTTACCGGAAAACGAAGATTTTGAACCTATCGTCGTTGACCTTAAAGAGCAGGAACTCATCATCGAAGGTGTGGTTGTCGGTATTATTCGTGATGGCTTGTCGCTGCATTGATGAGTTTGCAGAGTGAGTCTGGAAAAGCTACTCGAAAACCCGCGAGTCTGGCGTGGCAGCAGCCAGGTCGACGCCCGATCCGGACTCGCCAGTGGTTTTCCGCAGCTTGATCGTTGCTTGCCCGGAGGCGGTTGGCCGCAGCAGGCACTCACTGAAATCCTGATCGGGCAACACGGTATTGGTGAGCTGCGTTTGCTGATGCCAGCACTGGCACAGCTCAGTGCTGAAGAGGCAAAAACGTATTCTGGTGAGCATACCGAACCGGGCTGGATTGCCTGGGTAGCCCCTCCATTTCAACCTTATGCACCCGCATTGCAGCAATGCGGCGTTGATTTGTCACGCATGCTTATCGTACGACCAAAAGATGACAGCGAGTTGCTGTGGTCTGCCGAGCAGGCGTTATCTTCCGGCACCTGTGCGGCCGTATTATTGTGGCCCGATACGCTCGATGATCAGGCCAGCCGGCGTTTGCAGCTGGCTGCCGAAAAGGGCCATAGCTGGGCGATCGCATTCCGTCCATTGAGTGCACGTCAGCAGCCATCTGCAGCGGCATTACGACTGGAACTGCAGTCCACAGGGCAGGGTACCTGCGTTCATATCCTCAAAAGTCGTGGTGGGCGCCCGACCGTTCTCAACAACTTACTTTAATCGTGTCTCGGGCCTGGAAATCACCTGTCAAAGTACGGGACACCACCCCGACCTCCTCTGCCGGTCGCAAGGCGGCCTCCTGCGGTGGAGCGCAACAGCAGGTATTGCCATTCGCGGAGCCCGTGCCGCTGGCGAAACCATTATCGGTCACAGCAGCGCAGGTAAGGCGCCTGTGGTTTTGTATCTACTTACCCAATCTGCCGCTGGAGTCTTGTCATGCGTCGGATGTCGGCCGTGAGACGGCCTCCTACAGGGGCTTGGCGATTGTTGAAGAGCAGCACGGCATCCACCGGGTATTGCAGGTTGATCCTGTTGCTGCGGCGGCAGGGGTTATGCCGGGCCAGTCGGCAAATGCAGCGCTCGCATTGCTACCAGACTTGCGGCTTGAAGAACGCAGCCCGGTTCGTGAGCAACAAGTGCTTGAAGCATTGGCAACCTGGCTGGAGCGCTTTTCTTCCTTTGTCAGTATTTCCGGAAAGAATGTATTGCTGCTCGAGGTTGCAGGCAGCCTGCGATTGTTTGGCGGACTTCCCAGCCTGCGCCGACAAGTATCACAAGGACTTGGCTCGCAGGGTTTTTCTGCGGCGATGGCAATAGCACCGACACCACTGGCAGCAACCTGGCTGGCAAGGGCGGGTCGGCGCGCCTGTATTCGTGCAGAGGAAAACCTTGGCCCGGCATTGCGCAAGTTGCCATTGGCCTGTCTGAATTGGCCGGCAGGACAATGTGAATCTCTGCTGGGCATGGGCATTACGAATGTTGGCGATTGCTTACGACTGCCACGTGAAGGTTTTGCGCAACGTTTTGGTGCTGAACGATTGCTCGAGCTTGATCGCGCCCTCGGACATTTGCCGGACCCACGTGATTCATGGCGTGCTCCCGAGCGTTTTTGTGCCGATTACGAAATGACAGAAGAGCAATCCGATCGTGAGTTGCTACTGCACATCTGTCGTGAGCTGTTGCTTTCTCATGAGCAGTTTTTGCTGGCACGCCAGCTTGGTACACAGCGCTTGTGTTTCAGTTTTTTTCATCTCAAAAGTACTGCGACAGAGTTACGGCTGGGTTCTGCATTTGCCGACCGCTCTGTCGAGCGCTGGTTTGATCTGCTTAAAATTCGTTTCGAGTCTGTACGTCTTCCGGAGCCTGTTATTGCGGTGCGTTTACGCAGCGGTTTGTCACAGCCACTGCAGGCTGAGACGGCGCGTCTTTGCTTTACTGGTAACGCAAGCAATGAAAAGCGCCGTTACTCCATAGCGCAACTGGCAGAACGTCTTGTCGCTCGCATCGGCGATCAGTCAGTGAAAGCATTGACTATGGTTGCAGAGCATCGTCCCGAGTACGCCTGGAAAGTACAAAACCCTTTGTCAGACTGGTCGGTGAGTACCCTAACGACCAGGGACACTATCAAACGCCCATTATGGATGTTGCCGGAGCCCGCCTTGTTACCGGCGGACAGCGGCTACCCGTTGCACCGGGGATGTCGGCTGACATTGCTGGAGGGTCCCGAGCGACTTGAGACGGGCTGGTGGGATGAGCAAGGCATCTCCCGCGACTACTACACGGCAGTTAATGGTGCTGGCATACGCTTATGGGTATTTCGTAATCGACAGCGAGCACCGAACTGGTATCTGCATGGCATCTTCGGGTGACCATTCGATACGCTGAACTGCACGCGCTGAGTAACTTTACTTTCCTGCGCGGGGCCTCCCATCCTGAGGAGCTTGTAGAGACGGCGGTAAAGCTTGGTTATGAAGCACTCGCCATTACCGACGAATGCTCGATGTCCGGTATCGTACGCGCGCACGCGGTGGCAAAGGAAGCCGGGCTTAAGAAGCTGATCATCGGTTCCGAATTGCGTTTACGCAGCGGCCGAAAATTGGTGGCGCTTGCGCAAAACATCAAAGGTTATGCAGCACTTTGCCAGCTCATCTCCAACGCACGTCGTGCGGCCGTAAAAGGCAGCTATGAACTGACGCGACTCGACTTCGAAGACGGCTTGCCAGGTTGTCTCGTGTTATGGATTCCGGACAACGATCTGATGCTCGATGTGGAGGATCACTGGATACGAGAAACCTTCCGGGATCGCCTCTGGATAGCGGTTGAGTTACTGGCTGACGGGCGGCAAAAAGAACAACTCGAAAGACTGCGTGAAGAAGGGCGGCGTCTTAAATTGCCGCTGGTAGCAAGCGGTGATGTTCATATGCATATTCGTGCACGCCGCATATTGCAGGATGCCGTGACCGCGATTCGCGCGGGCACAACGGTCGATAATGCTGGCTTTGCCCTGTACTCCAATGGTGAGCGGCATTTACGTTCGCTCGCCGTGCTTGCACATACTTATCCTGCGGACTTACTCGAGGAGTCAGTGCGTATTGCTGACAGCCTGAGTTTTTCTCTGGATGAGTTGTGCTACGAATATCCTGATGAGCTGGTGCCGAATGGAGAAACGGCAGGTACTTACCTCAGAAAACTTACCGAGGAGGGTATGCAACGTCGTTGGCCAGAGGGCACGCCAGCCAAAGTCATTACGCTCGTAGAGTACGAATTAAAACTAATCGCCGAGCTTCAATACGAAGCGTATTTTTTAACGGTGCAGGACATTGTTGCTTTCGCGCGCTCAAAAGATATTCTCTGTCAGGGACGCGGTTCAGCGGCAAATTCGGCCGTGTGTTTTTGTTTGGGGATTACCGAGGTCGATCCCGGGCGCATGGCAGTACTGGTGGAACGCTTTATCTCGAAAGAGCGTAACGAACCACCTGATATCGATGTGGATTTCGAGCACGAACGTCGTGAAGAAGTTATTCAATACATCTATAACAAGTACGGCCGGGAGCGCGCCGCATTGGCCGCTACAGTTATTACTTATCGCCCGCGCAGTGCATTGCGTGATGTTGGCAAAGTTCTTGGGTTGAGTGACCTGCAGATCAGCCGTCTTTCCCGTTCTATGCAGTGGTGGGACGGCAGCAAGGTCGATGACAGCCGTGTCCTCGAGGCCGGACTTGATCCGGACAGCCCGATTATCCGGCGCCTCATGTATCTCGTTCGCGAAATTATGGGGTTTCCACGGCATCTTTCGCAGCATGTTGGTGGTTTTGTTATTTCCGACGCACCGCTGTATGAACTCGTGCCCATCGAAAACGCGACGATGCCAGAGCGCACAGTCATTCAGTGGGAGAAGAATGATCTGGAAGACCTCGGGCTCCTGAAGGTCGATGTCCTGGGCCTGGGAATGTTGACCGCCATTCGGCGCAGTTTTAATTTAATTCGAGATTTTGATGGCCGGAATTACACTTTGGCGACGGTCCCGGCAGAAGATCCCCTGGTATACGACATGATCTGCGATGGTGACACGATGGGTGTGTTTCAAATCGAGTCACGTGCCCAGATGGCGATGCTGCCAAGGCTCAAACCGCGTTGCTACTATGACCTTGTAATTGAAGTAGCGATCATCCGACCCGGTCCGATTCAGGGCGACATGGTGCACCCCTATTTACGCCGCAGGAATGGCGAGGAGGCAGTCGATTACCCCAGCGATGCAGTTAAGGGTGTGTTGCAACGGACATTGGGCGTACCGATTTTCCAGGAGCAGGTCATGCAGCTTGCAGTCGTTGCGGCTGGCTTTACGCCGGGCGAGGCCGATCAATTGCGGCGCGCGATGGCCGCCTGGAAGCGACGTGGCGGATTGGGTCCGTTTGAAGACAAGTTGATCAATGGCATGCGTGAGCGCGGTTACGACGAAGGTTTCGCACGACAAATCTTTCGACAGATTGAAGGCTTTGGTGAATACGGATTTCCGGAGTCACACTCCGCGAGTTTTGCATTGCTCGTTTATGTGTCGTGCTGGCTGAAGTGCCATACGCCCGCTGCATTCACATGCGCTTTGTTGAATAGTCAGCCGATGGGGTTCTATTCGGCATCACAACTTGTGCAGGACGTTCGAAGACACGGCGTTGAGGTACGTGCTGTTGATGTTAATGACAGCGATTGGGATTGCACCCTGGAGACCGGGGAAGATGGTGCCGCAATTCTGCGACTCGGCCTGCGTATGGTTAAGGGACTTTGCAAAGATGCAGGTCAACGCATCGTTGCTGAACGGAAGAATTCTCAGTACGAGAAGGCGCAAAGTCTGCTTGAACGAGCGCAGCTTGATCGGCGTGAATTGGGTGTGCTTGCGACATCGGGTGCGTTGCGCGCTATGTCTGGCGACCGACACAAGGCACGCTGGGCTGTTGCAGGGGTCGAGAAACCGATGCCGTTGTTCCAGTCAATAGATCGCTATGAAGCCACGCCGCTCCTGAAAAAGCCAGGCGAAGGCCAGAATATCGTTGCCGACTACCAGAGCACCGGTCTAACACTGGAACGGCACCCGATGTGTTTGTTACGGCGGCAGCTGGATCGTTATGACTACGCTACGGCTGGGTGGTTGCCCAGCATGAATAATGGTCAGCGTATCAACGTCGCCGGTCTGGTCATTACCAAGCAACGCCCTGGTACAGCCAGCGGTGTTACGTTTGTAACGTTGGAAGATGAAACCGGGCAGATCAATCTGATTGTCTGGAAGAAAGTCGCAGAAGAATTTCGTCCGGCATTATTAAATGCCCGCTTGCTTGGTATCGCTGGAAAGCTACAGATTGAAGGGAAGGTCATTCATGTTATCGCGCACCAATTATTCGACCACACCGAAATGCTCGGCGCGCTCAGTGTGCGATCCTGGGACTTCCGTTAGCGTGAACTACAAATCTTCGTCGATATTGAAGTTGTAAGTACTGCCAAATTCGTCGTCACCTTGTTCGCGAAGTGCTTCAATTTTTTCACGAACCTCACGGTGGTGAGCAGCTTCCTCAGCATCTTCGGAATCAATCTTCGCTACGAGTTTATCGACCTTGATTTCTGCCGTCGAATTGCCAACAATATCGTCGTCAACAGTAAGATCAATATTCTCGTCGGAGTCGCTTTCCGCTGCCTCGCCTTCCGAGAGACTGTCATCCACCTGGTCCTCGTCACCAGGTTCATCTCTATCGCCGATCATTACGTACCTCATTGAACTGGTAATGCTATCGAATCAAATTGTTGATCTCGAAAATGGGCAATAAAATAGCGAGCACAATCGTCAGTACCACGCCACCCATCAGTACGATCACCAACGGTTGCAATATACCAAGTAATGTAGCGATAAGGCCATTGACTTCGCGTTCTTGACCAACCGCTGCACGGCCCAGCATCTCCTCCAGCTTGCCACTGGATTCACCACTCGAAATCAAATGGATCATCATGGGCGGAAAAAGCTTGCTGACGGCCAGCGACTTGCTAATTGATGCGCCTTCGCGGACACGAATAGTTGCCTCCACGACTGCGTCTCGCATCGGCAGGTTTTCGATAACCTCGGCAGAAATATTCAGGGCCTCAAGGATGGGTACTCCGCTGCCGGCAAGAATGCTTAGCGTACGCGTAAATCGCGCGGTATTAATTCCCCGACTCAAACGACCAGAGATCGGCGTGCGTAGCAGGAAGCGATGATAGCTACGACGTGGGCCGTCTTGTTGCAGGATTCGCCATATTCCATACCCTGCAGCGGCGATACCGATAATCAATGCCAGCCAGTGAGCTGTGAGAAAGTCACTGGTTGCAATCAGGCCTCGTGTGAGGCCGGGTAATTCCGCCTGCGAACTCTCAAAAACACCGACAATTTTCGGTACGACAGTCGCCAGCATGAAGCTGATAATGCCTATCGCCATTACGATGAGTGCTGTCGGATACACCATGGCATTGGTAATGTTCTGGCGTAATTCCTGACGGGACTCGGTGTAATCGGCGAGGCGCTCAAGAACGATATCCAGGTGCCCTGATTGCTCACCTGCTGCGACGGTCGCCCGGTAAAGCTCCGGAAAGGCCTGCGGAAAGTCGCCGAGCCCATCGGCCAGCGTGTAGCCCTCCATGACCTTGGCGCGCACACCGAGCAGTATGCTCTTGGTGCGGGGATTGTCGTTTTGCTGCGATACCGCGAGCAGTGATTCTTCGAGTGGCATGCCGGATTGCGACAAAGATGCCAGCTGTCGCGTGACTAGCGCGAGTTCCGCAGAGGAAATTCCCTTGCGCAGTGAAAAGCTACTTTGCCGACGCGCCTCTTTCTGTGCGACTTCGGTGACGCTAACGGGCAACAGATTTCGGTCGCGCAGCAGCTGTCTGACATGCTTTGGTGTGTCGCCTTCGAGCAGACCCTTGGCCGGCTTGCCGGCCTGGTCCATCGCAACATATTCGAATGCGCCCATATAGCGAGACTAATCTTCGCGAGTGACGCGCAAAACTTCGTCGAGCGTAGTGCGCCCGAGCAGAGCCTGGCGACGACCATCTGCGCGTATGCTCGGACTACTCTTGCGAGCATGACGTTCGAATTCCTGCTCGCTGACACCTTCGTGAATCATTTCCCGCATGCGGTCATCGAGCGTGATCAACTCATAAATTCCGGTGCGTCCGACGAAGCCACGATTGCCACCCGTGCCAGCCTTGTAGAGCGTCGGTGCATCCGCCGGATCGGCACCGAGAACTTCACACTCATAGTCCGATGCTGTGTAAGGAATTTTGCTCTTGTCATCCAGTACGCGCACGAGGCGTTGCGCGAGAACACCGATCAGACTGGACGACAAGAGGTAGGGGGCCACGCCCATATCCCGTAATCGCGTAACGGCACCGCTCGCCGTATTGGTATGCAACGTGGACAGCACCAGGTGGCCAGTGAGGCTTGCTTGTACAGCGATTTCGGCCGTTTCCAGGTCGCGAATTTCGCCAACCATCACGATATCGGGATCCTGACGAAGGATAGCGCGCAAACCACGAGCAAACGTCATCTCTACTTTGGTGTTTACCTGTGTTTGTCCGATACCATCGATGAGGTACTCAATTGGGTCTTCGACCGTCATGATATTGCGGCTGTTGTCATTGATGCGCTCGAGCGCCGCATACAAGGTCGTGGTCTTACCTGAACCGGTTGGGCCCGTGACAAGAATGATGCCGTGCGGTTTGTGGATGAGTTCATCCGTCGCCCGCATGGAGTCGTCGTCCATGCCAAGAGCTGTCAAATTGAGTCGGCCAGCTTGCTTGTCGAGCAATCGCAGTACCACTCGTTCACCATGGCCCGATGGCATGGTCGAGACACGTACATCTACAGCGCGCCCGGCGATCTTTAGCGAGATGCGGCCATCTTGCGGTAGCCGCTTCTCCGCAATATCCAGCCGCGACATAACTTTTACACGTGAGACTACCAGCGGCGCGAGTGCCCGGCGTGTTTGCAGGATGTCTCTAAGCACACCGTCAATGCGAAATCTGACACTCAGGCGGTTTTCATATGTCTCGATATGAACATCGGACGCGTTCTCCTTGATAGCCTCCGTAAGCACGGCATTGATGAATCGAATGATGGGCGCGTCGTCGTTGCTTTCCAGTAGATCGGATGGCTCAAGTTCCTGAGCGACTTGCGTCAGATCAAACTCTTCGTCAAGTCCGTCAACCATTTGTGCGGCATTGGTTGAGTCCTGTTCATAATGTTCTTGCAGCAGCACATCGAAGACTTCTGCCGAAACGCATGACATTGTCAGCGGTACATCAGCAAATCGCCGTGCTTCAGCGATACTCAGAGGAGCGGCGCCGCTGCGATAGACAAGCTCAGCCCTATCGCCAGTTACATTGCGGATCAATACGCCGTGGCGCTTGGCGAAAGAAAAGGGCAGGGCACGACGCGTCGCTTCGACGGCGTCGTCTGAATTCTCAGTAAGGATTTCGCTACTCGCTTCCATCGCTCTGACTTTCAAGTGGCTGAGCTTGAGCTTCAGGCAACGGCGGTATCATGGGCCTCGCGACCCCCGGCATGAGTTGAATCGAATCTGACTCACGATCTTTCTGAACGTCACGAATCATTTTGTACTTCGCATTCGTCTGGAAACTAGTTTCAGCCGCATCGCGCATAATTTCGGCGCGAATAAATATCATAAGATTGGTTTTCTTTTTCTCGGTCTTGCGTGAGCGGAATAAATTGCCGAGCAGCGGGATTTTTCCCAGTACCGGAACGAACTGATCGCTCTCCAGTAAGGTGTCCTCGATCAAGCCACCCAACACCAGAATCTCGCCATCGTCAACGATAACTGTGGTATCGACAGTGCGTTGATTGGTAATAAGGTCAACTGCACCAGCCGACGACTGTGCGATGTTTGATATTTCCTGAGAAATCGTCAACATCATCGAATCGCCGTCATTTATTTGCGGCGTAATAGACAACTTGACCCCGATTTGTTCCCGGTTGATTGTCTGGAACGGGTTTACAGCGCCGGCGGTGCCGCCAGTGTTCGAGAAAGACCCGGTGACAAACGGAACTTCCTGCCCGACGTTCAGCGTGGCTTCCTCATTGTCCGTGGTGACGATCGATGGCGTTGAGATAATATTGGTATTGGCATCGCCCTCGATGGCGGTCAGGATTGCGGCAAAACTGACACCGGAGTCGGAGAGACGTCCAACGCCAACCGTTATGCCGCTGCCGATCAGGTCACCGCTGATTGCTCCGCCGCTGGCAGCGGTTCCTAACTGGACAACACCCGGTGTAGAGGGGAAATTGGTGACCGCAATGGGTGCATTGGTGCCGCTACCTTCTACAGCCCAGGTCACACCAAACTGGTTGTTCTCATCGGCGATGACCTCAACGATAATCGCCTCAACAAGCACCTGTGCGCGCCGAATATCGAGGCGGTCTACGATCTGCATCAGTGAGCGCATTAATTTGGGCGGCGCGTTGGCGACAATTGCGTTGGTTTGCGTGTCCGCCCAAACGCTGACACTGCTGGGAGAAGCTGCACCGGCGGCTTGCCCGGTGGCTGATGTCGCGATTGCCTGATTGCTGAAATGTGTCTGTAATTTTGTCGCGAGTTCTTCGGCGTCGGCGTAACGCAAGTAACGTACTTGTGTATCACCACCGTCTTCGAGTGGCGTATCGAGGTGCGCGATTAGAGTGCGAAGTCGAAGGCGGGCAGTTTTGTCGCCACCGATAAGGACACTGTTGGTTCTTGCATCTGCAACGAGACTGGTCGTTACGGGGCCGCTATCAGCTCGTTGTGTCTGAGTCAGCGCGGTCATGATGCGGACGATTTCTGTGGCCGACGCATTTTGCAGTGATACCACCTCAATATCATCGTCACTCGCCATGTCTATACGGCGGATGATACTGACCATGCGCGCGAGATTTGCAGCACGATCAGAGATGATAAGCATGTTTGAGCCGGCGTGAGCAACCATGTGACCGTACTGTGGAATAAGCGGCCGCAATATCGGCACTAACTGTGTTGCGCCGACATTTTTAACTTGAATAACCTGTGTGGCCATGTCGTCTGGACCGGCAGCATTTGCAGTGCCGAACTGGCTTGGAAATTGTCGTGCGGTCGCATCCGGTAATATCTTGACCAGGTCGCCGCTTTCGACAGCGATGTAGCCATGCACCTGCAAAATCGAAAGGAATGCCTCGTAAAAGGCGTCCTTTGACATCGGCGCTGACGACAACAGGTTTACCTTGCCGGTGACCCGCGGATCGAGAATGAAGTTCTTACCGGTTGCCTCGCTAACCGCTTCGACAACGATTCGAATATCAGCGTCTTTCCAGTTCAGCGAAATGCCGGAGTCTTGTGCATAACTCACCGACGCGAATTGTACGGTGAGTAGGGCTAATACCAGAAGTGCGGAGTTAGACTTTATTTTTTGGTTTCTTATCATTTGGTTTGCTCGCCGCCGCTCAGGTCGAGTTGGCTCGTCTTCAGGGTCAGGGTTTCGGAATTGCCGTTACGCTCAACGGTGACCGTAACCTGTTCCGCAGTGCCAAGAGATTGAAAAATTTGCATCGCCTGACTTGCGTCAGAAAGTGCTTGTCCGTCGATGTCCTTGATGATGTCACCCGGGCGTAGGCCCAGGGCCGCAAACTGTCGCCTGTCGCGCCCGGGATACACGCGAAAGCCAACTTGCTCACCCTTCACTCGATACGGCGTTGGGCGAATCACATCGGTCAATTTCGTCAGGTTCTGTGTGACAACAGACTGTATGGTTTTGCTGTTGCCCACGTTTTGTCGTGCAGATGTCGTCGCACGTCGCACACCGTTGGCGGGTGCGTCTTTGAATTCCCGCGGCAGTTTCAAATTGGTGAGCGTACCGTTTTCATTCAAAATAACACGGTCCGCGTATACGGCATGCAAAGTGGTCTTGTTGCCAACCGAGTCACCTATCGTGTAGACCGTTTGGTCATTACCGCCGTCCGATATGATTGCGACCGAATAATTAGGAATCTCGGATGCGACGGTGCCATTCAAAGTCAGATTTACGAGCCGCGTGTCAGCCAGATCGTATTCTGGTGCAACAACGGGCGTTGGCCCGGATTGTTCCGCATCGGCAATGCCAAACAGATGCGCATCAGCAATCGCGTTGATGTCGGCGGTGGTACCGGGAATTGCGGCAGACTGTGCCAATGCATCGGGCATTGGCACAGCAACGCCCATCGCGCTGCCAGGGGCCAGCATCCAGATCATTTTGGCGACCTGCCAGCCAATAATTATGACAAGCGCAAGGCTTACCAACGGCGGCAACAACCGGTTGACGGCGGCACCGTCAATTCCTGCAATATTCGCCAAATTGGCTCTTGAAATTATATTCAATGAAGCTATCTCAGGTACCTGATCTACCTATTAACGCAGCGACCCGATGATACGGGTTGAACTGCGGCACGAACAAGCAGATTATTGACTTTTAAGCGAAATATCGCCCGCATACCTATATATGACTGAACGACCAACCGACATAGAGCGCCGCGCTGGCTTCGAACTGGCCGTCGAAGAAGCGCAGCCGAAGGTGAAACCGCCGCCACTTTATCGTGTGGTCCTGATAAACGATGACTTCACGCCTATGGAGTTTGTCGTGGACATCCTCGAGACCATTTTTTCGATGCAACGCACTCGAGCGACTCAGGTCATGCTGGAGGTGCACACCAAGGGCAAGGGAATTTGCGGCGTTTTTAACCACGAAATTGCCGAGACCAAGGTCGCTCAGGTAATGGGCATCGCCGATCAGCATCAGCATCCGTTGCTGTGCACTATGGAAGAATCCTGAATGGATAGTGGGGCACGAATATGCTGAGTAGTGAGCTCGAATTTTGTTTGAACGAGGCTTTTCAACGAGCCAGTGACCATCGCCATGAATTCATGACGGTGGAGCACTTATTGCTGGCATTGCTGGATATTCCAGCGGTGCACGAAATTCTGAAGGCTAGCGATGCAAATATTCCGGAGTTGCGCCGGCAGTTAACAGAATGCATAGATGAGCAAACACCACGCTTGCCCGTAGAGAGTGAAACGGAAGTTCAGCCGACACTGGGGTTTCAGCGTGTGCTGCAGCGCGCCGTTTTTCATGTGCAATCCAGTGGCAAGAAGGAAGTTACTGGCAGCAATGTGCTGGTCGCGATTTTTTCCGAAAAGCAGTCGCAGGCTGTCTATTTCCTCAGTTTGCAGGACATTTCCCGGCTCGATGTAGTCAATTTCATCTCTCACGGTATGCCACAAGTGCCCGGTGAGGACGTCGACGGTGATGGCGAGCCGCGACCGGAATCCGAAGCAGAGGAGGATTCCTCGGCATTGTCCAAATACGCGACCAATCTCAATGACCTCGCAATGCAGGGCAAGATAGACCCTCTGATCGGCCGCGAACTCGAAATCGAACGCACGGTGCAGATTCTGTGTCGTCGCCGCAAGAATAATCCGCTCTATGTTGGAGAGGCGGGCGTTGGCAAGACGGCTCTGGCGGAAGGGCTGGCACGGATGATCGTGGAAGAGAACGTGCCCGACGTACTGTCCGACAGCACGATCTATGCGCTCGACATGGGCACTCTCATCGCAGGAACGAAATATCGCGGAGACTTCGAAAAGCGTTTGAAAGGCGTCATTGCGGAAGTGAGCAGCGACCCCGGCGCGATTCTGTTCATTGATGAAATTCATACAGTGATCGGGGCCGGCGCTGCGTCGGGTGGTGTCATGGATGCCAGTAATCTGATCAAACCGGTGCTGGCAAACGGTGAGATTCGCTGCATCGGCTCAACGACCTATACTGAATATCGCGGCATTTTCGAAAAAGATCACGCTCTGGCGCGACGCTTTCAGAAAATCGATGTCCCGGAACCCAGCGCTGAGGAAACAGTTGCGATTCTTAAGGGGCTAAAGTCGCGGTTCGAAGAGCATCACGGCATCAAATACGATAATCAGGCGCTAGAGGCAGCAGTGGAACTGGCTGTCCGACACATCAACGATCGGCATTTGCCAGACAAGGCCATCGACGTCATGGACGAAGCCGGTGCTAATCTGCGTTTGCAGCCGGTCGCCGAACGCGGCGAACGCGTAACGGTGCAGATGATCGAAGTGATTGTCGCGAAGATGGCTCGCATACCGGAAAAGAGTGTTTCTTCCTCTGATCGCGCCGCGCTGCGCACGATGGAGCGCGATCTCAAACTGACGATATTCGGGCAGGATCAGGCGATTCAGGCGCTGAGTGGCGCGATCAAAATGTCGCGATCCGGATTACGTGACGAAGAGAAACCGATCGGCGCCTTTCTGTTTTCGGGGCCGACGGGTGTGGGCAAGACGGAAGTCACTCGCCAGTTATCTATGCTCATGGGCGTCGAACTCATTCGTTTTGATATGTCGGAATACATGGAACGTCACACGGTCTCGCGGCTCATCGGTGCGCCGCCGGGATATGTCGGATTTGACCAGGGTGGGTTGTTAACGGAGGCTGTTAACAAGAACCCACATGCTGTTGTATTACTTGATGAAATTGAGAAGGCGCACCCCGAAGTATTCAACTTGTTGTTGCAAGTGATGGATCACGGTACTTTGACCGACAACAATGGTCGCAAAGCGGACTTTCGCAATGTAATCCTGGTGATGACGACCAATGCGGGGGCCGAGGAAATGAGCCGGGCATCGATTGGATTCACTGAGCAGGACCACAGCTCTGACGGCATGTCGGTTATCAAGAAAAAGTTCTCACCTGAATTTCGCAATCGTCTCGATGCCATCATCCAGTTCGCGTCACTTGAGATCGACTCGATCAAGTGTGTTGTCGACAAGCTCGTTGTCGAGTTGGAAGCCAAACTTGGCAATAACAATGTGACCCTGGAACTCGATGACGATGCTCGTGACTGGATCGCGGAACGAGGCTACGACCCGCAGATGGGTGCGCGGCCGATGGCCCGGATCATTCAGGAACAGATCAAGCGGCCTCTGGCCGAAGAACTCCTGTTTGGCAGTCTCGCGGAAGGTGGGCACGTGCGAATTGGTGTCGGCGATGACGACACGCTGGAGTTAAATGCTGAACCCGTGCTCAAGGAACTTGAGCATTTGCCGGAGGACTAGTACTCGAGGCGTACTAGCGGCCGCGGTAGACGATGCGGCCTTTGCTGAGATCGTAGGGTGTTAGCTCAACGGTGACTTTGTCACCTGTCAAAATACGAATGTAATTTTTGCGCATTTTTCCGGAAATATGCGCTGTCACAACGTGACCGTTTTCGAGTTCAACTCGAAAAGTCGTGTTGGGTAGCGTCTCTGTTACGACGCCTTCCATTTGAATGGCTTCTTCTTTCGCCAAGGGATTCAATTCTCTCTAGTGCTAAAAGGCTGGCGAATTGTGCAGAAACGGCGCTGGTATTGCAATGCGGTATGTCATCAATCACACAACATTTCCGAGCACGCAAGCGGTGACCCCGGCCACGTCCGGACCTTCTCGAACGGGTCACAGGCGGTCGCGAGGCTGTCGAGGAACTCGCTTCGAGGGATTATTTGAGCTCCCAGGCTCAGCAAATGGCTGGATACGAGCTGACAGTCGAGCAATTGTAAATCGCCGGCCGTGAGTAGATTGGCGAGGTAAAGTAAGGCGAGTTTCGATGCATTGGGAACCGTGCTAAACATCGATTCGCCAAAGAAAGTCTTGCCAATAGCCACGCCGTACAGTCCTCCGGCCAGCTTGCCGGACTGCCATAACTCGATCGAATGAGCCCAGCCCTCTGCGTGCAGGTTTTCATAGGCCGTCATCATATCGCTAGTGATCCACGTGCCCTGTTCCGATCTGCGCGGTGCTGCGCACGCGCGGATAACCTCAGAAAACGCCGTATTTACCCTAATTTTGGCGCTAGATCGTCGCAGCTGCTGTCGCAGGCGCCTTGCAACACGATAATCGCCGGGCATGAAAACGCAGCGCGGGTCAGGTGACCACCACAGGAGTGGCTGGCCGTCGTCGTACCAGGGAAAAATTCCGCGTTGGTACGCGCACAGCAAGCGTTCCGCAGAGAGATCACCACCGGCGGCCAATAAACCATCCGGTTCCTGCAACGCGGTGCTCACTGACGGAAAACTGTCCGGTGGGTCATCCGCACTGAGCCAAACGACACGATTTTTGCTCATGATTTGTCTGCGGGTGTCTTGTAAGGCGTGCGCGAATCGATTGCTTCGATATAGCGGTCGACGTGCTTGCTTTCGTCGTCGAGGTAATCACCAACGGCATCGGAGAACTGTGGGTGCGCAAGCCAGTGCGCGGACCAGGTTGAAACCGGTGAAAAGCCGCGACTGATCTTATGTTCCCCCTGCGTGCCGGGCTCGAAAACCCGTTTCCCGAAGTCGATGCAATAATCGATGCCCTGGTAGTAACAGGTTTCAAAGTGCAGGGCGTCGTAGTGGCCGTCACTGCCCCAGTAGCGGCCGTACAAACAGTCGTCGCTCTCGAAAAACACCGCCGCGGCGATAGGACGCGATTCGATTTCGGCGAGAATGACAAGAATTCCCTCGGGTATTTGCTCTGAGAAACCGCGAAAAAAATCTTCAGTGTAATAGGGCATTGAGCCGCGAAGCGTGAATGTGCGACTGATCAGGCGATAAACTTCTGACCAGGTCTGTGCATCGATATTGGCCCCTTTTACGCGACGAAACTCGATACCACTTTCTTTGACACGACGCCGGTCGCGGCGAGCTTTCTTACGCTTCACGGACGTAAAGGTAGCGAGAAAATCATCAAAATTGCGGTAGTTATTGTTGTGCCAGTGAAACTGGCAGTCTTTGCGAATTAACAGTTCCGCCTTTTGCAGGTGCGGCAGGTCGGCAGCCGACGGAAACAGAACATGGAGTGATGAACAGTCCGTATCGGCGGCAAGCGCTATGCCAGCCTGCAGCAGACCGGCGGCAGCATCAATGTCATCGGGTTCGCGCAATAAAAGGCGGCTGCTTGGTGCTGGTGTAAACGGTACTGCCGAAACCAGTTTCGGGTAATAATCAAGACCGGCTTCGGCGTAGGCATTTGCCCATGCCCAGTCGAAAACGAATTCGCCCCAGGAATGACTTTTTTCATACAGCGGCATTGCAGCGCGCAGGTGCCCGCCATCAGAAATCGTCAGGTGACGCGGTGACCAGCCGCTGTCCGGCGTAACACAGCCGGTTTCTTCCGCTAGCTGCAGAAATTCATGTCGCAGAAATGGATAGGCATTGCCCGCAAGACTATTCCAGTCGTCACGAGAAATTTGCGACATGCTGTTGTGGACGGTGACCTTCATAAGGACAGGTTACCTCAAAGGCCGTCACGTTAGACGCAACAGTATCTCATGAGCTGCCGAAAAATTCGCTGACGACTATTCCTCCAGTGCGTCGACGTACTTCTCGGCATCCAGCGCGGCCATACAACCTGCACCGGCAGAGGTAATGGCCTGTCTATAGACCTGATCGGCCACATCGCCGGCGGCAAATACGCCGGGAATGCTGGTTGCAGTAGCACCCCCTGTAATGCCGGATTTCACCGTAATATAGCCGTTTTTCATCTCCAGCTGGCCATCGAAGAGACTGGTATTGGGTTTGTGGCCGATCGCAATGAAGACACCATCGAGATCGATGACATCGGTATTGGCAGTGTCCGTGGTGCTTCGAATGCGCATACCGGTTACGCCGGAGTCGTCGCCCAACACTTCGTCGAGTGTGCTGTCCCAGCGAATTTCTACGTTGCCGTCACGTTCCTTCTCGAACAGGTGGTCCTGCATTATTTTCTCCGCGCGTAGCTCATCACGACGGTGAACCAACGTGACTTTGGAGGCGATATTACTCAGGTAAAGCGCCTCCTCAACGGCGGTGTTTCCGCCACCAATGACAGCAACCGGTTTGCCGCGATAGAAAAAGCCGTCACAGGTTGCGCAGGCTGATACGCCGCGACCCTTATAGGCCTCTTCTGAGGGCAGGCCCAGGTATATCGCTGTGGCGCCTGTCGAAATGATCAGTGCGTCGCAGGTGTAGGTTGCGCGGTCACCTTCGAGTCTGAAGGGCCGGCTGGATAGATCAGCAGTGTGGATATGATCGTTGACGATCTCGGTATTGAAGCGCCGCGCGTGGCGCAGCATGCGATCCATGAGATCGGGGCCTTGCAATCCCTCGACATCACCCGGCCAATTGTCCACTTCAGTGGTTGTCATCAGCTGCCCACCTTGCTCCACGCCGGTGATCAGCACTGGATTCAGGTTGGCGCGTGCCGCGTATACGGCAGCCGCGTATCCTGCGGGTCCGGAGCCGAGTATCAGAACCCGGCAATGTTTCAAGTCACTCATGTATAATTTATCCGTCAAAAAGATGAAGCACAGAATCGCCCGCAGAAGGCCTTGAAGTGTGTTCCCTTATTCAGCTTTCAAGGGATAACTTTCAAGCGCTAAGATGCGGGCAAGCTTTATGTGGAACCAAAGTCTCTCAGATTGTCTCTGGGGCTAGTGTAGGGAATGTAGAAACTTTATGGCAAGAGCCACGAAAGCCAAACAGCCGGAAGCACGCCTGTCATCCCAGGTGCATCGAGCCTTGCGTGAGGGTGCGTTATACGTATTCGGCGCATTGGCGGTGATACTTTGGTTCGCATTGTTCACCTATAGCCCGGCTGACCCCGGTCCGTTTCAGACCACGACCAGCGATACCGTCAGCAACGGCGTTGGGCGGGTCGGGGCATGGGTTGCCGACCTGTTATTCACGGGCTTTGGCCGACCGGCCTATTTGTTCACGGTAATGGTCTTTTTCCTGGGCTGGATGCTGTATCGCGAGCAAAAAACCCAGATCGAGCTGACCAAGCTCGACTTCGGGCTGCGCCTGGGTGGATTCGTAGCAACACTTGTGACGAGTTGCGCGCTGTCCAAACTGCATTTTTCAGGCGCCGGATTTAACGAATCGGCCGGCGGCATTATTGGCCAGGCATTTGGTGGCTGGCTGGAAGGCCTGATGAAATTACTGGGCGCAAGTACCCTGCTGTTTTTTCTCTGGGTTGCGTCGTTGTCGCTGTTTCTCGGCATCTCCTGGATTAATGTGATGGACCGAATCGGCCAATGGTCGTTGGTCGCCTTCGAAAAACTTCGATTCAAAGTGGGTGAGTTGCGCGACAAAGCAGAAGGTCGACGCAGTGCGGCCGTGCGCCAGGACATTGTGAAAGTCGAGAAAAAGCTGAAGGCGAATCGGGCCAAACCAAGAATCGAACCCGTCTTGCCGACGTTGGAGCCCAGCGAACGGGCGGAAAAGGAACGGCAGGTACCATTGTTCGCTCCACCGGCCGCGGGAGAGCTGCCGCCACTGTCGTTGCTCGATGATCCACCCGAGCAAAAGATGGGGTACTCGAAGGAATCGCTGGAGGCGATGTCTCGGCTTGTCGAATTGAAACTCAAGGATTTCGGTATCGACGTAGAGGTGAGATCGGTTTCACCAGGGCCTGTTATTACGCGTTTTGAGCTCGACCCGGCGCCCGGCGTAAAAGTCAGCCAGATTGCCAGTCTCTCCAAGGACCTGGCGAGATCATTGTCTGTAGTCAGTGTTCGAATCGTCGAAGTTATACCCGGCAAGTCATTTGTTGGGCTAGAGATTCCGAACGAAAACCGCCAGCTTGTCACGCTGGGTGAAATTCTGAAGTCGCGTGCATACGACGATCTCGCATCGCCACTTACGCTTGCGCTCGGCAAGGACATCGGCGGGCACTCCGTGGTTGCCGATCTCGCACGCATGCCGCACTTGCTAATAGCAGGCACGACCGGCTCAGGTAAATCGGTCGGCATCAATGCGATGGTGCTCAGCATTCTTTACAAGACCCAGCCGGAGCATGTTCGGTTGATCATGATCGATCCGAAGATGCTTGAGCTATCTGTGTACGAAGGCATCCCACACCTGCTGGCGCCGGTTGTTACAGATATGAAGGAAGCAGCAAATTCACTGCGCTGGTGTGTTGCCGAAATGGATCGACGCTACCGGCTGATGTCTGCGCTCGGCGTACGCAATATCGGCGGTTATAATCGCAAAGTACGCGACGCCATGGATGCCGGCGAGCCACTTAAAGATCCGATCTTCAAGCCGCCCGAGCTGTTTGACGAAGACAAACCGATCGAGCATCCGACGCTGCTGCCGTTGCCTTTCATCGTTGTGATTATCGATGAATTGGCTGACATGATGATGATTGTTGGCAAGAAGGTTGAGGAACTGATCGCGCGGCTGGCTCAAAAAGCGCGAGCATCAGGAATCCACATGATCCTCGCAACGCAGCGACCCTCCGTTGACGTAATCACGGGCCTGATCAAGGCCAATGTGCCAACGCGCATAGCGTTTCAGGTATCGGCAAAAGTGGATTCGCGCACGATTCTCGATCAAATGGGCGCCGAGAATCTGCTCGGTCATGGTGACATGCTGTACCTGCCGCCGGGCACGTCATTACCCGTTCGTGTGCACGGTGCATTCGTGGATGACAACGAAGTTCATGCAGTTGTTCGACACTTGAAGAAAAGTGCTCCACCACGGTATATCGAGGAAATTCTGGAGGGCCCCAGTGGTCCAACACCAGGACTGACCGGAATCGACAAAGCAAGTGATTACGAAGATTCCGAGCAGGATGCGCTTTACGACCAGGCAGTACAAGTGGTGCTCGAAACTCGAAAGGCATCGATTTCCGGCGTGCAGCGACGCTTGAAGATCGGCTACAATCGCGCCGCGAGAATGGTCGAGGCGATGGAAGCTGCAGGCATGGTTGGTCCACTGCAGTCCAATGGCTCACGAGAAATACTGGTCCCGACATCGGCAAGAGATGATTAGAAATACTATTTTCCTGTGCATGCTCGCATTGGCGACGAGCAGCACACAAGCGCAGTCGAGCATCGATGACCTTGGCGAGAAGCTTGTTAACGATTTTCTGACCGAAGTCACCACTCTTGAGAGTCGCTTTGAGCAGTCGTTGATCGACGCAGAGGGCAGCATAATCGAGAGAACCAGTGGCACGCTTGAGATCGAGAGGCCGACCCGTTTTCGGTGGTCGTATGACGAACCGTATGAGCAATGGTTGGTTGCGGATGGCGTCAATATCTGGAGCTACGATCTTGATCTTGAGCAGGTCACGGTGAAACCGCAGGCAGAGGCGCTGGCGAACACCCCTGCGCTCCTGCTGGGTGGTGCGGAAGATGCGCTGGAGCAGTTCGATTTCGGCCCGACGACCGTTGAAGAAATAACGACCTGGGTTCGCCTGGATCCGAAAGACAAGGCCAGTGGATTCAATCGTGTGGAGCTTGGCTTCATCGACAACAAATTACGCCGAATGGTGTTTTTCGACAACCTCGAGCAGACAACGCTGGTCGCACTTTACGACGTGACGGTGAATGAGCCGATTGCGGCCGATCGTTTCGAATTTCCGGTTCCTGACGGCGTCGATCTGGTTGGCACGCCGGCATCTGCCGATACTGCGATTCCCTAGATGTTGCCACTCCGGTATGCCAGACGCTGGCAGGTAGCCAGCCTGATTCTTCTTGTCCTTGTACTCGCTGCGACGATGATGCCGGCAGTGTGGTTCTGGGATGACAAAGTCAAGATGCTGTCCTGGTTTAGAGGTGTCGACAAATGGTCGCATGGCGTTACGTTTTTCGTATTGTCGCTGTGGTTCACAGGACTGTTTCACAAGCGCTCCTACTGGAAAATTGGTTTTGGCCTCCTGGCGTTCGGGCTCGTTATTGAGGCGTGCCAGCGACTGGTGAGCTATCGCACGGCTGAATGGCTGGACGTAGGCGCGGACGCAGCCGGTATCATCTTCGGTCTTGCGATCGGGGCGGTGGGCATTGGGGGTTGGTGTCTTCGCGCCGAGGATCGACTAGCCAAGCGCCGACATTGACTGACCTTTTTAGCAGCGAAACCGACATCGAACGTCCGCTGGCTGACCGGATGCGGCCTGCGGAGTTGTCCGAGTTTTATGGCCAGCGGCACCTGCTGGCGGACGGCAAGCCACTGCATCGGGCCATAAGCCAGGGTCGCGCCCACTCAATGGTCTTCTGGGGCCCGCCTGGAACAGGCAAGACCACGCTCGCTCGGATGATCGCGGCGACGACAGAGTCACATTTCATTGCTTTGTCCGCAGTGATGGCGGGTGTTAAGGATGTGAGAACTGCGGTTGCCGAGGCTGAGCAACACCGGCAAATGCACAGCCGCAGTACGGTCCTGTTTCTCGACGAAGTACACCGCTTCAATAAATCCCAACAGGATGCGTTCTTGCCGTTTGTCGAGAACGGCACGCTAACGTTCATAGGTGCGACCACCGAGAACCCTTCGTTTGAACTGAACAATGCATTGCTATCCCGCGCACGTGTTTACGTGCTGAAAATGCTCGCGATCGAGGATCTGGCCGACATTATTCGTAGGGCGCTACAGGATGAGGAACGCGGGCTCGCCAATGCGTATTCGATCAGCGATGCTTCGATTCAACTCATCGCGACTGCCGCCGATGGCGATGCGCGACGGTCTCTTAATCTATTGGAGCTGGCGGCGGATCTCAGCGGGGAGGGCGATATTACCGACGAGGTGGTCAAGGAAGTCGCCTCGGGCAGTCGCCGTCGCTTCGACAAGAAGGGTGAATATTTCTACGACCAGATTTCAGCCTTGCACAAGTCCATACGTGGCACGGATCCGGACGCTGCGCTGTACTGGCTGATGCGCATGCTGGATGGTGGTTGTGATCCCTTATACATCGCGCGTCGCCTGATTCGAGTCGCCTCGGAAGACATCGGCAATGCGGATCCACGTAGCTTGCAGATGACACTGAACGCCTGGGAGGCACAGGAACGTCTGGGTAGTCCGGAGGGAGAGCTGGCGATCGCACACGCGGTCGTTTATCTCGCATGTGCGCCAAAGAGCAATGCAGTTTACGCAGCCGCGAAAGCGGCCATGGCAGATGCGCGGGAACAGGGTTCGCTGGAGGTGCCATTGCACCTTCGCAATGCACCGACAGGTCTGATGAAGGACCTCGGATACGGACAGGACTACCGTTATGCTCACGATGAGGACGATGGCTACGCCGCTGGCGAGAACTACTTTCCCGACGACATGAACCCGGTTAAGTATTATCATCCCGTGCCACGTGGATTAGAGATTCGAATTCGCGAGAAGCTCGATGAAATTGAGCAACGAAACCGGGAAAACCCGCAGCGTAAGAAACCCAAATAGAACGAGATCATGATTGACCCTAAATATCTTCGCCAATCGGCCGCCGACGTGGCCGCCAACCTTGCCCGCCGTGGCTATAAATTCGATGCGGATGCTTATCTCGCGTTAGAGGAACGTCGCAAAGCACTGCAGATAGAAACAGAAAACCTGCAAAGCGAGCGCAACTCGAGTGCGAAGAGCATCGGTAAGGCGAAAGCGCAGGGCGAAGACATCGCTCCGTTGCTCGCCGCCGTCAAAGATATGGGTGATCGGCTCGCGGAGTCTGAATCTGCATTGCAGGAGGTTCAGGGTCAGCTGCAGGATATCGAACTGGACTTGCCAAACCTTCTGGATGACAGCGTCCCGGACGGCAAAGACGAGAGTGATAATGCGGAAGTCAGAGCCTGGGGTGAGCCGACCGAGCTTGAATTCGAACCGCGTGATCATATTGAGCTCGGCGAAAGCCTTTGCATGATCGATTTTGAGGCGGCCAGCAAGATCTCCGGATCGAGATTTACAGTCATGAGCGGTCCTCTGGCAAGAATGCAACGTGCCCTCATTCAACTCATGCTGGATACGCACACTGAAGAACATGGTTACGAAGAAAAGTACGTGCCGTATTTGGTACAGGCAGATGCTTTGGTCGGCACCGGCAATTTGCCCAAGTTTGAAGAAGATCTTTTTCGGACCGCAACTGAAACACCGTTCTACCTGATTCCAACTGCCGAAGTGCCCGTGACAAACCTGGCTCGCGACACCATTTTTGAAGCGGGCGAGTTGCCGAAACACTACGTCGCGCACACGCCGTGTTTCCGTTCAGAAGCGGGTTCCTACGGTCAGGACACGAGGGGCATGATTCGCCAGCATCAATTTGAGAAGGTTGAGCTTGTGCATTTTGTAGCGGCTGACGAGTCAATGGCGGCACTAGAGACACTCACCAGACATGCTGAGGTCATCCTGCAAAAGCTGGAGTTGCCGTATCGAGTAGTGGTGCTTTGCTCTGGTGATGTTGGCTTTGGATCGACCAAGACCTACGACATTGAAGTCTGGTTACCCGGGCAGCAGAAGTTCCGGGAAATTTCGTCGTGCAGCAACTACAACGATTTCCAGGCGCGGCGTATGAAGGCCCGACGCCGCAATCCTGAAACCGGAAAGCCCGAGCTAATTCATACCCTGAACGGCTCTGGGGTAGCGGCGGGCAGGGCTCTGATCGCTGTGATGGAAAACTACCAAAACGACGACGGCAGCATTCGCGTCCCGGCAGTGCTGCAGCCATACATGGGTGGCCTGACAGTCATCTCAAAGCCATAACGGAAAAAGGAGTCAGACCCCTTTTGGGATCTGGCCCCTTTTTGTTAATTGTTATGGGCGCTCGCTTAGTCGCGGCTCATGAACAATCGCAGGATGTAAAAAAACATCATTGCGATGGAAGCGAATAGAGCCATAGAGGCGGCAACGTATTTATCTTGCGGGTAGTGGTGCATGATATTAGACGTATCATACAAAACGGCGACTCCGGCGAAGCCGATCATACCCACAGAAAACCAGGTTCCCAGATTAAAACCTAGCGCCCATGACGCGACAATCAAGCCGATGGCGATAAAAAATCCCCACACCATGACTCCGCGCAGGAATGAAAAATCCTTGCGTGTAATCATTACGGTCGCAATCAAAGCGGCACAGCCCAAGACAGTCACGATCGCAGCGTCCTCGATGATGTTGACGCCTCGTTGCTGGCCATAAACTATGGCAAAACCAAGTATTGGTACGAACATGATTGCCCACAGCACAACGAATGCGGCAAAGGCTGCGTACTGAGCTGCTGTCGACTGGAGGCGATGCGCCATATGACCAGCAGCCCAGCTAAGCCCGATGAACCCGATCACCACAGCAAGTGGGCTTTGCATCATTACTGCGGCAATATTGCCGGCGACCCCAGAAGTAAACAGGTAGTACTCGACCGCGATAAGCGCAAAAATCGCGCCAACCACATGTGCATAGCATTTCCAGATAAATTCAGACCGATCATCAACACTGAGCGATGAAACCGGTGCCATCTGATTAAGGTTGTCCTGCATAGGTGAAGCTCCTTTGATCACGAAAATCGCGACTTTCAATAGATCAGATACTAACACCAATCAGAAAATCCGGTGCAAACCTGTTGCCCGAAAAACGCGTAAAGGGGACTATTTTGAGGCGGGGCTTTTTCAGGAAACTGCCGCGTTCTTGCGCCAGATTGACAGTTGGGGCGGAGCTTGCACGCCCATCTTTATGCGGCTCTGGCCGGCTGCGAATATGGTGATCTCGATCGGACCGTCGCTGAACAAGTCGGCCAGCGTCATGTTCGGGTCTATGTTATCTGCCGGTCGAATCAAGATGGATTCGGCGTCGCGTCGGCTTACGATTAGCATGTCGTCGATTCCTCCAGTACAAGCTTGCTGTCAGGCTTCAACAATCGTTCGGCCTGCAGCGGAGCTCGTTGCAGAGCCTGCCGGCGCATACGTGCTGTCATTGTTTTGCTCGCCCCGCAATACAGACAGTCCGTCAAGGACCTGGCGGCGACGCAAGTGAATAATGGCACCATTAGTCCTGTTGATCTGGTCACATTCGCTGGCTATGACTTGCAATTGCTGCCACGCGCTGGTGATTTCAAGATCGTCATCGCACCAGTCGGCCAGGGCGTCGATATTGTCCGGATCGTTGCCAAACCCTGCTTGCTCGCTCACTTCGCCGCGGTTCTTGTTCAATTCGGCCATCTTGCTCACCAAAGCCAGTTTCGAGCTGGCAGCCGTATTCAGCGATTCGGTATCACGCTGTTCCAGGGCTTCTCGTTCCTCGACCAGAATATCCTTCAAGTCGTGTACGCAGCGAACACTGTCACCCAGGATCTTCACAATCCGGATGCGTGTATCGTCGGGTGAGGCGCAGCTCACTTGCCCAACTCCAGATCAGTGCGTAGCAACGCTTCGGCAATCTTGTCCGCATTGATCTCGTAGTTGCCATTTTCGATATCCGCTCGGACAGCTGCGATTTTTGCATGATCGACGGCAGGTGCTTCAGCAAGCGACTTCTCGGTACGCTCAAGCAACTTGGCATTATCGGTCAGCTTCACCGTATCGGTGGCCTGGGAGCGTTCCTGCACATCCTGACGCGCCGCAGGTGAGCCAACGTCCAGCTTCTGCGTGCTTGATGTTTCACCTAATTTATCGCCAATTTTGTTGTGCATACCCTTATCTACCGGATAAATCGTATTCGACATAACTTCCAACCTCAACATTCATTGTTGCCTGACTTTAATATCGGCCGTTCTCGGCTTAACTTTAGCCCTGGCGTAAAGAAAATACGGTCATTAATAGACCAGTATTTCCACGTGTTCGGGTGATCTCACGATTCCTTCGATTACCCGCTTGGATACTGTGTTTTCGACGCGAATTCGCTGGTTCTCAGCGCCGTCGCTGAGTGCCGTTCCCCTCATTTGTATATTTACCGCGTTGCCGTTCGCTACGATGGTGACGCTTTGGCCGCGCCGGATCATGATATTAGCCTTCAACATCGACGGTGTGATGACCCGTCCCGCCATCAACGAGTGTTTGAGTTGCTTGCCGACCAGACTGCCGGACCGCGACAGATAGCCGCCGACGAGGCGTGATACATCACGCGGCTCGGTGTTCACGTCTGCTGCGGAAAAGATATGTCCTGCGGGCAGCGATCGATTCGTGATCAATACCGTCTCGGTTACCATGACGTCTACCGGCACGTAAACCTTCCACGGATTACTGCCGTTGCATCGCACGCCCACTATGGTGCGACTGGTGATCTTGGCACCGCGCTGCTGGAACGCTTCCAGTTTCTCGGAGCATTGTGGTAAATGGAGCCTGCTATCGAGTCGTCCGGCCTGTGGCGAAATTCGCTCATCGCCATCACCGGTGGCACTGCTGACGAAATTCTCAGCCGTTTTCCTAATGTCCTCGATCGCATGCCAGGCCGTGTTCGGGGCAGTAGCTGCCGACGCGGCGCTGCCAAGCAACAAAAGTACGGCGGCAACAGCATTTCCGAGTGGCGAGGAACCGTCAAACAAACGGCGAATCGCTGCAATTGGCGTCAAAAAGCCGACTAACCATGCCGCCAGGGCGCGCAATGGGGCTGCCGAATCTCCGTTGGATCCCGCATCCCGGCTACCCGCCCGGTGTGAATTTCTGAATCGCATCGTGGCTCCCATTAAATGTCTCTAGTGAACTATGCAATTGGTATGCCAGTACCAATGCGCGTCCTGAAAGGGGTGGTTGTGGCTTGCCGCAAGCGCGGCAAATTCTTGCCGCGCTTCGGGATACCCGCTGACAAAGCCCATGCGTAGCCGGATTTAAAGTTCTGGCACGCGCTTTGCATAGACATTGGCAGGACCTTCAATGGATTTACGAAGACGATGAAAATTCAGCCATTCGCACAGCATGAGCAAGCAGTGAAGTTTCGCGCGTTGCGGAACGAGGTCCTGTCCTCAAATATCGCGAATGCCGATACGCCGAACTACAAAGCTCGCGATATCGACTTCAAGAGTGTCCTCAAAGGAACACAGGCCACGCAGTTGCCGATGACAAAGACAAGCCAACTGCATCGCGATGCCTGGACCACCAACAAAATGGGTGCTGTGGTTCAGTACCGCATACCCATGCAATCGACGCTGGACGGAAATACGGTCGAAACAGATGTCGAGCAAGCCGCGTTCGCGGAGAACGCTGTCATGTATCGGGCCAGTCTGTCGTTTCTGGATGGACAGATTAAGGGCCTGCGCTTTGCAATCAGAGGTAGCGACTAATGTCACTTTTTAGTGTTTTCGATGTGGCGGGCAGCGGCATGAACGCGCAGTCCGTACGATTAAATGTAACCGCCAGCAACCTGGCCAACGCCGGTAGCACCAGTGGTGATCCGAACAAAGTCTACCGTGCCCGGCAACCGGTTTTCGCGAGCTTTGGTGAAACCCTGAGCAATCAGACCGGTATCAGCGGTGTTCGACTTGAAGGCGTCATTGAGAGCGACAAACCGCTCAATGTGATGTTCCAGCCGGATCATCCCGATGCAGACGAAAACGGCAATGTCTATGTCTCCAACGTCAACACCGTTGAAGAGATGGTCAACATGATGTCCGCATCACGTTCTTACCAGAACGGTGTGGAATTAATAAACACAAGCAAGGATCTGCTGTTGCAGACCCTGTCACTCGGTCGTTAGACCGTGATTGATGCAGAGACTCGGGAAAAACGATGACTGATACAGCCGCAATAAATGACGCACGTTTGTTCGCACCGCCACCGGCGCAGGAATCCCGGTCGGATCTCGGGCAGGACGATTTCCTAACGCTGATGATCACCCAATTCCAGAACCAGGATCCTTTCGAGCCAATGGACAACGGAGAGTTCCTTGGTCAATTGGCACAGTTCAGCACTGTTAACGGAATCGAGTCATTGAATGAGGGATTCGCCAGCCTCGCAGGCTCGCTGCAGAACGAGCAGGCACTGCAGGCGGCAAATCTGGTTGGACATCGCATATTGGCAAGTTCGGATGTCGGCTTTCTCGAAACCGGTGGCAGCATTTCCGGTGCGGTCAATCTTGATTCCAGCGCGAGCCATGTGCAGGTCGAGATAACCGACATTAACGGTGAGCTTGTGCAACGAATTGACCTTGGCGCACAGACAGCAGGCCTGGCCCGGTTTACCTGGGACGGGCGTGACAGCAGCGGTGCCGCCGCGGACGGCGGTCATTACCTGGTAACGACGCGCGTAAGTCGTGGCAACAATGTCGAGAATGCGGAGACATTGCTCGAAGCCACAATCGAAAGTGTAACGCTCGGCCAGTTTGGCCAGGGCATGACGCTGAATCTGCCGGGTGGCGATACATTGCCACTCAGTCAGGTCAGACAAATTATCTAGAATTGAAATTAGTAGTCAGGAGACGAAATCATGCCATTTGCAATAGCACTAAGCGGACTCAATGCGGCCTCCGCGGATCTGGGAGTTACCGCGAACAATGTGGCGAACGTAAACACGACAGGATTCAAAATGTCGCGTGCACAGTTCGCCGAAGTTTTTGCCGTCGGAACGCAGAGCGTCAGTTCGAGCGCGTCGGGAAGCGGCGTTCGCCTCTCCGGCATTTCGCAGCAGTTTACCCAGGGCAATATCGATTTTACCGATAACGCGCTTGACCTCGCGATCGCTGGAGAAGGCTTCTTCGTCCTGAGTGACAATGGCACCAGGCTTTATTCTCGTGCCGGTGCATTTGGTGTTGATAACCAGGGCAATGTTGTCAACACGCAGGGGCACAGGCTTCAGGCATATCCCTCCGCAGGCAACGGATTGTTCAATACAGGCACTCCGCAGGACCTGCAGTTGACCACAGGTGCCAGTCCACCGCAGGAGACAAGCCGCGCTACTCTGGGCTTGAATTTACCGGCGAACGCGCCAGTACCCGTAAATCCCACGTTCGACCCGCTGGACCCCAGCAGCTTCAATCATACGACGTCGGTGACCGTCTACGACAGCCTCGGCGCGGCACACACCGAGACGACCTATTTCGTCAAAGATGCGGCTGCGAATACCTGGAATACGCAGGTTGAAATTGACGGTACTGCCGTCGCCGGGACAACACAGCTGGTCTTTAATAATGACGGTTCCCTACAACTACCAGTAGGTGGACTGATGGCGTTAGGCGCCTACACACCAACGACAGGTGCTGCCAATATTAGTCTGACCCTCGATTTTGCAACTGCAACTCAGTTCGGCAACGCATTCGGTGTGAATTCCCTGTCTCAGGACGGGTTCACAACCGGACGTTTGACGGGCGTCAGCGTCGATGGTGAAGGCGTGGTGTTCGCCCGATTCACGAACGGCCAATCAACGGAACTCGGTAAACTTGCGCTCGCCAATTTCGTTAATACACAGGGCTTGCAGCAACTCGGTGACACGAATTGGGGCGAATCGTTTGGTTCTGGTGATGCCTTACTTGGCGAAGCCGGTACTGCATCGTTTGGAGACATTCAGTCGGGTGCCCTGGAAGCATCGAACGTCGATCTGACCGCACAGTTGGTGCAGATGATTACGGCGCAACGCAACTTCCAGGCAAACGCACAGATGATTTCAACGGCCGATACCGTAACGCAAACGGTCATCAATATTCGCTAACGCGGATGATCTAGGAAACGCTAATGGATGAGATGATTTATCTGGCAATGACCGGCGCCAAGCAGACGGAATATGCGCAGGCCATCAACAGTAATAACCTGGCCAATGTTTCGACCACCGGGTTTCGAGCTGATCTACATTCATTCAGCTCGAAACCTATCGAAGGACCCGGCGTCGAATCACGAATCAATGCCGTGGTTGAAACCTACGGGACAGACTTCGCCCAAGGTGCAGTAGTGCATACCGGGCGTGATCTCGACATTGCCATCAAGGGGTCAGGCTTCATATCTGTGCAGGCGGCCGATGGCTCCGAGGCCTATACAAGAGCAGGCGACTTACGAATCGGATCTGGCGGACTGCTGGAGACCGGTTCCGGTCGATTGGTCATGGGCAACGCAGGCCCGGTTGCGATTCCGCCCAATAGCAGTTTGCTGATTGGTACGGACGGCACCGTCTCCGTACAACCGATCGGCCAGGGGCCGGAAACGCTGGCGACCGTTGATCGAATCAAGCTTACGGATCCGGACGTGCGTTTGCTGGCCAAAGGCAGCGATGGGCTGTTTCGTTTGCCGGAGGACGAGATTGCGAGTGCCGATGCCAGCGTCAGCGTGACATCCGGTGTACTGGAACAGAGCAACGTCAATATCGCGAAGACACTGGTCAATATGATCGAGTTGTCTCGTCAATACGAAATGCAAGTCAACATTATCAAGACCTCGAAAGAAGACGCCGATGCGGCAGCGCAGCTCATGCGTGTCAGTTGATCGGGAAAATGAAGGTTAGGAGAGAGAAATGAATCAGGCATTGTGGATAGCGAAGACCGGACTTGATGCGCAGCAGACCCGCATGTCGGTGGTTTCGAATAATCTGGCAAACGTTAATACAACGGGGTTCAAACAGGGTCGGGCTGTTTTTGAGGACCTGCTGTATCAGAACCTGCGTCAGTCGGGTGGGCAAACGTCGCAAGACACAGAACTGCCCTCTGGCCTGAGTCTCGGTACCGGCGTACGCGTCGTTGCGACGGAGAAATTGTTCTCGCAAGGCAGCATGTTGCAGACTGGCAATGCGCTGGATGTTGCCATGAAGGGACGTGGCTTCTTTCAGATTCTGATGCCCGACGGCAATCTGGCCTATTCACGTGACGGAACATTCCAACGCAACTCGCAAGGCGAAATGGTAACCGCGAGCGGCTATGCGTTACAGCCCTCGATTACAATTCCTGACGGCGCACAGAGCATTACTATCGGTACCGACGGCGTTGTCTCGGTGCAACTCGCCGGACAGACAGCACCTTCCCAGGTCGGCAGTATTGAAACCGTTGATTTCATCAATCCTGTTGGCCTGCAGGCCGTGGGCGAAAATCTCTATCTTGAGACTGCGTCCAGCGGTTCGGCTCAGGCCGGAACACCGGGCCTGAATGGGTTTGGCTCGCTGGTTCAGGGTGCTCTGGAGGGATCGAACGTCAATGTAGTCGCCGAACTAGTCAATATGATTGAGACGCAACGCGCATACGAAATGAACTCGAAAGCCATTTCAACCAGCGATGAAATGATGCAATACCTGAACAACAACATCTAACGGACGGCAAAACTGATGACTAACATAATGCGAAAAACATGCTTAATGATACTGGTCGTCGCGCCGCCGTTTCTTAGTGCTTGCAGTACATCGCCTGCGCTGGACGAAAGCTATATTCCGCCAACACCCATGCAACAGGTCTATGCAGCACCGAGCAGTGGTTCTATCTACCAGGCTGGGGCCGATGTGCGCTTGTTCGAGGATTTGAAGGCAGGGCGAGTTGGCGACATCCTGACGGTGCACCTGGTTGAGCAAACGAATGCGTCAAAGAACGCGAATACCACGACATCAAAGTCAACAGCGGCAACACTTGTAAACCCAACAGTATTTGGTCGGCCGATAACTCGCGGCGGCGTATCGTTGTTTGACGGCAGCCTGAGTGGCGAGCAGGAGTTTGATGGCAGCGGTGCGAGCAGTCAAAGCAATAGTTTGCAGGGTGACATCACCGTCACCGTTGTCGAGCGATTGCCCAACGGCAATCTTCGCATTCGCGGTGAGAAATGGGTGACCCTCAATCAAGGCAAGGAATTTATTCAGCTTTCCGGGATCATTCGTCCTCACGACATCGAACCTGACAACACCGTGTTATCAGGCAAGGTTGCAGACGCGCACATCACTTACAGCAGTAAAGGCGTTCTTGCCGCAGCAAACAGCATGGGTCTGATCTCGCGTTTCTTTCACTCCATCTTTCACCCGTATTGAGGTTTTCTCCATGATGCCTGACAAGAAAATTCACAAAATCCTGCGCTGGTCCGTGCTTGCCGCTGCTGTGCTGATGAGCGCTAGCAGCCAGGCTGAGCGCATTAAGGACCTGGCGAGTGTTGCTGGTGTCAGAAATAACCAGTTGACGGGGTACGGCATCGTGGTGGGTCTTGCCGGTACCGGCGATCAGACCAGTCAAACGCCATTTACGGTACAAAGCATCGTGAATATGCTGACACAGTTCGGCATTACCGTACCGCCAGGGACCAGTCTGCAACTCAAAAACGTGGCAGCGGTTTCCATTTATGCCGACTTACCGGCTTTCAGTAAACCGGGACAAACCATTGATGTGACGGTCGCGTCGATCGGCAATGCAAAGAGTATTCGCGGTGGCAGTCTGTTGATGGCTCCGCTGCGTGGTGCCGATGGCAACGTTTATGCATTGGCCCAGGGCAATCTCATTGTTGGTGGTTTTGGCGCATCGGGCAATGACGGTTCGCGCGTAACGGTCAACATTCCAAGTACCGGACGGATCCCCAACGGTGCAACGGTCGAGCGTACCGTCCCCAATGATTTTCATAGTAGCCAGTCCATCGTATTGAATTTGCACAGCCCTGATTTTACGACCTCCCACCGACTCGCAAAATTGATCAACGACACATTGGGCGAAGGAAGCGCATTGGCTATAGATGCGGTGTCGATCAATATTCGGCCACCGCAAGAACCCAAATATCGCACCTCTTTCCTCGCACACCTCGAGAACCTCGAATTTACGCCCGGCAGCGCGGCAGCCCGGGTGATCATCAATTCTCGAACGGGGACCGTCGTGATCGGCTCCAATGTTCGTGTATCAGCCGCCGCTGTATCGCATGGCTCTCTTGTCGTCACAATTAGTGAACAACCTTTCGCAAGCCAGCCACTTGCACCGTTCTCGGATGCGGGTCAAACAGTCGTTTTGCCAAGCTCGGAAGTATCAATCGAGCAAGAGGAGTCGAGCATGTTTCTCTTCAAGCCGGGCGCAAGCCTGGAGGAGATCGTGCAAGCGGTTAACCGAGTTGGCGCGGCACCCGGTGATCTCGTTGCAATACTCGAAGCACTGAAGCAGGCGGGTGCACTACGAGCCGAGCTAATCGTGATCTGAGGATGACGTAATGACGGCGGCAATCACGGACTTCACTCAATTCTCGACGCTGCGCGCAGGCGCAGAGAAGAACGATCCTGAAGTACTGCGAGAAGTTGCCGGTCAATTCGAGGCGTTGTTTTTGCAAACGATTCTGAAGAACATGCGTGCCAGCGAGCTTGCCGATCCGTTACTCGGTGACAGCGACCAGCACGAAATGTATCAAGGCATGATGGATCAGCAGTTGGCAATGGAGATGTCCAGTGGTCGTGGTATTGGCCTGGCCGAGATGCTGGTACGGCAACTGGGTGGTGAGCCAGGTTCCGTTTCGGCAACCAGAGAAGTTTTTTCACTCGCCGCTCCACCGAGAAGTTCAGTTGGAAACGCCGAGCCAACATGGGCAGATCCGGACGCCTTTGCACGCGATCTCTGGCCGCATGTTAATGGAGTCGCAAGAGAACTGAACATCGCGCCGGAAGCCTTGTTGGCACAGGCGGCGTTGGAAACAGGCTGGGGCGCGCATGTTATGGAGCGCGCTAACGGTGAAAGTAGTTACAACCTGTTTGGTATCAAAGCAGGACGGGACTGGACAGGCGACAGCGTCGCTCGATCCACGCTCGAATACAGTGGCGGCGTAGCACGTCGGTCGGTAGAACGTTTCAAGGTTTATCCAGATGTCGCTGCGACGTTCAAGGACTATGTGCAACTGATCAAAGAAAATCCACGTTATGAAAAGGTACGCGACAACGGCGCGGACTCTGTCGGATTTGCGAACGCACTGCAGGAATCAGGATATGCCACGGACCCGGCCTACGCGCGCAAGATCGGTGGCCTGGTGCAGGGAAAAACACTGCGAGCAGCGATTAGTGGCCTAAAGATCGAGTCAACACCGTCGATAAATACAGATAGCAGGGCGGCTGCGTTGCAATGATTTACGCTTACGCCAGGGAAATTCAATGCCAGATCTATTGAGAACGAGTTTGTCCGGAATGCAGGCCTTTCAGCGGGCACTGGAAGTGACCGGGCACAATATCACTAATGCGAATACACCGGGTTACAGCCGCCAGGTTGTCGAGATCACCTCTCGCCCAAGTCTGCAAACCGGTGCTGGATTTGTTGGGTCAGGCTCACAGATTTCATCGATCCGGCGAATTTACGATGCCATGATTGGGGAGCAACTGAATACTGCGACCTCGGGTTTCGCTCGATTTGATATGTTGAACACTCTGGCGAGCCGTCTGGATTCATTGCTTGCCGATCCGAATACTGGCCTGAATACCGGTTTGCAGTCTTTTTTCGGCGCGGTTCAGGACGTAGCGAATGACCCCGCCTCGATAACGTCGCGCCAGGCATTGATCTCTGCGTCAGACGGCGTGGTACAGCGCTTCAGGTCGATCGACCAGCGCCTTTCTGAAACAGAAACCGAAGTAAATCAACGCGTCCGGCAGTCAGTGGAAGACATCAACTTCTTTGCGAAAGCTATCGCTGATTTGAATAGCAAGATTGAGCTTTCCGGTGGTCCAAATGACCCGCAGCCGAACGATTTGCTCGATCAGAGAGATTCCCTGGTTCGTAAGTTGGCAGAACAGGTTTCTGTCACGACAACGAAACAAGAAAACGGCTCCTTGAGTATTTTCATCGGTTCCGGGCAGACACTGGTTATTGGTTCGCAAGCAAGAGAACTGGCGGTGCAAGGTAGTGAATTTGACCCAACACGTCTTGAAATTGTCTACAAGGGCATATCCGGAACCTCACCGCTCGGTAATAACCTTACCGGCGGCACCCTGGGCGGCTTGCTGGGCTTTCGCAGCCAAATGCTGGACCCGACCCGGCAGGCACTTGGCAAAACCGCGCAGGCCTTCGCACAAAGTTTTAATGAGCAACATGCGCAAGGGATGGATCTTCGTGGGGCGCTGGGTGGTGACTTCTTTAGCATATCGGCGCCTACAGTATTGCCTTCGGGAACAAGCACCGGAAGCGGTACTACTGTCGCGACAGTAACGGATATTGGCGCGTTGACGGGCGAGGATTACATACTCAGCTTCGACGGTACGAACTACAATTTGTCTCGGGCACTCACGGGTGAGGCGGTCGCAATTACTGGTAGCGGTACCGCTGGCTCTCCGTTTCTTGCGGAGGGCTTAAGTCTCGTGGTGGGTGGCGCACCGGCGGCAGGTGACCGCGTCATGGTACGTTCCAGCCGCGACGCCGCGGCCTCCCTGGGAGTTGTTATCACCGATCCGCAGTCCGTTGCTATGGCAGCTCCAACGCGAACCAGCAGATCACTTAGCAATGTTGGCGACGCCTCAATCAGTCCGGCAGTCGCGGTAGACACCAGTGCTGCGTCGTTTCTTGCCACATCGGTGATTGAGTTTATCAACCCGACGACATACAGCATCAATGGTGCCGGTACGTTTGCTTATACGGATGGTGCACCGATCACGATAAACGGTTCGCAGTTTGCGATTAGTGGCGCGCCGCAGGCAGGTGATCAATACACCATCGAAGCCAATTTTGGTGCATCCGGTGACAACAGCAATGGTCTGTTGCTAGCAGATGTGCAGGCAGTTGGGCTATTGGATGGTGGCACCATCAGTATCATCGAGAATTACGGCCAGATGGTTGCTGGTGTTGGCAGCACAACCCGTCAGTTGCAAGCAAACACGGATGCACAAGGCGTGGTCCTCGGCAATCTTGAGGATGCGGAGCTAACTCGGTCGGGTGTAAATCTCGATGAAGAGGCGGCAAATCTGATTCGCTTTCAACAGGCTTATCAGGCGGCGGCCCAAGTCGTAGCGGTTGCGGGCACGCTGTTTGACAGCTTGCTGAACGCGACCAGGAGATAAGCATGCGTACTTCCAGCTTGGGTATTTTTCGACAGGGTTTGGTCCACATGCAGCAATTGCAATCGGCCAGTGCCAGAACGCAAGAGCAAATCGCAACGGGTCGGAGAATTCTGCAGCCATCGGATGACCCGATCTCCGCATCGCGTGCATTAAGCCTGCGAGACTCACTTTCAAGATTTGATCAGTTCGATCGCAACAGCAATATGGCGACGACACGGCTGCAGAATGAAGAACAGGTCTTGAAGGGTGTAAATGATGTTTTGCAGCGCGTACGCGAACTGGCGTTGCAAGCGAACAATGCGACCCAAAGTAACGAATCACGCTCCATGATTGCGATTGAAATGCGCGAGCAACTCGACGAACTTGTGGCGCTTGCCAATCAGAAAGACGGCAATGGGCGCTTCCTGTTTGCCGGCAATCTTGATGAAACAACGCCAGTTGTACTAAGTGGTGGCAGCTACTCATATAACGGCGATCAGGGTCAACGGTTAATACAGATTGGTGAGACACGAACGGTAGCCGATGGCGATTCCGGTGCTGACGTCTTCTTTCGAAACCAACAAGGCAATGGCTCTTTCCTGGTTACCGCATCAGCTACAAACTTAGGCTCCGGCGTAATGGGTGACAGCAGCGTTGTAGACCCGTCACTCTATTCGGGTGAGCAGTACACAGTCCGCTTCGTTGATGCAATGAATTATGAGGTGGTCGATGCATCGAGCACCGTGATCACAGCGGGTGTTTACCAGTCTGGTGAATCACTCATATTCCAGGGTATTGAGTTTTCTATCGACGGTGCGCCTGCCGCAGGCGATGAGTTCGGCGTGACTCCCAGTGGCTACCAGGATGTCTTCAGCAGTATTCAACAATTGGCTGAGGCGGTTGAAACCGGCGTTAGCGGTGACGTTTCCAGGGCCGTCATGAACAATGGTATCAATAGAGGTCTGGATGACGTTGACCAGGCGATTGGCACAATACTGACGGTGCGAACTCAGGTTGGCGCACGTCTGTCAGCCGTAGAAAATCAAACTGATGCAAATGATGGCTTTGCGTTGTCAATGCAACAGATGATCGGTGAGCTTGAAGATCTGGACTACGCCGAGGCGTTGTCGCGATTGAGCTTGGAGCTGGGCGTTCTGGAGGCGGCACAGCAATCTTTCGTACGGACGCAAAGTCTGTCGTTGTTTAATTTCCTGAGATAACAACCAACAAAATTCAGTTTACTGATGCGAAAGTGCGTCATATGTCACATTCCTGCGATTGCAGGCTAAAGAATTAGTTCGGGCGACCGGTGCGCCGTCATCGATTCGTCCCAATTCCCCAAAAAATTTCTCAAGATTTCCGAACCGGCACCGATAACCACTGTGAACGGCGGTCTTGAATGGATATTCGTGGCCCCAGCAAGAGACTACCGGCGGCAATAGCAGACCGGCACTTTTATTAACCAGGAGCAGGAAAATGGCACTGACTATAAATACCAACGTTGCATCGCTTAACGCGCAACGAAATTTAGGTCGTTCGCAAGGTTTGCTAAACCAGTCACTTGAAAGACTGTCTACGGGCCTGCGAATTAATAGCGCAAAGGATGATGCGGCAGGGCTCGCAATTTCCGAGCGTTTCACAACGCAGATTAGAGGACTTAATCAGGCGGTTCGTAACGCTAACGATGGTATCTCTCTGGCGCAGACGGCTGAAGGCGCATTGGGTGAGTTGACAAACAACTTGCAGCGCATTCGTGAACTGGCCGTGCAGTCAGCTAACGCCACTAACTCGGCGTCTGACCGGGCAGCACTCGATCAGGAGGTCCAGCAGCGTCTGGCAGAGATTGACCGTATTGCGACACAGACGGCGTTTAATGACCAGACACTTCTCGACGGTACTTTTGGCAACGCGGCCTTCCAGGTTGGCGCGAACGTAGGACAGACCATCAGTGTCACGTTGAACACAAGTCTGCGGACGCTGAGCATTGGTAAGACTGCTGACTATGTTGGCGGTACTGCTTTTGACAGTTCTCTCGCTGTTGGACAGCAAGCCACAGGTGTGGACGGTAGTGCGATAGGCTCTGGCGAGCTGACGATTGCAATCGGTGCTGGGCAGGCCTCCGCGGTCGTCGCTTCGGTCGCTGAAGGTGCATCCGCAGGCCTTACTGCGAGCAGCGCTCAAGCCAAAGCGAAGGCCTTGAACTCATCCGGAATATCCGGGTTAACAGCGACGGCAAATACCACAGCCGTGTTTGATTTTGCCACTGTTGATGATGCTGCGTATAACCTGACGATCAATGGTCAGGCTATCTACACGGCGCGAGACTTCTCGACGACGAACCTGACCGGCACGGATTTTGTGACGGCCATTAACGCTAATGGTTCAGCAACGGGTGTTACCGCTTCGTTCGACAGCGCGGCTAGTAAAGTTACGCTGGCTGCCGCTGACGGTCGCGATATCATCATCGCGGAAGCTGATATTGCTGCAGCGACGAACGTCGGGCTTGGCATCACTGACGACACGCTAAACAACAGTGTCAATGATGCGCTTGACCTCACGGCTAACGCGACCGCTACCGTAGTGGGCTCGATTCGCCTTACGGCATCCGAGCAGTTGGTTATCGGTGGTACAACGCCAGCACGAATCGGCTTCACTGGAACGACGTTGGCACTTGGCGCATCTGCGTTGAACACAGCATCTGTGACAACGGTTGCTAACGCCAATACGTCGATCAACCGCGTAGATGCAGCCCTCAACTCGGTCAGCAGCCTGCGTAGTCAATTCGGTGCTATTCAGAACCGCTTCGAGTCCACTATCGCCAACTTGCAGTCAGTCAGTGAAAACCTGGCGGCGGCGCGTGGACGAATTCAGGATGCGGACTTCGCAGCGGAAACAGCAGCACTGACAAAGGCACAGATTCTGCAACAGGCCGGCGTATCGGTCCTGGCGCAGGCGAATGCTCAACCACAGCTTGCATTGAGCTTGCTGCAGTAAGAGCGCATTGAGAAGCAGTATCTCGACAACAGGGCTGCAAGGAAGCAGCCCTGACGAGATACAGGAAACTCGACATGTCTCAGCAAACAAATACGATCGTCTTACCGATTATGAACATGGGCAACGCTCAAGCAGCGGTGGCCCAACCATCACATAACGGCATGCACGCCAGGGAAGTGGCACAGGAAGGCGGCAAGCCGTCGTCGGTCGGCGGCCAGGGATTGCCGGTTCGCACACCGCGCGAGCAACCGGAACCGCCCAGGAATCCTGAGATCGAAAAAATCGTCCAGGAGCTCAACGCTGTTTCCGTAAGCATTGGGCGTGATCTTCACTTCGAGGTCGACCTGAAGACGGGCATATCCATTATCCAGGTTCTCGATAGCGAAACGGGCGAGATAATTCGTCAGATTCCAGCGGAGAAAGTTTCCAGTTACTTGCAATCTGAAGGCGGTCTGGCAATTCGCTTGTTCGATGAGCACGTGTGAGATGATCGAAAATGATGCCAGGCATATTTGGCACGTTTCTTGTAGGTCATTGTGGTACCCCCGCAAACAGACGCACTGAGAGACAGACATGGCAAGTATCATTTCAACGGGTATTGGTTCCGGACTGGATATTTCCGGGATCGTACAGCAGCTAGTTGCAGCAGAGGGGCAACCGGTGACAGCTCGATTAGGACAACAGGAAGCGCGAGTACAATCCAAGCTATCGGCTTTTGGTCTTCTGAAGTCGTCCCTGTCCGAATTTCGAGACGCGCTTGACGGACTGCGAAATACCGACAGTTTTCTGGCTCGCACCGCAAGCACTTCCGATTCGTCACCCTATACGGTCAGCGCAGATAGCGACGCGGTTCCTGCCAAGTACTCGGTCGAAGTCGCGCAGCTGGCACAGGCACAAAAATTAACGTCTGGCGTCTTTACCGATGCAGATACAGTCGTTGGTACGGGCACGCTGCAGATTGCGGTGGGCGCAGATACATTCGGTATTGTCGTCGATAGTGAAAACAACACCCTGGCCGGTATTCGCGACTCCATCAATGCTGCCGGCGATAACCCCGGCGTGAGTGCCTCGATTGTCAACGCCGATTCGGGCAGCTACCTGATTCTGTCCGGTGATAATGTTGGCGCGAGTAACTCCATGATTGTCACCCAGAGTGGCGGTGATGGTGGTCTGGCGGCACTCGAATACGATCCACCGAATTTGCTAACCTCACTGACAGAATCGATAGCCGCACAGGATGCGTTGATACGCATTGACGGTTTCGACGTCGCGAGTTCCTCCAATACGATCACCGGTGCAGTGCAGGGCGTCACAATTAACCTGGTGACTTCTGATCCGGGATCAACGGACGATTTCACGGTGGCCAATGACGAAGCTGCGGCGCGCGGTTCAGTAGACGAGTTCGTCAACAGCTATAACAACCTTGTAGATCTGTTTGGCCAGTTGGCCAGCTACGATTCCGAAACACAGGTATCGGGCCCATTGTTCGGTGACTCCACACTGCGAGCTATCCAGAGCCAGGTGCGGCGTGAATTGAGTAATGTGGTGACCGACATCGACGCCAATTTCACAACGCTGTCCGAGGTGGGTATCAGCGTGCAACTCGATGGCAAACTAACGGTTGATAGCACCAAACTATCGGCAATCATGGACGACGACTTCGTGCAACTTGGTCAGTTGTTCTCAGCGACAGACGGGTTCGCGGTTCGTATCTACGATGTGGTTGACAGCTACCTTTCCAATGACGGCGTGCTTGAGGCGCGCGAAGACGGTCTGAATAAACAGATCGAACGCATTGCGGACGATCGGACTTCACTGAGCCAACGACTGGTGTCTCTGGAGACGCGGCTAACGCGGCAGTTCAATGCCATGGATGCGCTACTCGGCCAGCTTTCATTGACCAGCAACTTTCTTTCCCAGCAACTCTCGAGCTTGCCGGGGTTCACTACTAACAGCAATAACAACTAATTTCGGAAACCAACATGATGACTACAGGCAACTCTGCAGCGGCGCGGGAGTACCAACAGATCCGCGTCAGAAGCGAGGTTGAGGCGGCGACACCGCATCGGCTTATACAATTGATGATGGAACGTGTACTCACCAAAATCGCTATGGCCCGTGGCCACATGGAACGCGAGTCGGTCGCCGAGAAGGGTGCTCATATCGGCGACGCGATCGATATCATTAGCGGACTGCAAGCCAGCTTGAATCACAAGCCGGACAAGAAGATTGCGGGAAACTTTAACGCATTGTACGAGTACATGATGACGCGATTAACAGAAGCGAACTTTAAGAACAACGCGGCGATGCTCGATGAGGTCGCCGGTTTGATGCGCGAATTGAAAGAGGCCTGGGATGCGATTGCCTCCGAGGTTAGCGAGCAATAGAAAGTACATGACGCCACAGGAGTAGGGATATGGTAGTCGCGCAGGCAAAGGCACCAAGAGGCCGCCACTCATGCGAGCAAATAGAAGCACGCATGCAGGAAATAGAACGTCTTGCTGACTCAGGTGAGTGGGAAAAGATCGAGCTCGTATTGCACGGCCTGCCAGGGCTCATCGCAAGAGTTCCGGAACAAGAACGCCGGAAGATGCTGCTGGACATAAAAGGTCATGTAGACCACATCAGCGAACGCGCGATGGTGCAGCGCGAAGAGGTCGCGACACAGCTGGCGACGATCAGGACCGGGCGGCGAGCAGCTGCTAGTTACCAAGCGACCAGCGCGCTCTCGCTGGACGTTTGACGGCGCTAAATTCGACTTTACATATTCACTGTAAGGTCCTGATATTTGTGAGGTCCATCACAATTGTGGCGTAATAATCCCGCTATCATGGTTGCCACTTAAATAGATGCTTTTACATAACGCCAATGAAGGGTGTGGGCATGGTGGAAATGACTCCGACGGTATGCAAGGTGTTTGTTCTGGATACAAATTCAGAACGCGCTACCGAGTTGGGCCACCGTTTACGATTCATGAACTACGAACCGGTTATCGCCGACTGCGAAGCATCCATTGAGCAGTTTGCGTCACAGCCGGGCATCGCCTTGATGGTCGGTAAGACTGGCTCCAGCAAGAATTTCCGTCAGGCGCTGCAGTTACTCGCCAGGAAGCAACCCCACCTTCCGTTCCTGCTACTTGACGACAATGTCGCCAATGAGGAATTTTCACAGGATCTGGCGGACCGGCCGATCTGGAAAGTGGATATGCCGCTACGCCGCGCACAGGTTGACCGCTTGCTACGTCGTGCAGAACGCTACTCCGGAGAGGAGAAGCGCCAGCGCATCACTGGCACCTCACGTTCCATAAATAATGTACGGCAGCTAATTGAGCAAGTCGCAGACTTCGGAACAACGGTTCTCGTAACCGGCGAGTCCGGGACCGGCAAGGAACTGGTCGCTCGAACAATTCACGATCTGTCCGACAGGGCTGATATGCCTTTCGTACCTATCAACTGCGGTGCCATTCCGGCTGATCTGCTTGAAAGTGAGTTATTCGGGCATGAAAAAGGGGCATTCACTGGCGCAATTAGTGCGCGGGCCGGGCGCTTCGAATTAGCAGAGGGCGGTACATTATTTCTTGACGAAATCGGCGACATGAGTTTGCCGATGCAGGTCAAGTTACTGCGTGTATTGCAGGAAAAATGCTTCCGGCGTGTTGGCAGTAACAAGGTACTAAACGCAAACGTGAGAATCATTGCGGCGACTCATAAGGATTTGCCGGCGGCCGTCAAAGCTGAGGAGTTCCGTGAGGATCTCTTTTACCGCCTGAACGTCTTCCCGATCGAGATGCCGTGTCTCAGAAAGCGAGCCAGCGACTTACCGGATTTGATGGACGAACTGCTTGTACAACATCAGGGTGATGATGGTGAACTTCGCGTTAGCCCTGCGGCCTTGCAGGCTCTGGCGGGTTACTCCTGGCCAGGAAATATTCGCGAGCTATCGAACCTGGTTGAAAGGTTGGCCATATTGTTTCCCAGTGGCGAAATATCGCTGCAAGACTTGCCGGAAAAGTACCGAGAGACGCCTATTCCGGATGTCGATCAGCCACAATCCCTTACACCGGCTACTCAGAATCTCAAAACACATCTACAATCCGTTGAGCGTGACCTGATCCAGAAGGCAATGTCGGCGAGTGAAGGTGTTGTAGCCAAAGCCGCGCGTCTCTTGTCCATGCAGCGTACGACGCTCGTTGAGAAATTATCGCGCTACGAAATCCACTAGGTAGCAGCAACCCCAGTCGCCGCCACCATGGCGGCAAAAAGCCGTCAGGTTCCCCGGAAAGCTCGGCAGCCGTCAGATTCTTGACGTATTGCGCCGGACCCGAAAACCATAACTCACTGAATAGTCAGTAAAAAATCTCTTGGCACGCATCTTGCTTATTCATTGTCACTGAGATGAATTATTGATTGGAGAGTTATTTTGTCCGCGACGAGTATTGAATCTTTGAAGCGATCGCACGAGCCGCAAAAGCATCAGCCCTATTTGCTGGACGAGTCATTTACTGACTTGCAGGACCAGGTGGAGTCATTAACTCAGGAGCTGAAAATCGCGCGCCTGGCAAGGCACCGCGAGTTCATAGAAAGGGAGAGGCTCGGTAAACGGATGACTTGTGCACTGGATGCACTGCCAGGCGCCGCTCTCATACTGGACGGTGGCGGCATAATTCGTGAGAAGAACTGCAAGGCTCGCAAATTGCTGAGCCAGCCACTATTGGGCCGACCATGGTCCGAGGTAGCACGGCGTGAATTTCATACGTCGAACGTGACGGATGGTGATCTGCGCTCGCGTGATGGACGAAGATTCCACTTATCAAGGCAGCCGCTCGGCTCCGAACCTGGCGAGATCTTACTGCTGGCGGATGTCAGCGAAAGCCGACGTATGTCAGAGCTGATGCAGCGACAAGAACGTCTGTCCACGATGGGTGAAATGACCGCGTCCCTGGCGCATCAGATTCGCACGCCTCTAACCTCAGCGTTGTTGTACGTCGGACAGTTTGGCGGCGGACTGCAAAATGAGAAGAGATTGGCGGTCAAAGTGAGCGACCGTCTGCACGACATGGTCCGCATGGTAGATGACATGCTGATTTACGCCGGCGGAGCCCGCCGCAGTGGCGACAAGTTTTTTGTTACCGAATTATTCGAAGACATCCTCGAGTCGGTCGAGCAGTGTGCGGATAGCCATCCCCTCAAAATCGCGTCGCTGCGTAACGAGATCATCGTTGAAGGGAATCGAGATGCTATTCAGGGCGTACTGATAAACCTCGTCGACAACGCGCGCCAGGCCTGCGGTGATACCGCGAAAATCGAGCTGGGTGCCGAGCTGCTCGGCGACAGGGTCTGCTTGACCGTTAGCGATAACGGCCCGGGAATCCCGGAAGACATCAGCGCTCAAATTTTCGAACCATTCTTTACGACTCGCCCCGAGGGAACCGGACTCGGTCTTTCTGTCGCTCGTGCAGTCGCGGATGCACATAAGGGTGAAATCCTAGTCGATTCAACCGAGCGGGGAACCACATTCGCTTTGTGCTTACCGGTAATAGGAGAAATCTAATGACCAGCGCCGCCGTACTGATCGTTGAAGATGACGCGAACCTGCGCGAGGCACTGCTTGATACCTTGAGTGATGGAGAGCACCCGGTGTTTACGGCAGGCAGTGGACGCGAGGCGTTGGAGATATTGAAGTGTGAGGACATTGGCCTGGTTGTCAGCGACATTCAGATGCGGCCAATGGACGGTAACGAGTTACTTGGCAAGATTCGCGAGCAGCACCCGGCTTTGCCGGCGGTACTGATGACCGCTTATGGAACAATCGAAAGTGCCGTCGATGTAATGCGTAACGGAGCAGTCGACTTTCTGGTCAAGCCTTTCGAAATTGACGATCTAAAAATTATCGTTGATCGTCACTTGAAAGAATTACCAGAGGCCGGTCAGCCAATTGCCGCTGATGTCAAAACCGTTGAACTGCTGCGAATCGCACAGCGAGTGGCGAAATCTGATGCGACGATTACTCTCAGTGGTGAAAGTGGTTGCGGCAAAGAGGTGATCGCCAGATACATCCATCACTGCTCGCCACGTAACCCCGCGCCGTTCATCGCGATCAACTGTGCGGCAATACCGGAGAACATGCTTGAGGCTGTCCTGTTTGGTTATGAAAAGGGTGCTTTTACGGGCGCAAGCACAGCCCACCCTGGAAAATTCGAACAGGCACAAGGCGGCACATTGTTGCTGGATGAAATCTCGGAAATGGATCTCGGCTTACAGGCCAAGTTGCTAAGAGTCATCCAGGAAAAGGAAGTTGAGCGTATCGGTGGCCGCAAAGTCATCGCGCTCGACGTGAGAGTACTCGCAACGACAAACCGGGACCTGCGCCAGTGCGTAGCAGACGGAAAGTTTCGCGAAGACCTGTACTATCGACTGAGCGTATTTCCACTCCACATACCACCGCTGCGCGATCGCAAGGGCGATGTCTTGCCGCTCGCGCTGCTCGCAATTAACAAACATTCACCCGCTGATACAACACCGCCGATCCTCTCTGACGGCGCCGAACAACGACTGATAGCGCACGACTGGCCAGGGAACGTGCGCGAACTCGAAAACGTTATTCAACGAACATTGATCATGTTGCCGGGCAGTGAAATATCGGCAAGTGATTTGATTCTGGAATCTGACGAACAGCAATTGGCCCCGGATCAAGGCCCTTCGACGGGTCTGCAGGATGACCTCAAGGTTCGAGAGTACCAGCTGATCGTTGATGCACTGAATGCCGAGAACGGCAACCGCGGTGAAGTCGCCAAAACGCTGGGAATCAGCCCGAGGACATTGCGCTACAAATTGGCGCGAATGCGTGAGGACGGATTCATAAATAGCGATGCACAGCCGGGCACGGTGGTGGCCTCAGGAGGAGTGCGCTGATGAATCCAATAAGCACAGACCAAATCCTAAGTCAGATTCGTGCGCTGAATGCCGAGCTTCAAACTCCGGCAACGACCGCACCGACACCCATGGACGCGCCGATGTTCGGCGAGTTACTAAAAAATACGATTGAATCCGTCAATGAGACCCAACAGACGGCAAAGCATATGAAGACTGGTTTTGAAAACGGAACCAGCGACGCGAGTCTGGTTGAAGTGATGGTCGCATCACAGAAGGCGGACCTGTCGTTCAGAGCGGTAGCAGAAGTTCGCAACAAGCTGGTTACTGCGTACCAGGAAATAATGAATATGCCTGTATAAGGCGACGAATAAGACAAGGGACTGGAATTGAATCATGGATAAACAAGTAGTCATCGAATCGTCCGCTATGCCGGTCAGCAACATGAACTTAATTGGTGTCGCTCGTATCCCGGCGGTTCGGCAGGTGATGTTGTTAATAGGTGTGGCGGCCAGCGTTGCAGCGGGTTTTGCGATAGTACTTTGGTCACAGTCACCGGAGTACACACAACTCTATAGCGACCTCGACACAGCGGATGCGGCGCAGGTTGCTGAAGCTCTGCATGGCGCCGGTATCGAGTATGAACTGGACACCGGCAATGGGATTGTTCTGGTTGCGAAATCACGAATTCACGATGCTCGCCTCGAACTCGCCAGTCAGGGTTTGCCGCAAGGCGGCGCAGCCGGTATGGACATGCTGCAGGACCAGTCGAGTTTCGGTGTTAGTCAATTCATGGAAAGTGCACGCTACCAGCATGCGCTTGAGGCCGAACTGGCGCAGACGATATCGCACATCGGTGCGGTTCGGGATGCACGCGTTCACCTGGCGATGCCAAAACAGTCTGCGTTTATCCGCAGCAAGAACGTTGGCAGTGCGTCAGTCCTGCTGGAACTTTATCGTGGTCGGGAACTAGAGCCGGACCAGGCATCCGCTATTGTGCACCTGGTTGCAGCCAGTGTTTCAAATGTGTCGGCAAGTGACGTGACTCTGATTGATCAGAACGGTCGTCTTCTTAGCGCAGCTGGCAGCCCGATGGCGGATGCCCAGGTGAACAGTCAGTTCAAGCATGCGCAACGGCTCGAAGAATTATACAAGCGACGTATCGAAGATTTATTGACCCCATTGGTTGGGCCCGGTCGAGTCAAGGCCGAGGTTGTAGCGAAACTCGATTTCACCATTACGGAAGAGACGCGGGAAACATTTAACCCGTCAGGATCAGTCGTGCGCAGTGAACAGCTTAGCGAACAGCAGCGTCGCGGTGGCGGTTCAGTAGCACAGGGTGTGCCTGGCGCGCTTAGCAATCAGCCACCTGAATCCGGTGGTGTAAATACTGCAACGGGCACTGAGGTGGCGAGTAATGCCGCGGCACCACTGGATTCGACCAAGAGCAGCACAAGGAATTATGAACTGGACCGAACCATTAGCCGGGTACGGCCAGAGCAGGGAGAGATTCAAAAACTCTCAGTAGCGGTGCTGGTTGATGACAGCCCCGTCGAGGGCGACGCAGCCGGACCGTCATCATTGTCGGATGAGGATATCGCGCAATACGTATCACTGGTTAAAGAGGCCGTCGGATTTGACGAGGTTCGCGGTGACACAGTTATTGTCATGAAAGCACCATTCAGGGCGGTCCCGGAAGGACCAGTGGCAGAGGAAGCGAAATTTTGGGAAAAACCGATTGTCGTGGACACGCTGAAACCGATCCTGGGTGTTGCGCTGGTTCTCGCCCTTGCATTTGGTTTGGTACGACCAATGCTGCGCGGACTGCTCGCGAGTCATGCAGCCGGCGGCCAGCTGCTCGCCGGCGGTGGCGGTGTGTTGATGGGTGCGGATGCCGGCCAGATGGGGGGTGGTCAATTATCATTGCCGGTTCCCAGCTTCGATGAAAAAGTGGCGGCTGCCAAGAACATAACCGGAAATGATCCGGCGCGTGTGGCGCAGATAGTCAGCAAGTGGGTGAAGACTGATGGCTGATGCTGCTGACGGAATGACCGGCACGCAAAATGCCGCATTGCTCTTGATGACCCTCGGTGAAGCAGAGGCATCGGAGGTGCTTAAGTATATGGATGCCCGGGAGGTGCAGCAGCTCGGTACTGCCATGGCGACTCTTGAGAATGTAACCAAAGACCATGCAGACGAGGTGTTAAACACCTTTATCACTACGATCGAAGACCCCAACGATTTCGCTGTTGGGACTGAGGCTTACGTTCGAAAGGTATTAAGCAATGCGTTTGGCCCCGGAAAAGCGAATGCTTTTATCGACCGCATAATGACAGGCTCGGACGCAAAAGGTCTTGATGCCCTGAAGTGGATGAGTTCGGCGGACGTTGCCAAGATTGTTGATAACGAGCACCCACAGATCGTGGCCATCGTCATCGCCTATCTTGACAGCGAGCAAGCGGCGCAGGTCATCCAGTTGCTACCGGAAGAGACTCGGTCCGATGTGATCATGCGCATCGCTCGTCTTAGCGACATTCAGCAAAGTGCGCTCGCTGAAATCGAGCACCTTATCGCGAGCAAGTCGAAAGATGACGATCGCAGCGGCTCAGAAAGAGTCGGTGGCGATAAAGTTGCAGCGGACATCGTCAATGCGCTCGGCTCCACCGATGGCGACGCCATTCTGGACAAGATTAAGGAACAAAATGAGGAGCTCTGGATTCGAATCGAAGAAAAGATGTTCGTATTCGACGCATTGCTCAAAGTTGATGACCGCGGCATCCAGGCGCTGCTGCGTGAAATTTCCAACGACCTTCTGGTCGTTGCTCTGAAAGGTTGTGATCCGGCTATCAGCGAGAAGGTCCTGACTAATATGTCGAAACGCGCCGGTACACTGATGCGTGAAGACATGGAGGCTCGCGGACCTATCCGACTCAGTGAAGTCGAAGAAGCTCAGAAAGAAATTCTTGATGCATTAAGACGTCTGGCAGATGCCGGTGATATCCAGCTTGGCCAGGGAGGTGAGGAGTTTGTCTGAGGATGCCAAGGCCCATGCCGAACCTCAAGCGGAGGTGCAGAATCCCGAGAAGTGGGCTGCGCCATCAATTGATGGTGTTGCTGGTCAGGGTTTTCTGACAGCAAGTCGCTTGCAGGACTTGCAGAAACAGGCCTATGACGAAGCGTGGCAAGCTGGTCATGCCAAGGGCATGGAATCAGGCAATACCGAAGTACAGCTTCGAGCTGAGCGCCTTGATGAGCTTCTGTGTGCTCTTGCGCGACCGTTCGACGAGATGGACGAACGAGTTGAACAACAACTCGTGGAACTGGCGATGACCGTCGTCAAGCAACTGTTTCGTCGCGAGCTAAAACTCGATCCGAGCCACGTTGTTGGCGTGGTCCGAGAAGCCATGCAAGTGCTGCCCGGGACGAGCAAGAACATCAACGTGCATTTGCATCCAGAGGACGCACAACTGGTCGGGAAACTCCTATCACGGTCTGAGGGACACGGCGCCTGGTCCATAGTTGAGGATCCGCTCGTCAGTCGTGGTGGCTGCAAAGTCATTACAAGCAATTCGCAGGTGGATGCACAGGCTGAGACGCGCTTGAACGAAGTTATCAGTGGGATAACCGGGGATGAGCGACGCTAATGACTGGGGAAGAAAACACATTTGCAGGGCCTGATCCGAACCGGAATCTGGAGCGATCACTACGCCTTGGCGCGTATCTTGACCGGGCGCTTAACGGCCCGGAGGAACTCGTCGTAGAAGGAGTACTGCGGCGCTCCGTTGGACTTGCGATGGAAGCAGAGGGTTGTTCCGCACCGGTCGGCGGACGATGTGACGTGGTCGCGCAGGATGGACGGCGCGTGGAAACAGAGGTTGTCGGCTTCTCCGATGAACGTCTTTTCCTGATGCCGGCCGGCGAAATGCGAGGACTGGTGCCAAATGCCCGCGTTATTCCGATCGCCGGAACGCCGGAGGTGAGTGTTGGTGATGATCTGCTGGGCCGAATTCTGGATGGTCGTGGCAGGCCGTTGGATAAAGGCAAAGCTCTGAGCAGGGAACAGAGCGTACCGCTTTTTGGAAAAGCCATTAATCCGTTGGAGCGACAACCTATACGTGAGCCATTGGATGTTGGTATTCGATCAATCAATTCACTTCTATGTATTGGCCGCGGTCAACGCATGGGCCTGTTCGCCGGCAGTGGAGTGGGCAAGAGCATGCTGCTCGGCATGATGACAAGGAACACCAATGCCGACGTCGTTGTCGTCGGGTTGGTTGGCGAACGTGGCAGAGAAGTACGCGAGTTCATCGATACGTCGTTGGGCAAGGACGGCATGCGCAAAGCGGTAGTTGTCGCGACGCCGGCCGACGATACCCCCCTGATGCGAATGCACGGGGCCTGGTTGTCGGCAGCCATCGCAGAGTACTTCCGTGATCGCGGCCTGCACGTATTATTATTGATGGATTCACTAACGCGTTTCGCCCAGGCGCAGCGCGAAATAGCGCTGGCCATCGGTGAGCCGCCTGCCACCAAGGGTTACCCACCTTCCGTATTCGCAAAATTACCGCAACTGGTAGAGCGTGCCGGCAATGGTGCAGACGGCAAGGGTTCCATCACCGGCATCTACACGGTGTTGGCGGAGGGCGACGATCTTAACGATCCTATCGTTGATGCATCAAGAGCGATCCTTGATGGACATATCAGTTTGTCGCGGCAGCTTGCAGACGCAGGTGTCTATCCGGCGATAGACATTGAAGGGTCTGTCAGTCGTGCGTTGACCCAGATAGTCAGCGCCGATCACCAAAACCTGATAGCACGATTTCGCCAGGTTTATTCGGTGTACCAGGAGCATCGGGACCTGATCGCGGTCGGGGCCTATCGTCGTGGTACTGATCCAAGAGTGGATGACGCAGTTGCGCGCTGGCCGGCAGTCCTGCGTTTTCTCAGCCAGCATGTTCATGAGCGTGTTGACAGCGAATCGAGCATTCGGGATTTGCACAAATTATTAGAAACCTCCAATGAGCCAGCAGATGCAGACGTTGCGGCTGGAGTTGGCTGATATGAAAAAACGATCAGGTCGGTTACAAAAAATAGTGAAACTCGCCGCTATGGAGGAACGAAAGGAGTGTATCGATATGGGCAGATCTCAACAGGAACTCGATCAGGCCGTCAGCCGGCTTGGTGAACTGACTTCATACAGGCGCGGGTACTTTTCTTCGCCGCACGTTGGTGAGAGCTACAGTGCGGTGCGTTGGCATGACTATCAAAATTTTCTGCTGCGGCTTAATCAGGCAGTCGATGCTCAGGAAGAATTCGTTCTCAACGGTGAGCAAAACGTCGATGCGCACCGGCATCGCTGGATGCTCAAACGACAGCGGCTTAATTCACTGGAACAAGTCTTCGAGCGCTACAAGGCTGCTGAGGAGTCGGAAATAGAAAAGGCCCTGCAAAAGACTCTCGACGATTTGCCGATGAAACCAGACATTTTCGAAAACTGATCCGGATCACGCAGCAGCATTCGCGCCACAGTGGTTTTGGCACACATCTTGCTTTTGTATCTACAGGTTTAACCAATAATCCTACGAAAGGAATTTACATGCTGCCATCGATCGAGTTACAACTCACTGATATTATTGGCTTTAATGGCGAAACTGCGATACCTGTGAAGAACGCGCTGGATTCGGGTTCGGCGGATTCGGGTTTCGCTGACCTGTTATACCAGCCGTTGCCAGGTTCTGATCCTGTAGCGACGTCGGATACGGGCCAGCGATTGCCGGATAGCGGCAACTTTTTGCCACCGGACCTGCGCGAAGCCGTGCACATTAAGGGTCAAACAGGCGAGTTGGCAGTTGATGGCATGGTTACGGTATTACAGACCCCACCCGCGATTACACTCGCGACGCAGGGGCCACTGCAATACGAAACAACAGCACTGCAGGCTGTCTCAAGCTTGCCTGCAGCGCCACAAGGTCAGAGCCCAGCTCAGATGCGGGCGCTCGTTGACGTTCCGACCACGGTGCTGCAGTCAACACCAGCGTCGCTACCGACCGCGGCGCCACTGCAAACCAATGTACCGGTTCAGACGGAAGCGCGGGCACCGGTTCAGTCACAAGCGCAGTTGCAGCCACAGATACCACTGCAGGCACAGGATCAGCTCCAGACGCCAACTCAAGCACAGACGAACGCTCAGCTACAGACGCCAACTCAAGCACAGACGCACGCTCAGCTGCAGGCGCCGTCTCAACTACAATCGCAGGCTCAGTTAAAGGTGCCATCTCAACCGCAAACGCAGGCTCAGCTACAGGCGCCAACTCAAGCACAGTCGCAGGCCCAGCTGCAGGCGCCAACTCACCCACAGACGCCGTCTCAAGCACAGACACAGGGCCAGCTACAGACTCAGGTTCCGCTACAGACTCAGGTCCAGATGCAGGTCCCGGTCCAGGCGCAGAAAGAAGCGCAGGTACACGCACAGGCTCTGGCTCCAGTTGTGGCTGCCGAACCGATCGCCAGGCAGTTGGGGACCTCTGCTCTGAACAGCAGTTCGGCCGCGATGCAGGTTGATAGAGATATCTCATCGGGTAAGGCGGTAACCGTGGATTCGATAACAACACGTGCGCAGGGACCGAAATCCGAAATGGTGCAAGCGAAGACTCCATCAATCCCGGCACCTGCACTGGAGATGCCGAGAGAGAGTCGATCACGGCTGTCTGGCGCCATGCCAGACCCTTTGGCCGGACTGGCAGAGCGCGTTCAATTGACTTCAAACGCGCAGTCGACGCAAGTACCTGCACCGACGGTCGCGATAGCCCCGCCGCTGGCGGCCATCAACCCCGTAGCGACGGCAACACCGGCACCGCTAAGCACTTTCATCCCGAGCCCAATTGACGTTCCGCTGCAGGATCCGGCTTGGGGAAATGCTCTGGGTGACCGAGTTCTATTCATGACCGGGCAAAAGATCCACCAGGCGGAGATTAGGCTCAATCCGGCTGAAATGGGCCCCATCACGATTCGGGTTTCCGTCGATGACGGTGCGGCTGACGTGACGTTCACCGCGCAGCATCTGGTGGCACGCGACGCGATTGAGGCCGCGATGCCGCGCTTACGTGAGTTGCTAAGTGAAAATGGCCTCTCGCTCGGAAATACGAGCGTGACGGAGCAGGGCACCGAGCAGGATCGAAAAGGGTCCGAAACACAACAGGCCCGTGAGGAGAGCGGTGCCGTGGCTGAAGGACAACGGACGGACGATTCGACAGGACAGCCCGTTACGCGGCGCCATACTCAGGGCCTGGTCGATACTTTTGTTTGAGGCGTCAGAAACCCGCCATGCGGGTCCTTAACGCGATTCACTGACAACGCCAATTTTCTGACGGCACGCTTATGCGAATTACGCGGGAACTCCATAAATAACTGAAAAATAACAATATAAAGCTCGCAGCTAATCTTGGCACGGGGATTGCATCTTTGATACCAGGCGCATATTGGAGCAACTCATGGCTGATGAAGAAGAAGACGGCGAGATCCAGGAAACCCCGGAAACCACGGAAACTTCCAGCGGCGGAATGGTAAGAAAACTGATGCTGGGCGGCATCGCAGTCGTACTGATCGGTGTTGGCGTAGTCGCCGGCCCAATCGTGATGAACATGATTTCATCGCCACCTGCAGAAGAGGGGGAGGAGGTCGCTGCCGAAGAAGTGGAAGAACCCGCTGATGATTCGAGCGGCCCGGCACTCTATGTAAATCTGCATCCACCCCTGGTCGTCAATATCAAGGACTCGGTTGGTGAGGCTCACTTCATGCAAATCACGATGGAAGTGATGGCACGTGATCAGGAACTGCTCAATTCAGTTCGGGACCACGTAGCGGTGATTCGCAATAACCTGATACTGCTCTACGGCTCCGCCGATTATGAATATGTCACCACCCGGCCAGGGAAGGAAAAACTGCTCGCCGATGGATTGGCAGAAATCCAGAAGATCATGCTTCAGAAGGTCGGTAACGACAACGTTGAAGCGCTGTATTTCACCAGCCTGATCATTCAATAACAGGGATCGAGTGTAGTCATGACAGAGCCTGTATTAACCGACGACGAAAAAAACGCATTACTGGACGGTGTGTCATCCGGCGCGATAGAAGTGCATTCCGGCGATGGGCAGAAATACGCCGATGTCACGCCGTTCGAATTCGCGCCACATGCCCGGATTCGCAAGAACAGTTACCCACGATTGCAAGTGCTTAACCAGCAATTGGCAGTTCGTGTGGCGAAGTACTGTAGCTCGGTGCTGAATTGCGAAGTGGCCATAACGGCGGAGCCGGTATCGAATCGAACGTATGGCGATCAATGCGGCCGTTTTTCAGAATTGTCTGCGGTCACTGTATTCACAGCGGCACCTCTTGAGGGGTGCGGATTGATCGCCCTTGAATCCAGCGCGATTAGCCAACTGGTAGAAGCCTTTTTCGGTGGCGCCGGGAATGACGCAATCATGAATGCCAGCGGCACATTTTCTCCGGGCGAGATGGCGGTATGCCGCCTCTTCAGCAATGCCTTGCTGGCGATTGTTCAGGAAGTATGGGAGCCAATTATCGAACTCACTGCAGACCGGAAGAGTACTGAGATTGGTACTGATCTGGTCGAGGGTATTGGTGATTCGGACCCCGTTATCGGTACTCGCTTTGCCATGCAGTTTGGCGACGTAGGCACCTCATTCACGCTGCTGTTTCCGGTCGCCATGATGGGTCACCTGGTACCGGTATTCGAAGGTCAAAAAAGAGAACGGGATGCGGCAGAAGACAGACGTTGGGAGAGCGCGATCAGGGATCGCCTTCCTGATATCGCGATCCGTGTGAAGGCTTCCGTCGGCAAGGCCCAGCTACCGTTGGGGGCGATCGCAGGCTTGATGCCGGGCGACATGATCAATATTCAAAATCCGCGAGATGCAATTGTTCTCGCGGGCAACGTGCCGGTGCTGCATGGCAGATTCGGTGTCCACGCGGGCCGGAACGCAATTGAGACCACCGGCTGGATCGAAACGCGACCAACAAATACATGAGCAAAGGAAGATTCGATAATGGCAACTGATACATCAAACCCAGAACCGGAACAGGCAGCAGGCGCCGAACAGGCCGAAGAAAGCTATGCACCGGACCAACTGGAAAACAGTGGAGCGCCCGGCGACGCGTCGGGCGCAGACGTCAATCTTGACCTTGTTCTCGAAGTGCCGGTCAACGTTTCACTTCAGGTTGGTTCGACTGAATTGCCAATTCGCGATCTGGTGAAACTCGTCGAAGGCTCAGTTATTGCGCTCGATCGCGAAGCGACCGAGGCAATGGATGTGCTGGTTAACGGCAAACTGATCGCACAAGGTGAGATTGTCATCGTCGATGAGCAATTTGGTGTTCGGTTAACGGACGTCATCAGCCCCAAAGAACGCATTGAACAAATCGAATGATTGAGTGGGCCCGCGACATGACCGTGAAGCACCTCATAAAGTGGATGGGACTGGCGTTGTTGCTGTTGCCAGTCGCAGCCACGGCCGTGCTGGCCGACCAGGAACCAGTGCAATTGAGTCCGCCGGTAAATGTTCCGACTTTGCTTGAGTTCGGCTCAAGCCTGTTGCTGGTTATCGCAGCCATTTTCCTCGTTGGCTGGTTCTATGCGCGTGTGCAGGGCATGCGTGGTGGTTCCAGTAAGGTCATCAATATTCTCGCTTCGCAGTCCTTGGGCTCGAAGGAAAGAATCGTTCTCGTTGAAGTCGGTGACAAGCAAATTGTGGTCGGTATGACGTCGACCAGTTTGCAGACCTTGCACATCTTTGATGAACCCGTCGTGGTCGCCGATGAGCGAGCCAATAGTTCTGCATTCGCCGAGCGACTTGCCACCGCTTTCAAAGGTGCTGCGAAATGATTCGAGTACTCATCATGCTCCTGATGTTGGCTCTGTCGTCGCTGGCGAACGCCCAGGTGGAAGCCGATGCCCTGTCGGTTGCTGGCAATGCAGTAGAAGGCCAGTCGTATTCCTTGAGTATCCAGATTCTGGTGATGATGACGTTGCTGACGCTGTTGCCCGCAGCGGTCCTGTCAACAACATCCTTCGTTCGAATTATTATAGTCCTGTCCATTCTGCGACAGGCTCTCGGCACGGCGCAGACTCCGCCCAATCAGGTATTGCTTGGTGTGGCGTTGTTCCTGACATTTTTTGTCATGTCCCCGGTGATCGACAACATTTACGAGAACGCCGGCAAACCCTATATCGCAGGCGAGATTTCAGCGCAGGAGGCCTTCCAGAGCGGCATCCTGCCGATACGCCAGTTCATGCTGGACCAGACGCGCGAAAGCGACCTTCGACTGTTTGCGGATATCGCGCGACGGACAGATATTGAATCGCCGGCTGACGCTCCGATGTCGATCATCGTACCAGGCTTCATGGTGAGTGAACTGAAGACAGCGTTTCAAATCGGCTTTCTGGTCTTCATTCCGTTCCTGGTCATCGACCTGATCGTATCCAGTGTCCTCATGTCAATGGGCATGATGATGTTGTCGCCCATGCTTATTTCCTTGCCCTTCAAAATCATGCTGTTTGTCCTGGTTGACGGATGGGCGCTGGTACTTGGCACGCTTGCCAGGAGCTTCTTTACGTGAAGAGGACTAACTCATGACGCCGGAAATGGTAACCACGATTGGTCAACAGGCACTTTGGGTCACGATGTTGATAGCAGCGCCCATGCTGTTGTCAGCGCTGGCTGTAGGCTTGCTGGTTGGCATGTTTCAGGCGGCCACGCAGATCAACGAAATGACGATGAGCTTTATTCCAAAACTACTGGTGCTGGTTGCAGCGCTGGTGGTTGCCGGCCCCTGGATGCTCAATGTTATTTCCAACTACACCATTCAGCTGATCCAGAGAATTCCATCGCTGATTTCATAATTTAATGAGTAACTTCGGATACAGACATGCAAACGAGACAATCCAGTGAATCTAGATATCGACATAACGGCGTTACTGAATCATTTGATGACGTACTTGTGGCCGTTCGTGAGAATCGGTGCGTTCGTGATGGTGATGCCAGTCATCGGCAATTCGTTCGTACCGCCGACAGCGCGACTACTGGTGGGCGTTGCCCTGACAGTGGTTATGGCGCCGGTGTTACCGACATACACAGCGCCGGAAATATTCAGTTTGGCAGGGTTGATCATACTATTTCAGGAAGTGGCGATCGGGGTAGCGATGGGATTTGGCGTGCAACTGGTGTTCGACGCGTTCGCGCTCGGAGGTCAGGTGATAGCGATGAGCATGGGCCTCGGGTTCGCCGTATTCCTCGACCGGACGCGTGGCGTGAATATTCCTGTCCTGGGACAACTTTTCTTGATGCTGGGGATGCTCACCTTTCTCTCGATGAACGGTCACCTGGACCTGATCAAGCTGGTGGCAGAAAGCTTTTACATGTTGCCGATCGCGACGGGCGGACTGAGCGGTTCTGCGATCGAGACGATGCTCGCGTGGTCATCACAGGTGTTCGTAGTAGCCCTGAAGATCGCATTACCAGCGATAACAGCACTCGTCGTCGTGAACCTGTCGTTCGGTGTGATGAGCCGGGCAGCACCGACCCTGAATCTTTTCGCGGTTGGTTTTCCAGTTGCCATGTTATTGGGCTTCGTGGTCATCTTTCTGAACATGGCAGGGTTGCAGGAGAACGTAGCACTTTCATTTGCGGCGGCATTGGAGAAATTGCCAGCCTTGATTGGTCGTTGAAGCCGGCGGTGCAATGGACTAACTGATGGCCGAAGAAAAACAACAACAGGATAAAACCGAAGAAGCGACGCCGAAACGTCTTGCCGACGCGCGTAAGAAAGGCGATGTCCCGCGGTCACGTGAACTAACAATGACCGGCGTGATGCTAACAGGCGCTACGGCCCTGATCTTCATGGTCGAACCTATGTTGTCGAAGATTCGGCTGGCCATGAGCGGCGCGCTGCAGATCGACCGGGCCGATATCTTTGATAGTAATTATTTGGCCGAAGCCTTTTCCGCGTATGCGGGTGGCGCGTTTGCTGGCCTGATGCCGTTCGCCATCGTGTTGTTACTAGCGGTTTTCTTGAGTGCGACCGCAATCGGAGGGTGGTCGTTCAGTATGAAGGCGGTCGCTTTCAAGGTAGAGAAACTCAATCCGATCAAGGGTCTGAAACGGGTATTCAGTGCGAATAGCCTCAATGAACTCATCAAAGCACTCGCCAAGTTTTCCATGGTCGCCTTCATCGCAATCACGTGGCTATGGTGGTCGGTTGACGAGCTATTGGCGCTGGGCCGGGAGGACGCCGCGGTCGCTGTGCCACATGCCATGAGAATCGCCAGCATATCGTTCCTGATTGTTAGTTCGGGCCTGGTAGTTATCGCCTTGGCGGATGTGCCCTTTCAGCTGTGGAATTTCAAAAAGAAAATGAAAATGACACGGCAGGAAGTTCGCGACGAATTCAAGGAGACGGAAGGTCGACCAGAGGTCAAGTCGAAGATCCGCATGTTGCAACAGCAGATCGCCACCAGACGCATGATGGACGACCTGCCGAATGCTGACGTCGTTATTACCAACCCGACTCACTTCGCGGTGGCGCTCAAGTACGAAGAGGAGTCCATGGGCGCGCCCAGAGTAGTTGCCAAGGGCAAGGACCTGCTGGCGAAACGCATCCGGGAAGTGGCAGAAGAACACAACGTGCCGTTGTTCTCTGCGCCGCCGCTTGCCCGCTCGCTCTATCGCAGCACCAAGATTGGACAGGAAATATCACCCGGATTGTACGCTGCAGTTGCACAGGTACTCGCCTATCTGATGCAGATCAATGCAGCAATGAAAACAGGCACGCGCTGGCCGGAACCGCCGGTGCCCGAAATCGATGAAAGTCGGTTCTAACAGGATGTAGACGAATGGCCACCGCTAAACAGAATGGATTCGTGACCGCAAGCCGAGGCTTGGGAGTGCCAATATTATTGCTGGTGATGCTGGCGATGATGATGGTACCGCTGCCGCCATTGGCGCTAGACACTCTGTTTACTTTCAACATCGCACTATCGATTGCCATACTACTCACTGCGATTTATGTAGCGAGACCGTTGGAGTTCGCTGTATTTCCGACCATTTTGCTGATCGTAACTTTGTTACGACTTGCGCTCAACATCGCCTCGACCCGAGTGGTCCTGTTGAAGGGGCATACCGGTACCGGTGCAGCAGGTAAAGTCATCGAAGCGTTTGGCGATTTCGTCGTCGGTGGCAACTACGCCGTTGGGCTCGTGATTTTCGCCATTCTGGTGATCATCAACTTCGTTGTAGTGACGAAAGGTGCAGGTCGCGTCTCAGAAGTCACAGCAAGATTCACGCTGGACGCGATGCCGGGCAAACAGATGGCAATCGACGCCGAGTTGAATGCCGGTGTTATCGATCAGGAGGCGGCTCGAGAGAGAAGACGGGAAATTGGCGAGGAAGCAGACTTCTACGGGTCGATGGATGGCGCGAGTAAGTTTGTGCGTGGTGATGCGGTTGCCGGTATTCTCATTCTGTTCATCAACATAATTGGTGGCCTGATCATTGGTACCTCGCAGCACGATCTGACCTTCGCTGTGGCGGTACGCAACTACACCTTGCTTACAATCGGCGACGGTCTGGTCGCACAGGTGCCCTCGCTCTTATTGTCGACTGCTGTGGCGATAATTGTCACTCGAGTGTCACGCTCACAAGACATGGGCAAGCAAGTTTTCATTCAGCTGTTCAGTGACCATCGCACTCTGTACGTGACCGCTGCAGTTCTCGCAACCATCGGCATGATTCCCGGAATGCCGAATGCGGCATTTCTATCATTTGCTGCAATCTGCGGATTTGCCGGCTACCGAATTTCGAGGAAGCCGGAAGACACTGCCGCCGACCAGATAACGCTTCCCGACATTGAGGCAGCCGCTCCCGAGATCGGCTGGCAGGACGTTGACCCTCTGGACATGATCGGTCTGGAGGTCGGCTACCGGTTGATTCCATTAGTCGACAAACAGCGTGATGGAGCGCTGGTTGTCCGCATAAAGGGCGTGCGCAGAAAGCTGACAGAAGAACTCGGTTTTTTGGTTCCGGCCGTGCATATTCGCGACAACCTGGATCTGGCTCCAAATGCGTATCGAATTTCTCTGGCCGGCGTACCGATCGGTGAAGGTGAGATACACGTTGACAAGGAACTCGCAATTAATCCCGGGCAGGTTTTCGGAACGATCAACGGCCTGCAAACGACGGACCCGGCCTTCGGACTGGAGGCGTACTGGATCGACGCACCGCAGCGTGAGGAAGCTCAATTGCTCGGCTTTACGGTAGTAGACCCGGCAACAGTCGTCGCGACTCACCTCAGCCAAGTGCTGCAGGACAACGCGAATGAGCTGTTCGGCCATGAAGAGACCCAGCAACTGCTCGAAAGGCTCGCCGTATCGGCACCCAAGCTCGTTGAGGAACTGACACCGAAGATTCTGCCGACCAGTGTCATCGCACGCGTTTTACAAAATTTACTCGAAGAACGAGTCCCGATTCGCAACATACGCAAGATCGCCGAAACCTTGGCGGAGCAGGGTACGAAAAGTCAGGATCCTGACGTTTTATCGGCCAGAGTCCGCGTTGCGCTGGGTCGGACGATTGTCCAGAACGTAGCAGGAATGCGGGCTGAGCTACCTGTTTTGACGCTAGACCCAGAGTTGGAACGAATCTTGAATGAATCTACTCAAGAGGGCAGCAGTCAGGGCCTGGAACCAGGAATAGTAGAGAGATTGCATGAGACGCTTACGGAAAAAGCACAGAAACAGGAAATCACGGGCGAACCGGCCGTACTCCTCGTGGCGCCCAATTTGCGGCCCTGGCTGGCACGCATGATGCGCGGCGTTCGCAATCTGTCGGTTCTGGCCTATGACGAAATACCGGATGAGAAACGCATCCAGATGGTCGCGGCTGTTGGTTAGCCGGGACGTAAAGGAATTAAGGAAGATGCAAAGAGTGGTTGGAAAAAGTAATGAGCGACAACGCATGATCCACATGTGGAGGATGGACCGTGAAGATTAAAAGGTATTTGGATACGGATATGCGGAAGGTTCTGCGTCGCGTTCGTGCAGATCAGGGCCCTGATGCAGTCATTCTGTCGAATCGACGCGTCGAGGATGGAATAGAGGTTGTTGCTGCTATCGACTATGACGAGGCCTTGATGCAGCAAGCGGTCGGTACGCAACCCACACCGGAGGCATTCCGTCGCATTGCCGAACCGACTGTCGCCGCGGCGAAAATTCCCGAGGAGACCCGCATCAGGAAGCAGCGCAACATTGACGTTGTCGCCGCCGACTTGCGACCAGTTGAACCGGTGGCAGCGGCCAATGATGAAAACACGATTGTGGTTCCGGGCGAGACGATGCAATCGTTGAGCGCGATGCGTACGGAAATATCGTCGGTACGGGATATTCTTGAGAATCAGTTATCGGGTTTGATTTGGCACGATGAAACAAAGCGGTCTCCCGTGCGGGCTCAAGTCTTGCGCAACCTGGCGAAGATCGGTATCGCACCCGACGTAGCCAACATAATCGTGGATCGCCTGCAGCCAATACAGGACCGCAAACAGATCTGGCGTGCGCCATTAGCTGAGCTCGCACGACTGGTTCCGGCCAAAGAGAGCAAACTGATTACTGAGGGCGGTACCGTCGCCCTGATCGGACCAACGGGCGTCGGCAAGACTACTACGATTGCCAAGATCGCCTCTCGCTATGCGATGAATCACGGGAGTGAAGATATCGCATTAATCTGCGCAGATGCCTATCGCATTGGTGCGAAAGAACACCTCACGGCCTTCGGCCACATCATAGGCGTTAAGGTTCACGCAGCCAGTAGCTCCGCTGAACTATCTCGCTTGCTCGATCGTCTGCATTCCAAGAAGTTGATTCTTATCGACACGGAGGGCATGAGCCAGAGGGACAGAGACTTGTCCAATCGCTTGGCGGCCTACGGTAACAACGTCAATCGAGTACAGTTTTATCTCACTTTGTCAGCCGCGAGTCAGGAAGCGGGGCTGGATGAAACCATCCGGAAATTCAACAAGGTGCCACTTGCAGGTGCTGTCGTTTCCAAAATTGACGAGTCGGCCCAGCTCGGATGTGTGATCAGTGCATTGATCCGAAATGACCTGCCCGCATTGTGGCTGTCAGATGGCCAGCGTGTCCCCGACGATTTGCACGCTGCGGCACGCAAGAAACTTTGGCTCGTCACTAAGGCAGTGGAGTGCATGCAGGCCTCCAATCCCCGGGTCAGTGAACGCACCATGGCCGAACAGTATGCGCAAGCGAGTGTTGCTCATGGCTAATTCATCTCAATCAGCCGAGTTACAAAATGCTATGCGGCGCGCGCCGGTTAATGTAATCGCGATCACCAGCGGCAAGGGTGGTGTTGGCAAAACGAATGTAGCCGCAAATATTGCAGTGTCGCTGGGCGCTATGAATCTTAATGTCATGCTGCTGGATGCCGATCTCAGTCTGGCGAATACCGATGTACTGCTGGGACTGCAACCACGATTCAACTTGTCACATGTCCTGAGCGGTGAAGTCGATCTCGACAGCACCATATTGCGGGGGCCCAAGAACATAAGAATCGTTCCGGCGTCATCCGGCACCAAGTCCTTGATCGACATTCCGGCGGCCTCTCAATCCACAGTCATCCAGGCATTCTCGGACTTGTCCGATCAGCCTGACATCCTCGTAATTGATACCGCAGCAGGAATCTCCGCGAGCGTGGCGCGATTCGTCGGCGCCGCACAGCAGGCAATTGTGGTCGTTTGTGATGAACCGGCGTCAATCACCGATGCTTATGCGCTCATCAAGGTCTTCAGTCGTGATTACGGTATCAGTCATTTCGAAATCATTACGAACCAGACCCCAAATGAACAACAGGGCAGGGAGCTGTTCGCCAAGCTCTGCAAAGTCGCGGATCAGTATCTCGATGTCGTTCTTCGTCACTTGGGCAATGTGCCGTACGACGACTGGTTGAAGCGATCCGTTCAGCAACAACGTTCGGTCGTTGACGCATATCCCGACAGCAAATCAGGGAAGGCTTTTCGACGGATCGCCATGGCAGTTCAAAAGGGTCGTTCCTCGAACGTCGCCAATGGCAATATTCAGTTCTTCCTCGAACGACTATTGCATTCCAGCTTGAACCAGGCGGGAGAGTTGGCATGAACGCATATACCGATGTAGCGCCGCTGCGTTACGAGTCTCAGGATGACCTGGTGTCGGATAATATCAGCCTGGTCAAACGCATCGCCTATCATCTGGTCGCTAGATTGCCGTCCAACATAGAGCTTAACGACCTGATGCAAACCGGCATGATCGGACTGCTGGAGGCCGCTAATAATTTCGACTCCTCCAGGGGTGCGAGTTTTGATACCTATGCAGGCATTCGGATTCGCGGGGCAATGCTGGACGAGGTGCGAAAGCAAGACTGGACGCCGCGATCCGTGCATCAAAAGCAGCGGCAGGTCGCCGAAACCGTGCGCGAAATCGAATCAGAAACAGGGCGACCTGCAGAGGGGCAGGAAATCGCCAACAGGCTCGGATTATCGCTCGACGACTACCACGATATTCTGCGTGATACCGCAGGGTGTCGGCTGTTTAGTCTCGACGAGACAATGGAAGAGCCAGGCTTCGGGCGTGATCTGCCGGCCTCAAATCTGGACACGCCCGCACAGGCGTTTACTCAGAATCAGTTGCGTAAGGAGGTTGCACAGGCGATTGAAAAATTGCCCGAGCGTGAGCAAATGGTCATGTCGCTCTATTACGAGCGTGAACTTAACCTGAAAGAGATCGGTGAAGTCCTGGGTGTTAGCGAATCACGCGTTTGCCAGATTCATGGGCAGGCACTAATTCGTCTGCGCGCTGCGGTCGACATCTGATAAGGGAGTACTGCTTGTGTCCGATCCACTTTCAGGCATCAAAAATGTAACGCCGACTTACCCGGTGAAGCCGGTGCAACCTTTGAACAAGGATCGTAAATCCGGAAGGCGACATTCGGAGAGACCGAAACCGGACAAGAACAAGTCAGATGACGATGAAAATACACCGAAAATTGATGAGTACGTATGATGATTGATACCACTATCCCACTTTATGCGCTGTTCGCCGCAAATCTACTAATTCTCGCGGCGGCTGTACTGGCTATTTTGCGTTTCCAGCGAATGCTGCGCAACTCAGGGGCGTTCTGGAAGAGCCCCACTGGCGCCGCGATTCAGATGCGCTGTCCCGCGCAACAGGAAAACAGCAAGTTAATCATTCACGAGATTGCCGTGTTGCAGCGGACCGTCGCAAAGCTTTGTGAACGCGAACGAGTACAGCCACAGGCGCCCTCTTTACCAAGTAAATTACCGTTACGACATGCCGCTCGAATGGCAAGACATGGCGCCAGTATCGAAGACCTGAGGAAGAGTTGCGGCCTCAACATTGGTGAAGCGCGTTTGATGCGTAAATTGCACGCCGGCCGCAGCGCTGCTGCCGCCGGCACAGCTGTGCAGTAGGAGAACGAGCTATGACAGATCAAGAACAATTTCGCTTCGTCAGTCTTTTGGCCAGGGAGCTCGGACATGGAAATATTTCCTTGCCGTCGTTACCGGACGTTGTTTCCCGGGTTCGTGATTTACTGGAAAAAGACAGTTGCGATTTCGACCAGGTTGGTCGCATCGTTACGGTTGACCCAATTTTGGTCTCACAGTTATTTGTTTTCGCGAATTCTGCTTACTATAACCAAACGGGGAAGCGCACCGATTCGCTTGAGATAGCGATCGGACGTCTGGGTTTTGAACTGGTTCGCAATACCGCGATGTCGCTGGCTGTGAAGCAGCTCATGCTGGGTGAAAAGCACAAGGAAATTGCACCGCAGCTCCGCAGCATTTGGGCACGTAGCATGAAGTTGTCAGCGTTGGCGTTCGCGATTGCTGACCGGCAAAAGGACATCAACGCAGAAACAGCCTACATGTGCGGACTGTTCTACGATGTTGGTCAACTCTATATCTTGACCAAAGCGAAAGACTTCCCGTCTTTTCTTGGTGATACCGATTCTCTGCAGGCAGTTCTCGATGAGTGGCGTGGTCCGACGAGCAAAAGTATCGTTGAGGCCTGGAAATTCCCCGACGCGGTTTGCAGTTCAATGGAGCCGGCGGAGCACTTTGATGATCTTTCAAACTACGCCCCCACGCTCAGTGATGTTATTTATGTGGCGGATTTAGTGCTCAGCTCCAGCAACAACAAGCCGCTCGATTACGATGAAATTCCATCCTGCGAGAGGCTTGGTATATCTGAAGAATCAATGCCCGAGATCACACAAGCTTATGAGACCAAGTTACATTCGACCCAGCAGTCGCTTGCGGCTGCCAGTTAGCTACCCTGCATGGCATCCAGATCTAAGCGTCGAATGCGCAATGATTCGGATTCGCGATCGAACAGGTGTTGAATCAGGACTTCCTTTTGCGCTGACTTAATGCCGTGAAACTCGACGGCAATGCCAAAAGGTCGGTCAATATCTATTTCACCGGGCGGATCGACATGCCTGACCACCTGAGCAAAAGTCTCGAAGTAACGATTATCCGACTCGAGAAGGAATCGTAAGGATAGTTTTGTACTTATGTCGTAATTCTTGCGGGATGGAAATGCCATGCCGTCCGCTCCCAGCGCGCAAGTCAACGGTGTGGAATGTGCGAGGGCAGAGCGTGACTCGCGCATTTCGGGAAGCTGTTGGATCACGGCATTGATCTTGTCATTGAGAATCGTAAGGCATTCGCCAGCGGGACTGGCTTCTGCGCGCAACAGGTATATCTTCTGATCAAAGCGTGTGTCGAGGTCCAACAACACCGAGTGTAGTCCGTCACTACCTGCCATACGCATTTTTCGGCGGTCGAGTCCATCACGATATTCTCGATCGCTGATAACATCAAGCTTGAGATAAACCGTTTCCTCGATCCGGAAAGAGCGTCGATTATCTTCTTCGTGTTGCGTGTCGTCTCCACTGTTCATGGTCTCAATCCTTCCTCATGTTTGCGCCCAGGAGTTCATCTTCGATAGTCAGCTTCTCTGCCTGCACATGATCACTGCCGCGCACAATGCTGATGTCCACTCGCCGGTTCTTGGCTCTATTGTCGGCGGAATTATTGTCCGCAGCAGGGCGGGTGTCTGCGTGGCCGGTTACTACGAAGCGGCTGTCATCCAGCGGCGAGGTTTCCAGCAGTTCATGGGCAACCGATACTGCACGGGAAGTCGATAGTTCCCAATTGGAGCGGAAGCGTTGATTCGATATGGGAACATTATCGGTGTGTCCGGAAACCATCACTGCGCCACTGTTTTCATCGATAAGCCCGGCTATCTTTCGTAATACCGGTATGAACGCCGGCCGCACTTCTGCGCGACCGGATTCGAAGGAGGCATTTTCGAGAATATGAATAATAACCTTCATATCTTCGGTCTTTACAGCGACATCGCCCTCAATGATTTCTTCACGCAGAGCAGCACGAATACGGCGGGCCTGTTCCTCCATATCTTCGCGATCACGCTTTTCTCGATTGATTGCATCGAGCGTGTTCTTGTTCGAATCGATTGTAAATTGCTTGATCATGTTGAGTGCAGTTGGCTCTGGCTTACCAGGGCTGAATTCCTGTGCGACGATACTGGTGCCTTTTGGGATCGTCCGTACTTCAATCTCGGACTGCACGCCGAAAGCTTCTTTCATCGATCCGGACAGCTGTTTGAATTTGGCGGCATCCATCTCGGAAAACGCCAGTAACAACACAAAGAAACACATCAGCAGGGTCATGAGATCAGCGAAGGTCATGACCCATGGCGGTATCGCGCGGCCTTCCGGGGCCGTTGGTGCTTCGTCAGACATGAGATGTTTTCGAGGCGATCACGTCAAGCCTCTTCGTCTTCATGAGTGCGTTTGGATTTCGGCAGATAGGTTTCGAGTGTACTTTCGATAACGCGCGGATTCTGACCACCCTGGACGCCTAATAGCGCATCAATGACCAGAGACTTGCTGATATTCTCCTCGCGACTCCGTAATCCCAGCTTGTCGGCTATAGGTAACGCAAACATTGTTGCCAATATGGCGCCATATAATGTTGTTAGTAGCGCTACGGCCATAGCCGGGCCGATTTGTTTCGGGTCGTCCATGTTGGCCAGCATTTGTACAAGTCCGATTAAGGTACCGATCATGCCCATTGCAGGACCGACGTCGCCAATTGCCTTGAATATCGCCTGGCCATTGTTGTGTCGCTGCAGCGTCAGGTTCTTGTCTTTCGTTAACATGGATCGAACGACGTCGGCAGGATGGCCGTCGATCAGAAGACCGAGACCATTTTTCATGAATTCATCGGGAACTTCTGCATCCTCCAGTGCGAGCAGACCACCTTTTCGTGCAGTCTTGGCCAGCTCCACAGCTTTTTCGATGAGTTCCTCCGGAGCCGATGGTTTGTAGAGGAAGGCCTTGAGCGCGATCGATGCCGCCCCGAGGAATTCACCAAGGCTGAACTTCATCATGGTGACCATAATAGTGCCGCCGAATACGACCGTCAGTGATGGAACATTCACGAAGGTGCTGGCGGAACCGCCGAGCATGATTGACGTTGCCACAACGGCAAAAGCACCGATAAGGCCTATTAGTGTCGCCAGATCCAAGTTCGTTTCCTCCGTTCATTCGGATGCCCGCTACCGTCCGCAAAAGGGTCGGAAGGGATGCGTAATCGCGATATCGCTATACAGCTTATCGGCTGATTTGAGCGGGTCTTTAGAGCTCGAATACCGATAAGTGACATGCAATGCCTATTCTTCTGGCGGTGGGAGATATTTGGCACGATTGCGTCCCGCTTCTTTCGCCTCGTAGAGCGCCTTATCCGCCCGAATCATGAGGGACTCGACGGTATCGGATGGCGTAATCTCGGTATAACCTGCGGAGCAGGTGACCGTTGTACCTTCAGCCGCATAAGGAACGGGGATTTCCTTGATATATTCAAAATAGCGCTCGACCAGTGCCTTCGATTGGCCGCCTTTGGTGTCGTTCAAAATGACGGCGAACTCGTCTCCTCCGTAGCGTGCAACGATATCGCTCTTGCGTATGAACGATCGTTCCAGGCATTCACCGATTGATCGCAGCACATCATCACCGGCGGAGTGGCCCCAACTGTCATTGACCGTTTTGAAGTTATCGACATCGATCATGATCAGGGTGATCGGTTGCTTCAGAATGAAATAGTTATTGACACTCCGCGTAATGGCATCGTCAAACGCTCCGCGGTTGAACACCTCTGTGAGCGTGTCCCGTTTCATTTCCTCACGGACAACGACCAGATCCTTGTGCAAGTTCGACATACGGTCATTGAGTGCGCCGATCTGCTCTTCATAACTCTGTTTTTGTTCAGCGAACGTCTCGGTAACGCTTTCGATCGAAGTCTTCAACGCTTCACGAATTTCCGGTAGTGCGCCGACGCCGACAGCGCGGTCTATGACGTCCAGGCTGTCTTTGACTGATTGCTCGGTATCCTGATCCCGTTGACCTATATTTCGCAAACCTGAAACCAGGTCCTCGACGCAGGCTCGGTAGTCATTCACCCGGTGTGTAACGAATTCTTTCTCATTCTGCCTGCGGTCGATAAAAAAGCGTCTGACTTGTGCCCAAGCACGGGTACCGTCAATTGATGCCGGAAGACCTGCTGAAGGTACAGGTCCGCAATTCTCGATGTGGCCCGCAAACTCGTTACATTGTTCCGCGAAAGTGGACGAATCGCTTTCGTCTTCCAGCGGGAATGACTCAATTCCCATTGTTCGAATAACGCAACCCAACGTGTCCAACGCACCATCGGCAATCGCTTCGCTTTGCATTTCACTCGTTCGTGGAACTGCGGTTCCTTGCTCGTCGTTACTAAATAGATTTCGTACAAAACTCATTATCAGGGTTCCCACCTGGGTGATGCCACCGAAACGGTGGGTCTGTTAACAAATATGAGCGCTATCTGTGATATCGGCGCGTCTAGGAAAAGCTTTAGCAGCCTCGAGCCCGCGAATGGACTGGCATTCCGTAATTCGACAGCGGCTTGAGATGCGGAATTATAAGTATCGGTAAATACTGATAAAAAAACACAAACCAGTAGTTTGCAAGAAAACGAATAAAACGCTAATATCGACCAATAATTTCGAAAATCAAGCAGTTACGGCATCAGGGGCGTATTTCCTGGTTGGATATGGGTGCAACGGGATCACCTGCGACAAATTGAACGATTTTAGTGTTACCACAGCGTAATATGGGAAAAATCGAACAAATATGAAGCTATGTCACGGAATTCGGCAGCGACAGCGACCCAGTAATTGTTGGCTGGTCAGTTATTTCCGAACACTTCGGTCCTGTGAGCTTAGCCATGATCGGTGAGCGCCTCATCATGGTCATAGAGGGCAGTGAAGCCCGCAGTCAAAACCTCAAGGAATTAATCGAGTTCATGGATGCGCCTCGCGTTCGTGTATCGGGCCCCAATAACTGGCGTAAGCGGCTGGGCGACTGCCGCCTGGCAGCTATTTTCCTTGGCGATGATCTTGAGCAGGACGTCATCGATCAGGTTATCAAGGATGTGGGTGACGTCGATCCCAATACGCCGATTGTCATGGTGTCGGCAGACGAGGTCAGCGGGTAGCACTATGTTGCATGCTGAACATTTCCGTTGGGCGAGATTCCACGAACTGCATTATCCGGTGCGTTTTGATGAACTTGGGCACGTGCTCGACGAAATCTGGGCTTCAACCGGCCAGCACCGGAATGAGTCCGAGGGCAAATCAAACGCCTGTCGCATGGTTGGCGATAGCCCCGAGTCATTGCTGATCCGCTCGCTAATTGACCGCGTAGCGCCGTCGCAAGCGACGGTTTTAATCACAGGTGAGTCGGGAACCGGCAAAGAGGTCATCGCACGGCGAATTCACGAGCAGTCCGGGCGAGGCGGCGAGTTCGTAGCGGTTAATTGCGGCGCGATTCCTGAGAACTTGCTGGAGAGCGAGCTGTTTGGTCATGAGCGGGGTGCTTTCACAGGCGCCGCTTCTGCACGAGCAGGTCGTTTCGAACTGGCGAATGGTGGCACGCTGTTTCTTGATGAAATCGGTGATATGCCACAGACCATGCAGGTCAAGTTGCTGCGAGTCTTGCAGGAGCGTGTTATCGAGCGACTCGGTGGCAGCAAGAGTATTCCAATTGACGTCAGATTGATCGCAGCGACACACAGAGACCTGCCGCAACGTATCGAAGAAGGCTCGTTTCGCGAGGATCTTTACTACCGTCTCAGCGTATTCCCCATAGAAATTCAGCCCCTGCGTGAGCGACCGGCTGACATCGCACCACTGGTCGATGAATTGATCGATCGAGTACGGCGAAGCAACGGTGTTGGTATCTTGTTTACCGATGCTGCGATGGATTTTCTATGCGGCTACTCCTGGCCGGGGAATGTGCGTGAACTGGCAAATCTGATCGAGCGACTCGCGGTTGTTCACCCCAATGGACTGATCGATGAGTCCGACTTGCCATGGCCGCTGAAACCACAACGTGATACAGAAGTTCTTGAATCGGCGGCGCCAGTGCTGGTGGCGGATTTACCCGATGGTGGCCTGGATTTAAAGAAGTACCTGTCAACCGTTGAGCAGGGCGCAATTGAGACGGCGTTGCGCGAAAATGAAGGTGTGGTGCAGAAGGCTGCCAACAGTCTTGGCATGGGTCGAACAACGTTGGTTGAAAAGATTCGTCGTTACGCTATCGCGAATTAGCGGACGCAGAAACCCTCGATCCACAATGTGAGCAATAGCGCCCTGGTTTGGTCTGCAGCGCACTTTGTACCATTTTGGTATCGAGTATCTGGCTGGCTGTGTGCTTACCCAACACAAGTTCCACTCGAAGGTCTTCCAGGTCGTGCTTCTCATTGTTGCTTAGCACGCCGTCGTCAAGGGCTTCCGTCGCCTTGTTCTCGTATTGCTCGGAGCGATGGTTTAGCTGTTGAGCAAAACCTGAAGCAAGTATGCCTGTCGGCAGGGCGACCATTCCCACTCCGACCACGGTGATGAGCGCACCGAAGATCTTGCCGCCAACCGTTATCGGCGTAACGTCACCGTATCCAACCGTTGTCAGCGTGGCGAAGGACCACCACATTGCGGCCGGAATGCTGCCGAAATCGACTGGTTGTGCGTCTCTCTCAAAATAGTAAATCCCGGACGCGGCTAACAACATGATCGTCAGCAAAATGAAGAACGATGCAGCCAGTGATCGACTGTTTTCACCGATTGTGGTGAACAGCATGTTTAGCGCGCTGGAATAGCGGGCAAGTTTTAGCACACGCAGCAGCCGCACGGCGCGCAGAAAACGCATGTCGAAGCCGTTGAGGAGGCCGAATGTCAACAAATAGAAAGGCAGGATCGCGAGTAGATCAACAATGGCGTGAAACGAAAAGATAAATCGTAAGCGGGCCGCGACGGCGCTGCCTCTTGCTCCAGACGCCTCGACGCTACTCCAAATACGACAAACATATTCTATCGAGAAAACAGAGATCGTAAATACTTCGAACCAGTAGAAGAACGCGAAGTATTTTGTCTCGAGTGATTCGACCGATTCGAGTATAACCGCGACAACGCTGGCGCAAATCAGCACAACAATGAAGATATCCACGATTTTGCTGAGTTCGATGTCGCCGTGTGCGGTTTCCAGGACACGGAAAACGGAACCGCGAAACGATCTTCGTTCGGGTCGATGCGTCGATATCGTGTTAGTTGAGGTGCTGTTCATACAACGGCCAATGGCTGATTACTCTGTTTAACGGCGTTCGTCGCAGATTCTTTAGTTACAGCTAAAGTTACTTGCGTAACTGACGATATCTTCAGTAACGAATCGCAATGTGAATTGGGTGCGCATAGGCTGCTGTTCGCCAGGGCGTGTTGAGTGCAACGGGTTACTCCTCATTCCACGTACGACGGGAAAAGGATCACTCGAATGAAGCAGGACGATAAGCAAAATCAAGGAAAACCTGGTATCCGGCGCGGATGGGCCAGGCACGCGATACCGCTGACGATTCTGATGTCTTTTGTTTGCGGTGTGCTGGTCCTCGTGCATATCCATGAGTTATTGCAAAGGGTTACCGGGAGCTCGCCCGACGGCGCGATGATGGTCGGTAGCTTTTGGTTCGTCGGCGTGCTCGTAGTTCTCATGGCAGGTAGCGTTTTGCTCGTCGGGCGGCTTGTTCAAGGTGTTATCGCGTCACGAACGAAACAGATTATGAAGCTGGAAGAGCTTAGGGAAACGCTGGAGGCCGAGGTTGTCCGCAGAACACAAGGCCTGCGAGAGGAGGTTTGTGCCAAAGAGAACATGCAGGCTCGATTCGTTGCCGCGATCGGCCTCATGAATGACGCTTTCTTGATCAGCAACGAAAACGGCGTGATTGAGTTCGTCAACGAAAAGGCCGAACAGATGTTTGGCTTTCCGATGGCCGAGATGAATGGCATGAAAGTCAGCCAGCTAGTACCAGAGCAGCAACGGGATGCACATGATCAGAGTATGCGCAACTACAAAGAGACCGGGAAGGCGAACGTCATCGGAAAAAAAGGGCGCGACCACGGGCTGTTTGCACGCCGTAAGGACGACACTGAATTCCCAGTCAGCTTACTGATCGACAAGATTGAAAGCGATGAGGGTGTGTATTACACCGCGATAATCGGAGATCTCACAGAAAAATACGCA
>JAJFKV010000011.1 GCA_021773055.1 Woeseiaceae bacterium
AAGACCGACATAGTGAGTCATTGGCATAATCGCCCAGCCGCTGATTCCCACGTTGTGCTTTTCACCGACCGCATCTAGAGGAGCAAGGCTCGCAAGCATTACCTCAGCTGCTTTTTCGAAGTCCCCGGGCAGGTATGTCGCCAGCGCATCACATATCTGGTTGGAGCGTGCCTTCAATTCCAGGTGCTCAAGATTTGCGACCGCTGCTGCTACGAAGTCATCGCGTTTGAAATCAGGCCAGGCCTTCTCAAGTTCCATGCCCATAGTGGCGATAACTTGTTTGTTGAAGAAATTCTTGAAGGGCTCAGGCACTCGTGAATACTGACAGAAACGAGTTTCTCTTGTCACTTCGATGACGAATTTTGACTATGAAGTCAACAAAAAGTAATGTCGATCGAGATGCAACGGGAAAATTTGCACGAGCTGAGCGATATAAAACAACGGAGTCGCAGCATGACCGACAAACCTCAAGCTGACATTGCAGCAAAGAGATTGAGTGACCTTGATATAGAAGCCAATTTCAGTGATATGCATCCACCTCTGGTCCGTGCTGAGGCGTTGGTCGAAGCCGATCGCTGTTATTTCTGTTTCGATGCACCTTGCACTATCGCTTGTCCCACAGGAATCGATATTCCGGGTTTCATTCAGGGCATACGCAGCGAGAATATCGTCGGTTCGGCTACTACAATATTGCGTGAGAACATTATGGGTGGCATGTGTGCCCGTGTTTGTCCCACCGAAGTATTGTGTGAAGAGGCCTGCGTACGCAATACACTCGAAGAGCAACCAGTCAGGATTGGTTTGCTGCAACGCTATGCAACCGACGGTGTGTACGAAAGCAAGCTGCAATTGTTTGAGCGGCAGGCAGACACCGGTAAGAGCGTCGCAATCGTCGGCGGCGGGCCTGCGGCACTTTCCTGCGCGCACCGTCTTTCGACTTTGGGGCATCAGGTGACGTTGCTGAATGCGGCTGAGAAACTGGGTGGCCTGAACGAATACGGTATCGCAGCGTACAAGGCGACCAATAACTTCGCAGAAACAGAAGTTGAATACATCTTGAGTATTGGTGGTATTGAGGTTCGTAACGGGGTGTCGTTGGGCGCTGATTTTTCGCTACAAGATTTACGTCGTGATTACGATGCCGTCTTCCTCGGCTTCGGCATGGGTGGTGTGAACGAATTGGGGATGGATAACGACCAGATCGACGGCGTTGCCGATGCTGTTGACTACATCGCAGAACTCCGTCAGGCCGATAAAATGTCGGCGCTACCAGTGGGTCGAAAAGTGCTTGTGATCGGTGGTGGTATGACGGCGATAGACATTGCAGTACAAAGCAAACGGCTTGGCGCGGAGGAAGTCACGATCGCCTATCGCCGTGGTCAGGAACACATGGGCGCCAGTGCACACGAGCAGCACTTTGCCCAAACCAGTGGTGTGAAGATCGGCCACTGGCTCGCCCCGAAGCAATTGCTGTTGGATGGCAATCGTGTAAACGGTGTTGAATTTGAGTACACGAAAATGGACGACAGTGGCAAGCTGACCGGATCCGGTGAAACTTGCATGTTGGAGTCGGATGTCGTGTTCAAGGCGATTGGCCAAAAAGTCCTGTGGGACGAGTTAGGTGATACCGCGGATATTCTCGATATTGAAGGCGGGCGCATCAGCGTTGACGAAAATCGCAAAACATCGTTATCCGACGTTTGGGCCGGTGGCGACTGTATATCCGATGGTGAAGATCTAACGGTTTCGGCGGTGCAGGACGGCAAACTGGCCGGCATGGATATGGATCGGTTTCTAAGGCAATAACAGACAGCTCTCTGGAGTAGCAAATGGCAGATCTGAGCAGCGAATTTCTCGGCATAAAATCACCTAATCCATTCTGGCTGGCGTCAGCGCCGCCAACGGACAAGGGCTATAACGTCAACCGTGCCTTCGAAGCGGGCTGGGGAGGGGCTGTATGGAAAACATTGGGGCAGGACCCGGCTGTCGTTAACGTAAACGGCCCTCGCTACGGAGTCCGCCACAGCAATGATCGCCGCGTTGTTGGTTTCAATAATATTGAGCTGATTACCGATCGTTCCCTCAAGGTCAATCTGGACGAGATGCGACAGATCAAAAAGGACTGGCCCGATCGTGCTCTAGTCGCTTCGATCATGCTGCCTATGGAGGAAAAAGTCTGGGCCGAACATGTGCCGATGATTGAAGATACGGGCGCCGATGCCTTCGAGTTGAATTTTGGTTGTCCACACGGCATGTCCGAGCGCGGCATGGGTGCAGCAGTCGGTCAGGTGCCCGAGTATCTGCAGCGCATGGCAGAGTGGTGTAAGAAATACGCCAGTATTCCGGTGATAGTCAAGCTCACCCCCAACGTGACCAACATATTATTGCCAGCGCGAGCGGCGATCGCAGCCAACGCGGATGCGGTGTCCTTGATCAATACGGTCAACTCGATCATGCGGGTCGACTACGACACTTTATCGATGTATCCAAACACTGACGGCATGGGCTCTCACGGCGGTTATTGTGGAGAAGGCGTGAAGCCGATCGCCTTGCATATGATTGCAGAGATTTCTCGTACAGAGGACACAGCCGGTATTCCGATATCGGGCATTGGCGGGATCACGGACTGGCGCGATGCGGTCGATCACCTGGCATTGGGCGCACAGAATGTGCAGGTGTGTACGGCCGCGATGGTTTACGGCTTCAAGATTATCGATGACCTGACTGATGGACTCAGTAATTTCCTCGATGAGAAGGGTATGACTTGTGTGAGCGAGCTGGTTGGTAAAGCAGTGCCCACCGTCACCGACTGGCAGCACCTCAATCTCAATCACGTTGACAAGGCACACATTGATCAGGATCTATGCATATCCTGCGGTCGCTGCCATATAGTTTGTGAGGACGTATCGCATCAGGCCATAACCAATACGTTGGATGGCGAGCGTCACTTCGAAGTTATTGACGAAGAGTGCGTTGGCTGCAATCTCTGCGTCAGCGTTTGTCCGGTGGTTGACTGCATCACGATGCAGCCGATGAGCAGCGGTAGTATCGACCCGCGCACTGGCAAGAAAATCAGTAGTGAAAAAGCCAATTGGACCACGCATGAGAACAACCCTATGCGAGTGAACAAATAGTGTTCCGTAGCCAGGAGTAATGATGCCGCAAGTACCCAGTTTCGCAACTGTCGATCCGTTTGATGGTATGACTGCCAATAACCCAGGTGTCGTGCAGAATCTGCTGGCAGGGGAATGGCGTGATGCGTCCAATCATCGCGATGACATCGTCGATCCGATGAACGGTGAGTTGTTTCTGCAAGTTCCCGATACCGACAAACACGAGTCCTTTATCGCCGGTCTTGCGAGATGTCCTAAGTCCGGGCTGCACAATCCGCACAAGCATCCGGATCGGTACGTCATGTTGGGTCAGGTGTGTGCCAGAGCCGCTGCTCTCATGGCAACACCTGAGATTGCAGACTATTTCTCCAAACTACTACAGCGCGTTATGCCCAAGAGCTGGGCACAGTGCGCTGGTGAGTACCATGTCACGCGAGTGTTCATTGAAAACTTTGCGGGTGATGGCGTACGTTTTCTGGGCCGCGGATTTTCCAACCCTGGCGATCACCCGGGCCAGGAGTCGCGCGGCTATCGCTGGCCGTTTGGACCGGTGGTTGTCATCGCGCCATTCAATTTTCCGTTGGAGATACCTACACTGCAGGTGATGGGGGCCTTATTCATGGGCAACCGACCGTTGGTCAAGATTGACTCCAAAGTCAGCGTGGTGTTTGAGCAATTTGTGCGTCTGTTGATTTACGCCGGCCTGCCGGCTGAGGATATCGACCTCATCCACTGCCGTGGCTCGGAAATGGGCAAGCTACTGGAAGCGGGTCGGGATAAAGTTCGGTTGGTGCAGTTCACCGGTTCCAGCGGAGTTGCCGAGCGTATTTCAAGCCTGATGAACGGTGCTGTTCGACTTGAAGATGCCGGCTTTGACTGGAAGGTAATCGGTCCGGACTACGATGCCAAATGGCTGGACTATGTTGCCTGGCAATGTGAACAGGATGCGTATAACGCAACCGGACAGAAATGTTCGGCGCAGAGCATCATGTTTGTTCACAAAAACTGGACATCAGATTTGTTGCCCAAAATCGAATCGCTGGCTTCCCGACGCAAACTCGACGATTTGACGCTTGGGCCTATTCTGAGTTGGACAGATGCTCAAATCGATTCGCACATCGCGGCGGTGACGGCCATCGATGGTGCTCAGCTGTTATTTGGTGGAAATCATCTTAGCGGGCATTCCGTGCCTGATTGCTACGGAACTCTGGATGCCACGGCGGTGCGAGTACCGTTGAGCGCTGTAGCTGGCGAACATTTCGAGCTGGTTACCACAGAACTATTTGGCCCATTCCAGATCGTCGTCGAATACGGTGATGATGATCTGAATGCGGTATTGGCTATTCTGGAGCGAATTTCTCACCATTTGACCGCCGCCGTAGTGAGTGCGGATGTCGGCTTCCAACAGGCGGTTCTTGCGGCAACTGTGAATGGTACGACCTACTGCGGCATGCGTGCTCGAACAACGGGAGCACCACAGAACCATTGGTTTGGGCCGGCGGGCGATCCGCGCGGAGCGGGCATAGGCACTCCCGAGGCGATTACCGTGACGTGGAGTTGCCACCGCGAGATCATCATGGATCAGGGGCCTTTGCCTGAGAATTGGACAATTCCGCGCTCATCTTGATTCCTGGAAACCCGGTGGTCGCGGGCGAACGATTCGAAATCGGGGATAGTTAGTGGCTTGCTGAACAAATAGCCCTGGATTTGGTCGCACCTGTGCTGTTGCAAGAACGTAAGCTGCTCTTCCAGCTCAACTCCCTCAGCAACAACCTTGAGGTCGAGTTGGCGAGCCATTGCCAGGATCGCAGCACAGATGGCAGCGTCGTCGCTGTCACGATGCAGGTCTTGCACAAAAGAGCGGTCAATTTTTAGCACGTCAATCGGAAAGCGTTTCAGGTAGCTCAGCGATGAATAGCCGGTACCGAAGTCGTCGATGGACAAGCTAAGGCCAAGTTTCTTCAGGTACTTCAGTGTTACAATGGTTGCGTCGACATCTCGCATCAACAGACCTTCAGTTATTTCCAGTTCGAGCTTGTCGGCGCGGGCGCCCGACGTCTTCAATGCGTTCGTAACGGCTGCGCCGAGGTCGCCGGAGTACATCTGTTGCGGGGAGACGTTAACCGATATGCTGAGCGGGCCGAGATCTGAATCCTGCCACAGGCGTAGCTGCTGACAGGCGTTGTTCAGAACCCACGTACCCAGAGACAGTATCAGTCCTGATTCCTCCGCTACCGGGACAAAATCAGCAGGCGATATCCAGCCACGTTCCGCGTGATTCCAGCGGAGCAGGGCTTCCACGCCAACGATTTCCCACGTCTTCAGGTCGACTTTCGGTTGATAGTAGAGCTGAAAATGCTCCTCTTCGATCGCATGGCGAAGTTCGTTCTCCATGTCCAGGCGAAACAACGAGCGAATCTTCATCGTACCGGAATAGAACTGGTAGTTATTGCGGCCGGCGGCCTTGGCTCTGTACATCGCAGAGTCGGCATTCATCAGGAGTTCGTCATGCGTATCGCCATCTTGTGGATAAATCGCGATACCAATGCTCGGCGTCACCACAAATTGGTATCCCTCACAGCTAAACGGCTGGCTTAGCGAAGAAATTATTCGCGATGCGACCGCCGAAACGGAGTCCTCACAGTCAACGTCCGGGAGAATTACAACGAATTCGTCGCCTCCAAGACGAGCGAGCCGGGCACCCTCGAAGTTTCCATCGTCGACGTGCAGTAAATGGTCCGATGATCGGGTGCACTCCTCCAGTCGCATGGCGACCGACTTGAGAAGGTCGTCACCGATGGAGTGACCCAGCGTATCGTTGATACGTTTGAATCGGTCGAGGTCGATGAACAAGATAGCGAATTGACCCTGATTCCGGTGTGCTGCCTGAATAATGCTATCGACGACCATCGCAAAACGCTGTCGATTGGGAAGACCGGTTAGCTTGTCGAAAAAAGCAAGATCGTAGATCTGAGATTCGGTGTTCTTGCGTTCCGTTACGTCTCTAACGATCGCGAGAACTGATTGCTCATCGCGTGCAATAAGCCGTGTTTCAAGATGAGTCGTTCCCGCGGCATCCGTATGTTCGAGAACTTGTGGCTCTGATGTCGCAAGCGCGCGCCTGATGTACTCCAGGAGCTGATCGTTCTCATTGCTTGGGAAGATGTCCTCAAATGATTCATCGATCGTCGGCAGTGCACTGGTGCGTGTGTCGCCGCTGTCGTCTGAGTTGTCATATGACTGGCCATCTTTATCGAGGACGTAAATGGTGTCCGGCAACGCGGAGATCAGGCCGTTTATTTCGTTGAGCGTGTCGCTGGCACGCAGCATGTAGCGAACGCGGTGACTGAGTATCGGCCAGGCAATTGGCTTGCTGACGAAATCGGTTGCACCGACGTCGAAAGCATGCTGAATGGACTGGTCATCGTCCAGCCCCGTCACTATGCAGACCGGTGTCTTTCGCCCGGTTTCCGACTCGCGAATCTTTTGACAAACGGTGAAACCATCCAGAAAAGGCATATCCACATCGAGTAGCACCAGATTCGGAGCGGTACTCTCGAAGTACTCAATCGCTGCCTTGCCGTCGCACGCTTCAATCACATCGAAGCCCGCCTGTTCCAGCGTTTCGCGCATGATCAGGCGAGTGGTCGGGTCGTCGTCGGCTATCAGCACCAACGGATTTCCCTGCATTGCTACGTCGTTGCTCATGTAGTCTCCGAGCTCATTTCCAGTTCCAACGCCGCGACTACACGCGCGTATTCCTTTTCCATTCGTTTCTGGATTGTTGTTGCCTCGGACAGATCGTCACTTCGTCCCAAGTTCTCGAGTCGCTTGCAAAGACTCGCCAACTTTGTAGCTCCCACATTTGCGCTGCTGGATTTTAGGGCGTGGGCGCTCTCCCGCAGCAAACTGGCATTCGCCGTATCGATTGCGGTAACGAGCTTGTCCTTCAATTCCTGAGAGCTTTTGAGATATATATCGATGACTTTCCGCAGGAGACTGGGTGCACCTGGGCGTTGCAAAGTTGATAGAACATCGAGGGTATTTCTGTCAATTGGTGAATTGGACGACTGTGTATCGACACTGGATTGGGTCGACGCGGCAAAACTGTCGCGCGGCAAGAGCAGGGTAAGTACGGAGCGAAGCTGCTCGCTGGTGTAGGGTTTCGCAAGGTATTCGTCCATGCCTGCGGCGAGGCAGGTTTCCCGATCTCCCTTAAGTGCGTTGGCTGTTACCGCAATAATGGGTACCGGCATGCGTTTTTGCTCGGACTCAGTGCGCCGGATGGTTTCCGTCGCCTCGAATCCATCCATAAAGGGCATCTGGCAGTCCATTAGAATCACATCGAAGTTCTCGGACGTGGATTTCTCTACCGCCTCCCGTCCATTCGACGCGACGTCTACCGTCAGATTCAATGCCTCCAGCATAGCGATAGCAACCGCCTGATTTACGGGGTTGTCCTCAGCGAGCAGTACGCGCCCCGTTAGCGCTCTGACTTGCTGTGCTTCTGTTGTCGAGAATCCCTGGATCACCCGATTTCCGCCGAGAACAGACATCAAAGAGCCGTACAGTTCGGCTTGTCGAATTGGCTTGCTCAACTGCCCGGAAATATCCAGACGCTGCAACATTTCGTCCGTTGCGGGCATCGCTACGGAGCTCAGGATGACCAACTTCAAACTCAACAGGCCCGGATCGCGCCGGATGGCTCGGGCGCAGCCGAGTCCATCTGTAACCGGCATGTTCATATCCAAAATAGCCAAATCGTAGGGTCGACCGCCGCTGGCAGCGGAAGTCAGGGCCTCAAGCGCCTGCTCCGCCGATGCCACGCAATTCGCTCGAGCGCGCCAGCTCGTCAGTTGATGCTCGAGAATTTCCCTGTTAGTCGCATTGTCATCGACGACAAGAACATGTTTGCCCGCAACGCATTGCAAAATTCCTGTCGAGGCCAGGCCCGTTTCGACACCCGTTTTCAGAGTGAGTGCAAAAGAGAATGTAGAACCTTCGCCGGGGGTACTTTCGACTTTCAATTCGCCGCCCATCAGGTCGACAATTTGTTTGCTTATTGACAAGCCCAGACCAGTGCCACCGTACAGCCGAGTCGTCGTACCATCTTCCTGAGTGAACAAATCGAATATAAGTTCTTGTTTGTCATGCGCTACGCCAACACCAGTGTCGACCACCTCAAATAGTACGCTCAGATGTTCAGCGTCAATTTCGGCTGTCGTCAAACGGACGACAACTTCACCTTGCTCGGTGAATTTGATCGCATTACTTATGAGGTTTGTAATTACCTGGCGCAGCCGAACGGGATCCGTCTGTACACCGCAGTGGAATTTGGGAGGCACAACGCTTGTTAACTCAAGGCCTTTGCTCTGTGCCTGATCTGCCATGCTGTTAACGATGTCCTCAAGCAGAATGCGAAGGTCGACATCAATCGATTCGAGCTGAAGTTTGCCCGCTTCAATTTTCGAGAAGTCCAAAATGTCGTTAATGATTTCAAGCAATGACTCTGCCGACTTGTAAATGGTCTCGGCGAATCGATGTTGCTTGCTGTCCAAAGCGGTATCGCGCAGCAATTCTGTCATTCCGAGGACGCCATTCATTGGCGTTCTGATTTCGTGACTCATGCGCGCGAGGAACTCGCTCTTGGTCCTGGACATCTCCAGCGCATCGTCACGAGCGTCCTGTAATTCCTCTTGCGCTTGCGCCAGTTTTGAGGTCATCACACCGAATTCTTCGGCGAGCGTACCGATCTCATCTGATCGAGGAGTCGCGGCTTCAAAGCGAAGGTCGCCAGTGTGCCGAATGTGCATAATTCGAGAGGTCAGTGTCTTGAGTGGCGCGACAATCAGTCGCTGCATGAACAACCAGGCGCTTATGACGAAGATCGCACTGGCGGAGGCAAGAAACGTCGTAGCCGTGCTTATAGTGCTCAAGCCAATTGCCGTTACTCGCCTTGGAATATCCACCATTAGCACGGCAACCGGATCGCCGAAGACGTCCGTCAAGGGCTGATATCCGAGCAGAGAATCGTCGGTATATTCCAACCGCGACGATTGGCTGGTTTCCAACGACGCCTGTGTTATGGCTATTGATTCGGCGTTGCTCGCAAAGTGCAACGAAACGTTCGATGACGTCCGCTTGCTCAGCCCGGCGATTCGTTCATCGGTGAGGAACTGTCCGACGACGACACTGCCGCCGATCGGCCCAGTCGCATTGCTGGTCAATATCGGATATGAGGCGACTTGCATTATCCCGGATCGGGTACGTAGAAAGCCGGTTACGCCGTCCGAAAGGTTTTCGTGTGTACTAAGTGGACCACCTTGCACCAGCGGCCGCTCCAGCTCCACTTGCAAAAGCATCGTGTTACCTGTGCTTGGGTCAGCAACACTGCCATATTTCAGCTTTCCCTGGGCGTCGATTATCAGCATCAAGTTTATGCTTAGGGCATGCCAACCTGCCGGGTCGAGATTTTCCTCCGGGTAACCAGGCCTTTGTCCCAGGACATAAGCGTAGGTTTGATCCCAGATCGAATACTCTTTGTTCATTATCTCAAGCGCCCGAAAATCATCATCCAGCGCCTGCATTACCCTTTCCATTGTCTCCTCGGCAGACTTGCGCTCGAAGTCCTCGAAAGCTGGATAGACAGCCGTTCGTAACGCGGCGAAGCTGCCAAAGGAAAAGCTTATTCCGAGCACAAAAAACAGGACGACGATTTTCTTTCCCAAAGACATTTGAATCCCTAATCGACTGGTCAAATGCTCGATGGTGTTCCAGATATCGAGAATCCCATAACCGACATCACCCTCGAGCAAAGCAATACGCGAAGTGCCTTGCTTATAGTATCGGCGGCAGTTGGCTAAACCTTAGCCTGTGACTGGGTAGATCGGATTTGAGATTGCGGTCGCGTCGAGCGGGTATTTTACTATCGTTTGTCCAGCTGATCTCGGACGGCCCGCGCCAGGTCCGCTTGTCGAAACGGCTTTTGCAGCAATGGAGCCTGAATTTCGTCGCCGCGATTCGATCGGGCGGGATTCCCGGACATAAGCAGGACTTTGATATCGGGCTGAATGGCCTTCGCTTTAGATACTAGCTCCTCACCTCCCATTCCGCCCGGCATCACCATGTCACTAAGGATCAGGTCGATTGAATTCTGGTTTTCCAATATCTTGAGCGCCACATTTCCATTTTCCGCTTGCAACACGTTATAGCCGAGTTTGCCAAGCTGACGAACGACGACATTGCGAACCGCTGATTGATCTTCGACCACAAGTACCACTTCACCATCAAGCGCCATCGGCATCTCGTCGACGCTTGTGGCGTCGTACGTCTTATCTCGTCGGTCAGCAAGCGGAAGCAACATGTGGACAGTTGTTCCTTTCCCCGGTGCTGTGTCAATTCCGATATGACCACCCGTATGAGCCACGAAGCTGTAAACCATGCTAAGGCCCAGACCGCTACCAGCACCGACTGACTTGGTCGTGAAAAAAGGTTCGAGTGCGCGTTCTTTTACTTTAGCGGACATTCCTGTGCCACTGTCACTGATGGAAATTCGGATCATGTCGTCAGCGGCGCCCACGCCGGCTGTGAATTCATTGAGGGGGCTCACGCTTGTCTCGATGCTGAGTTTTCCGCCCCCGATCATCGCGTCACGCGCATTGATCGCAAGATTAAGAATCGCACTCTCCAGCAATGCTGGGTCAAGTTTGCAAAGACCGATTTCGCTGCCGTAAATCGTCTCGATTTCGATTTCCTCACCTAATGTTCGGACCAATAGGCTCGACATGCTGCGGATGATCTCATTGACGTGCAATACTTTCTCAGCCAGGACCTGTTGCCGTGAAAAAGTCAATAATTGCTTGTTGAGATCGGCACCTTGTTGCGTTCCTCGCATCGCCTCCAGGAGAAATTCCCGGTCATCGCTATCCGCATCCATGCGTTCCAGCGCAAGTTCGAGATTGCCCATTACAATCGCAAGAATATTGTTGAAATCATGGGCTATGCCACTGGTTAGCTGGCCTACCGCCTCCATCTTCCGCGACTGATGCAATAGCTCTTCTAGTTCAACCTGCTCGGATACATCCTGAATGGATCCTGATGTGCGAATCCCATCCCCCTTGCCATCGACTTCAACCTCACAGACTTCGCGCAGGTGGCAAATACGACCGCTCGGTAACAGCATCCGGTAACTTGCGCTGTATCCCGAATTGTCGCGTATCGCCGCAGCTTCAAGAGCGGCTATTCGCTCCCGGTCGTCGGGGTGAATATAACGGTAGTCGGCTTCGACCGTATTGAATGTCTTAATGACTTCGTCGACAGACATTTCGTGAATGCGTGCATACTCTTCGGAACAAGTGACCAATCTGCCCTCAATCCGGTCCCAGGTATAGGTGCCCAGATTCACCAGTTGTGCTGCCTGGCGGGCGTCAGCCAGATTCTTAGCCAATTCCTGCTGCACGTCCTGCAGTTCACGGGCTCGCTCCTGGACATGGCGTAGCTCGGTGATGTCCTGCAACGTACCCTGATACCGGATGTGCTTCCCCGGCGCATCAGGTATTAGCTTCTCTAACTCAACGACCGTACGAATGCTCCCGTCTGCGCGGATGATGCGATATTCCAGTTCTCCGCCATCACGCTCTTCGTACGCCCTGGCGACTTTGCCCCGATCCTGAGGGTGCACCAATTCTACATAGTCCTTCGATGTTGGGAACCGATGCAGAAACTCTTCTGCGGTATAACCAAAAATACGTGCGTATTCCGGTGAGACGCTCAGAAATTCATCGGTGTCATCGTCATGGCTCCAATGGCCCAGCTTCGCCGTGTGGACGGCTTGCCGCAATAGCGCCTCACTTTCTTCGATTGCCTGCTGCGCTTTATGTTGACTTGTTACGTCCTGCAGTATTCCAACCGCTCGAATGAAGTGGCCATGACGATCAATGAACGGATCCTCGATCTCACGAACAAAACGCTCCTCACCGTCCGGTCTTATGATTCGGTACTGGATGTCATGGCCCGTACGTGGTTCTGCAAAACTCGAATATGCTGCCAGAACTCCCGCACGGTCGTCCGGATGAACTAGCTCCAAATCGCGTTTCGAGTCGTTGTAATGATTCAGGACTTCATCCGTTGAAATGCCCAATATTCGCGCGTACTCCTCCGAGGCGAAAAGGCAGCGGTCTTCCACCTCGTCCCATAAGTAATGCCCCAAGGCTGCAATATGGGCCGCCTGCTTGAATAGTTTTTCGCTTTCAATCAGCGCTTTTTCAGTACGTTGCTGGTCGCTTTGAAGTATTCGGCCGACACCGAAAATCATTCCGATGACAACAATAGCGATCGAAAACTTCGCGATCGATACCTTGTCCGGGTCCGGTTGAATGGGAAAAGAAAAGTCCAGCCAGGTGAGCGCCGCGACCACCGAAATGACGAGAGCAGTCATTGTTGACCAGAGCAACACAGATCGGCGACTACCTGTGAGTGCGGCCAACGCCGGCACTACGGGGGTCGCTATCAGAAAGCCGAGTGACGCGCCGCCGGTGGCCAACAACATGCCAAACAGCAAAGTAGCGACTATGACGGTGACAGCACTGGTGATGATGTCGATCGACGCGCCCGTTCGCTGCGCGAAAACACAAAATAACAGCGCGATCATGGCCAACGATGGAGCAGCGGCGATGGACGCCTGGTGCGTTGCAAGCAATGTAACTATGGAGAGCGTTATCCCGATGAGGCCCAAAATGACGGCAGCGGCCGTTCGCCTCGCTCGTCTTTGAATTTCTGGGTTGGACGATCCGTAGTTTACCGTCAACCATGCTATGGCTGAGTCGAAAAGACTTGTCCCATCCCTCTTCATAACAATACTAATCATAACAATACTAACAATGTGACGGTAACAAATGCAGCGAGCAGGAGGGTCTGTAGCACCATCGCAATCAGCGGTCGTGGGCCAACGACAGCGAGCGAACCTATTGAGGTTCGGATGCCCAACGCAGACACCGCGCAAAGCAGGCACCAGCGTGAGATGGTACTCAAAGTGGCCGCCAAGTCCGGTCCGACCAGGCCAAAGCTGTTTGCCGCGACTAACAGCATGAATGCGACCAGAAACAGTGGCAGTAGTGGCACGGGTTGGGCATTTGCCTTTCTTGCACGTCGTGTTGCGAAACCAATCGCAACGACAGCCGGCAATAAGCACGACACACGCAGCAGCTTGACAATAGTGGCGGTATCGCCCGCATCAGTGGATATCGTGTAACCAGCACCAACCACCTGGGCGACGTCGTGAATCGTTGCGCCGATGAAAATGCCGGCGGCTTTGTCGTCAAACGCAAATGTCGTGGCAAGCAACGGGTAAATCATCATTGCCAATGTACTCAGTGTCGTCACACCAATCACGGTGGTGATTGTGTGGCGTTCTGTTTCGTCGTTGTTCGCAAGCACGGAGGATATCGCGAGTGCGGCAGACGCCCCGCAAATTGCAACTGCTCCGGCGGACAGTATCGCGAAGCCACGTGGCAGCTTCAGCATGCGTGCGATGAGAGTCCCTATCGTCAACGTAATGATGACGCCGCCAATCACGAGCGCCGCTGTTTCAATGCCGAGATTCTGCACTTCACCCCATGTGATTCTGGCACCGAGCAGTGCGACACCGATACGAAGAATATTTCTCGAGCTAAAGCGAATGCCTGGCCCGGTCGTCGTACTGTCCGCCAGGTAGTTAAACGCGATTCCCAGCAACAGTGCGAACAGCATTGCCGGGCCGCCATAATGTTCGGAAAGATAGGCGGCGGCGAGGGCGATAGTGGCACTCAGCGTTACCCCGGGAAACACCAGACGGGTCTTTGCGGCCATCCAGTCTGATTTATCCCGAACCATTCCGTGAATCTTCATCAGCTAAGATCCGTACGTTGCGTGGCCGTCGTCGTATCATAAATTCTGAGGTAGTCCGAAGAGTAACCCGTAGCAATGAGCCAGCGTCCGTGCGGAGACACGTACAAGCCATGCGGATACGCATCGGTCTGAAACGTTGCGGTTCTTTGCATCCCCTCCGTGGCGAATACCGAAACGGTGTCGTCAAAGAAGTTCGCAACGTAGACGAAATTCCCATCGGGTGAAATCACAGGCTGGTGCGCCCATGGACCACTGGCCTCTTGTGCTAATAAATCGCCCTCTACCGACACGCAGCTTAGCGTGCCGTCAAATGTATTTGCCGAGTAGAGTTTGTTGCCGTCCGGATGCATGGCAAGATGGGCCGGTCCATCGCCGACCGGATAGCGGCCGAGAATTGTCCCATCCTCAAGGTCAAGTTTGACGATCGTCCCGTCACCAGCACAGGGTACGAATACGTTCTTACCCTCTGCGCTAAGCATCGGATCGTGGGGACAAGTACCTACTTCGACAGTTTGCACATGATAGCCGTGGGTTTGTGGACGAGCGATGGTAATCGTGCCCGTTCCAGCACCTGTCACACAGATAATGCCCTCATCAGTCACGGTCGGAAGCTGCGGTCCACCGGGAGCAGGCCAGACGTGTTTCACGGACAAATCACTAGTGGCGATGGCTAGCAGTGCATCGTCACCAGGGTCTGCTACGAATACCCAATTTTCGTCTCGGTCGACTGCCAGATGAGAGGCTTTTGTTGCTACCTCGGCGACCTGGGCAACATGTCCCGTGATCCCATCGAAACGGGCGAGACGCCGGGATCGTTCGCAGGACCAGACGTTGGACGATCTCGTCGCTGCAACGTGGTGGAGCCCAGGTACCGTACCTTGCCCGGGCGAGAGGCCGCGCCGGATACTTAGCCGCCAAGATCCTGTTTCGTCCTCGCGGAACTGGTGCCTGGCGCCAGCCTCGATGAGCCACACTCGCAGGCCGGCATCCTTAGAGTCGACGCATGCGGAAAACTCACTGCCGGTCTCCGCCGCGTTATACGCCTCGAGGATAGTGAGGCCTGCCTGTCTGGCGGGCAGATTTCGGCAGTCAATGGGTTCAGGGCTCATGGCATCGTAGTTTACGGGTGGCTCAAGTATCTCGCCAGCCTGCCGTTACCCTGTTCACTAGTCTGCAACCGAGCTAATCATGGAAACCGCCAAGACAACGTCCGATGAGAAATTCGTATTCGTGAAACGCCTGGCGGCAGACTTGTCCGCTGGAGATATTGACCTGCCGTCTTTTCCCGATATCGTCATACGCGTCAGAAAAGCATTGGAGGACGAGGATTGCACGCCCGAAAAGCTCGTGCAGATTATTGGGGCGGAGCCGGTGCTGGCTGCGCGGTTGTTGGGTATTGCGAATTCAGCGGCACTGCGGCCAAGTAACGATCCGATTACCGACCTGAATATGGCCGTCATTCGCATTGGCCAAAGTATGGTTCGGTCAACTGCGATGTCGTTTGCGCTGACGCAACTGAAATCGGCTCGTAAACTCGAGTCTGTCAAAGATCAGCTCAGTATCCTTTGGGAACGGTGCGCGCACTCTGCTGCGTTGTGTTATGTGTTGGCGAAACAATACACAAAGCTCAGCCCCGACGAAGCTTTGTTGGTCGGCCTAATGCACGGTATCGGGGAAATGTATATTCTCGTTCGAGCTGAAGATCATCCGGAACTCTTCGCCCATGATGAATACATGTCGGAAATTGTTAGGGAGTGGGACCCGGTCATCGGTAGCGCTATTCTTGATAACTGGGGATTTGCCGACCATGTCTCTGCCGCCGTTGGCGGTTACCGGGATACAGACAGACAGCATGACGGGATTGCCGACTACACGGATATATTGACCATCGCAAACTTGCTACTTGATTTCGTCACCGCCAGTGACGATGTGGAATTGCAACTTGAGCACGTGCCGGCGTGTGCCAAGATGGGCCTTGCCGCTACAGACTTGATCGAGATATTGCAAAAGTCCGAAGAACAGATCAGGTCGTTGAGATTTGCGTTAGGCAAGTAGCCCATACTCTTCGTTATGAGCAAGTCGGTGAATATGTGTGACTCTCATCACGGTCTCGTGTACTCGATGGTCAGAATCTCCTGGATACGCCGATAACCGTAATAGAAGGGTGGCGAAGAAACCGAAAACAGGCGTCTCGCTCTTGTATTGACGACACTGAGCCAGGAATTCCATACGACAATGCTGGTCCAAGCAAGCGAACCATCGACGATAACGCGGCGGCTGCAGCGTGTACTGGTTATCGACAATAACGATGTCGATCGGCAACTCGTTCGACGATTGATCGGTACACAGTTTGAGTTGTTGGAAGCCACCAACGGCGAACAAGGAATGGCTCTGTACAGAGCGGAATCACCGAACTGTGTTTTGCTCGACCATCGGTTGCCCGATATTGATGGAATGGAATTTCTCGATGCGCTGGTCAAGGAGCACGCGACCGTCGTTCTATTGACCCGTCAAGGAGACGAAGAAGTTTCTCTGGACGCCGTGCGGCGGGGAGCACAGGACTATCTCAAAAAGAACACACTGAACGAAGTCATGCTCAAGCGCGTAGTTCGGTACGCAATCGAACGAGACCGTCTCAATCAGGAACTTTGTCAGTCCTTATTCGACCTGAAAAAAAGCGAACAACAGTTCGCTGAATTAGCCGCCCATATCGATCACGGCCTCTGGATCTGGTCCGCAGACAGCGGTCAGTGCATTTATCAGAACCCTGCGTCGGACCGTATCTACGGCAGAAATCTGGCACAGATGAACGCGATTTGCTGGTCGGATGTGATACACCCTGACGACCGTGAAGCCGAAATTAGGCGAGCCGAAGAAAGCAAGGCGTCGAAGACCGAGTACGATTCATGTATACGGATAGTTCACCCGGACGGCGAGTTGCGACATATTGAGAGCTCTTGTTATCCGCTGTTGGATGAGAACGGTGAAATTGCACGGATCATCGGCGTCTGTCGGGACGTGACAAGTCGGACCCGCCTTGAGGAGGAACTTCGGCTGGCGCAAAAACTGGAGGCCGTCGGCCAGTTGGCGGCGGGAGTCGCTCATGAAATCAACACGCCCTGTCAATACGTCAGCGACAACATCGGCTTTCTGGCGGACGCGTTTGAGAGTCTGGCCCCGGTACTGCGCGGTTATTGCGACGTCTTGACCCTGGCCGAAAAAGCCGACAAAGATGATACTGACCTGCAGCGACTTCGTAAGCTTGCCGTGGATGCTGATCTCGACTACCTGTTGGACGAGGTGCCGACATCAATTAAGGAGTCTCGAAACGGTCTTGACCAGATATCAAAGATTGTCCGAGCGATGAAGACCTTTTCACATCCCGGTGATGAGATGGAGGCCGCCGACCTCAATAACGCAATTTCGAGTACCGTCACGGTGGCCCGCAATGAATGGAAATACGTCGCCGATATGGAGCTGGGTCTGGATCAGGACTTGCCAAGCGTCATTTGCATTCCGTCGGCCATCAATCAGGTGATTTTGAATCTCATAGTCAATGCGGCTCACGCGATTGGCGATGTCGTCGGAGATCAAGACGGCAGGAAAGGCAAGATAACCATCAACACCTCGATCGACGGAGATCACGCTGTCATGGTGATCTCCGATAACGGCTGTGGCATGACCAGAGAGATCAGTGACAGGATTTTCGATCCTTTCTTTACGACCAAGGAAGTTGGTAAGGGCACGGGGCAGGGGCTTTCTATTGCGCATGCGGTAGTTACCGAGCGCCACAATGGATCGATTTCCGTTGAGTCCGAACCGGGTGAGGGAACGACCTTCGTATTGCGGCTGCCCCTGGACGGTCAGGGCGGTGGACGAAGGGAGCACGCAGCGTGATGGATGTGATATGCATAGATCAAAATGTGCGCTACGTCTAAGTTTCTGTTCGTGGCGGTGGTCTATGCTGGGTAAACATAATGACGAGCTGTGTGGTAAATCTCGGCATCGGGGAGCCTGGTTGACATCCAGCCTGGGTTAGCTCTCCGGTCTTAAGGGGGACCGCGCGTTCATCAACAGGTGATCCCATGCGTTATACCCTATGTTTTCTACTCTCGGTTCTGGTTTTTGGCACCGTGGCTTCCGAGTCGGACGCGGCGGAGCAGGGTGCGTTGCAAATTGAAATCCAGTCGCCGTCCGTTGACTTTACTGCGGCCGAGGGAAACACGACCGTCGAAGTGGAGGGTATTGCCTCGGCTATCGGTGGTGTACGTTACCTCGACATGATTTTCGTGATGGATACGTCGCAGAGTCTCCGCAGCACTGACCCAAGCGATTTCAGGTCTACCGGGGCTATTGGTCTGATAAGGAGCCTCTCACCGAGAAGCGATATCAAGATTGGTGTAGTCAGCTTCGATAGCAAGGGAGAAGTTGTTCAGGCCATGACGTCGGAGCGCCATCTGGCGGTAGAGGCATTACGAGATTTGCCACGATCCGGCAGTACCAATCTTGCTGCCGGCCTTCTCACGGCACTCAGGGAACTCGAGAAAAACGGCCGCCCGGATTCTTCGCGCGTGATCATGCTCTTTACCGACGGCAAGTCGAACGAGCGAAAAGCTTATGACGCCGCGATCCAGTCACACCATCAGGGCGCTACCGTGCAAACACTATTGCTCGGTTCCGATACCAAGGGTACGTCCATTCTTGACACCGTGGCGTGGGCAACGGGGGGTAGTTTTGTGCAGGTTAAGGACCCGACTGACCTTCCCAAGGCATTCCTTGATCTTCGCACGACGGGCGTCGACAGCGTCACGCTGAGTGTGAATGGGTCGGATCCTGTCAATGCGAAACTCAGAGGAGGGACCTTTTCCGGGAACGTGCCGCTCGTAGTGGGCGAAAATCGAATTATCGCGTTCGCAACAAGTCTGGACGGGCAGACAGAAGAGTCTTTAGTAACGGTAAACGTGCGGGATGCGAGCTGTGCCGCCCTCGAGGTAGCAGCCGTGAAAGAAGGGCGCCCGGTAATATCCCTCAACGACCGGGCGGTTGAGATTGTCGTTGACGCGTCCCGGAGCATGTGGGGACGTATGCAGGGTCAGCCTAAGATGGTGGTCGCCAAGGAAATTCTGCAGGACGTGTCCTACTGGTTCCCCGAGGACCTGGAACTGGCACTTCGCGCTTACGGAAGCACGAGCCCGAGCGACAGCGCCGATTGTGCTGATTCGCGGCTGCTTGTTCCGTTCGGCGATGAAAACCGGGAGCCGATCCGCGCAGCGATCGATGGCTTGCGGCCGTTGGGGCAAACACCCATCGCTTATGCACTGAATCAGGCGGCTCGGGATTTCGGCACGCAGCAGGATGATCGTGCGGTGGTTCTGGTCACCGATGGCATCGAAAGCTGTGGTGGGGACCCTGCTCAGGCCGCACGCGAGCTCCGCGAACAGGGCATCATGGTGCACTTGATCGGATTCGGGCTTGGCAATGGCGCCGACGAAGACACCGCGAGTCTGCAAGCGGTCGCTAACGCATCAGGTGGTCGCTACGTCACCGCCGGTAGCGCCGAGGAACTCAAAGAGGCACTGGTGCAAACAGTTGCTACGTCGTTCAGCGTATTCAAAGGCAGCACCGAGGTCGCGAGTGGATCGCTTGGTTCAGATAAGCGCATGTTTTTGCCCGAGGGTGAATATCGCGTCGTACTCGACAGCTCACCACCACAGAACGTGCGGATCAGCCTGGCACCCAGGGATCGATTGATCGTGACGCTGAAGAAGGACGGAGACTTTGTTTCCCACGTCGAGCGTCGGCATCGCATGGAGCACAGATCCTGCGAGGATGTCGTCGCATCGATACAGCGTTTGGAGGCCAGCGCAGAAGTGCAGGAGTCACTGCAAAGCGCGACTCAGTAACGACGCGCGAGCTACAACTCCAATTCTGCAACCGCTTTTTCCTCACAACTCGGGCAGAGTCCGTGACTAAATTGAGCCTCTGAGTGATCGCGAATATATATTTCCAACGCAGACCATGCCCCTTCCTCGTCCCGAATGTGCTTGCACCTAGCGCATATCGGAATAATTCCCTCTAATTTCTTAATCGTCTTTATAGTGTCATGTAGCTCATGGATCAGTTTCTCTCGATCCAATTCTATTTCTCTTCGAGCCCTTTCTGAGCGTTTTGACAATCGAAATGGAACGATCAATGCCAATAGGCCGAATACGAATACCGTGACTACATATTCAACTTTTTCAGCGAATGGTTCCTGCTCGAGCGGGTGGACATACCCCTCTATCCAAAACTCCCAAATAATAGATAGAACCAGAATCGAAACCAGTATTGAAAAGTACTGTTTATAGATGTTCTTCATAAGGACTTCATTCACGTTCCTGGTCACATGAGTGCTGGGTCCGGATTCTAACCGGTTTGAATCGAGTGTTCACGATCTTCCCGGGGAATTGCTGAAAAGATAATTCGATAATACCGGAATAGTCGTTGACAAATCTGGTGGCGACAGGTATTTTGTGAACATGAATCTGGAAGAAGCGGCAAAACAGCTGGAAGCGTTGGGTAATCCGACCCGGCTGGCTATTTACCGGATTTTGATAGAGCGTGGCAATAAAGGCAGCCCCGTTGGTGATATCAGGAAGAAACTCGACATACCGGCATCAACGCTCTCGCACCACATTGCCAAGCTGGTGCATGCGGGGCTGATCACGCAGGAGCGGGACAGCCGCAACCTGTATTGCAAAGCAGATTTAAAGAATATGGACGGCTTGATGACTTTCCTGGTACGTAACTGCTGCGCCGAAGAGTCACATATACGGGTGGTCAGTTAACGGGTTTTTTTCATCCATTAATTCGATAATTCTGGAATAGTAGATAACAATATGAACTCAAACCAAACAAATTGCAGCACTTTGGACAAACCGCGCGGCCTGTGGGCCTGGCGCAAAGCCCACCGGGATGTTGTCGGTTTCCTCAGGACAGTCGACAGGACCTGGATCTTCATAGGAACGATTTTCCTTGCGATCGCGATTGTGTTGCCATCACATTTCTTGAAAAGCGTGCATTTTACGGTCGGCAGTCTCTGGGGCATTACCCCGTATTTGTTTCTGTCTGCAACCACGGCGGGCTACCTTGAAGCGGCGGGCGCCGACCGGTTGATCGGCAAAGTATTCTCCGACCGCGTCGTTTTGGCGATCTTTCTTGCCGCCGTTTTCGGAGCCGTGTCTCCTTTTTGTTCCTGCGGTGTCATTCCATTGATCGCGGCGCTGCTCGTTGCCGGCGTTCCTCTCGCGGCTGTCATGGCATTCTGGGTAGCATCGCCGATCATGTCCCCCTCCATGTTCGTGGTCACCGCGGCCGGCCTGGGCGTGGATTTCGCCGTAGTGAAAACAGTCGCGGCCGTCGTTGTCGGGGTGTCATCCGGTGGATTGACACTGCTCCTGCAACACTTGGGTCTGTTTGGGAACCCGATGCGACCCCTGGCAACTTCTTCTTGTAGCGACAGCGCGACTCGCAAGGTCAAGAACGCAGAGACGGCGTGGCGCGTCTGGCAACATCCTGAACGTATTCAGGTTCTGTGGCAGAAAACCGCGGCCATGGTGCTGTTCCTGGGCAAATGGCTGATTCTGGCGTTCGTGCTGGAAAGCCTGATGATCACCTTCGTGCCAGCCGAATTGCTCGGGCAATGGCTTGGCTCAGGGACGATATGGTCGATTCCGCTGTCTGCGTTGATCGGCGTTCCGGCCTACTTGAATGGATTTGTCGCCGTCCCGGTGGTAGCCCGACTGATTGAGACCGGTATGGCACCGGGCGCCGCGCTGAGCTTCATGCTGGCTGGCGCAATGACGAGCATTCCTGCTGCCATAGCGGTGTACTCGCTGGTCAGACGACCGTTATTTTATTGGTACATCCTGTTGGCTTTGTTGGGTGCGAGCGCAGCAGGGTGGACCTACCAGATTTTTCTTGTATCGATTTGAGGTGCTCACGCAGCAACACCCGCAGATGGTAATGAAGTTGAATACACGTGCGAAATTTCTTTTCGTGATGGACCCCCTCGAAACGCTGGTTCTGAAAACGGAAACGTCTTTGCTCTTGATGCAGGCTCTGATCGAGCGGGGCCATGACGTTTACTGGTTGCAAACCGAAGACCTTGCCTTGCTTCACGACCAACCTATGGGCCGGGTATTTCCCGTTACAGGTACCGACCCTGTTGAGCGGGGGCAGCCAGCCTGGTTGAATTTGAAGTCGTTCGATGCAGTCCTTGTGCGTAAAGACCCCCCTTTCGACACTGAGTACCTGCAACTCACGCTGATACTTGATCATCTCGATTCTGATGTTGTGCAATTCAACGACGTGAAAGCGCTTAGGAATTTTAACGAGAAGATGTTGCCGCTGCGCTGGCCGAGCTTTACGCCGCCCACGCTAATTACAATGAACCGTGATCAGCTCGAGCGATTCACCAGCGAACACCGCAGCCTCATTTTAAAGCCACTCAACGACTGTTCCGGGCGTGGCATTTCGAAAATCGATTGGGATACACGGGGAAATTTTCGCGAACAGATTGACGCGGCATTAATGGGTCCTGACGGGAGGGCCCGCTTCCTGGTGGCCCAAAAATATCTGCCAGCGGTCAGCCATGGCGACAAAAGGGTGTACCTGGTAAACGGCGAACCGCTCGGTATGGTCAACCGAATTCCACAGCCGGGTAGCTATCTTGCCAACATTCACCAGGGAGCACGATGTGAGTCTGCGCAGCTCAACGCAAGGGAGATTCACATTATCAACAGCATCGCTCCCTTTCTTCTCGACCACGGTATTTTCCTCGCCGGTGCCGATTTCATTGATGGCTACCTGACGGAGCTGAACATCACCAGCCCTTCAGCAATCCGGCAAATCAACGCAGTGAGCGGCGCACAGGTGCAGCACGAGATCGTGGATTCGATGCTAGCCAGAATCGCCCGGCAGTCAGAGAGCGCGAACGCGGCTCGTGAATTTGTTTCACAGCCGAATACGTAATTCCCCGACTTTTTCATGGAGGCGGAAAGGCGCAGACTCCGCACAGAGGGCAGGTCCAGTCGGGCAACTAGACTATGTATTTACAGGCACAGTAAATGAATTTGGAAAGCATCTGGCAGGAATACAGTTCAGGTCTGAGGAGTTTCTTATACTCGAGGGTATCGAACGAAGCGGACGTCGAGGACCTTCTCCAGGAAGTCCTGATCAAAACACATAAGAACCTGGACAAGGTTTCGTCCCCGGAAAAAATCAAACCCTGGCTATTTCAACTCACCAATAACACGGTAATCGATTTTTATCGCAAGAAGGGTAGAGCCAGGGATGTTTCTTCTGCAGACCTTTGGTACGAGGAAGACGATGTTGTTGTGGAGCAGGCGCTGGCTCAATGTGTGGAGCCCTTTATCCGGGCATTGCCGAAGAAATCAGCTGAATTGCTGATCGCTATAGATTTGGAAGGGCAGTCGCAGAAGGTATATGCCGAAAATGCCGGTATCGGCTATTCGACTGTCAAATCGCAGGTGCAGCGGGGACGAGCCAAATTACGCACCCTGTTTGATGACTGCTGTAGCCTGACCCTGGACAAACACGGCAACGTTGTGGAGTATCAATCCAAATCAGGAGGTTGCGAAAGCTGTTAGCCGATTTTGCGTCTTTTTAATCGTTACAACGTCTTATTAGGTGAAGACAATCGGTTTTGAGGATGTAACGATGATTAAAGTAATCAGTTCCACAATCTGCCCTTTTGTTCAGCGTGTTACCGCGCTCCTTGAGCAAAAGAAGATCCCTTACGATATTGAATACATCAGCTTGCGCGAAAAGCCCGACTGGTTCCTATGCCTGTCTCCGAACGCGCAGGTTCCGATCCTGATTACCGAGTCGGGAGCGGCGCTGTTTGAATCGGACGCTATCGTTGAGTATCTGGAGGAAGCTTATCCTGCTTTGCAGTCTTCGCTAGACGCGGAATTGCGGGCCATGAATCGTGCCTGGAGTTATCTCGCGACCAAGAATTATATGGTCCAGTGCAGTGCTCAACGGAGCAAGGACGAAGCAACGCTGCTTCTGCGTACCGAAAATCTCGGCAGGGCGTTCGCCACCATTGATGGTGCACTGGAGGAAGGGCCGTACTTTCGAGGGTCTGATATCAGCATGGTCGACATAGCCTGGCTGCCACTTCTTCATCGCGCGGCTCTTATTGAAAGTCATACCGGGTATGACTTTCTTGACGGCTATCCACGAGTGAAGAAATGGCAAGAACATTTGATGAAAACAGGGCTTGCCGAAAAATCGGTGGCCGATGATTTCGAGGGTGCATTTACCGGCTTTTACTTGTCTGATTCCACATTCCTGGGCAGTGGCAATACGAGTAGTCGCGATCAGATCGCGCAGCGTTGTGGCAATAGTAATTGTTGCTGAAATCAAAGCATTATTCAGGAGAGTTAGCATGAACGAACAAATGAAAGAACTCGTGGCGATGGGCGCATCAGCAGCGGCAAACTGCCATCCGTGCATGGATTACCACCTCACCAAATGTGACGAGCTGGGGATCGACCGCGAGGAGGTCGCCGCAGCAGTCAAAGTCGGATTGATGGTGAACCGAGGCGCTGAGAACGCGATTCAAAAAAAAGCCCGTGAAGTTTTCGGCAAGACGGCGATTGATGACTGAGCTTCGAGGGTTCCGTTGAAGCGACAAATCAAATGGAGAAGACAATGACAGAGTCAATGCAAACGTCAATGTGCCCAATGGCAGAAATATGCAAAGGAAGAATGGAGAAGCCGTTTTCAGGTTTCATAATAGTGGTTCCCGGTATTCTCCTCCTTGCATTGGGTGTGGTGGTCCTCATTGAACCGCGTGTCCTTGTGTGGCTGGCCGCAACGATTCTCATCGTAATGGGTATTGCTGCGCTGGCGTTTGCCAGGTTCCTGCAGGGGAATCAAAAAGATGATTAGTCGATCTGCCGTCACTATCGTGATGCTCATCCTGGCCGTTTTCAATGAGGTCGCAGTCGCAGAAAATAGCATTTACATCTTCGGTGCTTTCGGCGACACGGACACAGATGTCGCCTTTGATGGCCTGAATCGAGTTGCTGATGATAAAAGCAGCTACTCGCTGGGAGCGGGATATGAATTGACCCGCAATATTTCCGTGGAAGGAGCTTATCTGGACGCCGGTAGCCATCGTGGCGAGACCGAGTGCCCACCAAATCTTAGCTGGGACGTCGAATACGATGATTTATCCTCAGCATTTGATGCCAGAGGAGAGGACTTGCTGTACGGCGCCGGTCTGCGCTGGTCCGTCGACGAGCACTGGAAGGTCTTTGCAGAATATGGAAAGGTCGAATTCGATCTTGACAGCACCAGCATCGGCGTCAGGTACCAATTCTGATTCTTGCGGATCGTTGTCGCTTCGCTCCTCGGTGCGGACTCCCGGCCCCTGCCTCCCGAAGGCAATTCAACACTCGTTTGTTATCAACGACTTATATTAATAACACGAATCAGAACAGTCACATACGGTCACGTTCGATAACGTTGGGTCACGCTGTTAGATGGTTAGTACCTCTCGTAACGCACGAACAGTGCCAATTCTGTGTCTTCGTTGTCTATTTTGTAGCTACCGTTACCGGGTCTGACTGTGGTCCTTTCAGCGGTAGGCGGATGGTGAAACAGGCGCCCTCGCCGGGCTCACTGTCTACTGTGATTGTCCCGCCATGCATCTCGACGACGACCGAGTAAGCGATCGACAAGCCCTGGCCCGTGCCCTTGCCCACCTCTTTCGTCGTAAAAAACGGATCGAAAACCCGTGCCTTGACATCGGCTGGCATGCCGTTACCCGAGTCGGCAATTGTGACCTCTGCCCAATCATCCACTCGACGCGTGCACACAGTGATGGTGCCCTGGCTACCAGCGTCATCCGCTACAACATCGGAAATTGCGTGAGCCGCGTTGACGAGCATATTTAGAATGACCTGATTGAACTCTCCCGGCCTGCAGATCACCGGGGGCAGCTCAGGATCGAAATCCGTCTTCATTTCGGCAACATACTTCCATTCGTTGGTGGACACCGCGATAGTGCTCTCGATGGCCTTATTCAGGTCCACTTGTGTTTTCTCCTGGGCTGGATGCGAAAACTCCTTCATCGCCCGGACAATCTTGGTTACGCGAGTCACGCCCTCAAGTGACTCCCCGATAGCCCGAGGAATTTCCTCCTGCAGATAGTCTACATCCGCTTCTTTTAGCGCCTGCAGAATCGATTCGCTCGGTATCGAGGCATCATTTTTGGCTGTCAGCTCACCCATTTTGTCGATCAAGGTGCTGATATCGCCATAGGCCTCTTGCAGGAATCGAGTGTTGTCTCCCACGTATTGTGCGGGAGTGTTGATCTCATGAGCAATTCCTGCTGCCAATTGACCGATGGACTCGAGCTTCTGTGCCTGGCGAAGCTGCTGCTCGAGTTCTACCCTGTTGGTGACATCGCGCAGCACTAGCACTGCCTCAGCATCGCCACAAGAAACCAATCGCATTTCATAGAATTTCGTTTGTCCGTCATTGACATGCTGCGCTTCGAATTGCTGCGACTTGCGCGTATCGAACAACTGACGTAACGCGCTGGCAATCAGCGCGGCAACTTCGGGAACAAACAGCCTGTCCAGATCAGTGCATTCGTCAGTACATTGAAATATCGAGGAAGTCTTCGCAACTTCCCCATAGATTTGTAGACACTTTCCGTTCTCATCGATCCGGATGACAGTATCGGGTAGGGCAGCGATAAGAGCTCGATTGGCGAGGCGATCGCTTTCACGCAGCCGTAACTCATCTCGCATTACCTTGAAATCACCTGCAAGTACGCCAAACTCATCTGAGGATTGAATGCCGATCTCGTAATCGAAATCACCATCAGAAATTGCCTGTGTTGCTAATGCAAGCTTGCGAACGGGGTGGGTGATCCTACGAGAAGTCAAGACTGCTGCCAAGCTGGCAATAACGAATACGAAAACGGCGATAATGGTCAATAGTTTCTGAAGCTTGGCCGCCGCCACGAAGGCAACGTTGCTGCTTTGTATTGCGAGCACCGCCCAGCCCAATCCTGGAAAATCCTTATGACCATCAGAAGCAGAATAACCAACCAGGACCGCATTGCCACTAGGCAGGGTTTCAATAAGGCTGCCGCTTTTTTCGTCTAGGGCGAGTCTGGCACTCGCCAGTCCATCGTGCATGAAGTTCCTACCCCAAAGGGAACCCTCCAATTCCTCTTCGTCCTCCATCAGAAATTCCGGCCCTGTAATCATGTCGCCGTCGCTATCTAATAAGACCAGAAAGCCTTCCTCTGACTGCTGCAATCCAGCGACCGTAACTTCATCTACCAGCGAATTCAATTCACTCCAATTTAGCCGAGCTGAAATCACGCCGATCAATTCGGTCTCACTACCTGTGGCGAAGATTGGAACAACGAAATTGACGGAAAACCCATCGCCGAGTGAATCTGGGAGAAAACTATGAACAATCAAGTGCTGTTTTTCAATAAGCTCTTTGAACCAAGCGTCATTGGAAACACTGGCGACTATCGGCGTCGCCTTCGACGATGCAACTATCTGACCACTCAAATCGGCACAATAAATCTCCGCAAATTTTTCCTGCCGAAACTTCTCATTCCTGAGCCAGTCACTGAGTCGCCCATCGCGGTCTTGCGTCGTAACCTCCTGCATGACAGCGTCAGACGACCAGACTTCCATATCTTCTGTGATGAACGTGAGCAACTGGTCTACAATCGTCATCGTCTGTGTGGCCGTTTCCTGAAGGCCATGGCCAACGGCCAAGCCCACGGCGTCGTGAAGTGTCTCGCGGGCTACCAGCGTCGTGCCAACTACGGGTACAAGCGAAAAAATGAGCAGCAATCCAGCGAGTTTTACGGCAACTCCAGATTTTATATTCACCGCTGGCTCCTGCGCGTAGCTTTACTTGAGCACATAGTCAGGGTGCTCAGGTGTCAGATCATCAATGCTCAACAGGACAACGGAATCATCCAGCGCACTGTAGTGAATATAACCAATCGCATTAGGCAAGCGCCGTATGAAGCTCTTCACGGACGCGTCTGAACCGCGCTCCTTTGGTTTGAAAGCCTTCGGCGAGCCGGGGGCCATAAACTCTTTGTTCGGAGGCGAATCCAATATGATGTGGTAGAACGTGCTCCTCGATGGTGAACCTAGTTTTTGGTTGACGACTATGATCTTTTGCCCATCATGCCAATTTTGAATGAGCCCGCGGTAAATCGAATTCAATTGTTCAGAGCTTATGTTCTTATTGGGATTGGACGGATGTGCGATGACTACAATTGGATCGTCTTCCGCGGCCGGCAAAGCGACAGATACCAGCAGCAGACTGAGGAGAGCTTTGGATAAAAGTTGCATGTTCGTAATATTCAGAATGCGCCAGAAATTGACATTATGAATCCGTCACTATTTCCTCTTTCAAGAGGCTCGTTCACCGTATCGTTGAACTGGTATTCCATTTTGAAAACAACACTTTCGCTCGGACGATAATTCACGCCAATTGTCCAGCGTTCTTCCTCGTTATCGCCGGTCCCGATGTCCCCGTCGTCACCGATTGATGCCGACCCGTAGCGTAAGGAAGCCGTCATTGTCGGACTGCTAAAGCGACTGCCCATAAAGGTGTCGTTGAGGAACTTAGGCCAGAAATGGTAGTTCGTCTGCAAGAAGTATCCAGAGTACGCATCAGGCGTCGTTGTGAGACCGTCGGCCTGGAAACCGTCATCCAAGTCAAAGCGAGCGAATTCACCAAGAAACTCGATGCCTTTTCGTGAGTACCTCAGATCTGCACCCAAGCCGGTGATGGCATTTTCACCGTCGCTATCCAGTTTTCCGCGATAACCGCTTACCGCGAATTGCAGATCGGTCGTAAAATTGGCATTCAGGCGTCCGACGAAAGCCTTGTTGTTGTTATTGTCTTTGCCGAAGCCGCCACGAGCATTGCGAGGACTGGTATCCGTTAGATCGTTGGTAAGCCCGTTGATGAGGTAGACAGTATAGTCGAAGCCGACGCTACTCTTATTGATGTGTTTGTGACCGGTGAAGCCTATCCCGGCCTCCGACCACGTGACCGGTATGACGCGCCGCATCATGACCGGGCGATCGGTCAGATCGCGGGTAGAATCGAAGTGCTCCGTGTTGAATCGGCCGAACGGCACAAGGACGACACCAAAGCGGGGCCTGAGTGCTTCAGAGATTACGAACTCGAGCCAACCTTGCTCCACTTCGACCTCTCCGGTTCTATTAGATGACCCCGATGTTTTGGCCGTGCGCTCAAATTCAATCTCCGCACCAGCTCGAATCCAACTGCCGAGATTCGCGTTTACGAGTAACTCGACGTTGCGCGCATCAAACGCAGAATCGGTTTGCCGAAAGTTCTCGTATTCCAACGTCACATACAGAGTCAAATCGATTGCATCTTCCAGTTGCTGCTCGAGACTGTATTGGTCCTCTGCAAGCTGAGCAATCTCATCCTCGACAGCGCTTAGTCGATCCTCGAGTTCTTCTGTGTCGGCGGGCTGTTCGCCCTGTGACATGACGACACGAGGAAAAACAAGCCCCAAAGACATCATGGCAACGATAATTACGTATTTCATTTGGCTCGTTCCTTCGGGCAGAACTTTTTACGACCCACGATCAGCACCAATAAAAAGAAGCCATTCAGTCACGCTCCGAATATGGCTCGCATGTCCGGACACGACTTCTTAATAAGTCTATCGACTGAAGTTCGAGCTTCTTTAATGCGTCGGCCGTCCGTTTGTGACGGGCTCCGCAATTTCGACGACCCACTTGCCTCCCTAACGGCGAAACACCAACGTTCGGTGCGCGTTGACGCAAGCGTATCGGGGGTACTGACTTATTAAGTTTCGTGTCCGACATGTCGCCATCGTTCCGTCCTAAGATAAGAAACGAGTGTGACAAATGTGTGACACGTACTCCTTGAGTAACTCCAACTGGATTTGTTTTGGTTACTAAGCACCTATTACGTCAGGAGAAAAGTTGGTCGGGGCGGGCAGGTTCGAACTCCCGGCCACTGCCTCCCGAAATTGGAATTCGACCTTTAAGTATTCGATCTAATTAACTGTAGGGCGTCGGTCGCAAATTCAGTACTGATCACAAGCGTGCACAGCCGTGTCACACGATTCTCACGCAGTGCAGAAACCGGACGATGGCGAGTGACCATCAATTTGCCACACACACCTCATTCGGGCAGCTCAAATCAGACCCTTTACAGTACTGAGTACGCTGCGGCCTTTGCGGAGAAGGGAGTATCCGGCCCTCGGTGGAAAGTCATCGACTACGGTTCGCTTGGCCCATTTCTTCGACAACATGGATTTCAATCCGAGCGTGATGGCCCGCGGTGTCGCTTCCGGGAGTCTTAGCTGAACATCTTTGAAGCGGCGCACGTCGTCTCCAATTGCAACAACGAGCGGCAGGGTCCATTTTCGGTAAGCTATGTCTTCTTCGCCGCGCCGCTTGATAACGTCCCGCAGCAACCGGCAATCGGCGCCAATTGCGAGCCCGGCATCCGTCAGTAGGTATTCGGGGCGCATTGGATGTCCATGCCCGGGATTCCTCTCAACGAGACCAAGCCCGATCAGATCACTAAGGGAGGCGCTAAGCGATGCTCGGCCAACATCCAGTGACTCGGCCAAAGTTACGAACTTGGCACCTGATAGGCGATGAAGCTCAGCGATGATCGGTATGTTCCATCGATGGTGGACCAGTTCGACCAACGGCTCGAGCCGTTGCATGTTCAGTTCATGTTTCACTTGACGAATTATATATTAACTATAAAATAAGAACCACTTTCATTTTAGGAGCTTTTGCTATGTCTGCAATAACCGACTATACGGGTGACTTGACAATCTCAATGCCTGCCTCGGATCTCGACAGGTCCATCGCCTGGTACGAGGCCGTGTTGGGTTTTTCCCTGCTTTACAGGCTGGATGATATGGGCTGGTGCGAGATGACGACTGCGGTACCGGATGTCAACGTGGGGTTGAGCGTTGTAGAGGCCCCCAGCCCCGGAGCTGTGACGCCAACATTTGGTGTCAGGGACATCGCAGCCGCAAAGTCGGCGTTGGAGGCGGCTGATGTCCGCATTGATGGGGACATTCTCACGATCGAAGGTATGGTTAGCCTGCTGACGTTCTTTGACGCGGATGACAATCCACTCATGTTCTCGCAAGACCTTCGGGCAAACGATTGACATGCCCTCCATTTCGCCCGGACCTTTCTAATGTCGATGACTATGTGCAGGCCTGGCTGAGTCCTCGCGACATGAGGAGAGGACTTGCTGTATGGCGCCGGTCTGCGCTGGTCCGTCGACGAGCACTGGAAAGTCTTTGCAGAATATGGAAAGGTCGAATTCGATCTTGACAGCACCAGCATCGGCGTCAGGTACCAATTCTGATTCTCGCGGTATTGTTGGACTTCGAAAAGTTATTTGGTTGGTGCAATGATCCGTTTACGTGGGTCCCCGCCTCCCGAAGGCATTTGGGCGTTCGTAAGTAGTTGTTAATGTTAGGTATGCTGGAGACGCCCGTGGACGTAAGTGCCTAACAAGTCATAACGGATCAGAACTGATCCCGGCAATTTTCCGGCAGCCAACAATCGAAGGCTTGCCGCACGCTACGCCAATTCCAATTCAGAGTACATTGTTATAGCTGCAGATGAGGTGGAAACCCGCCACCGTCACACACAAGATTCAATTCGCACCCTACAGGCCAATGAATGTAGCGGGCATTTGCGAAGGATTGGAAATTGTACTGCGCTTGATCAACTCAAGAACGCCATCAAAAACATGACCAGCCCCAGCGCGAACAGGTAAAAAACCGTCGGGAGAATAAGGAACCAGAGTCGGGCTTTCCACTTCGTTAACGAGAAATTTTCAGTTGCGCCGACGAAACTCACTCCAACTGACCAGAACATCATTATGATCAGGACGAGCGAAAACATCTCGTCGGAGTTGTACGCTGCCAAGTAATTGGGAAAGGCGAATGTGAAGCCGATGGTCAGCAGGACATAAGGCAATGCCAGGATCAGGCTCGACCAGCAATATACGTAGCGTGGCAATTGCTTGTCGATGTCCCTGTTAGCGCCGGACCAATACAAACGCATGCGATACCACCAACCCCCAATCCAGTAGACGAGTGCGCCGCTGAAAATGCCGACTAGGAGGCAGAACGCCCAGAACGCGATCCAAGATTCGGTAATCAGGGGTTCGATAATGGTCCAGCTGGCCCGCGTCTGGTCCATCTCGTGGCGCATGATTTCGGTATCAACGCGATCGAGTTGGGCTGAGATACCCAGCACCCAGATAACAGGTAGAAGTATTTTCGTGGCGCCAATATTCAAATGGCCGGAAAAAAATTGTCGCGGTCGTGTGTACAGATCGATCAAATCGGTAAACCGGACCGGCGTCAGTTCTCGTGCCGGTCCCGCATCGGTGGATTCGGTTGCATCTGTTCCTGCATCGTCGCTTAGCTGGCTGATCGGACTACCCCCTGTTGTTTTTTTCTCAGAATTGTCCCGCGCTATTACAGTATAGCTGTGGCAGACTTTGCTTAGCCAGTATTGAGTCGAGTCGTTATGAGTAGCGAGCGTGATATACATCCGCCACTGCAGGTGTGGAGACTGGCCTTGCTATTTCTGGCAACGGCCACCCTTTATCAATTTGTCTGGTTGTACAGGACAGCCGAGGATCTCAGGAAGTCACGTGACCCATCAATTACGCCCTGGCACTGGGTTGCGGCACCGCTCTTAGGTCCGTTAATGGCAGTTCCGGCTCACTACTTGGCTGGTTATCTCAAGAGTTGGCAGGTCGAAGAGGACAGAGAGGTCGGCCATTTAGCAGAGCCGGTACTCGTGGCCATGATGATTATCGTTGCCTATCTGCCCCTTTTCATGTTGGTCGTTGACACCGCCGTTATCTCGACAACAGTGGTCGTTATTACCTTGTTGTTATGCTTGCCTTACCTGACCCTGCAGGGGCAGCTCAATCTCAATAAGGACAAGGGGAAGGACCAGTACTTGGACAAGCCCCGGTCATTCGCCCGTCACCAGATGATTGGCATGGTCGTGGGCGTGTTCTTGGCAGTTCCTCTGTACATCTACACACTTACCGACATGTGGGAGCGCAGAGGCTCGACAGAGTTGGTCGAAGGGAAGGTTATTGGGCCTGAGGGCGACTTCTTTCAAATTCGCGTCGGGGACACCGAGTGGACGCAGGTCAATACTGGCAACCTGTCCGACGAATCAGATTTCGAATTTCTGGGGCCTGATGAGTGGACGTGGGCCGTTGTTTACGATTCCACGGGCACGGATGTCGACGACGTGATGTCATATCGGGTGGAGAACATTAAAGAAGACTATCGGAGTGCGACCTGCAAACAGACGAAAACGTTGTTACCGGATAGCCTTATCGTGCTCGGGACCGTGGAGTGCACGGGCCGTAATATTCTTGAAGGCAGCTATATCTTCATTTCACGAGTATTAAGGGATAAATCCAGGGTTGTTGAGATCGTTGCGTCAACCTCACAAAGCGACCTGAACGCTTACGAAGATTATGCGCTGCGCGTCCGCAGTTTTGCCAACGGGCTGGAGCTCGTACAGTGAAGGCACGAACCATCTGCTGGTCTACCTGTCTTGGCACCGGATTGTTCCTTGCTGCGTCTGCAGTGCGCGCAGACGACCTGCAGCTCGATGAAAATGTGACATGGTCAGCTTTTGCACAGGAGTCGGTCATACCAGCGTCCGTCGATTTGTCGATAGAAGTGGCAGACGGTGCCGAAATCGATAACCTCGTCGTGCGATTCCGGCGCATGGACATCAAGCTGTCCGCGGACACCGTCGAGACGTCCGTTACGCGAGTCTACCGCTATGGCACGCTGGAGGGTGTGCGCGATTATGGCAATATTCGTACCTATTTCGATGCGACGTCCGACGCCGTCAATGTGCAGCACGCCATGGTTGTCGACTCGAAAGGCGACATCCACGTTGTAGAACCAGGCACCGTACAGATATTGCCGAGCGACACATTCAATGTCTTCAGCGACTCAAGGTATGCGTTGATTCCTTTGAAAGGTCTTGACGTAGGGGCGACGGCCATCGTCATCAACACGATTACAACGGATCGCAACAATGATATTGGCCCGTGGGGAATGTCCCTGTACGAACAATATGCCGTTCCGCAAGAACGGCTTGAGATACAAATAAGCTGGACATCGCCCAAATTTCGCCCCGAGTGGCACTCCCAACTCGACAACATGTCGTGCACCGAGTCCGATCGCGGATCGTTGTCGTGCGTGGCCACAGGTATCCCTGCCTATCCGACTGGCGAAAATACCTACTACGATGACGTCGTGCCACAATTTGTTGTAGCCGAAAAGAAAAGCTGGGCGGATATTAGGGTTTGGTATCAACGGCTGTTCGAATCGGCATTATCCGCCGACGGAAGTATCGTCGACACTGCGGCACGACTTAGCGACGGTCTTGAGAGCGAAACCAAAATATTGGAGGCTATACATAATTTCGTCGCGACAAAGGTGCGTTACGTCGGTCTCGAGCATGGTGATTCCGCTTATGTGCCCCATCCAACAAGCACCACCTTGGGGCGTCGCTACGGGGACTGTAAGGACAAGGCGGCTCTCCTCATCGATCTGCTGCACCATGTGGGCATTGAAATGTCACCGGTGCTGGTGTCGACCACGAGACGCGAGACGGGCAAGCTGGTCGTGCCGACGCGCAACTACTTTGATCACCTAATTGTCTGTGGGACTCTGTCCAATGGCCGGGAATATTGCCTGGACGGGACGGATCCGTATACAGGCATCGAGTCGTTGAGTGGCTGGGTACAAGGTGCGGTGGCGCTGCCGATTGTAGGGGATTCCACACCGACACGGCTGCCCGCGAGTAGGTACGCGTGGGTCATGCGCGAGGATCTGGGATTAACGCTGACGGAAACCGGAGACCTCCAGGAAAGAGGTGGTATGGAGTACGGTGGCACCTACGGCACATCAATACGACGAAATTTGTCGGGCCTGAGCAGTGAAGAACTGCAGGACTGGGCCGTAAAGGATTATCATGGCGCAGTTAGCGATCTTGTGGATCCGTCATTTAGGTTCGCCGGCATAGATGAAACTGGCACTGATCTGGCGGTTAGCTGGGATGTGATGTACACAGATCTGCTGCTACCGTCCGAAGATCTCGATTACAGCGAGCGATCGTCTTGGTTAAACCAGGCGATTAACTCGCTGCGAACGGAGAATGATGTTTACGATTACCGCTATCCCGGGTTGCAGTACGAATCGGTTGCGACCGTCGACGTGAATAGCATCTGGGAAGTCGACTACACCGGTCCAGACATTGACATGCAAAGTCGGTTCGGCGAATTTAGACGCATCTACGACATCAATGGTCAAACCGTTACCGTTACCACCTCATTTGCCGCCCCAGCCACTGTCATCAAAGCCGACGATGTTGCGCATTTCAACCGCTTCATGGACATCATTCAAGAAGAAGGTAAGCTTCGTGTGATGGGGGCACTGCGGGATGTGGATTAGGGACGCCGATCGGCTCGGCAGGTCTTGTATTCAGGCAGGGTCCTCCTTCGCTTATTCAAGGGCTTATCCGGTGGCCGTTGGAGATTTTCGGAATCCGCCGATCCCAGGCGGTGCTTGGGCGAAAAATGATCTTGGACCTCAACGTTGTTCGCCATCTCATAAGTTCAGTGCCGGGAAATTGCCGTGATTGGGCCTCAGTTTACATTCAGGTGAATTCTGCTAATAGAATCACTGATTGCGGACCACCAGGATTGAATCGGAAGCTGCCTAAACCACGAGAAGCAGCAGCCTCGATGCTATCGGCCATAGCGATTCTCTCTGCCCAGCGGGGTAGGGCAGACGTCCGTCCCGGCCAATACTTGCCGCTCGACCGTTTGAAACCGCGGTCGCCGGCACGCGACATTCAAGTTTTCCTGCCGATCATCTAGCACCCGGTCCCAAATATCGCTTGAGCGCCTATTCTGATGTCTGAGCTACAGACTGTCGCCTTTGCCCGAACAGGTTCCGCGTTGTCAGACCAGCCCGAACGCTACCGCGACAAAACCTGGACCGTTGAGTGCAGCGTGCACGATGATGCCGATCCAGGTGTTCCTCTGCCGCCATACTATGTAGGGTAGAATGAGCAACAGCGGCCATATCACCGCGACCGTGGGGACTCCGAAGGGTACGTGAAACAGGGCCCAGCCGACTGTATTCACCAACCAAGCCCAGCGACCCAAAGCCAGCTCTTGTCGCGGCAAGAGGATGCCTCGCCACAGCAGCTCTTCCCCGGCGATGTTGAGTGGCCAGAATACGGCAACCCATACCAGCATGATCCACGCACGCGAGGCATCCAGCGGCTCGAATGCCAATGCCGGTGGAGTTGGATCGAGCCCGGTCGCCATCATTGCGCCGGTCAATGCGGCAATCAGCGCTAGCGCTGTGACAGTCCAGCCCCAGTCGGCAACTGTCAGTCGCCGCAGACGACACCGCTCGCAAAAGGCTCGCCATTTCCAAGGATGTCCCTCGTGGCGGTACATCCACAAAGCGAGAAACAGCAGGGCTGCGAAAACGCCGCCACCGCCGAGAAACCACCCCAGTGGCGGCTCGACACCCATAGAGTGAAGGCGAGGTATCACCTGTACCAGTGCGACCCGGAGCGCCAGCGCGCCTGCGCCAAACACCACGAGCGAGCCAATCAAACCCAGCTTCGTGCGACTCATGATACTAGGCCAGTGTGCACGGCAGTAATATTATTGCCGACCAGTAGTGATTCGCGGAAGTAAAATGTTCTACCGCTCGTTCAACGCCGAAGTCTTGCATGGCAGATAAGCTCATGTCTGCCCGAAGCTCAGCAGGAAGCAAGGAATGAACGTAGCTTACATATCCAGATTTTCGATCTCGGGCTCGACTATAGAGAGCGTCGAAATCGTCGTAGTACCGAGCGATTTTCCTTCGCATTTCGGCATCGCGAATCAAACGGAGATTACCTGTGGATCTAAGATCATCGAATGTTGTGCTCGTCACCCAACGCGTTGACGAAGCTCCTCCAATCCCCCCAAGGGCCACATTTCTTAAGAATGATTCAGCGTTTACCGGTGCTGGCTTATCGCCGCGCACGATTGGTGCGATTGCGTCCAATATCCGTAACTTTCTAACCCAAAGATTCCGGATAGTATTTTCGACGTAATCAACGTCAGCGTGCACATCCACAATGATTCTATCGAGATACTGCAATTCAAGATCGCGCTCTTGGCGATCTGTCCAGTAGCCATCGAGACTCAATGCAGTGAGGACGCCGAGCACGACAACAAATGTCTCGCCGAAGAGCCATTGCAGCCGTGATCCTGATCCGAACATTCTGGTTATTCGCATGACTTGTCTTGCCCACGCTCAAGCATCAATCCATTCATCGGCAATTTTTCCTTGCGTCTTGATATAGCCAAACCATTCTGTCCAGGAACCAGCTCTTGCCAATCAGGGTAAGAACAACTCCGTACGTGACGTGATAACCTTCAAGGACAATGAGGCCGTAGGCACAGAGTATCGCGCCGACGGCGGCGATCGAATTCGATACACTGATGACGGCGCGGTGACGAATTACCATAGGCGCCTGGTCTCGGTTCAACCACAACCTCTCCCCCATCACAGATTGCGACGCCCAGTTGTCCGTTGAGCGTGGTCTTGGGAAAACGCGCGGGTTTAGCCAGATCCACAGCAACGTCAGTACGACGGGAACCCAAGCCCACCAACCGATCCACACTCTGCTCCAAATTGCGAGTGCCAAGACGGGTAGGCAAGGGTACCGGGTCCAAACGCTCAGAGGGTTGGTGTGTCGCTCCCAAACCTCATCACTCATTTGAAACCATCGCGACATAGCTTTTTCGATCTTCACTCACTTGCTCCTGTTTCCAGAACCTTCGCTCAGAACATCACGCCAACCGTGAATGCCAAGTCTTTGACTTTGCCGGACGTTGCCTCGACACCAAGTTTGAAGTGATCGCCGATGTGATACGCGGCGCTGGCGCCCCCGTAGCCGGATGATTTTACATTGATGTCCGACGCGCTAAGTTCGAAGCCGGCATGTGGGTCGTAGCCGGCCAGCAATTCAAATTCCCAATTCCCGCTAACCTTTCGCAAGGCGATCTCAGCGGCCACACCGCTGTCCCTTTCAACTTTGTCCAATCCGAAGGCAAAGCCGCCACTCTCGATAAAGAAGTCGCCGACGCCCTGTTCGGTGCGCTGGTAGCGAATGGTCGTATCCAGCCATACGTTGTGGGTAAGCGACCACTGCTTCTCGATACCGATCGATGCACGCTGAGACACGTAGAGGATCGGCGCCTGCACACGACTCAATGTTGTCAGGATGATGCCGATAGCATTATTAGTATCGTGTTTGCTGTAATCGGCAATCAAAGTCCATTCTGGCGCGAATGACCAGCCGCCCGCCAATTTCCAACCACTGCGATACTGCTCGTCGATGTGATAACGCGTGCCATCTTGGGTGATGTCCAGGTCATAGCTATGACCGCGTGTTACGGACGACACTTCAAGAAAGCCGGTGTTCCCTGCTTCCGCCGTCAAACACGCTGCAAGGGTGATAATTAGGGTAAGGCTTGTAGTTGTCTTGTTCATTGCTCATCTCGATAGATTAACGATGGAGCAACGATACGACCGAACAGGAGCATGCGGTCGGGATCCCTTGCGAATGGGAATCCAGGTTTGTGAATTGTTGAAAACGGCCTAGATGAGCCGGTTTTTGATCTCGGCTATTCGGCTGCGGCTTACCGGCACGCACTCGCCAGATTGCATCGCAAGCTCGGCGCTATTGCCAGATTGCCGGATGGTCGCCACGCGGGAAAGGTTCACGATATAGGATTTATGGACCCTTTCGAAATGAGCCGGGAGAACCTGCTCAAGGCGTGACAACGGCTTGTCGTGCAGCAGGACCGAACCGTCTTCAAGGCAGGCCTCCGAATAAACGTTAGCGCCTCGGAAAAAATGCACGCGATCCAGATCCACTGGCTCGATCACGCCGCGCCGCTTGATCGCAATGTAGCGCGTGCGCTGCTGCCGGAACGGTGATTCGTAGCGTTCCAGTGCCTTTTTCAATCGTGCACGTGTGAAGGGCTTGCTCACGAAATCCAGAACGCCAAACTCGAATGCTTCGATCGCACGATCTGCGTAAGCGCTGACGACTATCGTATGGAAGGATCTCGCCACCACGGTCTTGAGTAGTTCGAAACCGTCCCTACCAGCCAAGTTCAGGTCGAGAAACATCAAGTCGACGACCTCTGTCGCAATGAAGTCGTCGGCGTCGTCCAGCGCGTGAAATACGCGCAGCGATGTGAGCTTGTCACTGAGAATGTCTCTCGCAAGACGTTCAAGTCGTTGCGCAACGGTATTTTCGTCTTCGACGATGACCAATCTCATGCGAGCTGATCCTGCGGTTCTATCTGGCGCTTTAGATGGGCGTAGTCGACATCAATCACGGTAATCCAGTGCGTGTTGGTGGGATCGTCGCGCAGCCGCCAGTGGCCATCAAAACCTTGTTTTAATCGCGCCTTTATGTATTTAAGGCCGGTGCCCTTGCCAAGTTTGCCGAATGATGATGTCTGCTGATCCCCTCTCGGAGCCAATAGTCGATAACGTACCCACTGTCCTTCAAGCGCCTCCTTGACGATCTCAAATTCCAACTGATCTACTTTGTAGATGTTGTGACTAAAGGCATTTTCGATCAGCGTATGGAAGATGGCGGGCGGGATCGATTCGTCTCCGACTATGTTATTCCGTTGCAATGTGCAGTCCTTACGCAAGCGTAGCGACATGATCGCCAAATGGCGATCGCACATCTCGAGTTCCGTACCGAGGTCAACGACCGTCTGGCTCGACAAGTGCGACATCAGGCGAAACTCCTCAGCAAGCTCGGCGATGAATTCGCTGCCGCGCTCCGGATCCGTCTCAACCCACTCCATCAATGACGTCAGAGTATTTAGCAGAAAGTGCGGCTGAATGTGCTTACGCACAAGCTCGCCACGCAACTGCGTTTCAAGATTCACAGCCCGCTCTAGCGCGGCTTTGCGCTGCTGCATGGCGATGGCGTGCGTAAGAAGCACGACCGAGAACAGTGCCGGAAGCACCAGGAAAGTGTTCTCGAGATCCTGAGTAAGAATCCCCACAATGCACAGCAGTAAGCCAAACGACTCCCACCAGTAGAAGCTCTTATTCTGTCGGCCGTAGTAGACGCTGGCGATCAACGCGGAACCAAAACTTGCGAACCACGCGAGGTTGGGTGCGTTTGGGCTGATCCACGTACCGAAAACTATCGCCACGATAATTGTCACCGCCATCCAGCGCCATGGATACGGTGCGTTGTGTTTGAACAGGAAGTACAACGGTAACGCGAGGAGCACGAGTATCGCGGAAATGTTTTCTGTCCGAACACTCAACCACTCCCAGTTGTACGTATAGCCTACGAGGTGGTCCCATTGAATTGAAAAGCCATATGCAGTCAGGCTTTCGAGCAGAACGAAGAACGCCAGGTATTCGGGTTTGCGGTCGTCTGTGAAATACAGCATCAGGAAATACAGCCCTACGACGATCCCGATGCTGACGAACATCGTCGGTATCAGGCTCCAGAGCGATACGTATCGCCAATTACTGCTGAATGGGCGCATGAAGCCCTGGCGCAGCAGTTTCATTCCTGTCGCTCGCTGGTGGGCCGACCCGCGTATCGTAATCGTGTGCTTACCCGCCGTGAGATGCTCATTGGGAATCAGATAGGTATGCCAGACGTAGCCGGGAATTTCGTCGGCCGCACTACTAGCCGGCTTACCGCTCATGCCGAGTGACACATCGTCCCAGAATGCCTCGTGAGAAGCGATCATATGGACGTTGTATTCCCAGTCGAACTCTGGCGTTACCTCGCCACCGAGATAAATATCCATCTTGATCCAGAAGATTCCTTTGTGAGGATCCTCCATGGTGAGCCCGTTGAACTCATCCCACTCGTTCGACAGGTACAGCGGATTCGACCAGTCAGGAGCGACGCCAGTGACATATTGGAAGTTGTCGGCCCGCTCGACCTGAATCTCCGCATTGCTTTGGATTGGACAAAATACGGCGACGAAGATAAGTGCAGCTGCTACGAGTTTTATTTTCTGCCAGCTTTCTGATGTCATATCGTAATTCTAGCCGAATTGGCGCGACGCTATGCACCGTTGGCACAGCGTTCATCCTGTTCGCAAGCCCAGTTAGAAATTTTAGCGCACTCATACAGTCGAGGAGACGTCGACCAACCCAAGGTTAATCCACAAGGGCTGCTTTCGGGCGTAGTGACAGCCTGCTTTCGGCCAATACTTGCCATTGGCGAAAGCAGAAAATTGCCCAATTCTGTCCGCTCGTGAATGGCTGCTTATCTCCAGAAGCGGTCGTTCAAGTGCTAGAATCTGACCTTTAGCGAACGACTGCTGCTGACCCATTGCAGCCGTTCGCGAAAAGTCTATATCTGTCATAACCGAAGGTGAGTTTTATGCAGGAGATCGTCCTTCGCAGGTTTTTCGAAGGAGGATTATCGAGCACTGATCTTGCTCATGACCTCAACGGAAGCCTCGTTCACGCCGGGCCAAAATTGACAAGGCATTTAATTGAGGACATGGAGGGCGAGTTTGAGGTACTGGCCCACCATTTGATCAAGGTGTGCGATTCGGTCCTTGATGGCTCAGTTCCCCCAGAGTCGTTGGAATCTATCGGCTTCTGTCTTGCAGCATCAGATGCCTTTTTTTGGGACAGCGAAACACCTGAGGGCGGCATCGTCGCCAACGTTATTTTCAACTGGGCTGAACACAGAATCAATCATTCCCTGAATTGCGACAATGTGGCCAAGTGGCGGAAGGTGCTGCTTGGCGAGGAAGTGACATGGGCAAGAGGCTGATTGCTGGCATCTTCGTTCAATCAAGGTCTTTTTGCTGCCTTATCGAACGTCTGTATATGGACTCCTCCTCTTTGCAAGCACTCTGATGATGACAAGCATGGCGCGACTGCATACGTATATTCGGCCTCTGTAGTTGGCATACGTTGATGCCGGGCCATAATGGTTTATTCGCGCGTCGGTTCCCTATTGCTTCTTCGTACTCGAAGTACGTAGACGTTCACGGGTTCTACCAACGCCGGTTCGACCTGTTTGCCATCAATCAGTTTGCTTAAGCAATCGCTAGTGGGTTTCTCCTGTCTTGTTTCAGCTTAGCCAACAGCCAAGCTGGGGTCGTAATCGGTTTCATTTTGCAGCATGGCCCAGGCCATGCGTGCGGTTTTGTTCGCCAGTGCAACCGCAGCGACATTCGGGTGTCGTCGCTTTGCGATGTCGGTTGCCCAGCGACTTAAAGGGTCGTCGCGATGTTTGGCGTGCGAGACGACCGATCGGGCGCCGTGTATTAACTGTGTACGCATGTAGACGTCACCGCGTTTACTGATACCGAGTAAGCGACGCTTGTCGCCGGAGCTGCTCTGTCTTGGCGTCAGCCCCAACGACGCGGCCATCTGTCGACCGTTCTTGAACTGCTCACCGTTACCGACGGTCGCCACCAGTGCGGTGGCCACGATGGGTCCGACGCCGCGTAACTGTTGCAAGCGCTGAGTGACTTCGTTGTTGCGCGCCAGCGTCTCGATCTGTTTATCGAGTTCCTTGAAGCGATCCTCCAAAGTCAGAAGGTCATCCCACAGGCCGTGCAGCAAGGAACGGAAGTCATCCGTCAGGCCATTCTCGGCATCTTCCAACCACTCGGGGATCGCTCGGCGCAACGCGAGCAACGATGGCGCTGCAACCAGTCCGTACTCAGCGACCAGGCCGCGGATCTGGTTGGCCTTGGCGTTGCGATGGTCCTTGAGCTCGGTACGGACGCGATGCGTCGCCTGGATATCCTGCTGCTCGACGCTCTTCACCGTGACAAAGCGCATGTTCGGTCTGCTCATTGCCTCGCAGATCGCCTCGGCATCGTTGGCGTCATTCTTGTTGCTCTTCACGTAAGGTTTTACAAACTGCGGCGCAATTAAGCGCACTGTGTAACCTCGCGACTGAAGTTCTCGCGCCCAGTGGTGTGCACCGGTGCACGCTTCCATGCCGATCTCGCAGCCAAGATCTGTCTTGTCCAGCAAGGCTTGCAGCCATTGCGCACGCCGCAAGCGTCGCTTCCACACGGTCTTGCCGTGACGATCAACACCGTGCAACTGATACACATTTTTTGCCAAATCCACACCAACTCTACTAAGCTTCATAACGGACTCCTTCTCTTCACTGTGACTGAGATTTTTCGCTTCAACGAATACACAATCCAGTCTGGCACATTGCGATGCCTCAAGGTTGAGGAGGAGTCCATACCATTGCTTCTGGCCGACTCCAGCCGCCCAGGTGTTAAGCTACTGAATGACGGCTACTGACCCAATGCGGACGTTCGCCAAACGGCAAGATCCAGCCAATACTTGTCGCTCAAGACTTTTGTCTTTGACCCCAAAATATGTCACTAACGTGTTATTTCGTGGTCGAATCAGCGGAATTGAAAATTTCGCACTGACATTAAGGGAAATATTATGAAGCGTGTTTGTATTTC
>JAJFKV010000012.1 GCA_021773055.1 Woeseiaceae bacterium
CGCGCGATAGATACTTTCCCCTACTGCCCTTTAGACTCGCTCGAAGGTTCAGCCAGATGCTTTAATCCAATTGGCGTTTTCGTGCATCTAACGGGTATGTGATACTGATATCAGTACATCCTGACAACCCGGAGACAGGAAAATGAGCTCAACAATCAATCTTAAGACACTGGCGATTTGCGCGACGCTGACCCTCATATTGTTCGCGTTTGAAGTCGGGGCCGCTGACGGCTCTTTCGAACGGTCACTGACAGTCGATGAACCGATCTTCCTGGATGTCTCGACGGGCAGTGGCTCCATTAAGATAACGACAGGTCGGTCCGGACATGTTGAAGTCACCGGGCATATCAAGGTTGGCCGTGGGTTTTTCAAGCGTAGCGGCGATGATATCCAGGAGCTGATTAATCAGTTTAAAAGTGATCCACCTGTAAACCTGGCAAATGGGCGCCTGGAAATTGGCCACATCAAAAACAGAGCATTTCGACGCAACGTATCGATCAGTTATGAAATTGTTGTTCCTGTCGACACGGAAGTAAAATCGCATACCGGTTCCGGTTCGCAGACGATTTCTGATGTTGCCGGCCCCGTCGATATTGGCGCAGGGTCCGGAAAATTGACGCTTGCCAACATCGGTGGTGCAGTTATTGCAAAAACTGGCAGTGGCAGTATTCGGGCGAATGACATTGCGGGTTCTTTTGAGGCCCACGCCGGTAGCGGTAGCGTACGTCTGACCCAGGTGGCGCCGGGGGACGTTGTCGTTACCACGGGATCTGGAAGCAGCGATTTGCGCGGTGTGGTCGGGGCACTGCGTGTTCGCGCCGGTAGTGGTCGCATCGTTGTTGAAGGCGAACAGAAAGGCACCTGGGATATCGATACAGGATCCGGATCGGTTAATGTCAAGCTACCACAGGGGTCTTCATTCGAACTGGATGCGGAATCAAGCTCTGGTCGCATCGAGATCGATCATCCGGTCACCGTGCAAGGCAGGATTTCAAAAAAGCATCTTAGAGGAGAAGTCCGGGGTGGCGGCGAACTTCTGAAAATCGAAACCGGCTCCGGCGGAATTCGAATCGAATAACGCGCAGTACGCTCGACTCAGCCGGATGCGAGAACCGTTTCGAGATACGCCATTGCACTGTTCGAAAGCGGTACCAATGGGGAGCGAACGGTGTTTTGCATGCGACCCTCCTTAGCGAGAGCGGTCTTCACTGGTACCGGGCTGCTTTCAATGAACATAGCGCTGGCGAGATTGGATACTCGATCGTGAATGTCTAGTGCGTCATCGCTTCGGCCCTCGCGCCACGCGGTGATCAGTTCAACCATCAGGTCCGGAGCGAGATTCGAGACGACACTGATTACGCCGATTGCGCCAACCGAAAGAAACGGCAGCGTTAGTCCGTCATCGCCAGACTGGATGAGGAAGTCTTTCCCGCAAGCCTTGCGGAGTTGCGTAACCCGGTCAACCGTGCCGCCTGCCTCTTTCATACCGACGATATTGCTGTGTTTTTCATGCAGGGCGGCGGCCGTGTCTGCGGCGATTTCGATACCGCAGCGACCGGGTACACTGTAAAGAACGATCGGTAGCGAGGTGCATTCTGCGACTTCACCAAAATATGCCAGCAAGCCTTGTTGTGTTGGTTTGTTGTAATACGGCGCGACAACAAGGCATCCGTCGGCACCGAGTTGTTCGGCCTGGCGTGTCCACGTAACGGCCTTTGTTGTGTCGTTGGCACCAGTGCCGGCCAGTACGAACGCCTTGCCGTTCGCTCGCTCCACCGTGCGCTGGATGACCTGGCTTCTCTCTTCGTTATTAAGTGTCGGCGCTTCGCCCGTCGTGCCTACCGGGACCAGACCAGCAATATTCGCCGCAAGTTGTGCGTCTATGAGCGCGTCGAAAGCAGCAAGGTCGAGACTACCGTCTTCTTTAAAGGGTGTAACAAGTGCCGTAAAAACACCGGACAATCGCTCAGCAATATTCTTCATAATTTTCTCAATAGTAATAACAAGGTTTCAGTTGTTGCCGTGTTTCGAGGCGAAAACGTCATTGGGTGTGTAGGAGCCGGCTGAGCGATCACGGACCCAGCGTCCGGCCTGTAAAGCACCACGGGCAAAAGATGCCAGACTGTCGACCTCGAAGCCTATTTCGAATTTGGTGCTGCCAAGATCAAGCCGGAACTGGTGCTGCCCGATCACATCGCCTTCACGAATCACATTTATTGGTATTTCGATGTCATCGGTGCCGCCCGCAATGCGGCGCGCATCGAGGATCTCTCTTCGGATACGCAGCGAGGTCCCGGAGGGCGTCGCTTTCTTGCGGTCGTGGTAGGTCTCTTCGAGTTCCGGCACATGCTGCGGGTATGCAGCGGAAATATTTCGGCATGCCGCGACGAATGGCTCGAAGCTCTCCGCGAAATTGGCGCTGATCATGACCGGTAATTGCTGCGAGGCTAGTTGCAGCCGAGCTTCCTGTTGCGTGTTCAATCCGGTCGTCCCGACGACCAGCGCCTTTGTTCGCAATTCGAGATCATCAAGCCCAGCCATTGTCGCCACTGGAGTTGAAAAATCGATCAGCACGTCGCTGCGTTGACCGGGAAGTTCGCTTAGCGACTGGTAGCGAAGCTCACTCCCCGCGATGCTTTGCCCGAGGTGCGCGGAGTCATCGGATACGTAGCAAGCAACGAGTTGATCGCGTTCACTTTGCAACACCTCTTCGATCAGGAATTTTCCGACACGTCCCGAAGCACCTAAAATTGCGATATCCATCCTTTTTACTCCAGGTCGATCAGGGCCGCTAGTCAATCAATACTCTTGCTTCACTCATTTCGCGGATGGTTATGCGAACACCTTCGCGGCCGATTCCGGAACGTTTGACACCGCCAAACGGGACGTGCTCGGCGCGAAAGTCAGGGCCTTCATTCACCATCAGTCCGCCGACCTGCAACTCTTTGGCGAGTGTGCGGATCGCCGCATGATTATTTGAATACACGCCAGCCTGTAGTCCGAACGGCGAATTGTTTACCTCATCAATAACCACGCCGAGCTTGTTGAACGAGCGAATGGAAATCACGGGGCCGAAAGTCTCTTTGGCTATGAGTTCGGCGCTCAGAGGCACCGCGTCGATCACCGTGGGGGCGACTAAATTATCGTCACGTGTTCCGCCAAAGAGCAGGTGTCCGCCTGCCTCGGTCGCCTGCTTGATACGCCTTTCGACTTCAGTGGCAGCCGCGGAGTCGATCACCGGCCCCATCTGAGTCGTGTCATCGCGTGGGTCACCCGTTCGTATACGTTCGACGGCTGGCAATAGCTGCTCCAGAAAGTCCTGCTTTATGGATTCGTGCAGGTAGAGTTTCTTGACCGCGGCACAACTTTGCCCGGCGATCTCGAATCGCTGTGCGATCGTCGTTGCAACTGCTCCCGCAATATCTCCGTCGTCCAGCACAATCAGCGGATCGTTGCCGCCAAGCTCCATCAATGTGCCGACCAGACCGCTGGCTCGCTTCAGGGCAAGTCCGGCCTCCGGGCCACCGGTAAAGCTCAACAAATCTATGGGCGATTCCGCGAGCGCGATAGCCTGTTCCGCGCCACCTTGCACGACTTGAAAGAGATGCTCTGGAAAACCTGCTCGAACCGCGAGCTCACAAAGATGCGCTGCCGCAAGTGGCGCTTTCGGTGAAGGTTTGGCAACCACCGCATTGCCCGCGGCAATCGCCGGTCCGAGCTTGTGGCAAAGCAGATTCAACGGATAGTTGAACGGTGTGATGGCGCCGACGACACCAACAGGCACATAGGTAATGGTCGCCTGGCGGTCTGCACCGCCCGGTGCGATCGCACAATGCAACACTTCCCCATCCACAAAAGTTGCCGCGTCTCCGGAGAGCAATAGGGTGTTCACGGCACGGCGTGCTTCATTGCGAGCTTCGTTTATCGTCTTTCCCATTTCGCCGCAGATAAGATTGGCGAGGGTGTCACCTTCATTACGAACTTCATCGGCCAGAGCAACGAGCAGAGCACGCCGTTCAGCCGGTGTGCTATGGCGAAAATCCCGGGCCGCGTTAGCAGAGTGTCGTACGGCATCCTTTATCTGGCTGGGCGAGGATGCCTCCACCTCGCCGACAGCGATGCCGTCGAACGGGTTGCTGACGGTGATCGGTGTGCCTGGCACCGCGTTGGTATTGATTGCTGTCGCTGTCATTTTGGTCCTTAGGTGTCCTGAGATTCGGAATCAGCCGCATTTGTGCTGGAACTGTCGGTCGCAAGGCGAGCGAGAGCGCCGATACTGATGGGGCTGGCGGGCCAACGATTTCCGGTCAGCGACTCGGTCGTATGACTTTCCCCGGTTAGTTCCTTGGCCATATCGAGTGTCGACCTGGCGCAAAAACGGCCCTGGCAACGCCCCATTCCAAATCGGCCGTTGAGTTTGATTTCTTTGGCGCTGGTGCCGGGGCCTAGCAGCAGCTCGCGCAGGTCGCCGACCGTTTTCTGCTCGCAGCGGCAGATGACTGTGTCATCGGACATCGAGTGCAATGGCAAATGTGAAACGGGCTTGAATATTGTTTTGAGTCGCGCCTGAGCGAGCGCTTGTCGTCGCAAATGCAAAGGTATGACTGGCGGAGCGGCAGACGGCCGCAGAACGGCCAATAAGCGATCTGCCGCATGGCGACCACTGGCCGGTGCGGCTCGGGCACCGAGTGGCTCGCAGCAATCGCCAGCGTGCAGGACGATGATGCCCTTGCGCAGGTCGATGTTCTCAACGGGCATGCCGGTCCGACTGGACTGCAGGCCATTGTGCAGGGCGACAATATCGACGTCATGGGTATTCGTTCGGATACCTTTTCTGATCGTGACCGAAAGGCCGTCGTCGCGCTCTGAGATACGTTCGATGAACGCGCCTTGAATCCACGGCACTCGGAATTTCTTGAGTGTCCGGTAATAAGACAGTGCTTCGCGAACATAGGCGAGTGGCAAGCCGAGGACCTGCAAACGGGGCAGCATGGGTCTGCCGGATTCCACAATTGCGATTGGTGGGTTGCCCAACTTCGCAAGCTGTGCTGCGACTGCGAGCAGTAACGGACCGTTGCCGGCGATGATGATGTCGCCATCGGGCGCTGTGCTGCAGGCTTTCATATTGACTTGCAGGCCACCGGCAGTCACGACCTTCGGGAGATGCCAGCCGGGGACAGGGCGTATATTTTCAATCGCGCCAGTCGCGATGATCACGGCACGCGGCGACAGCTGCATTGCCTCGCGATTGCTGCAGTTCTTCAACACGGCAACACCCGTGCTATCCAGACCGACGAACGATGTTGATTTCATTACGCGAATCGATGCGGCATGGGCCTTAAGCTCTGCCTCCATAGCACGCCATGTGCTGAGGTACTCGGTCGAAATAAAGGGTGACGCGTCGCCAGCCCCTCTGAAGATCGCTCCGCCCAGTGAAGGTGCTGCGTCACAAAGACGCACGGTATAGCCGGCCTCGGCGACACGACAAGCTGCCGCAATTCCGGCGGGTCCGCCACCGACAATCAATACATCTTTATCAATCGTCATCGTTGCTGACCGCCGTGTGCTTGACTGGGTTTACTCGCATGCCGTCATGGGGAATCGTTAGGCAGGCCTCGACAATGCCGCGACCATCAACGTCAACCAGGCAACCCTGGCAGGCGCCGATGCCGCAGAAAAGTCCGTAGGTTTGGCCGCATGCCGAAGTACCACAACCGGCAGACGTTTCCCGGAGTAACGTGTAGGCCAGAGACTCGCCGGCTTGAAACGGAATCTTGCGATCACGCCAGTAGATAAAGCCGCTCATGTGGCACTCCAGGCGGCACCGAGGCGTGCAGGGCCAAGTGACGTGAAATCTGGAAAGGTGTTGTTGCCATTCATCATGTTGGCGAGTTCGCGGCCGACCAGGGGCGCGAGGCAAATGCCATCGCCAGCGAACCCAGTGGCGACCCAGAGTCCGTCGCAGCCCGGGACCTGTCCGACGACCGGCAAGCCATCTGCGGTTCGTGCCCGGATACCGGCAAAGACGCGAATAACGTTCAAGTCATGCAGGGCTGGTAAGTAGTCTACCGCCTGCTTGAGAATATGTTGCACGGCTGCAAACTCGGTATGCGCGGGATCATCGCTAGGCTCTCGGGTACTGCCGATCAGGAGCTGCCCGGTACTTAGCGGGTCGATAACCAGCGCAGCACCGTCCGGCCCATCAGCAGTCTGCGATGCCTGATCAATGAGCCCGGATTTGGCGGCCAGGTAAGACGCGAAGAACAGAGCGCCGGGGAAGCTACTGGCGACTTTCGAGCGCTCTGTGATTATGAGCTGTCCCCTTTCAGCACGGATATCGACTTGTGGTATAAGCCGTGATGACCCGAGCCCGGCGGCGACAACTACATCATCCGCAGCGAATACACCGTCCGGTGTCCTGACACCGATGCAACGATTACTGCCAGCTGGCATATCAAGAGCCGTTACCTTCGTATTGCGGCGAATAGTTACGTCGCAGTTCTTCAGGAAATGCTGTACTACGTCGTAGCCCAGAGCATGTCCTTCCTCTCGAATCTCCAATACCAGCGGGATGTTATTTCGCAATTCCGGCAAGATGTTCCGCAAGGCCGCGCCGTCCAGGGCCCGCAAAGACGCGCCAGCTTGTCGCAAGCTTTCGGCTTGCTCCGTTACGAAGGTGACCTCGGTATCATTCGTCGCTACCAGAAACGTGGAACGTTGGTGATACACATCGCTCAGCGGGCCTTCGCTTCCTGACAGTTCCGAATAATAAGCCTTGCTTTGCAAGGCCAGATTCATAAGGCACCCGGGCGACTTGGTCGCAATTGCGACCGCTCCGTCAGACGATCCCGACGCACCGGCTGCGGGACCCTCGGCATCGATGACCGTCACCTTCATTCCGAGTACGGACAGATGGTATGCGATCGATGCGCCGATGATGCCCGCGCCGACAATGACTACATGTCGCTTCATTTCGAACCGTGTACTTATTAGAATTATCAATACAGCGCGGTCGTCGAAGTCTTGCCTATGCCAGCGCTAAAGGTCATGATTCCACTGGCCATGGATAGAGTCGATACAAAACTACGACAGGGCAATCAGGATTATTTTGTAGATGATCGTGCAGACCGGGGCTTTGTAGCCGGTCTGCGAAAAGCATGCTAAAGGCCCCATGATTTCTAATCTCACACTGTTACAGACGTTTTATCACCTTGCCCACGAGGGCTCGTACTCGGCTGCTGCACGTAACCTGGGGCTGTCTTATCAGTCGGTCGCGAATCATGTGCGTCGTCTTGAGCAGACGATCGGCGACAAGCTCGTGGAATCGGAAAAAGGTGGCAAACAGGTTGCCCTTACACCGCGCGGGCATGCGATGTACAAGCTATTGCATCCCGAGCTGGACATCATGTTGAAGCGTCTGGCGCTTCTGATCGACAAGGAGCGACCGGTTCTGCGTGTTGGTCTGCCGCAGGCCGCGTTTTTCTATTTATTCCCGAAAATACTGCGCCGAGTCCAGGAGGAGCACCATGGCATGGAACTACGCGCGCTGGAGCGGGACACGATGTTGCCCGACCTGGTTAAGGACGGCAGTCTGGATGTTTGTATCAGCGAATCGTTTTTTGGTGATCCAATGGTTCCGCAGCGATTACTGGGTGTTTATCAACTTTGCCTGGTTGTTCCTCGTGTCTGGAAGCTCGAGCCGTCAGAAGAGAATATTGCCAAGCAGCTCAAGGGTCGGCCGTTCATCACTTACGAGCCCGGACAAACCCTGCGCAATATCGCGATCGATTTTCTGGCTCAGTCAGGCATCGAGGCCGCTGTCGCCGTATCGACCTCTGGTAGCTCCAGTGTAAAACGCTGCGTGGAGGAGGGCCTCGGATTTGCGATTATACCGAGCTGGTGTATCGAACCCGATGAGTCCCGAGTGCTGTCGGTGGTGCTCGAAAATATCCCTGAAATCAAAATGTATTTTGGACACGCACAGTTTCTATCGGACAGCATCTATGTAAAGAGTCTCTACGATGCGTGCCAGGAATACCTGTCCGCAAAAATGCTCGACATCGCACACTGATTGATTGTCGAGCGGGAACGGGGCTCCGCCGTGTGTAGAACCACGGCCTATAATTAAATAGCTAGATCGGCACTCATTTTTTGGATTGCCGCCGACGACTTGGCTGACGCATGATATTTCATCAGGGCGTTTACCCAAGACTCGGTAGTGAATGATACGCCCGAAACCAGATGGTTCTGGCGCACATGCGTAAGGATCGAATGAATCAATCGGTGATTATCGCCGGGGGGCATCATGACAGTAATAACCAGAACAAAATACCAATCTGCAGTCGTTCGATTTATCGGTGTGTCATTGGCGTTCTTCTCCAGCAACGCGCTGGTGGCAGTCGCAAATGCACAATCGAGTGCCAGTGAAGACGAAATCATCGAAGAGATCGTGACGACCGGTTCGCGCCGCAAAGCAAGATCTCCGTCAGACACACCGGCACCAGTCGATGTTATTACGGCTGATCAGCTCGCCAATCAGGGTAGCAATAACGTCCTGGATACCTTGAGCGCAATTGTTCCTTCATTCACAGCGCATGTGCAGCCTAACAGTGGCACTGCGACATCGATTCGTCCGGCCAACCTGCGAGGCATGTCTCCTGACGCGACCCTGGTGCTGGTTAACGGCAAGCGGCGACATCGTGCGGCCGTTGTTGTTACTGCATCATCATCCAACGGCCTGGCACGAGGGTCACAACCGGTCGATATTTCGACAATACCGTCGATCGCACTGAAGCGTGTAGAGGTATTGCGCGATGGTGCTTCTGCCCAATATGGTGCTGATGCGATCGCGGGTGTGATCAACTTTATTCCACGTGATGACACAGATGGTGGCTCCGTGGAAATCAAATACGGGCAATATGGCGAAGGTGACGGCGAGTCGGTGCAGGTTGCTGGTACCTATGGCATGCAGCTTGGCAGTGGTGGTCACCTGAACATCAGTGCGGAAGTCAATGATGTGGACGGAACCAGCCGAACGGTGCAACGTGACGACGCCGCCTCACTGGTCGCGGCGGGCAATACGAACGTCATCGATCCGGTGCAGATCTGGGGTTCTCCGGAACTCAGCGATGAAATAAAAGTCTTCATCAACCTCGGCGTCGAGACCGGTGCGAACTCCGAATTCTATGCCTTTGGCGGTTACTCCGAAAAACGAACAGACGGCACGTTCTTCTATCGCAACCCGAACAATCGTGGCGGCACCTTTCACACCAGCGCAGATTCAGCCGGGCCTAATGCCGGTTCAAACATTCGTCTGGTTGGTGACCTGACACCCGCAGACGGATTGAATTGTCTGGGTGGTTACGACTTCGTATCTGGCGTCAGAGATGAAGTGGTTATTGGCAGTGCTGCAGACGATGCCGCACTGGCCGCAGCGGTTACAGATCCGAACTGCTGGACATTTAACGAAATGTTTCCCGGAGGATTCACGCCGTTCTTCGGTAGTGACTTGAATGATATTTCAGGAAGCGCCGGACTGCGCGGGGAACTCGACAATGGCATGACTTACGATGTCAGCTTCAGTGCAGGGCGAAACGAGATCGGTTTTGATCTGGTTGATTCGATCAATGCGAGCCTTGGACCCGCAACGCCATTGTTCTTTAAGGCTGGCTTTTATGTTGAGCTGGAAAACATGTTCAACGTCGATGTTTCATACCCTGTAGAAATAGAGGGCTTTGCGTCACCTTTGAACGTGGCTGCCGGTTTCGAGTGGCGTAAAGAGCAGTTTCAAATTGGAGTTGCCCAGGCCGAGACGTTCGAGGCCGGTATTTTGGGCAACCCGGATCTGTCGCTGGGCGTTAATCAGGGTTTTGAAGCTCGACTGAACGGCTTCGCACCGTTCCGGCCAGAAATCGCCGGTAAGAACGACCGCCATAACATCGCGGTCTATTTCGACCTTGAAGCGGACGTCACCGACGATCTGATTATTGGTGCAGCGGTCCGATTCGAGGACTTTAGCGATTTCGGCAATGAAACAACCTTCAAGCTGGCCGGCCTTTATCACGTTTCAGATGCCGTCTCTCTGCGCGCAACCTACGCCACTGGATTCCGCGCGCCAACCATCGGACAACAAAACTTCAGCACGATTACGACGACATTTGGACCGGACGGCACGCTTGTATCGTCGGGAACAGTGCCGCCGACATCGGGTCCGGCGTTGTTACGCGGTGGCGGTCAGCTGCAGCCGGAAACATCGGATAGTTTTACGCTTGGCTTTGCTTACGAGCCTGAAGCCTTTAGCTTAACGGTCGACTATTTCAGTATTGATATGGAAGACAGGATTACGCAATCCGCCGCGCAATCGCTGTCTGCGGCAGAAGCCGCCCAACTGGAAGCTGAAGGGTTTTCCGCGGCAGGTCTGACGTCCTTCCGTTTCTTTACCAACGATTTTGAGACTACTACCCAGGGCATCGACGTAGTTGTATCACTACCCCTTGAAATCACAAGTGGTGGCGCGTCAACGCTTAATTTCGCCGGTAACTGGACGGATAATGAAGTCACCGCGAATACGTCCGGGCTACTCGGACCGACCGAGGTCCAGCAGATCGAGGACGGCATACCGAATACGCGTGCGAACGTAACGCTGTCACATGCCGAAGATAACTGGCATGGCTATGCCAGGCTGAATTACTACGGTGATTATGAAGAGGCGCATTTGAACAGTTTAGGCAGGCTCATCGACGCTGGGGCCGTCTTTACGATTGATGTCGAGGCCGGGTTTGACGTCAGTGACAATATCGAGCTGATTATTGGTGCGCAGAACTTGCTGGATGAATTTCCGGAAAGCAATCCGTTCGCCGGTGCGACGGGTGCACGTTATTCAATCACATCGCCAATGGGCTTCAATGGCGGGTTTTATTATGGGAAAGTCAGGTTCAGTTTTTGAGTTCCCCCCGTACTCAACTGACCTATTGCTTAAGGGCGCTTCGGCGCCCTTAACTTTATATGCTTAAATAGCTTCAGGAGGCAGGAGCATTATGCTGGCGACCATAGTTCTCACAGTTACCGTCGTATTTTGCGTCGTGTTCTTTATTGTCTCCTGGCGCGTCAAGGACTCGGCTGCCAGCAGTTTTGCGATGTATGCCATCGGTGGCGGCGCACTGCCGCTCTACCTGATTCTCTTCAGTGACCTGGCGACGATTATGGGCGCCGGTAACTTTATCGGTCATGCCAGTTCCGGCTTCACCAAGGGCATCAGCCACATTCCGTTCATCATCGGCGAGCAGGGCTCGAAAATAGTTTTCGCATTGGTCTTTGCCGCTTTTGCTGGCCGTTTTACGTATATCACCGTCTCTGATCTGATGTACGACCTCATACACCGCGATAAAGTCACGCAGGCTATCACTGGCGTGCTGACTGGTTCTATCATGCTGGCGTGGCTGGGCGGGCAGGCTATGGGTCTCGGTTACATTTTCGAGCAATTTACTGACATCGATCCGGTCCCGGTCATTATCTTTTTCAACGCCGTGTTCATTCTCTATACCTATCTCGGCGGCGTCCTGTCGGTTGTATGGACTGACTTTATCCAGGGCATAATCGTCATTGTTTTCGGCTTCGTGTTTTACTATTTTGCACTAGCGCCGATGCATTGGGATGTTGGCTACCTGGGATCGCAGTTGACCGAGGTCGCGGGCAAGGAATTCTGGGACCTCAGTACGGTTCCAACCGGCACGATCATCGTGAATTTTGTAACAGGTTGCTTTGGCGTGCTGGCGGCCCAGGTTTACTGGCAACGGTGCTTTGCAGCGAAGGATGCGAGAACTGCTCGCATGGCGATGTTGATCAGTGGTGTTCTGGTGATCATCCTGGTCAGTCTTACCGCATTCGTCGGAATGACAGCGAAGGCACTGAACCCGGGCCTCGACCCGGCGCTCGCGATGCCGTGGCTGATGATGAACTACGTGCCACTGCCAGTCGTTGCTATCGTCTATGCGTTGGTACTGGCTGCGGCGATGTCGTCAGCCGATTCTCTTCTAAACGCGAGCGCGATTATCGTCGTTAATGATGTCATTCGCCCGTTCAAGCCGGACACACCGGACAACAAGCTTGTTGACTGGACAAAGAAAGCGACAATTATTATCGGTGTATTCGCGTGTGCACTTGCATTGTATGCGGAATCGATCATCGATTTGTTCGCGAGAGCTTACACAATGGCCGGGGGTGGAGTAGTTCCCGTCCTGATTGTCGGCTTGCTGTGGAAAGCGTCAGGCAAGCCCTTTCAGGCGGGTGAGCAAAACTCGAGACTTACGCCGTGGGGCGTCCGCGCCGCGGTCGTCTCCGGAGCTGTCATTTCCCTGGCATTTGGAATCTTGTGGGGAATTGTTGTGGCAACGGTTCTCGCGATCGCCGTGTCTTTGCTGACCAGGACCACCGCAAGACAGCACTAGCCAGCCAATCACTCAAGTGTCTTCTCTGAAAGCAACACTGATGTAGGCGATGATCGCGTCTATTTCGGTGTCGCTGAGAACGTGTCGCCACGCAGGCATGGATGTGTCGATTTTGCCGGACTTGATGATCTCCCGCAGCGCATCGGGCGTCGCCGTAAGCACAAAGCTGTCTGCTGTGAAATCGCGTGGTTTTGGATTAAGAAAGCTACCGATCCAGTTTTGACCGCTGCCGTCCGGGGCATGGCAAAACGCGCAGTTTTCCGCATACAGGATAAGCCCCACCGATTCTTCTTCTGTCATGCCCTCCGGTATGACTTGTATCTCGTGGCGTGCGTATGGCGAGGCGGCACTAATCGCGTCCAATGGTGGACTTCGATGTGAAAAATGTTTGCGAGGAAACGACACGGCTCGGGTCTCCCAAATGGCTTCGCCGCCATTGGAGTTTGGCTGGTCATGGCAGCTGACGCAGGCCGTTGTATACAAGCGCCTACCCACGCGTTGCCCAGGCGAGAGCTCCGACCACGAAGTGTCGAGTGCGATGCTGCCATCGATAAAAGGATATGCAGCGCGGTATTTTTCGTGATCCGGCCAGCCGTTTTCCGGAGAATGATATTTTTGGTCGGCTGCGGAGTTGCCGAAAAAGGATGCGCGTATGTAGCCGCCGACGGCAGAAATTTCGACATCCGTCAGGACCGACGAAAAACCAACCATGGCCGTGCCCGGATGTCCGTCACGAATGGTCTTAAACATACGCTCGGCGGGTAGCGTCGTCGAAGTCGCCGCGGTGAAATCACGAGGTTTTGGACTTAGGTAGGTACTTGCCAGCGTCTCGGCATTACCTGAATAGCCGTGACACTGGTAACAATAGAAACGATAGACGGACTCACCATCCGTCGGGTTTTCGGCGGCCAAAACGGGCCATGTCCATAACAAAACAGCAACGAGCAATACGCTGTAAATGCTGCAATGTTGCGGTATAGAAGTCGTTTTCACTGGGCTACTCAATTACCCGGTCGTCAAAAGTGTTGTGAATTCTAGACGTTTGAGTCTGTTCATTCGAGTTTGTCGTTGCAATCATGGATACTTCGGAAAACCGCGATGGTGGGTACTCTGCGAGATGTACATTATTGCCGCGGCCTGACTGTATGAGGACTACTGCCTTATGTACAAACCAAGAACTGATGACATTTTCCGTCTCGGCGCACTGATGAGTTGCGTTATGCTGGTGCTTGCGACGGCAATTGCGGCGGAACCAGATGATGATCTACAGGCAGGTCTGGACGCCTACATCAGCGGTGACCTGCTCACTGCAATGGTCAGGTTCAGGTCGGCTGCAGAAGCCGGGTCCGCAGAAGCACAATCGCGACTCGCATGGATTCTGGATCAGTCAGAGGAGAATGAGGCAGCGGTTTCACTGTATCGCCAGTCGGCCGAGCAGGGTCATGCGGCGGGCGAGAATGGCCTGGCTGAGATGTACGCGAAAGGTGAAGGTGTCGAAAAAGATGCAGAAACCGCGCTGCTGTGGTTTACGAAAGCGGCAGAAAACGGCCATCTACCAGCGCTTCGGATATTAATCTCGGCTTACGAGAATGGCGAGCTCGGACTTTCACCAGATGAGGCCCAGACAGGCCGTTGGCTACTGCGTGCGGCTGAAGTTGGGGATCGAGCGTCGATGATGCGCCTCGCCAATGTCTATCGAACCGGTGGACTGGGGATCGACATTAACGAACAATTGGCCATTCGATGGGAAAAACAACTCGCAGAGCCAGAGACCGAATAAATGAAGAATCGGCTAATACTCGTTGTTGCAATGTCGCTCGTCATGGCCGACGCCACGATCGCAGGGGACTATTTCAACGGCAAAAAAGTATACGCAATGAACTGCGTTTCCTGTCACGGCAGCAACGGACGCTCGATGGACCCGAGTGTGCCGAGTTTCGCCGACGGTGATGCATTGTTCCGGCCGGATCAGGATTTGTACGAGCAAGTCCGCAGTGGATCGGGCACCATGCCGGCCTTTCGAGGTGTCCTGAGCGATGCCGAAATTCGGGATGTAATCACCTACATCCGATCACTTTAGTTCATGAATATGCAGATTCGAATAATCATCGCGGGCGTCATGCTGGTGCTGCTGTCCGCATGCAGCAAGCCAGAGGACGTCGCGCCACCAGTCGTAGTCGATAGTTTCAATGTTGGCGCTAATTCCTATGTAAGATCGCTCGCAATCGATGCCGCGACGAACAGCTTGTGGGTCGGCACATCGGGCGGCGCGATGGAGATCGACCTCGATTCGCACCTGATGCTCAATACATTCACACGCAAAGACGGTCTTGCTAATGAATACGTGTTCGGTATCGGCGTTGATAGCGACGGCTACAAGTGGTTTGGTACCAACGCCGGCGGAGCGTCGCGATATAAAGATGGCAGCTGGCAGGTATTTTTCCCAATGCACGGGCTTGCGGATTACTGGATTTATTCATTCGCAGAGCAAGACGAAAAAATTTACTGGATCGGTACCTGGGCGGGGGCGAATCGCGTTGACCTTCGGACGATGCAGATAACAACGGTCAAAGATGAGCTGATCAATGAATGGGTTTATGGGTTGTCAGTCGATTCAAAAAACCGTGTGTGGTTCGGTACTGAGGGCGGGATTTCGATGCTCGATGGCGAGTCCTGGACACACTGGACGCATGAAGATGGCCTCGGTGGGCCCAATAAAAAGAACCTGCCCGCCAGTGCAAACACCGGACTTGGAACACGCGACCGACATGACTTGAGCGTAATGGTCGGTGGTGATGCCAGCTATAACCCGAACTACGTGTTCGCAACGCTTGCAGACCATGACGATACTATTTGGGCAGGAACATGGGGCGGTGGCGTTAGTGCATTTGATGGCCGCAAATGGCGCAGCTACACAGCCGCTGACGGGCTGGCGGGGAACGTTATCTATGCTATTGCCCAAGGCCCCGACCGGGCTTACTGGTTGGGTACCAACAATGGCCTGAGTAGATTCGATGGTGAGACTTTCATCAACTACACAGTGGCTGATGGTCTGCTGGGCGCCGATGTCTACGCTATCGTCGTAACGAAAGAAAACGAGATATGGGCCGGAACCCGCGGTGGTGTTGTGCGGCTTGCGGGCAACCCGAACACCAGTGAAACAAGACAAGAAGTGCAATGATGAAAAAGGTAGTTTTGTTATTGGTGGCTATCACAATCGCGGTCGTGGCCTACCTTTTTGAGACACAACAGGACGCACCCGACACTGTCTCCGAAATGCCGGACCCAAATAGCCACTTCACGCACTTTCGTGTTGGACAGCGAAATGTGAAGGCCATCCTGTTGGAAGGTGATGTGACATGGGTCGGCACATCGGGTGGAATTATTCGCTACGACACGCAGGCGGACTCCTACACATTATTCGATACCGCTACGGGCTTGTTGGCGAACGGCATTTTTCATCTTAGCAAGCTGGACGGAAGACTTGTCGCCGGCACTTATGGCGGCGGATTGTCTATTCTGAATGACGATGGCGAAACCTGGAAAACCTACAATATTCCGGACGGCCTCGGCGACGGCTTCATCTATGACGTGCTCAAAATGCAGAACGGAGATGTCTGGATAGCGACCTGGTCGGGCGTCAATCGAATTCGAGGCGGTAATCTGGATGATCGTTCCAAATGGGATCTTTTCACCGTAGAAAATACCAATGGCGGATTGCCGAACGACTGGGTATACGCTTTGCAGGCAGGCAGGGATGGCGTCGTCTGGATGGCGACGGAAGGCGGTTTGTCACGCTTTGACGACGGCGAATGGACCAGTTGGAATCATGACAGCGGATTGGGCGCTCCCTATGAACTCGTCCGTGAGGAAATCGAGTTCCTGACGGATCCCGCTGAATATTCTGACCATCATGCCCGGCAGAAGGTAGAAATGGGTCTCGAAGACGTCGATATCGCCTACAACCCGAATTACATCGTGGCGTTACTTGAGGATCGTCAAGGCAACGTGTGGGCCGGAACCTGGGGCGGTGGCTTGTCGCATTTTGATGGCAGGGAATGGATAAATTATACGGTTGCGGATGGCCTTCCGGGAAATCACGTGTTCATGTTGCACGAGGATCCGGACGGTCTTGTCTGGATCGGAACAAGCAATGGTCTCGCTCGTTTTGAGAACGGCAACTTCAAACATTACTCGACGGCCGACGGGCTGTTCGCTAACCAGGTCTTCGCAATGGGGACGGCAGCGGATGGCAGTAAGTGGGTGGGAAGTTACGGCGGCGTTGCGAGGATCGCGAACCTGCCGTAGACCCGATAGTCGTGGTTGCAGCGCCGGCTATCCCTGCGCCGGACATCATTCATTCGTCCTTTGTCGTCCGGATAAATTCCTGGTAGACAAATTCTGCGACGTCCGCAATTTCCTGATCCGACAATACGAACCTCCAGGCAGGCATTTCCTTGCCGACTACGCCATCGCGGACACCGGCGAACAATCGCGGCCGATTCATGATTTGCCGCGTTGCGGAGTCCAGAAAATTCCGTGGTTTCGGGAAAATAAAGTATGCACGTGGGCCATCGCCATCACCCAGCCCGCCATGACATTCGATGCAATTAGTGAAATAGATCGATCGTCCGTTTTCGAATTTTCCCTGCAGATCATTCGGAAATGATTGTGCATGGTATTCATCGGGGCGGTGTTCAGTACCGGGGGTAACTGCTGAATGCGACTGCGGCAACGGCGCGTGTCCGGATACGTGCGGCGCCATGAATCGTGCCCGTACATAATCAACGATTGCTGCGACCTGGGTAGCGTTCAGCTGTGAACCAAATCCGGGCATTGGTGTTCCCGGTCGGCCATAGGTGACTGACGCAATCATGCGCTCGCGATCGAGTTCTTGTCGCGCAACATCGGTCGTGAAATCGCGGGGTGGTGTTGATAATGACTGCTGTCCCCAGACAGCACCTTTGCCATCATCACCGTGACAAACGCTGCACGATTCCTGATAAATCTTGATCGTTGCGTCTATTTGTTCGGTCGTTTTCTCATTCGCGATCGATACGGCTGTGCCCAGCAAGAACGCGAAATTAATCGACATAACCAGTTGTTTACGTATTTGCCGAAATATCTGGCTATCAATGTTCAAACTACTATTACGCCCCTTCTGTGTTCGACCGCGCGAGAATTGACGCGCATACTATTGCTTCCCGAGTGCATTGGCCATAGGGAAATACACAGTCGTTTTACCTGGATCTCCAAGCTATGTTGAAGAAATATCTGATTCCCATCCTGTCTAGCCTCATTTTTGCCGGCTGTGCTCCTGTCGTCGAGAATCGCAATGATCCATCTACAGTTGATATCGTTTTTCCACCACCGCCGCAACCCGCCAGGTTCTTTTATGAGCGAACGCTTACGGGCAGCGCCGATGTCGAAGAGGTCGACCGGGAAACCCGTTGGCGCCGAATTTTGACGGGTGAAACAGGCACGTCATCCGGTCTTTCGAAGCCATTTGATGTCGAAGTTTGCGAAGGACGTGTCTACGTCAGTGACACCGTTAGCCGGTTGGTCACAGTATTCGATGTTCCACACAGCCAGTATTATCAGATAGGGGCGACGGAGCCCGGTGGGCTGACCAAACCCCTTGGTCTGGCAACCGATGCGGACTGCAATCTGTACGTTGCGGACGGAACAGAGCAGCAGATCGTTGTATTCGACCAAGAGGGTACGTTCCTTCGGGAGATCGGGAGCAAGGACATGTTTGACCGTTTGACACACGTGGAAGTCGACCCCAACGGAGAAAGAGTTTTTGCGGTAGACACCGGCGGTGTCGGGAGTCAGCGGCACCAGATCCGGGTTTTGAACGGCGAGACGGGCGAACACCTGTACTATATCGCGCGGCGGGGCCAGGAAGCAGGCGAATTGAATCTGCCCCGCGACATCGCCCTGAACGTCGACGGCAATCTGTACGTTGTCGACGGTGGCAATTTCCGAGTGCAGGTGTTCACGACCTATGGAGAGTACGTGACACAAATAGGTGGTATTGGTGTGAGGACAGGCCAGTTCTCGCGGCCCAAAGGCATCGATACGGATTCCTCCGGCAATGTCTATGTTAGCGACGCGGCGTTTGGAAATTTTCAGATCTTCGATGCGTCGGGGCAGCTGCTTTTGTTTGTCGGAGATCGCTCGGAAGCGCCGGCACCCGCAAAATTCATGTTACCGGCCGGACTGGCAATTGATGAAGACGATCGGGTCTATTTGGTCGACCAGTTCTTTCGAAAAATCGACGTTTTCAGACCGGCGACGCTCAAACCTAGCGAGGGATATTTTGGCAGTCGTATCGGCAATTCACCATAAGGTAAACGCAGTAGTCCTATATGGGGGTTTTCCTGTAGGTAATAGGGGTTTTACTGTACGTATTTACCGCTTTGTGTGACTATGTCACTGGATAGAAGCGTTCTGGTGACCGTATGATCTTGTCCTCATACAACAATCAACTGGCGCTCAAACTCAAAGGGGCACTCGAAAACGTGATTAAGACAAGAAATTTAGCCGGACTGACCGTAGGAACTGCACTTTTTCTGACAAGTATTGGCGCCAATGCGCAGGTTGTCGGAAGTGCCCACGATCTATCCCCGGATACCACCGGCACGGATCAGGTCTGTGCGTTTTGTCATACACCGCATGGTGCAGCGACAGGTGCAAGCGCCGCTGGCGTTCCTCTGTGGAACAAGACACTACCCAACCCTGCTACCTACACGCGGTATTCGACACTCAATACGGCCACGCTCGACGGTGCGGAGACCGAGGTCGGATCCGTCTCGTTGGCCTGCTTGAGTTGCCACGATGGAACTCAGGCGCGTGATGTCCTGATCAACTCACCCGGCAGTGGCATGACCGGCACCGCACTGGGCGTCGGAGCGATGACGGGTACGCCCGTACCGGTACTAGGTACTGATTTGACGGATGATCATCCGGTCAGCATTCAGTACGCAGGCGGTGGTTACCTAATTTCTGACCCGGACGGTGTTGGTACGAATGCTGGAGCGCTTGGCGATCCGGATTTTGCCGCGGCTACGAAAGGACTCGTCAACGCACAACCAAACTGGTGGGTCGATTCTCCGGTCGGTGCGGGAACGCAACGCGAGAAGGTGGATATGTTGCTGTATGCCCGCAGCGACCCGGCACTTGATGGCGGAGCATTACAACCGTTTGTTGAGTGTGGCAGCTGCCATGACCCGCATAACGCATCAACCGCCGGTGCTGGATCTGTCGCTTTTTTGAGAATTCAAAATTCGGCAAGCCAGATTTGCACAACCTGTCATACGAAGTAGTACTGGTAGTCCGAATCAGACGAGACTGATTTCGAAGTACCGCTTGAATGTGGGTCCGGGCGCCAGTGGTTGCCCGGACTTTTTCAATTCTGGGATGCATGATTTTGTGGGGAAGAAGTGGTGTTTTATAGATCAAAACTGCAGAAAATCACACCTGGCATTGCGCTGACATTGCTGCTAGCGAGCGGATCGATATCCGCTGCGGCGTACCTGGTACGTATTGATGATATGCAGGTCACGTACGACGAATTTGAGAGCCAGGTCAACTCCATCGCTCGACAAACCTTTTATCACGGCAAGCCGCTAACAGACGACGAATGGCTAAATTTTCGGCAGACGGTCGTCGACCAAATCGTAGATCGTAAACTCAAGATACGCGAAGCTCAGCGTCGCGGGATTGCGGCGGATGAGCGCTATGTCGTCAGCCAACTGCGAAGCTATGAAGATCGCTATACCGGTACGGAACGTTGGGCATCCGAAGGCGAGCAAATGCTCGTGCGATTGCGTGCTCACTTTATCGAAGAGAGTTTACTGGCCGGCCTCGCCGAAGATGTGCAGGAAATTCCATCGCCGACAGCGGCTGCCGTCGAGGAATATTACGCTGCAAATATCGACAAATTCACGGAACCTGCGCGACAGCGAGTATCAGTAATTCTCCTGCGGGTCGAACCATCTGCGGTCAAGGTGACGTGGGAAGGCGCGCGCGACCAGTCTGCCCAACTGGCAAAACAAATACGCGACGGCAAGAAGTTTGCCGAGTTGGCGCGTTTACATTCTGCGGACGTTTCATCGGACAAAGGCGGCGACATGGGTTATTTGCACGCAGGTATGCTCAACCCGACAGCGCAGGATACTATAGACGGGCTTGCACTGGGCGAGGTTAGCGTTCCCGTCGATGTTCTGGAGGGTGTTGCTATCTTCATGGTTACCGAACGAACGCAGGCCGCCATTCGCGAGTTTGAGGACGTTCGGGACAGGGCAGCAGACCTTTTGACCCGGGATGCGGTGGAGCGTGCTGGCGTGGCACTCATCGCAAGACTTCGAGGCGGGGCAGATATCGACGTCGATGAGGACTACCTGCGGACACTCCCGACCCAAAACCGTTAGGAAATGGCCGACCAAAATCACATTCGTGATCCAGTCGGCCTGACTTTCGCGATGTTGCTCTTTTTGTGCTTTTCTTCAATCGCCGCAGCTCAAATCGGACCCATCGACACGCAGGGCTATTTGGAATATCGCTATCGAAACTTCAATAGCGATAGCGAAACAGCGACAGCGTCACACAATGTTGCTCTGCAAGGCGCGTTTGCAACCTACTTTTGGCGTCCGTGGATAGCCAATGTTGATGGTACCGTCACATTGCACGAAATCACCAATGACAATCGCAATAACGACGGTGAGAATTCAACTATTACCGGACGTGTGCGACTGGGTTTGCTGAGCAAGAGCCGCTTTCCATTTTCTGCATTTTATGAATCGCGCGATAATCGTCTGCAAAGCGATACGCTAAGCGTCGATGGCACGTCGCAGACTTTCGGTTTCCTGCAAAACCTAACTTCGGAAAGAATCGGCCGCTACACGCTGGAGTATCGCAATACTCGCGTCGGCGAGACATTTGAGGATGACGGCAGAGTACCGAGAAATTTCGTAAACGGTTCCTGGTACTTGCGGGCGCAAAAAACTCTGGGGAGCAACGAATTGACACTCAACTCCCAGTTGACGGAAATTGACAGATCCATACTGGCGCAGAAAACAGACCTGCTCCGCCACACGCTACGGCACCGGTATCGCGGTGGCCCCCGCTTTAGTCTTGAGAACACCGTTTTCATTAGTGATGAACAACTGGATTTCAGCGATACATCGCAGCAGAGAAAATTTCGGCAGTTATCGACAATTAGCACCTGGCGCCCGGAATCGAATAACAAATTGCTTGTCACCGGTCGAGGCCTGCTGCAAGACATCGGGTCTATGTCGGTCAATTCTGAACAACAGACCAAGTCAGCTTCTTTAGCCGTCACCGCTAGCTACCGGGTAACGGATCAGTTCCTGCTAACCGGCAGTCTGGGTGGCATGCTAATGGATGCACAAAACGACGAGCTGCAGACGACAGTCTATGAAAGGATGCGCGCGGGCTATCAGTCGGGCGGAATTCCCTGGCACAGAAATGTTTATCGTTGGGGCGCATTTTTCGGGGTTGGCAACCGAACAGGCGACCAGATGGCCACAACGGACAGCCAGGTTCAGGATGCTGATAGCAGTCTCTTTCACAGCCTTTCACGCCCCTTCACCTTAGATGGCGGCGGGCAATTTGAAGTGCGTGTGACACAACGCCTTTCAACGAATCACGATTCAATCGGGCGTGAGAGAAATTCGATGCAACACAATTTGGCCGGGACTTATAACAGCCACAGCGAAAACACCAGTCGATACATTCGTTTGTCCGCCACAGACCGGCGCAATCACGGTGATGAGCGACAAGAGTTTCAATTGGCGAATCTGCAATTGAGTATTAGCCGGCGTGCTGATCGATATCGTTCTTTGAGTGGCAATATCACCGTGCAATACACACGCAGTGGCAGCGGTGATCTAAGTATTGTGACCACCGACAGCGATCGCTTTAGCTACAGTGCCAATGTGACCTACCGTCACGCGAACCTGTTCGGCAAATCGAATCTGAACCTCACCTCGGAACTTCGCATGCGGAGTCTTGAGTATCAGACCAGGGACACACTGGATCCGAACTTTGATGTCAGTGAGGAACGTCTGAGTTCACTGTGGCGCAATCAACTTGACTATCGAATAGGGGCGCTTGTTATCCGGTTTGATGGAGATATCCGTGAAGTGGATGGAGATCTAAGCACTTTGGTTTCACTCTACGTAAGACGCCATTTCGGCACAATATAAATGACATAACAACTTACGATCAGGTATTCATGAAACAAGATACGGTGAAAGAAAACACACTTGTAGTCGCGATATTTCTTATCGCGATGATTTCAATACTGCTACTGGCGAGTACGCTGAATCCTGCTGAAGCTGAATACGGTGACGTAGTCATCAATGAGTATTCGGACGATGCGGGGATGAACCCGGTTGTATTCCCACACTGGTTTCACCGTATTCGGTTCCGTTGCAAGGTCTGCCACGGCGATCTGGGCTTTGCATTCAAAGCCGGTGGTAATGATATCAATATGGTGAAAATCATCGACGGACAGTATTGTGGTGCTTGTCACAATGGTGATGTTGCCTGGTCTATAGAAAATTGTGAATTATGCCATTCGGCCAAACCCGGAACGCCGACGCAAATTCATCACAGTACTGTGCAACAACTTGTCAACAGGGCTCGCGAAAAGGCCAATGACGCGTCCGACGACAAGGGGACAAGCAAATGAGAGCCTTGAAGATCAACGGCGCGACCGTTTTGCTTGCTTTTCTACTTGTACTAGTCGGTACAACAGCGGTACACCGCGCGTTCGGACAGGATGATCCGAACGCGTTCAACCGTCTGTTGAAACCGCCCAGCGAACGCAACGCTCCGCCAGAACTGGACGGTATCCACGATCCCACTATTGACGGCACCTTAATGTTGCAGCCGCCCAGCGAAGCATTTGCAGGGTTACCAAAATCGCGGTCCGGAAATTACGTTAACTGGAGCAAGGCGATTGAAAATGAGTTGCTGGCGCCGCGCTACGATATTCATAACCCGGACGCGAATCCGATCGTGTTGGATCTGAATATTGTGCGTGAAGTGAAGGGCTCGATGCCGGACGTCGTCTACCCGCATAAACAGCATACTCAGTGGCTGGATTGTGCGAATTGCCATCCTGCGATATTCATTCCGATGAAAGGCGCCAATCAGATCAGCATGGCATCAATTTTGCTCGGCGAAAAATGCGGCGTCTGTCACGGCAAGGTTGCTTTCCCGGTTTCCGAGTGCCGGCGCTGTCACTCCAAACCGAAAACTGTCGACACGAAGAACTAAATAAGGAACCAGTAAAATGCACCTGCAGCTTGTCAAACCAACTTTCTCCCGGACACAAATTATGAGCGCTCTGGTCTTGCTGTTTGTGTCTGTAGTGGCACCTGCGGCGGACGACCAATCTGAGGATGAATTGGCACAGAGAGTAGCAATGGTCAGGACGCTTATATTCGAATCGAGTGCCGCTTTGAAGATTACGGCCGGTACCGACGAGCAGGCGCACAAGAAACACGATCAGGCAATCGCGTTGTTTGAGTCCGGTGCCGGGCCGGGCGATAAGGGGAATAGAGAGGAGAAGTTGAATGCAGCAGTCGCGATGCTGTACGAAGCGGTGGCGGCAGTATCAACGAGTGATAACTCTGATGCGAAAGATCGCCGCGATTTCGACAACAGGCAACGCAGTCTTGAGGCGCTGCTTGCGGCACACAAGCGAATAATGGCCGAAAAAGGCACGGCAGCGAGGCATGCGGCGTTAAGCGACGAAATAGAAGCTGATAATCGTGCGGCAAACCTGTTGCTGGCGGATGGCAAGGTGCACGAAGCGCGTGTGTTTCTCGATAGAGCCTATGAAAAAACCAAATTGTCAGTCGAGCACTCGCGCGAGGGAGAAACGCTGGTGCGGGAACTCAAGTTCGAGACAGCGGAAGACGAGTACCTTTATGAGCTCGATCGCAACGATACGCATCGGATGTTGTTGACTGTCCTGCTGGAGGAAAAAATGAAGAGTGATCGGATCAAAGAGCGGGTTGTCTCTTTCATTACGGCTGCTGATGAATTTAGAGCAACGGCAGTTCACCACGCAGATGCTAGCCGCTTTGAAGACGCGACCGCGGAACTGGAAAACTCGACAAGTGAACTGGTCAAGGCAATACGTAGTGCTGGTGTCTATATACCTGGATGATAGTGAGCACCCAACCGACCTATAGATTTCTTTCGACTCTCGGTCTTTTGATCGCAGCGCCGCTGTTGTTGGCGGAAAACTGGAAGTCGCTGGAGGATGATGAGCTTCACGATCCGTCGAACCCGGCGGTGAATGTACTGCAACAGCCCGCAGAAGCACTTTCTGTACTGGCGCCCGATGGTGCGGGTAATAAAGTTGATTGGGTGGAAGCTGTTCGGCTGGGACAAATTGCACCACGGAGCAGCCTCGACAACAGTGTTGTGCCGGAAACCCTGGACACTGATATCGTCATGAGCAATACCTTGTCCGTTGCGCCGGTTTTATTTCCGCACAAAGAACACTCGGACTGGATGTCCTGCGCGATGTGTCACGACTCAATCTTTGTGGCACAGACGGATGCCAATGCAATCAATATGAGCAAGATTCTGGAGGGCGAATACTGTGGTGTATGTCATGGGGCAGTGTCCTTCCCATTAACCGAGTGCGACCGCTGCCACAGTGTCATCAATTACACGCAGATGGCGCCGCCAAGCAGCGGCGTCCCGGTGGAACAAAGGTGACTTCAGAATGCCGCTCAATGTGGTTCGGACTACTGGCGTTGCTGGTGCTGCCGGCCGTAGTAGCCTGGGCAGAGTACGCGGATGTCGTGATCAATGAGCGTGCTGAAGAAGAAGGCATGGCGCCTGTTATATATCCGCACTGGTTTCACCGTATACGCTTCCAGTGCTCGGTTTGCCACGTAGATTTGGAGTTCAAAACCGCGGCTGGACAGAACGGCATTACGATGGACAAGATCAGCCAGGGAGAGTTCTGCGGCGCATGCCACAACGGAGAAATCGCGTGGTCTGTTGATAATTGTGATCTCTGCCATAGTGGCAAGGCCGGACTGGAAACCGGCATCAGGGGCGGTCATGAAACGACCGGGCCGGGCGTGTTTTGACGAAAGTCGCGACAAAGCTGGCGGCGTGCGTGCTCTTATGTGCGTCGTTGTTCGCGTGCACCGGCTCTATTGTGCACCTGAGCTCAGGATTCGAAGGTGCGGATGAGTTCGAAACCAGCCTTGCGATCAGCAACCGCATAGATGTTGCCGTGCTGGGCGGACTCGATGGTCAAAATCAGTTCGAGCTGTCCGGATCGGTATCGGCACTATCTGCAAGCGGCAACATTTTGTATTTTCTGGACCGCGGTACAGGCCAGTTGCTGCACATGAATCTGGTCACGACGGAAACGAAGGTGCTCGCCGTGATTCGTGATGGAAATTCGAGTGGAATGATCGCCGCTGCCGATGGATCTGTCTACGTTGCCGATCGAGCCGACCGCAGTATCGTGTCCTGGACGCCATTCGACACCGAGCCGCGACGACTGGTGACCAGCAATTTTTTCACGAGTCCCACGGATATTGCTTTGACTGACTATGGTCGGAGCCTGATCGCTATCGATGATCTGGATACACAAATCCTGATGATGGACGTTTACGGATATGCATTACGACCACTACAACAAGGCGTGATCAGGCCGTCGCACGTCACCTCGATGCGTGCTGTGGGCGCAACCAATGAAAACATCTTTGTGCTGGATGCAGATGCCAACGAAATTGTTGGTTTCAACTTACAAGGCGATCCGGTTGGCAGTTACGCGACCGACGAGCTCAGCCACGCAACGGCCCTTGCCGTAGATCTTTGCGGCAGATTTTTTGTAGCGGACGATGGCGATGAAAATATTTATGTAGGCTTTGCCGACATGGTTATACCCGGCTTTCGCACCGCCGCTGCGGGGTTGGCGAGCGCGTCCACCAATGATCTTTGGACGGACGGAAGCTACCTGTATGCAGCGACAGAGTCCGACGGAATATTTGTTTTCGCGATCGATCCGGAGTGTGTTGTCCGATGAAGCTCGCAAGCATCACTCTGATTGCGATGTCGCTGGCGGGTTGTGCTGCCGCACCACGGGTGATGCAATATTTCCCGGAGTCCGCCACTACATCTACCGATATCGCCTGGCCGGACCCGACCCAGCTGCCTCGACTCGAATACGCGGGACAGTTGGTTGGAGAGGACAACTTCGTTGTTGAAGATCAGGAGCAAGGTCGTGGTACTCGATTGTTGCGCTGGATAGTCGGCTTGACGGGCGGTAGTAACAATTCCGAGCAGCTGATTCGACCGCAAAGCGGTACCGTCGATGCAGCGGGCAGAATTCTGGTTACAGACGCGGGTCGACACGCAATCTTTGTTTTCGACGAGGCGCAGGCCGACTTCGATATCTGGTATGACGCAGCGCCCGGAGTTGAGTTCCTGTCGCCGGTCGGTATAGCGGTGGCGCAGAACGGCAACCTTGTCGTTGCTGATGCTGAGCTTGGAGAGGTTTTTGTATTGTCGGACGAGGGCGCTCCCATCGGGCGATTCGGACATAGCACGCTGATTCGGCCGACGGGCGTCAGTGTCGACCGTAGCAACGGCGAGATATATGTCGCCGATACCGTTGCTCATGAGATTAAAGTATTTTCAGCTCAGCTCGAGGCGTTGAGAACCATCGGTATTCCCGGCGGTGAGCCCGGCCAACTCAATTCGCCGATGCACATCAGCGTCAGAGGGGACCGTTTGTATGTGTCGGATACACTGAATGCACGTGTACAGATCTATTCAACTTCGGACGGTACGCTGCAGGATGTTGTTGGATCAAGGGGCACCTACGTTGGCAATATGGTTCGACCAAAAGGGGTTACGGTGGACAGCGATGGCAACATTTATGTGGTCGAGTCCTACCATGACCATCTGCTGATCTACGATTCAGAAGGACGCTTCTTGCTGCCGATCGGTGGCAATGGCACGAGTATCGGCGAGTTTTTTCTGCCTGCGGGCGCATGGTCTGATGCTGATGATCGCATCTTCATCGCCGATATGTTCAATGGTCGCGTGGTCATCTTCCAGTTTGTGGGGGGCTGATGGTGAGCAAATTACAAGCCCTTACCACGTCCGTCGCGACTTTGTCGCTGTTGGGAATTGCTCTTATCGCAGTTGCCCAGGGCGTGAGCGACGTTTCCATGAGCAAGCACAATCTTTCGGTTGCCGGACCGGGACCTGTGGCGGCCGGCAGTGAAACGGAGGTTTGTGTGTTCTGTCATACGCCGCATGGTGCGACCGCTGCCCCGGATGCGCCGTTATGGAATCGCGAATTCTCAACGCAAACCTATATTCCCTATACATCGTCGTCGCTGGATGCTGAAACCATCGCGGGACAGTTGCAGCAACCGGCTGGCAGCTCCAAGCTTTGCCTGTCATGCCACGACGGATCGATGGCCATTGGCACTGTAAACGTCAGTGGCGGGCAACAGAATGTATCGATAGATATGAACGGTGTTGGCCCTGGCGGCGAGATGCCGGCCGGGTCAGGCACACTATCAGGCTTTACCCGAAATCTTGGTGCAGACCTGACGAATGATCACCCGATATCGCTCACCTATGACACATCGCTGGTCAATCTGGATGGCGAGCTTCGCGATCCGGCAGTTGCCGCAGAGATCGGTCTTCGATCGCCCGGAGTTCGGCCGCAGTTTCCGCTGGAGGCGACCGGGCCGGCGAACGAGCAGCAGTTGCAATGCGCCAGTTGCCACGACCCGCATATCGCAGACCTGGTTGCGGGGCAGCCACAAAAGTTCCTGCGTGGAAATCGGCTGCAGCAGGCGACCCCAGGCGCATCGTTCGATGGCAGTACAGATATTGTCTGTTTGGGTTGCCACGAAAAAGAGGGCTGGAGCGCGTCTGCGCATGCCTCGCCGATATCTGCAGACGAGACTTACCTCGCGGCGGATGCGGTGCAGCGCGAATTTCCCGTAAACACTGCTGTCTGGCAGGCGTCCTGCCTAAACTGTCACGATACGCATACCGTACACGGCTCCCGTCGTCTGTTGCGCGAAGGCACAGACAGTCTGGCGTCGCCAAAGTCCGGCGGTGACTCCGCTATTGAAGAAACCTGTAATCAATGTCACAGCGCTTTTCCCGTGGTTGGAAACCCGGCGGGCGAGGTAAAAAATATCGAGTCGGATTTCGAGCTGGCCGTGAGTATGCCAATTACGTCGATCGATCAGCAAACTGGTACCGAAACGCACGATATAGTCGATGCTGATTTTGTCGAAAGCAGGGCGATACTGGGGCGCGGCAGTTCATTGAATCGACATGCAGAATGCACTGACTGCCATAATCCACACAGAGTCATAAAGAACGCGTTGTTCAATGGCCTGGGCACACCCGACGAAAGCGCACATGATCACACGACGGGGCACAGCAATTTAGCCTCAGGTGCGCTCACGGGAGCCTGGGGCGTCGAACCGTTTTACGGCAGTAACACATTCTTGTCCTTGCCGATTTCCTATGAAATCAAGCGAGGCATGGGTATCAGCACGGCGGTCACGGCGAGCCACGTGACGCGCGAATACCAGGTTTGTCTCAAGTGCCATTCAGACTATGGTTATGACGATGACGGCATTTATCCGCTCGGCACGAGGCCGAACCTCGGAGACTCTGGCGGTGGTACACCCGCCAGCACGAATAACGTCCAGCAATATACGAATCAGGCGATGGAGTTCCAGGCACCTCTGGGCGATCAGGGCGAGCCGGGTGCCAATCATCGTTCGTGGCATCCGGTGATGGACGCGACGGGCCGGTCCGCCGGCGTAAGAAATATGAGTTCCTCGACAAGTTTGTTTCTTGCTCCGTGGAACGGAACGTCCATTGGAACGCAGACAATGATTTGCTCGGATTGCCACGGCACACAGACCGCTACCGGCACGGTGGTCCCAACAGGCGACAATCCCTGGGGACCGCATGGGTCGAACATCGATTTCTTGCTGAAGGGCGCATGGTCGGCGTCGACGGGCAACAATAATTCGGGGCTTTGCTTTCGTTGTCACAGCCACACGAACTATGCGACCGAGCAAAATGAGGGCGATCAAAGCAATTTTGAAAGCGGCTTTGGCGGTCCCAAGGACAGCAATTTGCACGCTTTTCATGCGAAGCGAATAGGCGGAAATCTGCGATGCAGCTGGTGCCATGCGGCGGTACCGCACGGCTGGAAGAACAAAGCATTGCTGGTCAATCTGAACGATGTCGGGCCCGAAGCCGGCGTCGCGCCGGGTACCGAAGTGAATATCACCAGCGATAACCAGACCTACGACCAGGGTCCGTATTACATGAACGCCAAATTAAAGGTCTTAACCTGGCGTAGTAGTGGCACCTGGCGAGAGCAGGACTGTGGTTCCGCCAGTGGGCAATTGGGGTCTGGCAAAGACTGGATGGGCGACGTGTGCAGTAACCCGCCATGATGATGTTGATAAAAAAACTGGCATCGTTGCGACTCACGCTGGTGGGTATGGCGGTATTGGGCGTGCTCGCTCTGGCAGGTTCACGAAGCTCGACCATTGATATCGGACTCACGGCGATACCGCTGTGTTTGCTATCACTCAATCTGCTTGCGGCGATCCTAAGCAACAGGAGTTTTCGTACGCAGAGTGGGTTGCTGATATTCCATGTCGGTCTGCTGTTTGTATTTGCGCTGATTGGCATATCGGTTCTGACGCGTTTCGATGGTCACGTTGAGGTCGTTCAGGGTGTCGCATTTGACGCAGAGGCAGTGGAAGTGGCCAGGCGAGGCTGGCTGCATCGCGGCGACTTACAGCGAGTGCAATTCACCCAGGGCGATATACAGGTCGACTATCTGCCGGGTCTGGTCAGGCAGGCAACACGAAGCACGATTACGTATCCGATTGACGCGGAGACCATCGGTGCTGCGACGATCGGTGACAAACGCGGTGCTGAATTCAACGGTTATCGGTTTCTTGCCACCTTCAACAAAGGGTTCGCATTGGTTTTGCGCTGGCAGGACTACGCCGGGAATATTGAATATGGCTCGATACATTTCCCCTCATTCCCGCTAAATGACTGGCAACAGGTGACCGAGTGGCGGACCCCAGGCGGGCAAAGTATCGAATTCGAAATCGAGTTCGCCGAGCCAATTGTACAAGCGGAAAGTCACTGGGTATTGCAACGGCCATACGTCCCGTACGTGGTTCATGTCAGTGGCGAAAAACTGTCGCCGACCATCTTGGGAAGCGGTGACGATATAGAGGTGAGCGGTGGGTCAATTCGCATTGAGGACATGCGTTTATGGATGGCCTATCGCGTGGACTATTACCCTTACTTACCGTGGGTGTTCGTTGCGGCAATATTGGCCATCGCCGGTCTGGCGATGCAATTTGGCAGTCGTTACCTGCCTAAACGCAAATCTGCCTCGGCCACGGTAGTGGAGGCCGCGCATGCATCTGTCGCCGGCAACTGAACAGCAGTTCGTCTCGCTTGCGGTTGCGCTGCTCGCGCTGGCGACGGTTGTGCAAATGCCATTGATCACCGGTCGCCGTGCCCCACAATGGCCAACCTTTGCCACGCTCGGCTCGACCATTCTGATCCTGGCCGTGGCCATAGCCGGGCGATGGTTGCGAGAATCGCAAGGACCGTTCCTGACGCTCTACGATGTCTTGCTGAGTAATGTCTTTAGTCTGACGTTGTTATTCACCCTGGTCATCTGGCGCGTGCCGGTGACACGCATTGCGGCGTTACTGGCATGTCCAATCTTATTGTTGTTGGGTCTCTGGTTAGCCAATGTTTCAGCGATAGCAGTACCTTTGCCTGCGACCTTTGATAATTACTGGCTCTGGCTACATGTTGTGAGCGGCAAGTTTTTCCTTGGCATCTGCATGACGAGTGCGTGCGCGGCCGGTGTGCTGCTCTTGTCCTCGTGGCGTAGGGGTGGTGAGCTAGCCCGTGTTTCGGACACGACGAATCTGGAAGAAGCCGTTTGGGCGCTGTTTTTCCTGGCATTCATATTTCACAGTCTTATGTTGCTCGCCGGATCGGTTTGGGCACACAGCGCATGGGGCCGCTATTGGTCCTGGGATCCATTGGAGACCTGGACGCTAATCACCTGGCTGATGATTGGCGGCATCCTGCACGCCCGGACGACCTTCGCCAACATGCCGAAGTGGCTCGCTCAGGCGTCAATCGTGATCGTATTCGTGATCGCGTTCATGACCTTTTTTGGCGTGCCGTTTATTAGTCAGGCTCCGCACAAGGGGGTCATGTGAACAAGCGGATGGATAAGCGACGAGTCGTCATTCCAGTCATGTTATTGGCTACCGTAGTGCTCGGGGCAGTCTTGCAGAAGTTCCCCAGCAACGACTCACGCCCACAGGAACCAAATTTTCAACAGCAATTCCAGCATGCTGTCGCTTTGTTGGAACAACGTCAATTCGAATCCGCCGTGCAAGAGTTTGACGGTCTTATGAAACTCGCTCCGGCGCTACCGGAAGCGCACGTCAATATGGGATACGCGCTGCTTGGCCTCGAAAAATTCAAAGCAGCGCAGGAATATTTTGGCAGTGCCACAACAATACAGCCACTGCAAAGCAATGCTTACTACGGTCTGGCCGTTGCCTCGGAAGGGCTCGGCGAGATACGGAAAGCGGTCATGGCAATGCGTACCTTTGTTCACATTGCGGATCGAAACAACCCGTATCGTCGCAAAGCGAATGCGGCGATCCGGGAATGGGAGGCCGCACTGTTGGCACAGAAAAATGACGAATAAGTGGGGGCAAGGGCAAGGGCTCTTAATCATCGTTCTGGCGTTATGCGGAGCGGCTGTTGAAGCGGCAGATTGCGTCGCAGAGGACACCCGAAAGTCTCCACAGATCGCACAGAAGATTGCCCTGTTAGCCCGCTTGATGGAAGACTCGGAACCACTGCGAAGGGCCGAGCAGAGTGGCGATGCCGATGCTCTGGAGGCGATTGCGAAAGCGCGCCAGTCATTATCCGATGCCAGGGACGCGTTGGCAGAGGGATGCGTGTCCGATGCCTCAGCGATGTCATCACAAGGACTCAAATTCGCGACTACGGCGTTTCGGAATTCAGGATCTTCCGGCCGACAAGCACGTGAAAAATACGACGCTGCAATTCAACAGGCGACATCGTTCATGCTGGCGCTTGATTCGCAACCCGCGGAATTGCATGGATTGAGCAGTGAAGATCTGGTCGGCATGGAGCGGCAAATGGAACGTGCTGAGTCTCTGGCCTCGGACGGCGCATTTCAGGACGCGTTGCAGTTGTTGTTACCGGTTAACGATCGGCTGCAACGCCGGTTGCTCGAGATACTCAATAACAAGACCGTCTTTTACGCCAGGAATTTCGCGACCTACGCCGATGAATATCGTTACCTGGAAGAACAGTACGACGGATATTTGTTGCTTCTTCAGTCCGGTGAGAAGACAGCTTCCTACAGCGCGCGGAATCGAGTGGAGTCGTTGCTGGCGAAAGCAGCAGCGTTGCGCGCGGCGGCGGACAAGCAGGCTCAGACAGAGGATTGGCAGGGGGCATTAGCCAGCATGCAGGCCGCACTCAAGAACTGTGAACAGGCGATACGCGCGACCGGGTATGCCTACTAAACGAGACAAAGATGAGAAGCCAGGAATTATGAATCAGGAAAATCAGGATGTTTTGCACCCGGACTTCAGGTCGTTATTGACCTGGCTGGTGTCGGGAGTTTTTTGTTATCTGCTGGTTTCCGGTGCGCTGGTCTATTGGCTACCTTTCAGCGTGTACTCACAATATTCGGTGATCGTACATTCGTTGACGGGAGTTTTGTCATTGCTGCCTGCCAGTTGGATCGTCTACCTGCATTGGCGACGCCGTGATGGTGCGGTCGCGGGTCGCGTAGCGGTACTTGCAAAGATCGCGGTTGCTTTGCTCATCATATCTGCCACCAGCGGATTGACCATTGTCCTGCAGTCAATATTCGGGAGTGCGGTGCAGGATTTCTGGTGGTCAGTGCATCGGTTTTCGGCAGTTGCGTTCGGAAGTGTGCTTTTCATGCACCTGTTGCCGATATTGGCCCGCTACGTAAACACTCCTTCAACACCAAGACGGCTCGCACGGAGGTGGTTTTTTGCCGCGGCGATCGCAATTCTCGCGATACCGTTTGCGGCGACGCACTGGCTTTCTGAAGGTGAAGAAACGGTAACGAAATTTCAGGGATTTACGGATGACTATGACTGGCGCTTCGGTGATGATCGTCCGTTCTGGCCCAGTCGTGCGCAGGTAGCCGATAATCCGTGGGGTTTGGAATTGCGCGATAATCTGCAGGATTTATTGAATGACGAGGAGCGCTCGCAATTGCTGGATGCTCTAGCCACCTACAACGAGGGTACCGGCGGACCATTAACCCGGCTGAAACTCGCGACAACAGATCTCACACTGGATCCAGATCGCGAACTGACGATGAAGGCTCTCATCGAATCTGCCAGGGAATCACTGCGTCAGGGCGGCGCGATCAAGGCCGAGGCCTTGCTGGGATCCGAAACTTGCGGTTCAGGGGGGTGCCACCAGCAAATCTACGACGAGTGGATTCCAAGCGCCCATGGATTTTCGGCAACGGACGTATTATTTCGTGATGTTCAGGAGGTGCTGGCGGCAAACAGTGGCTCAGCCGACACACGCTCATGCGCCGGTTGTCACGACCCGGTCGCATTGTTGAGCGGTGCGCGCAGCGGCGGTTCCATTCGCGGTGACGACCTTGTTATGCATGAAGGTAATTCCTGCCTCGTTTGTCATAGCGTTACAGAGACTGATACTAACGGGAATGGTGGCTATGTCTTGCAGTTACCACAACGATACCTATTTTCTGGCGAGCAAGACTCCGGAGAGTTTTGGAACAAATTCCTGATTCGGAGTTATCCGCAGCATCACGTAAGCAGTTACAAGCGGCCTTTATACGAGGAGAGTGAATTCTGTGCGGCATGCCATAAACAGACGAGTACACCGGGAGCTGATACAGAAATCGGACTGGCGCAGGAACAAAACGAATACGATAGCTGGTTACAGGGCCATTGGTATCATGAGGATGATCCGGATAAGACTATCGGCTGCCAGGGTTGTCATATGCCGCTGGTCGACAGCAACGACCCCGCAAACGATGGCTCGCATCGCAGCCATCGCACCTTGGGCGGCAACATGTATATTCCCGTAGCACAGAATCTGCCAGGCGGTGACGAGCAGGCGACCAGGACGGTGCAGTGGTTGCGTGGTGAAATAGAAATACCGGAGATTGCCGACAGGTGGGCAGAAGGCCCCGTTGTCGCGATGACCATCGTTGCACCAGACGAAATCAGACCCGGCGAACTCATCAACCTCGTACTGGTCTTACACAACAACAAGACCGGGCATGATTTTCCGGCGGGACCGCTGGATATCCTGGCAAGCTGGGTGGAAGTGAAAGTTGAAGATAACTTTGGGCGCACGTTGTTGCATCTCGGTGATCCGGAGGGTGATAAGCCGACCCTCGATGCGCCAATCGTTTACAAAGCCGATTGGTATGACAAACGCGGGCTCCCGGTTGAGCGGCATAATATCTGGGAAGTTGTCGGTGCGAGCTACAAGCGCTCATTACAGAGCAGCGATGCGGATCTTGTCGAAATTCCGTTTCGTTGCCCTGTTATTGCGCGACCAAAAATGTCGAACTCGGCCAGCGAGCAGGGACCGGGCGAGCGCAAATCGGATATTGTCTTCTCCGTTGATAATCAATCAGTTCGCGAGTTGACTGTAACGGCAAGGTTGCTCTATCGGAAAGCAGACCCCGAATTTCTCGCGAACATCTATTCGCTGGAATCAAATATCAGTGCCCCCGTTGTTGAACTCAACATGGCAACCCACGTTATTAGCATCTCCGAAGATTGATCAACTGCTTCGATTCGGGTGCACGATGAAGTCGAGAGTATCGGGAAAATGGAAATGAACACCGATAGCATGGACGTAGTCGCCAAAGTGCAGTCTTTGACGTCGATAGGAGAGATAGCGGAGGATCCTGTGCTATCGCGGTTTCTTAACAGTGGAAATGTGGTCAGCATACCCGCCGGCAACTTCGTTTTTGAGAAAGACGATACCTGCGATAACTACCTGATCGTTCTCGACGGCGTTGTGCGCGTTCAGTTATCCACTGAAGCCGGGAGAGAGGCAACGCTTTACCGGGTGCAGCCGGGTGGATCCTGCGCGCTCACAACATCTTGCCTGATCAGCAATGAGCGTTATCCCGCAGAGGCCGTCACTGAGTCGGCCGTAGTAGCAGTCGTGTTGCCGATTTCCGAGTTCCAGACCGCACTTGACGAATCCCGGCAGTTTCGACGCTTCGTATTTGACGGTTTTGCGGCCCGTCTGACAGCTATTATTGGGCAAATTCAAAGAATAGCTTTCAGTGCAATTGATGAACGCCTGGCATCCGTACTGCTGGATGGCAGCGATGCTGGTATCTCCTGCGTTACACATCAGTATCTGGCCGCGGAGCTTGGCACGGCTCGCGAAGTTATCTCAAGGAAATTAAAGCAATTCGAGGCTGAAGGATTAGTCAGGCTGGGCCGTGGGCGGATCGTTATCGTAGATCGACAAGGTCTGCAATCGCTGGCGTCTACCTAGTTCGTTTGCCTTTTCCCTAAACGAAACTTGCGTCTATACGTTCATCGGTGGCTTGTAGCGCGCCCTCAGCGTGATGACGTAGATGCATTCGCGTTTTTGATCTCGTATGGTGGTGCATCTATTCATCTGTGAGCGCGCCATGAAAGGCAAGAATATGCCGTTGGACCAGCGAGAGGTCAACGAGAAGAACATCCACTGGGATCAGGACCTGAGTTATGGCAGCTACCTGTCACTCGACAGTTTGCTGAGTTGCCAGAACCTCGTCACCGATGCTCATGACGAAATGATGTTCGTGATTATTCACCAGGCGTCGGAGTTATGGATGAAGCTCTGTCTTCACGAACTAACCGCTGCCATGCGCCAAGTCGAAAACGGCAATCTTGGCGCGGCGTTTAAGATGTTGTCTCGAGTTTCCCGTATCCAGGGTCAGCTTCGGCAAAGTTGGGCTGTTTTATCGACGATGACGCCTGCCGATTACCTGGCGTTTCGCGATGATCTTGGTGAGAGCTCCGGCTTTCAGTCCTTCCAATACCGTGCGATCGAGTACGCACTCGGCAACAAGAATGCTGCGTTGGCGGAAGTACATCGCAAGAATCCGAAGCGCTACGAGCAACTGCAGGCAGTATTGCATGCGCCGAGTTTTTATGACCTTTGCCTGCGCCATCTCGCAAGCAAAGGGTTCGACCTGCCAAAGGAGTGCCTGGACCGCGACTGGTCGCTGTCCTATGAACCTAATGCTGCGGTCGAAGCCGCGTGGGCCGAGGTATACGCGGGAGCAGGCGAGCACTGGGATCTTTACGAGCTTGCGGAAAAGCTGGTCGACGTTGAACAGGAGTTTTCGATGTGGCGCTTCAGTCATATGAAGACGGTTGAGCGCATTATCGGTTACCGTCAGGGCACCGGTGGAACAAGCGGCGTTGCGTTCCTCGAAAAAGCCCTGAAATTGCGGTTCTTTCCTGAACTGTGGACCGTCAGGTCAGAACTCAAAGGCTCGTGATGGCTGATGGCGATATTCGACACCTGCAGGCGCTGGACGATGCTGATCCGCTTGCGGCGATGCGTGAGCGATTTCTGTTACCGAGCGACATCGTCTACATGAACGGCAACTCGCTGGGTCCGCTGTGCCGCGACACGCAGACAAGAATAAGCAGAGTCATCGATACCGAATGGGGCCAGGAACTCATCCGCGGCTGGAACACAGCGGGCTGGTACGACATGGCAGTTCGTATAGGTGACAAGATCGGCAGACTGATTGGTGCGGAGCCTGGTCAGACCGTGGTCTCTGACAGCACGTCAGTGAATCTTTTCAAAGTTGTCGCCGCGGCTGTCGCATTGCGTCCGGAGCGCAGCAAGATCGTCACCGAAGCGGGCAATTTTCCAACAGACTTGTACGTGCTCGACGGCCTGAGTCGCTACGTGGGGCAGGACTGCAAGGTCGATATTTGCCGCCGAAATGATGTTTTCAATGCGATCGACGAGCAGACGGCGGTGGTGGTATTGACGCACGTGCATTACATGAGTGGTGCGATTTTCCCCATGGCTGAGATCAATCTGCGCGCGCGCGAAGTTGGCGCCCTCGTGGTCTGGGACCTGAGTCATTCGGCCGCTGCGGTGGCTACAGAACTGGATGCGACAGGTGCTGATTTTGCCGTGGGTTGCGGCTACAAGCACTTGAACGGGGGTCCGGGTGCACCTGCTTTTACCTACGCGGCTGCCCGGCATCACCCGGACATGCGGCAGCCATTGAGTGGCTGGTTCGGGCATGCCAAGCCGTTCGTGTTCAGCGACGAATTTGCGCCTGCGGACGGCATTCGCAGAATGCTGTGCGGGACAACTCCAGTGCTCGGGGCCAGCGCGCTCGAAGCGAGTGTGGATGTTTTGCTCGAGGTCGATGCTGAAGAAATGTATGCAAAGGCGAAAAAACTGAGTCGGACATTCCAGGAGTTGATCGAACAGTACTGTGATGGGCTGGGACTGCGGTTATTGTCTCCCCGCGACACACAATGGCGCGGTGCGCACATCTCCTATGCCCATGAACAGGGCTACGCCGTTATGCAGAACCTGATAGCAAAAGGTGTGATCGGCGATTTTCGAGCGCCGAATGGCATGCGCTTCGGTTTTTCACCGCTTTTCATGCGCTATACGGATCTGCATACAGCCGTGCAGACCATTCGAGAGATCCTCGACTCCAGGTCCTACCTGGATCCTGCGTACCAGCAGAAACATGCGGTGACTTAGGAGTCGACTATGCATCCTTCAGCTCACGTCGATACCTTCACTCGCGATAATCTTCCACCGGTCGAAGAATGGCCCGAGCTTGTTCATTCGCTGGAGGCACTCGAGTTTCCAGCGCAGCTCAACTGTGCGGTGCGCTTGCTCGACGAGCATGTACGGGACGGCCGGGGAGAGCGAGTTGCCCTGCGATCGCTGGATGAGAGCTGGACCTATGCAGGGCTGCAATCATGGGTCAATCGTCTCGCCAATGTGCTGGTATCGACCTACGGTGTTGAGCCCGGCAACCGTGTGTTGCTGCGCTTCCCGAATTCACCATTGTTCGCCGCTTGTTATCTTGCCGTGTTGAAATGTGGCGCCGTTGCGGTACCGACGATGCCGTTGCTGCGTGCAATCGAACTGCGGGGCATTGCGGGCAAGGCCGAGGTGTCACACGCGATTAGTGATTCGCGGCTGTTTGACGAGATTGTGGGCATCGAATTCGAACATCTGCTGAGGTCAGATGAACTGGAAGCTCAGGCAGCGACTGCTGCTGATACGTTCGAGGCAATCCAGACCGCCTCGGATGACGTCGCGTTAATCGCGTTCACGAGTGGCACGACCGGCAAGCCGAAAGGCTGTATGCATTTCCACAGTGACGTGCTCGCGATGTGCGCTACATTTTCCGAGCAGGTTTTGCAGCCTCGGCCCGATGACGTGTTTATCGGTTCGCCACCGCTGGCATTTACGTTCGGGCTGGGCGGTCTCTTGGCGTTTCCCCTGTACGCAGGGGCAAGCACGGTTCTTCTTGAAGCAGCGCCACCGGCCGCGCTGGCTGAGGCGATCGAGTCCACAGGCGCCACTATTTGTTTCACGGCGCCGACGGCTTACAAGGTGTTGCTGGCCGATGATCACCTCGAAAGACTCTCGAGCCTGCGTATCGCTGTCTCGGCAGGCGAGCATCTGCCCAAGCCGGTGTACGTCGAATGGACCGAGCGAACAGGTATATGCATGATCGACGGTATCGGTGCCACGGAGATTATCCATATTTTTCTCTCCATGAACGGCAAGGGCGACAAGCCCGGGTCCACAGGCGTACCGGTGCCCGGTTACGAGATTCGCATCTTCGATGGCGACATGAACGAAGCGCCCGATGGTGAGGAAGGCTTGCTCGGCTTACGTGGGCCAACAGGGTGCAAGTACCTGTCTGACGAGCGACAGAGTCAGTATGTGAAGAACGGCTGGAACCTGACCGGCGATGTATTTCGCCGTGATGAAGATGGCTGTTACTGGTATGTGGCTCGCGGCGACGACATGATTATCTCATCGGGTTACAACATCAGTGGCCCGGAAGTGGAAGAGGCTTTGCTGAGTCACGCCGCGGTCGCAGAATGCGCTGTTGTCGCGACGCCCGACAGCGAACGAGGTCACGTTCCAAAAGCATTTATTGTATTGGCCGACGGTGTTGAGGCGTCCTCCGACCTGACGGATGAGTTGCAATTATTCGTCAAGAAACTAATTGCGCCGTATAAATATCCGCGACAAGTCGAATACGTCGATGACTTGCCGAAAACACAAACGGGCAAGATCAAGCGATTCGCATTGCGCTAGAGCTGTCGAGAGGACGTTAGTCGTCGCGGAAAATGTAGTGTCGTTTTGGCCGCGCCTTGAGTTGCCATTCAAGCTGTTGTTCGCGGGCTTTGCGTAGCGCGGAGTAAGCCTGCACCTTCCCGGCCTCGTATTGTTTTTCCCAGTCACCGTACTCAGTGTCGATGTCGTACCAGGCTGCCGCCTGGCGCGTGACATACGGGTTCCACAGGTGTGTGCGGCCCAAGGCGACGAGATCGGCGCGACGTGTATGCAGGATAGTATTCACCTGGGCTGCATCAGTAACTGCACCAACGGCCATCGTTGCCATCTTCGATACGTTACGAATGGCTTCCGCAAAGCCGGCCTGGAACATACGGCCGTAGATTGGCTTCTGGTCGGGCACGGTCTGGCCAGCGGAAACGTCGATCAGGTCGCAGCCTGCATTACGAAACGCCTCGGCTATTGCATGAGTATCCGCTTCGCTAATGCCACCTTCCTTCCAGTCGCAGGCGGAGATGCGTACCGACATCGGTTTTTGTGCTGGCCAGGCTGCACGCATCGCTGTAAAGACCTCGAGCGGGAAGCGCATGCGGTTTTTGATCGAGCCGCCGTATTCATCATCGCGACTGTTGGTAAGCGGCGACAGGAAACTGGCAAGCAGGTAGCCATGTGCGCAGTGCAGTTCCAGCATGTCGAACCCGGCGCGCTCTGCGCGCTCCGTAGCCTGTACGAAATCATCCCGTACCTTGTCCATGCCGGCTCTATTTATCTCCACTGGGACCTGGCTTTCGCCTTCGAACCACGCGAGCGGCGATGCCGATTGTAGTGGCCAGTTCTGGTCGTCGTTCACAATCGGATGATCTGCGTTTTCCCAACCGAGCTGTGTCGAGCCTTTGCGGCCGGAATGTCCAAGCTGCATAGCGATTTTTGTATTGGTGTGCTCGTGCACGAAATCGACAATGCGCTTCCACTGCTGCTCGTGAGCGTCCGTCCACATGCCGGGGCAACCCAGCGTGATGCGTGCTTCAGGTGACGGGCAGGTCATCTCGACAAACATCAGCGCCATGCCGCCACGTGCGGCACCACAATAGTGCGCAAGGTGCCAGTCGGTCAGGTTGCCGTCTTCGTCGGCCGAATATTGCGCCATCGGCGACATGACGACACGATTGCGTAACAGCATGTCGCGTAGCTTGTACTTCGTAAACATCGGCGTCGGCCGGCTCTCACGGTAGTCGAAGCCGGTCTCTTCGAAATAACGCTGATACCACTCCGTGTCAGCTTTTGCGACGAATTCGGGATCGCGCAGCAGCAGGTTGTCGTAGGTAACAGATTTGGCCCGGCACATGATGACCATGCCGAATTGATACGGGTCCATGTCGAATGAGCGTTGCATGTGTTCAAACCAGGCCAGCGAGACATCCGCATTGTGTTGCGTGATCTGCACCGGCACACGGCGTTTCTTGTCATACGCAGTAAACACCTCGTCGACGCCAGCGGATTCGAGGTGTTCGATCGCGGCTTCGTGCAGGCCAATCGCGCAATCCATGGCGAGCTTGGTTCCCGAGCCGATCGAAAAATGTGCCGAGGCTTTGGCATCACCGAGGATTGCGATTTTCCCCACGCTCCACTTATTACAGAAGATGCGTGGAAACTGGCGCCAGTTGGAGCGATTCAGGATGAGCGGATGTCCGTCGAGTTCATCTTTGAATACTTCCTGCAATAGGGTAGCGGAGCCGGGTTCGTCGAATTCCTCGAAACCGTGGCCCTGCCAGCACTCGTCCGTCATCTCGAAGATCCACGTCGACATATCCTTTGTGTACTGGTAGGTATGCGCGCAAATGATGCCGTGTTCGGTTTCCTTGAAGAAAAACGTGAAGTCCGTAAGCGGGCGTGTCGACCCCATCCAGCAGAAGCGATTGCTCTTCGTGGATGTTGTGACAGCGAAACCGTCTTCCCCTTTGTTCGCTTCGCGAATGGCAGAGCCGATACCGTCGGAGGCCAGAACGAGGTCAGAGTCCGCAAAGCGTTCTGTAACTTCCGATGCTTCGATGCGTTCCTCAAAATTTAGTTCGACGCCCAGTTCGCGGCAACGATCCTGGAGTATCTCGAGCAGGTGCACACGTGATGTACCGCAGAAGCCGTTACCACGGCACTTCATGTACTCACCTTTGTAGTGGATGTCGATGTCATCCCAGTAGGCAAACTCGGCGCGCATTCGCTCGTAGGTTTCCTGGTCGCGCGATTCATACTCATCGAGTGAACTGTCTGAGAACACGACGCCAAAGCCGAACGTGTCATCCGGTCGGTTCTGTTCGAAAACCTCGATGTCCCAATCAGGCCGGGCCTTCTTGGTCAGAATTGCGAAATACAAGCCACCCGGGCCGCCACCCACTATTGAAATTTTCATTTTGATATCTTACATATAAAGTATTTATATATAAAGTAAATATGCCTATAATATCCACATGTCACCAACACAGTTGATTAGTAATCGTCGTGAGCAACAGTCCGTGCGGCTGTGGCTCGAACTGCTGCGCTGTGCCAAGACGCAGGAGATGCTTCTCGGCAAGCGTCTGCGCAAGAAATTCGGCCATAGCCTCACGCGTTTCGACGCTTTATCGCAGCTGTACCGGGCTGATCAGATGACCTTATCCATCACAGCGCTGGCGGAGCGCTTGCTGGCTTCGACCAGCAAGAACATCACGGGACTTATCGATCGCATGGGGGATGACGGCCTGGTGGAGCGTCGGCCGAATCCCGATGACCGGCGCAGTTTCATCGTCAGCCTTACCCGCAAGGGCAGGACCCTGTTCGAGAAGATGGCGACTGAGCACGGCCACTGGGTTGGGGAAGGGTTCGCAGGCCTTTCGGCGAAAGAGCTTAGATCGATGCAGTCGTCGATGATTCGCCTGCGCGAGCACCTTGAGCAGGATGATTGATGGAGCATCGCATGCAAGGTTTTGAAAACAAGCACGCAGTTGTAACGGGTGGCGGTAGCGGTATTGGTCTGGCGGTGGCCAGAGCGCTGGCCGGGGCCGGTGCGCGTGTCACGGTCGCGAGCCGCAACCTCGAGCGTAGCAAAGCGGCTACCCGGGATCTTGACGGCGTCGATGCGCTTTTGCTCGACGTTACCGATCCTGACAGCGTAGCGACAGCTTTCGAATCTGCAGGCCCGGTTGATATCCTGGTGAACAACTCAGGTATCGCGCTTTCTGCGTCGTTCGAGAACACGACACTCGAGCAGATGAACCAGGTTTTGGCTGTGAATTTGACCGGCGTTGCGCTGTGTATGCAGGCGGTGCTGCCGGCGATGCGCGAAAAAGATGCCGGACGCATTATCAACATCGCGAGTACGGCAGGCCTCAAGGGTTACGCCTACACATCGATCTACGCCGCTTCGAAGCATGGAGTTATTGGCATGACCCGTTCGCTCGCACTGGAGCTGGCAACGACCAGTATCACGGTCAACTGCGTATGCCCCGGATTCACCGACACTGAGATCGTTGCAGACGCCATCGCCAACATCACATCGAAAACCGGTCGCAATGAAGACGAAGCGCTCGCGGAACTCGTCAAACACAATCCGCAAAAGCGCCTGATCAGTCCCGAAGAAGTGGCGGGCACGGTACTTTGGTTGTGCCAGCACGACAGCAGCTCGATTAATGGACAAGCCATCGCCGTCGCAGGCGGCGAAATAATGTAAGGAAGGAACAGATCAATGAATCTTAATCCCGAAAGCTACTCTCCCGAGCATTTTCTATGGGAATTTGGTGATGGAGTTGCGACGGTTCGTCTGAACCGGCCGGAGCGCAAGAATCCGTTGACGTTTGAATCTTACGCGGAACTGCGCGATACGTTTCGCCAGCTCGCGTACGAAGATTCTGTCAAGGCCGTGGTGTTTGCGTCCAACGGCGGTAACTTCTGCTCGGGTGGCGACGTGCACGATATTATCGGCCCGCTTGTCGCAATGAACATGCGAGACCTGATGAAATTCACACGCATGACGGGTGACCTCGTCAAGGCCATGCGGCATTGTCCACAGCCGGTCATAAGCGCTGTTGACGGCATTTCAGCCGGGGCCGGGGCGATAATCCCGATGGCATCCGACCTGCGAATCGGAACGCCGGAAGCAAAAACATATTTCCTGTTCAATCGTGTTGGCCTGGCCGGTTGCGACATGGGTGCCTGCGCCATTCTGCCGCGCATCATCGGGCAAGGCCGCGCGTCGGAGTTATTGTTTACCGGTCGCGGTATGAATGCGGAAGAGGGTCTTTCGTGGGGCTACTACAACAATGTCGTAGCGAGTGATGAGTTGCTCAATACGGCAAACGAGCTTGCACGAAAAATCGCGGCCGGACCGGCTTTCGCCAATGGCATGACCAAGCACCAGCTTAATGTCGAGTGGGACATGAGTCTTGACACGGCGATCGAGTCTGAGGCGCAGGCGCAAGCCATCTGTATGCAGTCTGAAGATTTCAAACGTGCTTACGAAGCATTCGTCGATAAGAAAAAACCCGTTTTCGAGGGAGATTGAAGCATGGCGGATTCGACGTTCCTGGAATGGCCTTTTCTTGAGGCACAGCACCGGCAGCTGGCTGCAGAGCTAGACACCTGGTGTCGTGACGAGCTGGTTCCGATAATCGAAGCCCCCGGGTTTCACAACGATATTGACGCGGCTTGCCAACGGATTCTCAACATGCTCGGCAGTGCGGGTTTCGCACGCTATGCCGTGACAGAAGAGTGGGGCGGTGCGAATGAAAATCTCGATGTACGGTCCTTGTGCATTATCCGCATGACACTGGCCTATTACTCCGGACTCGCCGATTTCGTTTTCGCGATGCAGGGGCTGGGTTCGGGAACCATTTCCTTGCTGGGCTCCGATGCCACAAAAGCTATGTACCTGCCCGGAGTTGCAGATGGTAGTCGCTGCGCCGCGTTCGCGCTGACCGAACCGGGGTCCGGATCGGATGTCGCCAGTATCCAGACTACGGCGCGCCTTGATGGCAGCGACTATGTGATCGACGGCAGCAAGACCTTCATCTCGAATGGCGGCATCGCCCACCAATATGTCGTGTTCGCGAGGACAGGCGAAGCAGAAGGCGCGCGTGGCTTGTCTGCATTTGTCGTGGATGCCGATACGTCCGGACTTGAGATTAGCGAACGAATCGAAGTCATTGCGCCACATCCGTTGGCGACGCTGTCCTTTGACGGGTGCAGGGTGCCGGCGGAAAATCTGCTGGGCCAAAGCGGTTCAGGTTTCAAGGCTGCGATGGCAACGCTCGATATCTTTCGGCCGACGGTGGGTGCTGCGGCACTCGGCTTCGCACGGCGCGCACTCGATGAAGCGACGGCGCGTTCGCGATCTCGAGTATTGTTCGATGCGCCACTGCACGACTTGCAGCTGGTGCAGGCGATGCTCGGCGAAGGCGCGATGGAAATCGATGCGTCAACTTTGCTGGTTCTGCGCGCAGCTTGGGCCAAGGACCGCGGGCAGGAACGCGTTACTCGAGAAGCGGCGATGGCCAAGCTGTACGCGACGGAGTCCGCACAGAAAGTAATCGACCAGGCGGTGCAGATATTTGGTGGTGATGGTGTCGTGTGTGGCAACAAGGTTGAAGAGCTCTATCGGGAGATAAGAGCGCTGCGTATCTACGAGGGTGCATCGGAAGTGCAAAAGATCGTTATTGCCAGCGCGCATCTTGCGGCGAGTGCTGAGTAAGGTGTCCAGAGTCTTCGAAACGCGACGTCTGATTCGCCACGGTCACACAGACCCGGCGGGATTCGCGTTCTATCCGCGTTACTACGAACTCATCGCTGAGACCATCGAAGACTTCTTCGGGCAAGCGCTCGGCCGCCCGTTTGGCGAGATGCACATAAAGCAACGCATTGGTGTACCGACGGTAAACATCGAAACGTCCTTTCACGCACCGAGCTATTGCGACAACGAGCTGCTTTTTTCGCTGAGTGTCGTGAAGCTCGGACGTTCATCAGCGATGCTGCAGATCGTGGCCAGTTGCGACGGCGAGCTGCGCTTGACGACGCGGCAGACTATTGCGCAGGTGCAGCTCGACGACATGAAGTCTGTGCCGTTCGATGCAGATCTCCGGAGTCAGCTGGGTGAGTACCTGTAAATGAATGAGGACATCGCATGAACGTTTTGCTACCGGAAGGGTGGTCGCGGCCGAAGGGCTATTCAAATGGCATTGTGGTGAATGCGGGGCGCCTCGTGTTCGTCGCCGGCATGGTCGGCTGGGATGAAAATTGCGAGTTTCAATCTGACGACCTGGTCGAGCAGTTGCGGGCGGTGCTGGAAAATACCAAAGCCGTTATGGCGGAAGGCGGCGCCGGACCCGAGCACATGGTGCGCATGACCTGGTACATAACGGACAAGCAGGAGTACCTGGCCAAGCTTAGTGAAATTGGTGCGACCTACCGAGAGATAATGGGCAAAAATTTCCCGGCCATGGCTTGTGTCGAAGTTACTTCGCTCATGGAAGACCGGGCCAGAATTGAAATTGAAACGACCTGCATAGTCGAAACCAAAGACGCGTGAAAGAACAAACAGGAAATCACAGCATTTCTGTCGCACCGGGTTGAGTACGACATGGTGCGTCCAATTTGCGCGAATGTAGCCGGTAGGATGCACTATTTCATATTGGCCCACTGTCAGGCAGTGATGGAACGTTTCTCGTCGATGTGATTTGCAAGATCAGCTGCGCTTATTCCGAAGATTTTCAATGTGTGGCGTCAGAGCGCGATACATGTGACGAATCGTACGTGCAGACATGTTTTTGCCTATCTTAGACATTCCGGAGTAACATTTGGATATATACGATGGTCGGATTCAACTGGAGATAGCTTGTGTCCATGACGGATTCCACAGCCCGCGAAAGCATTGAAACTAATCCCCACGTCATTGACCACAGGTTTGCGCCGGATCGCAACTGGACGTGCATCGGTCGACCCGACGACGTTCACAAGACGCTGGTCACTGAAGCTGGTGCGTTGCTCTACGATTTCGCTGATTCTGCACCGAGTGAAGGAGGTTACTGGTTCAATCGTGTGTTCAGCTTTGGGCTGAGAGTATCGGAGGCCCCGGAGTCTGTATCGCAGTCGACGGAATCGGCTCGCGTACCGATCGTTCGAACGCGATTCGAGTATTCGAGTTTTACGCTTGAGCTGGTGACCTTCGGGCACAGTGGCGCATCGGGCCGTGCCGACGTAGTTTGTTGGACAGTTTCGTCAAAGGACACCTCCGAGAATATGGACACGGCGGTCTGGGTAGAAGGGCAGATGCTCGGCCGGGTTCTCGCGTTCGAAAAAGGTCTGACAAGCAGCAACAAAGTGACCACGGTCAACGCGTTGCACCGGCGCATCCCGACAGACTATGTTTCGCCGGGTGTCACATACGACTCCCCGCCAACTGGCGAGGCAGGAGAGTTATTGGCTTTCATATCGACGCCGCAGGCGCTCAGTATGGAAGGGGATTCCAACTTTGGACCATCACCGCTCGTCAGAACCGATTTTTTCACTGTACGGCCCGATCAGAGTGTATCCGGAGCCTTTGTTTTTCCGCTAGATGGCTGCTCGGATGACCCGGATTTCGAGTGGGCGTCGATGGCGCTTCGATCGGAGCGGCAATTCTGGTCGGACTACCCGATCGCCAAAATCGACTGGCAGATTCCCGAGACGGAGATCATGAATATGGTCGTTGCGTCGGCCCGAAATATCGTTCAGGCGCGGGAGGTGAAGGATGGTGTCCAGGAGTTTCAAGTCGGCCCGACCTGCTATCGCGGCCTTTGGGTTGTGGACGGCCATTTCATTCTCGAGGCAGCGCGTTATCTCGGCCACGAGAGTGCCGGTAGCCAGGGAATAGCGGCACTTGAGAGGCGGGTAGCAGAGGACGGCTCAATATCTCAGTTAACAGGTCACCTGAAAGAGACGGGCATTTCTATTGCCACGCTGATCAGGCAATGCGAGTTGGACGATGATTGGGAACGTCTCGAGTCGCTGTGGGACATCATATGTGATGGCGTTGAGTTTATTCGCAGCATGCGCAAAGCTTCGAGACAGGCGGGTGAGGGTGCCCCGGAGTATGGCCTGACACCTCCGACGTTCGCTGACGGAGGGCTTGGCGGCATACGTGCGGAATATACGACGGCCCTCTGGACCCTCGTCGGTCTGAAATGGGCGGCAACAGCCGCTGAGAAACTCGGGCGTAAGAAAGATGCCGAGAGTTTTGCATTAGAATTTGACGACTTGCTGGGGGTTTTCCGGGAAAAAGCGGCACGGGACATGAAGACTCTCGCCGATGGGTCAGAGTACTTGCCAATGGCAATGCCTGGCGGGGGAGGAGACCATATACATATATCCGAGATGGACGGTGAAGTTTCTCCGTATTATCAAATCAATCCAGGTACTGCGACCTGGGCCCTGGCCCACGCGATATACCCAGGCGAAGTGTTTGAGCCAGACGATCCCATTGTTCAAAACCTGTGCAATTATCTCGACAAGGTAGACGATGAGGAGGGTATACCGGCAAACACCGGTTGGCTGCCGCACAATGCGGTCTGGAACTACTCCGCATCCTTCTACGCTCACGTCTGGCTTTACGTGGGTCGTCCGGACAAGGCGATCGACTATCTCTATGCGTTCGCGAATCACTCCAGCGCGACTCGCGTGTGGCGCGAAGAGCAAAGCCTTCGAAGCGCCAGCCACCAGCGGATAGTGGGTGACATGCCACACAACTGGGCGTCCGCTGAATTTATCCGACTGACGAGGAACCTTCTGGTCTTCGAACGCGGAGGAAACCTGGACCTGCTGGCCGGCGTGCCCGCCGAGTGGGTAAAGCCTGGTGAGACGATAAAACTGGAGAGCACACCGACGAGGTATGGTCCTGTCGATTTGACGCTTTCTTTTGGCGAGGATGGTTCGGCCCATCTCGAGGTCAGCGTGGATACGACCTGGTCACAACAACCCGACAATATCGTTCTACACGTGCCACCCGGGTATTTGTGCACAATGATTGGCGATGCGCCTGTCGCCAATTGCACAGAGCGCCAGATAGAGCTGCCGTTCGCATCACAACGAATCTTCTTTAAGACTGACCGGGCTACGCCGTGAGCTACTCGGGGGAACCGATTGAGTTTGCTGCTGCGCGACTCTCGGGTGACATTGTGGAAACGACGGAACGGCGAGTCCGGGATTTGGGCGGAATATTTGAAGACAAGGTAGCATTCCGATCAGCGGACCAGGACCACATTGTCTATCGAGTCGATTCGTATGCGCCGGTGGAGCCGGGGACCGAGGGCGGTCTGTTTTTTGGTGTTACGCACCTCATGCCAGGAGTGATTGGGCGCGAATACTACATGACCAAAGGCCACTTTCACGCAATACGGAATCGTGGTGAATTCTATTGGGGAATTAGCGGATGTGGCGTGCTTGTGTTGATGGACGAAACTCGGGCAGACAGGATTGAAGAGGTACGGCCGGGCTCTTTGCATTACGTACCGGGCGATACGGCACACCGTCTGGTCAATACCGGGGACGCCGTCCTGGATGTCGGCGCATGTTGGCCATCAGACGCTGGTCACGACTACAGCAGCATTGCCGAAGTCGGATTCTCACTACGTGTTCTGAAAGGCGATGCGGGACCGGAGATCGAAAATCGATGAGTCGACAGCCGGTTCTGGCGATTGACCTCGGCGGTACCGAGATAAAGATCGGAATCGTCGATGGCGCGCATATTCTCGCCGAGCGAAAAATACCTGCGTTAGCCGGTCGAGGACTACGTGCTGCCCTCGACCGGGTGGATGAGGCCACGAGGGAATGCCTTGGCGAATTATCGATGGACAGCGGTTCGCTTTGCGGTTGCGGGGTCGCATTCGCGGGTCTCGTGGATTGCGGCGAGAACAGGGCCCTGGGCTCTAACGGCAAGTACGAAGATGCAGCAACGGTCGATATGTCGAGATGGGCGAAAAGCCGCTGGGGACTGGAATTGGTACTCGACAATGACGCGCGTATGGCAACGGTTGGCGAATGGCAGTTTGGCGCTGGCGCGGGTGTCAGTGATCTTGTTGTTGTCACACTTGGAACCGGCATCGGCACCGGCGTCGTAATCGATGGCAAAGTCCTGGTTGGCCGTCATTTTCGTGCGGGTAACCTCGGCGGTCACATTCCACTTTCAGTCGATTCAAACGTTATGTGCAGTTGCGGCAACCGGGCTTGCGCGGAATCGCTGGCATCAACCTGGGCGCTGCGGCGAGACCTGGCTGCCGAATCGATCGAAGGCGACCTCTCCACAGCAGAGCCGTCGGAAATCGGGTTCCAGGAGATATTCGCCGCGATTGAAAATGGTGATGACGAAGCGGCGGCAATTGCGGTTCGGGTGATCCGCGTCTGGTCCACACTGATTGTCGCCTTGATACACGCCTATGACCCGGATCTCGTTATTCTTACCGGCAACGTCACAAGATCCGGTGATGCGATTCTGCCAGGCATACGTGACTACGTTAACCAGTATGCCTGGACACCGGGATATGAGGTTCGTATTGAGCAGGGCGAGTATCCTGCCATCGCAGCATTGCTCGGTGCCGGGTATGTCGTAACGCGGGACTTGAATGACGGTAAGCACGTGCAGTGAACGATACCAATCGCTACATAGACTTTGAGAGCAAGTTCGACAGAAATCCGGCGATTAGCGTGGCTACATCGGATGAGAACGTAGTTTCCGGTTGGTCGAATATCGTTGCACAGATTCTGCAGGCATCAGGGAAAGGTATCATAGCGATCGAGACATACCAGGGTGTCGATGCGGGTCAGATCATCCGCGAGTTCGTCAAAAACGACGCGACGATCGAGATTATTGATACCCGGTCATTGATGAAATCGCAGGCAGAAATCAAAAAAATGACCTTCGCAGACGTCACGGACGACCGGGTATTTGGGCGTATAACGCGGCTCACTCTTAACGATTTCCTTTCGGATACAGGCCTCGAGGACCCGGGGGCGGCGAAAGTTGTGATCGGTCCCGGGGCGACCACGGCAGTTCCGGGTGCAGCCGTTGTGGTTTATGCAGATATGCCGCGCTGGGAGATCCAACTACGGCAGCGGGCAGGCCAGGTAGACGGCCTTGGCTTGAATAATCGAGAGGAAAGCGCTGCCGCCCTCTACAAGAGAAGCTACTTTGTTGACTGGCGGGTACTTGACCGGCACAAGAAAAAAGTCATGCCGATTGCAGATTTCTACCTGGAGTCGGTAAACCCGGATAGGCCGCAGATGATTAGCGGGTCCGAGCTGATGGACGCCTTGGCTCAGGTGGCGGCAAGACCGTTTGAGCTTGTGCCCTTCTTTGACCCCGGTGTGTGGGGTGGCCACTGGATGGAAGAAGTCTGCAATATCAACTCTGATGCGCCCAACCAGGCATGGTGCTTCAATTGTGTCCCCGAAGAAAATAGCCTGGCACTTCAGTTTGGCGCGAGCACGATCGAGATTCCGTCCATCAATCTCGTGTTCTTCAGGCCGCGACAGCTTCTGGGCGACCCCGTGCGCTCCAGGTTTGGAGACGAATTTCCGATCCGTTTCGACTTCCTCGATACGATGGGAGGAGAGAATCTGAGTTTCCAGGTACATCCCATGACGGAGTACATGTGGGAGAATTTCGGTGTGCCGTACACGCAGGACGAGAGCTACTATATTCTGGATGCGGAACCAGGCGCTGTCGTGTACCTCGGAGTGAAGGATCCTGTCGATCCCGACGAGATGCAAGCCGACCTTGAATCGGCCGAGCGGGCGGAGACATCATTTCCGACAGACAAATACGTCAATACCTGGCCGGCCCGGAAACACGACCATTTTCTGATTCCCGCCGGAACACCGCATTGTTCTGGCTCGGGTTCGATGGTGCTGGAGATCAGCGCAACTCCGTATATTTTTACGTTCAAGATGTGGGATTGGGGGCGCGTAGGGTTTGACGGAACGCCGCGACCAATTAACGTGCAACGAGGTATCGAGAACATCCAATGGGAACGCGACACTGAGTGGACCGGCGCCAATCTCGTCAACAGAATTGAGCCGCTACGCTCGGGAAATGGCTGGCGAGAAGAGCGCACTGGATTGCACGAGCTGGAGTTTATCGAGACGCGTCGTTACTGGTTTAGTGAGCCCGTTGATTTGGACACCGGTGGGATGGAGACTGGCTCAGTGCACGTGCTCAATCTTGTAGAAGGGCAGGAGATCACGGTGGAGAGCCCCACCGACGCCTTCGAGTCAATGGTCATCCGCTACGCGGAAACGGTCGTTCTTCCGGCGGCAGTCGGCAGCTACAATATCCGGCCCTCCGGCGAATCTTCGGCGTCCGAGGTCGCGGTCGTCGTTGCGTGGGTGCGGTTCTGAGATGTCACAAAGGGCTGTCCGCACTGAAGCCCATATGAATGAGTTGCTGCACGACACGCCTGAGGCCAGGAATAGGACTCAGTGGCAAATTGCCACCCGCCCTTATGTGTTTGCGCAAGTCACGCGGGCTTTTTTCATAGGCCTGCTTGAAACAGCGAGAGAAATGAAACGGGCTCGCGAATCCGCACAGTTCGCTGATGATCTGAATTTTCAGGTTGCTGCGAGCCAAAAGCATCAAGCCGTGGTCAAGACGCAGGTGACGAAGCAGTTCCTGTGGTGCCACGCCGAATTGTTCGTTACAGACCCTGGCCAGATGCCCGCGAGATACCCCTATTTCCGATGCCCACTCGGCAACCGTTGGCGGTACTCTTGGGCCGTCTCCCCAGCGCTGCTGCAGATCGCGAAGCGCCCGAAGCAGCACCGGGTGCTGGTTGTCTGTCGCTACGAGACCACTTTGGGAGATATGACCGCTCGCAAACCAGCTCAACGCCTGCCGCAAGGCCCGCGATGCAAGATCGCTGCTATTCGCATCGTTCAGGCTTGCGAGCCAGACTGCGTGTCTGAGTAGTGGGCGCAGCACATCGTTGCTTTGGCAGCTGCGCATAACAGGCAGTGGCTCATCGACTTCTTCCAGGAATTCGAAATGCAGGTAGCCATGACGGGTCACTCCCACCGGGTCCCAGATGAATCTGTCAACTGACCCGGGCCTGCAAAGCACGACGGTGCCCGCAGGACACTCGCGTATCGCGTCATCCAACTCCCAGCGGCAATTGCCTCGTTCGATCCAGACGATTTCGAAATCGTGAAGCAGGCGCGGCCCGAGCGATGCCCCGGGTGGGTAGTCGGCAATGCCAAAAATTTTTATTCGCAGATCCGGGATTTCACGCATTGCTGGAATGTTACATCAAGTTATGTTTTTGCCCAATTCAGGCATTCAAGTGATTCATACAGATATATATGATAATCCAAGGTCAGACGGGGAAGCAACTTCATGCGATTCACATCAATATCAGTACGCAATTCACTTACATCCTTATTCGCGATACTTGTGGCACCAATAGCATTGCTCCTGAGCAGCAATGCCGCCGCGCAGGGAACGGCAGAAGAAGTCATTGAGGAAATCGTTGTTTCTGCAAAGTTCCAGCGAAGCCTCGCCAGTGCAATATTGCAAAAACGAGCGGCCGATAATCAGATCGAGGCCATTGGGCTGGAGGATATTGGCGTTCTTCCTGCTGTTTCGATTGCCGATGCCATCGCGACACTACCTGGAATCGCTGGCGCGCGAACAGACGATGGTGCTATTGGAGAATTGTCCGTACGTGGCACAACCGATCTGGCGATCGGCCTGTTGAATGGCCGGGAGCAGGTAACAATATCAACCACACGTAACGTCGAATACGGCCTTTATCCGCCGAACGTAATGACCTCCGTGCAGGTTCACAAGACACCAACGGCCACCCTGATCGAAGGCGGCCTGTCCGGTGTGATCGACATGAATACGATCAAACCGATGGACTTCGATGACCGCAACATCACGGTCAATGCCGAAGTCTCGAATTTCGGCATCTCCGATGACGTGCTTGGTGCCGACGATATCGGGGGGCAGGCCAGCATCATCTATATCGACCAACTGTCGGACAGTTTTGGTTTTGCGCTGTCCTATGCGCATGCAGAGGAGTCACTGGGAAGAGACGGAGACGTGGCGCCGTTTCCGTGGGGACCGTTTACGGCCGGATTTGGAGCTCCTGCGGATGTCGACGGTGACGGAATCTTTGGCGAAGAGATCGTTCCGCAGGGCTTTACCTTACTTCAGGAAGGAGGCGACGAGGAGCGGAACAGTTTTTTTGCGGCATTGCAATGGCAAACGGATAACGTGGATGTCAATTTCGACCTTCTGGCTTCGAGCCGGGACCAAAACCTGGATCAGTACGGCGTCAATTTCATCGGGCTTACCAGCGCATCCTTTTCTCTGGTCAATCCCGTCGTAAATATCCGCAACGGGCTGGACGAATACGCGGAGGCGACCATCACGGTTCCGGGCACCAATGCGAGCGGATTCGGCAGCGGTGGTAGCTCATCTTTTAATCAGCTGACTAATGTGGAACAAGACGTCCTGAGCACCGGGCTAAATATCAGCTACAGCAACGACGATTGGACCGTCGCGGCCGACCTGAGTCATTCGGAGGCCGAAAGCGACGAACAGATATTCGATGCAACGACGCACCTCGCACCGACCGGTGGATTCGGCGGCCCGACCTTCACATTGACGTATTCAGCGCTGGGCGAGACACCAACCCTGTCTGTGCAAGAAGACCTCACCGATCCATCACTATGGGTGCCGCGTCAGTTTGAGGAAGTGCGCTTTGCGAACGAGGATGAATTGGATGCAATTCGGCTGGATCTGGTGCGCGCACTTGGTGATTCCAGCATCACCAGCATCAAGTTTGGCGTGCGGTACTCGGAGCGCGACAAGGACTTTGCACGGCTGGCAAACCGCTTCAATGCTGCGTTCGTACCTGATGATCCTGCGCTCGTTCTTGATAGGTCCTTCATTCGCGGTATAGCCACACCAGACAATGGTCCGGACTACATCGCTTGGGACGTAACCGCCTTGCAATCTCGCTTTACCAACATGATTTCCCAGGCAGATGCGGCATTGCCGCCACCGAACGCGCAGAATGCGCTGTTGCAGGAGTCGGGATCAGTAGAAGAGGAGAATTTTTCTGCCTATGTTCAAATGGATTTCGACGTGCAACTGGGCAGCGTGCCTGTCAGAGGCAACGTGGGTGTTCGATACCTTGATACCGACGTCGTGGCTCCGGGATGGTCGACGCCGGATCAGAGTACGGTTCCGGCAACCCCTATTGCACCGACCCACAGTTACGACGAGTGGCTACCAAGCCTGAATCTGTCGTTCGAGCCGTCAGAGAATCACGTGTTACGTGCGGGAATTGGGAGGGTAATGAACCGGGCACCATTGGACGACATGAAGTCCTCGCAGGCAATTTTCATAAGCGGCTTTGGTGCAAACGGCTTCTCGGGCAATCCGCAGCTCGATCCAACCGTAGCTGATCAGATCTCAGTTTCCTACGAGTGGTACCCGGCGAACGCAACTTCCCTTGTCCTCGCCGGCTATTACAATGACCTCGATACCTTTATCGGCACGCAGTTCGTCACTGTCCCGATCGTGCCCGCAGGCGGTGGTGCGCCTGTGGACGTTCTGATGCAGGTACCGGGCAATGGTAGCGGCGGGTATATCCGAGGACTTGAGCTCGCCGTCAATTCAACATTTGGTTTTCTGCATGAGTCACTCGACTCTTTAGGCACAAGTTTTAGCTATGCATTGACAGAGTCGAATGTCTTACCTGTTGCAGCAGCCGGGCAAGCTGTGGCGTTGACGGGTTTGTCCGAAGACGTTGCGAACCTGGCGCTCTGGTGGGTCGGTAATAATGTCGAAGCGCGTGTCGGCTTCGACTATCGCAGCGAATACATTGAGCCGGGCGTTTTCGGTAATTTCCTGCATGTCGATGACACGCTGTTGGCGAGTTTCCAGTTGTCGTATGACTTTAGCGAAGATTTTCGCGTGAGCTTGTTCGGCAGAAACATTGGTGATGAGCAGCGACGCAAGTACACTTTCAATGTCCCTGAGCGCACGGAATTCAATGTGGCGTTCCGGGAAACATACGGATTGAAAGTCTTCTATCAGTTCTGACATGTCCAATAAAAATATAAAGTCCTTGGGTAGACCCTCTTCGCGGAGGGCCTCGCCGATCCTGATCGGTAACCAGTTAGTCAGAATCGTCGCGACAACGATAGTCGCTATTTCTGGTGCGGGCTGCAGCGGCAGCTCTGGAGGAACGAGCGAGCCGCTGAATATTGTGCCTCCGCCGCCGAGCCCGCCACCGGGCGGATCCGGATCGGCACAATTTGCGGACGTCACCAGCGCGTCAGGAATCAACTTCACAGTCGGCATCCTGTCCGGAATGGCTAACCCGGAGATACCTTTCATATTGCCGAGCGGTGCTGCCGCCGGTGATTACGACAAGGATGGCTATATCGATCTGTTCATCGTACGCGGTGATTCGGGGCCGAACCTGTTGTACCGAAATACCGGCAACCTGTTTTTCGAAGAAGTGGCTTCGAGTGCGGGTGTCGCGTTCACAAGATCGGTATCGGAGAACTATCGGCATAGTTCGCCGGCATTCGTCGATCTGGATGGCGATGGCGATCTGGATCTGTTTCTTGCGGGGCTCGATGGTGATCCGACCATGCTTTATACGAATAACGGAGATGGAACATTTGCGGATGTTACCGCCGGATCCGGGCTTGATACGATGCAGGCGGAATTTAGCATGTCATCGGCGTTTGGTGACTACGACCTGGACGGGGACCTCGACCTGATGCTCGGTCATTGGGGTACGCCACGCGACTACGTTGGCGGGCCTGGCGATACAGAGCATTTGTGGCGCAACGATTCCGGGGCAAACGGAATTCTTTTTACGAGTGTCAGCGAGGAATGCCGGATAGCACCATCGATCATCACAAATCCGGACCCGCTTGTGTCACAACGCTCGTTCGATCATACGTTTACGCCGACGTTCGCGCGAATTGACGACGATGTCTACCCGGACATTTTGGTCGTGGGGGACTTCAACTTCTCGCAGGTCTTCATCAACAACCAGGACGGCACATTCAGTAACGCAACCGATTTTGACGTCGTAGTTGACGGCAATGGTATGGGCTCCGCGGTCGGAGACTATGACGGCGACGGCGACCTGGACTGGTTCGTCAGCAGTATCCTCGCGACAGGCGATGCCGGCATGCCGACGCACCTTTCCCGACTCGGCAATCGCCTGTACCGCAACGACGATGGTGTCTTTGCAGACGTCACTGACGAGGCGGGAGTAGCTTCTGGAGGCTGGGGCTGGGGTAGCTGTTTTGTCGATTTCGAGAACGATGGCGACCTGGACATCTATCAGACCAATGGGTGGCAGGGCTTTGAGGAATACGGTGGCTTCCCGTCGGATGCAACGCGGGCGTTCGTCTCTAACGGTGCCGGAAAATTTGAGGAAAAGGGCGAGGAACTAGGACTTGCCGATACAGAGCAGGGCCGTGGGGCCGTATGCGCCGATTTTGACAACGATGGCGACACGGATATCCTGCAATTGCACATGAACGATACTAATGCTGCGACGCTGTGGATGAATACGCGCGACGACAATAACTACCTGAGCGTTGAGCTGCGTGGCGCCCCGCCCAACACGCAGGCCGTCGGTGCGCGAATCGTCGCCGGAATAGCCGGCAAGGACCACCTGCGAGAGTTGACGCTGGGCAGTAACTTTGCCTCCCACAATCCGACACGACAGATATTCGGTCTGGGCTCAGTGTCACAGGTTGATACGCTGACGATAGAATGGCCGGATGGTGAGCAGATTATTGTCCAGGCAATTGCTGCGAATCAACACCTGATCATCGATCATCCAGATCTGTAGTAAACCAATCGAGGGAGCGGGATTTGTGATTAGACTTGTGCAGATGTCGCCAGTAGCTTTGGTTGTTCTCGTCTCGGTGGCAGTGACTTCCTGGATGCCGGACAGCCTCGCCAGCGAGCCGGCCTACAACAAAAAACATATTGAAGTTTGGCACACCTTCGTCGTTAATAGTCCGGAAGAGGAGATTCTGGCTCGCGCGATTGAATCCTTCGAGACGGCCAACCCAGATATCGACGTTGAAGCAACGCGAATTCCATACCATCAAAATCTGCAGCAGTTCATTAATTCATCACAAGGTGGCGAGGCACCTGACGTGATACGTTTATCCGAAACAGAACTCGCAAAGATCGGGCATATCACCGTTGAGGGTTTGCCGGTGCTTGAGGACTTGCGGCCACATCTCACACCGAATCAGCGCAGCCGTTTTGAGTCGCGATCCGTAACGGCGATGCGATACGGCGAACCTCTATATGCGATTCCTGCCAGCCAGGGCAGTCTTTCGCTGCTCTACAACAAAGCGCTTTTCGATACTGCGGGCCTTGAGTATCCACGAGATGACTGGACGACTGGCGAGCTCCTCCAGGCAGCTAAGGCATTGACCAACGGTGAGGTAATGGGTCTGAGCGTGCCTCTGACATGGTCGTACTGGTTTATTCCGTTTATGACGGGGTTTGGTGGCTCGCTATTTGATGACCGCGGCGATGCTGTATTTGCATCGCAAGAGACCGCTACCGCCGTGGACTGGTTTCTCGATCTGGAACGGACGCACCACGTTGTCGCGCCTGGCACCGGGCTGGAGTCGCTGTCGACGCAATTCGCGACAAATACTGCGGCAATGGTGATAGATGGGTCCTGGAGCGTCAATTATTACCTGGATGCAAATATTGAGCTGGGCCAGGCTGTCATGCCGCTCGTCTCAGAGACCGGCAAGCGGATGGTACCGTTGCTTTCCTATTTTGGTTGGGCAATATCCAAACAGAGTGACGCCAAGGTCGCGTCGGTCAAGTTGGCACTATGGTTGACTTCTACCGATGTACAGAAAGAATTCGCTATTGAAACCTACATGCTGCCAACGGATACATCCCTGACGGTGGACACCGACATAACGGCTGACCCGCTTCTCGCCGGTTTTCTTAGACAGACCACGCACGGAACGACAGTTCCAACGACTAAAGCGGCAAACCTGGTTTTCGAGCAGCTCGATACGGCACTCGAAATGACTTACACGGGCGTAATGGATGCAGGTGAGGCGCTCGAGGCAGCCGATGCAACGCTTGAAGAGGTCTTGCGGCAATGATGCGCGTGCGGCGCAGCAATGTATTGCTACTGGGCACTCTATGCCTGTTGTCAGTGTTGCCCTGCGAACGTTGTTTGGCTGCCGACAAAATTGAATTCTCAGTCGATCCAGCGAGTCAGCAATACCGGAGAATTCATGTCAACGTCACGCCTGAGCCGGGCAGTGCCGCCGGTCGCTATGAAATCTGGTTTTCCGACAAGCCTTTCCAATCTATGGAAATGGCGCGTTTACACTCCGTCGTTCGTGTTGGTGTGGTCTCCGGACTTGCAAGGGTGCCGCAGGGTCAAGCTTATGATGACTGCTGGAGCGACGGCCAGCCGATTCATCGTGATGCGGCAGGTATACCGGTTATCGACCACGCCGCGATGCGCTGGTCGTGCAGTTTGGCAGGGATGACACCGGGGGCGGAACAGTGGATTGCTGTTGTCCCATTTAACGAATCTGGCAATGCGATAATTGATACCACGCGCCTCACACCGGTCGTAGCGAGAACGGATACTGGCGACGAGCGGACTGCGCCGCCGGATACGCGGCCAATAGCGTTTGCCTTGAGCTCAATAGTATTCCTGACCGTCATGGTACTTTTCTATTTGCGGTGGCGCGACTTGCGGCGAGGCCGAACCAGCTCCAGGCTTGCACACGCGTATATTGCACCTGCTTTGCTTGCACTGGCGATTCTGAGCTTCTATCCAGTGGGGTACGGGATCTGGCTGGCATTTACGAACGCAGATCAAAGTCATCTTGGCGACGAGTCCTGGATCGGGTTGGCCAATTTTTTTGCCGTCTTTGCAAGTACGGGAATGTGGCGAGTGACATTTTTCACCGCCGTTTGGGCCGCGAGCAACGTCCTCGCCCACGTCATTCTAGGGCTCGGCCTGGCGCTTGCTCTGAACCGCTCGGGTTTCAAGGGCAAGACGGTTTACCGAACGGTACTGCTTTTGCCGTGGGCCATTCCCGCGTACATCTCGGTGCTCGCCTGGAAGGGCATACTGCAGACTGAAGGGCTGCTCAATGCGGTACTAGGGACACATATCGATTTCCTCGCGGATGTGACTGTGGCACGAGTCCTGGTCATTCTTGTCAATATCTGGCTCGGTGTGCCGTTCATGATGATGACACTTAGTGGCGCTTTGCAGGCACTTGGTAAGGACATGTTTGAAGCTGCCGACGTCGATGGAGTGAGTCGTTGGAATCAGTTTGTCTACCTGACCCTGCCAAATCTCAAAAGCACGCTTGCGCCGATCAGCCTGCTCGCATTCATTTTTACTTTCAATAATTTCGCCACCATCTACCTGTTGACCCGCGGTGATCCGGTGGTCGGTTTTGGTGAACCCGGTGCCACCGACATCCTGGTGACCTACGTATTCAAGATCGCTTTCGAATATGGGCATTACGGCGTTGCAGCGGCATGGTCGGTGATTATTTTCCTGATGTTGGTGGCCTTCTCGTGGATCTACATGAAGGCAAGCCGAGCTACGGAGGCGGCCGCATGAGCAGACCGAGTATTGCCACTATGTGGTATGTGCCGGCGGAGGTACATGCGATTCGCCTGTGGGTGCCCGCGGCGGCATTGATGAATCTGTTGATCGCACTGGGTGAAGGGCTGCGTGGTGGTCACCAGGCAATACAGCTGATACTGCTCGGAGTATTGGGGTTGGTCCTAATCCGGGTTTTGCTGCCTGACGGAACGCAGGCGTGGAAGAGTTTCGCTTCTCGTTTGCTAGCCGGCATTCTCTTGCTGCTCGGCGCGTTTTCGTTATATACGAGTCAGTTGTCGATGTACGACTTGTGGTCAAGGTCGTGGCTCATTGTACCGTCTGCCCTTGCGCTGATCTGGCTGTCCAAAAGTGACGTCACGCTTTGGGCATCTGGCCGAATGGACAACAGTCGAGCCGAAGAAGGGCTCGCGAGAAATAGAAGCAAAGTGCCTCGCCTCGAGACTGTTGGGCTGCACGTCATGTTGTTGCACGCGACCGCCGTGGTGATTATTCCCGTAATCTGGATTCTTGACGTTGCTGTATCGCCCGGCAACGTCCTCGGCGGTCCGATCGGTGATGCTTTCACATTCGAGCATTTTGCGGAAGTGTTGGGCGGGGAGTCGTTCTGGATGTGGACACGCAATTCGTTAATCGTAGCTTGCGGAACGACGCTGGCCGCTCTCGCACTTGCCATTCCGACAGCCTATGCGTTTAGCCGCTACGACTTCGCAGGCCGCAAGGAGTCGATGTTTCTTTTTATGCTTATTCAGATGTTTCCAGGAATCATCATTCTGGTGCCTTACTTCATGGTCATGAAGACACTCGGACTTCTCAATACCAGTATCGGCCTGATGATCGTCTATTCAGTGACTGCGTTGCCGCTCAGTGTCTGGATGCTTAAGGGCTTCTTCGACACAGTTCCAAGAGCCCTGGAGGAAGCGGCCGTACTGGACGGCTGCAATCAGTTCGAAGTGTTCATTCGAATCATATTGCCGTTATCGCTTCCGGCGGTTGCGCTGACGGCGCTGTTCTCGTTTCTGGCGGCGTGGAACGAGTTTCTTCTCGCCCTCGTATTCAATACTTCTAACGAAATGTACACACTGCCAGTGGGCCTGGCCTCGATGATTCCCGCAACGGGTCAGCAGTGGGGAGACTTCGCGGCTGCCAGCATAATTGTCAGTATCCCTGTCGTGATCCTGTTCGTCTTATTTCAACGCGCGCTCATCCAGGGTTTGAGCGCTGGAGCGGTCAAGGGGTGATGCAATGTCGGATGTAGAGTTCAAAAATGCGGGCAAGGTGTATGACGATGGTACCGTCGCGCTTGAATCGCTGAACCTGACGATCAATGAGGGAGAATTCCTCGTCTTGCTGGGTCCGTCCGGATGCGGCAAATCGACAGCCCTGAGATTGCTTGCCGGTCTCGAGGACATTACCAGCGGATCGATAAGTATCGGCGGTTCCATTGTCAACGACCTCCCACCCGGTGCTCGCGGGCTGGGGATGGTGTTTCAGTCCTATGCGCTGTATCCGCACATGTCGGTCAGGGACAATCTTTCATTCGGTTTGCGAAGGGCGAAAGGCAGTGCTCGAATCGACAAGACGGAAATTTCAGCAAGAGTCGACGAGGCAGCCGAGATGCTCGACCTCCACCGCGCCTTGGAGAAAAAGCCGAAAGAGTTGTCCGGTGGACAGCAACAAAGAGTAGCCATAGGGCGCGCGCTGGTTCGAAGGCCCAAAGTCCTGCTTATGGACGAGCCATTGTCGAATCTCGACGCGAAACTGCGCAATCGAATGCGATTCGAGCTGCGTCGGTTGCACGAAATGCACGGTACAACCACGCTGTACGTGACACACGACCAGGTCGAGGCGATGACGCTGGCGGACCGTATCGCAATTATTTCGGATGGAAAGCTACAGCAGCACGCGAAGCCCCTCGATGCATACCACCACCCGGCAAACACATTCGTAGCATCTTTCCTGGGGACGCCGGCGATGAACCTGATCGAAGGCGCCGCTGCGGACGGCAAATTTATAGCGGGTGATCTGGAGTTCGGGCTGCCTGAACATCTTGCTGACCGGCGTGGGCCGGGTGTCTATGGTGTCAGGCCGGAATACGTGCGAATACTCGACGAAGGTGGCGTGCGCTGCCGCGTTGGGGGCATTGAACGCCTCGGCGGTGAATCCATCTGCCACCTGGACGCGGGCGGGCACTGGATCAGGGCGTTGTGGCATCGATCTGGTGGCGATGCCTCGCCAGTTGTAAATGAAGATCATGAACAGCTGAGTGTCGATCTCGCCGTGCCTGAAGCAGTCCTTTTTGAGAAGTGAACATGAGTGTGAATAGAGATCATGAGTGGTGGCGTGGTGCTGTCATCTACCAGATTTACCCGCGCAGTTTTCTGGATACGAATGGCGACGGAATCGGAGATCTCATCGGCATAGCCGAAGGGCTGGAATATGTGGCGGACCTCGGTGTTGACGGCATCTGGATCTCGCCTTTTTTCAAGTCGCCCATGGACGACTTTGGCTACGACGTATCCGACTATCTGGATGTCGATCCGATGTTTGGGCACTTGAGTGATTTCGATCAAATTGTGACCACGGCCCATGATCTCGGATTAAAGGTCATCATTGACCAGGTCTATTCCCATACATCGAGCCAGCATGCGTGGTTTGAGGAGAGTCGACAAAGCGGTGACAATCCGAAATCGGATTGGTATGTGTGGGCTGATGCAAAGCTGGATGGCTCTCCCCCCAACAATTGGCAGTCGACGTTCGCCTGTCCCGCGTGGACCTGGGATGCACGTCGTCAGCAGTATTACATGCACAATTTCTTGCCTAGCCAACCCGATCTGAACCTGCACAATGTGGAGGTGCAAGACGCACTTCTCGATGTTGCAAGATTCTGGCTTGAGCGTGGTGTCGACGGCTTCCGCCTGGATGCGATCAATTGCGGTATGCACGATCCTGAACTTCGCGACAATCCACCGGCACCGCCTGGCATCCGAAATGAGACCAGGCCTAGCTTCATGCAATTGCCCAAATACAATATGAGTCACGACGCGATGCCCGAGGTTCTTGAGCGACTTCGCGAGGTGGCTGATGCCTATGGCCCGGTATTCACGGTTGCGGAGGTTGGAACACCTGACCCGTTAGCGACTATGAAGGAATATACGGTCGGTACAAAAAGGCTCAATACTGCTTACGGCTTTGAGTTTCTCGGCACGCAGGAACTGACACCTGAACGGGTCAAGGAAATCCTTGGCGGCTGGGCCGGTGAGCCCGACGAGGGATGGCCTTCGTGGGCGTTTTCTAATCACGACGCGCCGCGAGCGGTTAGCCGCTGGGGTACTGATTTCGAACTATCACATCGAGCAAGGTTGATTTCTCTACTGCAACTGAGTCTGCGCGGGAACATTTTTGTCTATCAAGGTGAGGAACTGGGACTGCCACAGGCGCATATTCCGTTCGAAAAGTTGCAGGACCCGGAAGCATTTACGAACTGGCCGCACACCTTGGGGCGGGATGGTGCCCGCACACCAATGCCCTGGAAACACGATCAGCGATATGCCGGATTCTCGACGAAGGAACCATGGCTGCCGGTCGGACGAGATCACCAACAACTTGCTGTCGACACACAGCAAGGCGATCCCGGGTCGGTCCTGAGTTTCTTCAGGCAGATCATCCAACTTCGAAAGTCGTCCCCGGCACTCAAGTATGGCGAGATAGAATTCATCGATGCGCCCAAAGGAGTGCTGGCATTCGTGCGCACAACCCACGAAGAGAGCGCCTACTGCGTATTCAACCTGGGCAACGACCCTATCGAATGGAGTCTACCCGATAATCCGGAAATCCGGGTGTGCGCTGAAGTTGGCATCAACTCTTCCGGCGGCGAAGTACCGACGTCGCTGGGTGGGTATTGTGGCTATGTAGGATTTGAAAAATGAGTATATCGACTCGATCAATGGCATTGCTCTCTATTACGTTGTTGCTGACGGCATGCAGCAATGAAGAAGATGAACCGCTGCAACTGCACGTTCCTTCTCCGGAATGGCGCGACCAGGTGATCTACATGCTATTTATCGATCGTTTTGATGACGGCGAGCCCGGAAACAATGATCAAGGCCTGGGCGAGTTCGATCCGGGCAAGGGCAGCCACTTCAGCGGCGGAGATTTGCAGGGCGTCATCGACAGGCTGGACTATATCAAGTCACTTGGTGCGACGGCTGTCTGGATATCACCGCCGGTCGCCAATCAATGGTGGAGCACTCCTTATTCTGCGGCGGGGTGGCATGGCTACTGGGCAACGGATTTCAAAGCGGTTGACCGGCATTTCGGCACCCTCGACGATTACAAACAGTTGTCGCATGAGTTGCATCGCCGAGACATGTACCTGATTCAGGACATCGTTGCCAATCACACCGGAAATTTCTTTGCCTATAGCGGGGACTACGACGCCAAAGACACTGCAAAGAATTTTTATTTGCTAGAAAAGGACTCGACTCAGCCGGCCCCAACTCAGTATCCATTCAATATGGTCGATCGGCTGAATCCGGAACACGCAGACGCAGATGTTTATCACTGGACGCCTTCAGTCATCGATTACGCCGACCGCTATCAGGAACTCAATTATTCGATGGGCCATCTTTCGGACATAAATACCGAAAACCCGGTCGTTATCAACACACTGAAGGATAGCTACAAGTATTGGATAGACGAGGTCGGCGTGGATGCATTCAGGGTTGATACGGCAATCCTCGTCGATCACGAGTTCTGGCGTCGTTTCTTGCATGACGAAGACGGAATCTATGCGCATGCGACGCGCGCAGGCAAACAACATTTTCTTACCTTCGGCGAGGTTTCGTCGGTTTCGCAACCCTACGAAGACTTAGGTGAGCAGTCGGTGAACAGCTATCTGGGTACTGATGAAAAGCCGGAATTCAACTCGATGCTCGGATACCCGCTATACGGCGAAATCAAAAATGTTCTCGCCTACGGGGCACCGACGGGACAACTTGCCTATCGCCTGCAACGATTCATGGAAGTCTATAAGGACCCGTTTGTTGTTCCAAACTTCGTTGACAATCACGATACGCCCCGATTCTTGTCCGCCGGGCACGGCGCTGCTTTCAAGCAGGCGCTTGCCCTGTTGTTTACTGTTCCCGGCATACCGATAATCTATCAGGGCACTGAACAAAGCATGACCGAAACTCGCCAGGCGATGTTTTCCGGCGGCTACCAGAACGAGGACGGCTCATTCGATTCGGGCTCCGAAAACTACATTTTCGTTCAACGTCTCACGGGCCTGCGCAGCTCGTACGAAGTGTTTTCACGCGGTAATATGAAGTTGCTGGACTCAAATCCCCACGGGCCTGGAATCCTGGCGTATCGGCGTGAATATCTCGGCGAGGTCGTCATTGTGCTGATGAATACTGCTGATCGCAGCATCCTCTTACATGAGTTCGACGCCGGACTTGCGTCGAACCAACATCTTGAGCAGCTATTCTCAGAACAGTTCACAGGCGAGATCAATGTCGGAATCAGCGGGCGGCTGAACATGATTTTGCCAGCGCGGGCGATTCTTGTGCTGCGACCGCAGGCCCGCGACGTCGCAATCGAAAGTACGAATAATTCGGATTTCGAAATTGATTTGGATATGAGATCCAATAGCCATGTTTTCGAAAACGACTTCGAATTGTCGGGATCGAGCACCAGCGGCAACGAACGGCTAAAGCTGATCATCAATGGCGATTACGAAAGCGCTACAGAATTCATGTCGGATGAATACGGGCGTTGGGCGATAACCGTGCCAGTTCGGGATTTCGGCGAGGCGTCAAGCTATCTGCAGGTGTATGCCGAAGCGCACAATGGCATGTCGGAGAAGCTCACGTACACGACAAGAGTCACCAGGCCGGAGATGGATATCTTGCAGGTAGATGCTCCAAACGACGCGTTTGGTCCGACCGGTGCTTATATCAACCCGCAGCAGGCGAAGAGCGGTCAGCAGCGGGAGATTGAAGCAGTTCAGTTTCGCGCCGCCGGACGCAATCTGGAAATGACGCTGACGATGAAAGAGGTAACTGACGATTGGCGTCCGCCGAATGGGTTCGACAATGTGGCATTTACAGTCTTTTTCAGCAGGGGGAGCGCTGACGGAAGAATGTCATTGCCGCTGATCAACGCCGACATGCCGAAAGGGTTGAGCTGGGACTTTGCGCATGTTGCTTTCGGTTGGGGAAGTTATTCCTACGGTACGCAAGGCGCCGGCACGCACAGGCAGGGCAGCAAACTCGGCGTCTCGCCTGTCGTGGTAACTGACAAAGACGAGCGTACGATTTCCTTTACTTATGAGGGTGCGCGACTGGACGTGGATAATTGGGCGGGGATGCACGTGTACGTGACGACCTGGCATGTATCCGGTGAGGGCAGCTACGACGACATACGGCCGGAGCCATCGGAGTGGTTCTTTGGCGGTGCAGGGAATGATGCGGCGAAGATTATGGACGACGTGCTGTTGGTATTGGAGGTAAGTGATGACGCGGACTAGGACGCGCTTCCTGGGTGTTCTGATGATCCCGATAATCATTGCCGCATGCTCGGAACATTCTGGCGAATCTAAAGAATGTTGCGCCGTGACGGTTCACGTGACAGTCCCTGACGAGACCGGAGCTGTTTTTCTGACGGGTAACCTAGACGTGTTTGGCCCTTGGGTACCGGACAACGTTGTAATGACGGGTGCTGGACGAGAGCGCGTAGCGGAAGTGAATGTGCCCACGGGATTTGAACTCGAGTACAAGTTCACCCTGGGCGGGTGGGATCGCGAAGCACTCGGGCCCTCCGGAACAGTGATGCCGAACTTTCGGCTGGCGGTTGACGGCGACATTGGCGTCCATCATGAAGTCGACAGATTCATGGTTGACCCGTCGGTTTACATGGACGACTGGCGAAGCTCGGATGTATTGGGGACATTGGTCTACTGGAAGGACGTGGCCTCCGAGTTCCTTGAGCGGTCCCGGCACGTCGTCATTTGGTTGCCACCGGGTTACGACGAAGACGATACAACACAATACCCGGTCCTTTACATGCAGGATGGTCAGAACCTGTTCGATCCGCGCATCGGCGGGAGCGACGGAAATGTCTGGGACCTTGACGATGCAATAGTCCGTCTTGTCGAGGCTGGCAAAATGCCAGCCGTCATTGTCGTTGGTGCATTCAACACGCCGGATCGCTTTGCAGAATATTCGCCCTGGCACAAGGCGCCACAGTATGCGCGCTTCCTGATCGATGAGTTGATGCCGCGTATCAATAGCAAATTCCGCACATTAACCGGCCCCGGAAATACTTCAGTTATGGGATCGTCCATGGGTGGATTGCTGTCCTTTTATTTGGTCACCAACCATCCAGATGTATTCGGTGCCTGTGGGTGCATCTCGTCGCATTTCTCGTTGTCCGAAAAGACGTTCGAGCAGTTCACCACGGGACGCACGACAGACGCCGGACTGGATGACACGCTTTACATCCTCCACGATATCGAGGCAGGACTTACAGTGCCGGATGGTGTGCGCTACTGGTTCGACTATGGCACAAAGGGGCTCGACGCGGCCTACAGCGCCCCGCATTCCGCAATTCGCCAGTGGCTCCTCGGCCAGAGGCTCGAGGAAGGTCGCGATTTCGTCGTCCGGGCTTACCCAGGAGCAGATCATAATGAGGCGTCGTGGCGTGATCGACTGCAAGATCCGCTTTCCTTTCTCTACGCACAGCCCGACTAAATCAGCGCCGGCGAGCGATGAGTAATCTCCGAATCATAGCTGACCGGCTGCAAGACTGGATGTTCCGCGACTCTCTGCCAATGTGGAGCGTGCGAGGGATTAACGAATCGAGCCGGTTTTATGAAACCCTGAGTTTCGAGGGAAAGCCGACTGGTGAGTCAAAGTCGCGGATTCGAACCCAGGCTCGCCAGATATTTAGTTTCGCGCTGGCTCACGAACTTGGGTGGAGCAGGGAGATCGCCGCCAGTATCGTGAGGCAGACCGTACCTGTGTTGCTGCAGTCAGCGCTACGAAACGACGGAGTCGCCGGCCGCAGCATCGACGTTGACACTGGTCAGTTAATTGACGCGACAGCAGATCTTTATGACACGGCGTTCTGCCTGCTAGCGCTGGCACAGAGCAGGGATATCATTGGTCAAGCGTATGCAGATGAACACATAGATGAATTCCTGCGAAACATAGACTGTGTCCTGCGCTATGAGAATGATGATGGTTATCGGGAGTCACTACCGGTGCCGAACAGCCGTCTGCAGAATCCGCATATGCATTTCTTCGAGAGCTTGCTGTTGTTGTATGACAAGACGCGATCTAAGGATGTTTGGCGGCGGTCCGAGGGACTATTCGCTTATATAAGTCGCGAGTTCTTCGACTCTCAGGTCGGAGTCGTTCGCGAAGTTGTCACGAGCGACGCCGGTGGGTACTCGGCTGGATATGACCCCGGCCATTCAATGGAGTGGATCTGGCTAATCGGTCATCAATCGCGGCTATGCGATCGGGAGCTTCCAGATTTCGCATGCCAGCTGTACGAGCATGCGCTCGCAGCACAGCAGCGCCACGGCAATACACGCCTGTACTTATCAGATGACCACGAGATTCTGGATGGTTCCGCCAGATTGTGGTCGCAAACAGAAGCTCTCAAAGGCCACCTTTGTGTCGCGGAACTCGGCGGCGATCAGTTGGCATCCCGCGCTCGTGAAGAGGCGACCAGTTGCGCAGAGTATATTGCCGAATCGTGGCTGACCGCACCGGTTGCCGGAGGATGGCACGATCATTTTGATAAGAATGGTGAATTGACCGCTACAGCTATGCCGGCGAGTACGGGTTATCACTTGTACCTTGCGATAGCAGAGCTTGTAAGGGTAGCTGACAAATTACGGTAAATGTAGGTACTGACAACTTAACAGCACGCCTTTGTGTCTTGGAAATGTGCCACGGCCACATGATGAATGCCTTCATGGAGTATCGCACGAGCTAGCAAGTCAAATTGTCAGTACCAATGCGAGTCATTCATTTAAGATGGACTCTTCAATCCACATAATATCGAATCGATGAAAAACCACATTTCCGTCGCCCCAATGATGGACTGGACAGACCGCCATTGCCGCTACTTCATGCGTTTGCTGAGTCCGTCCGCGTTCTTGTATACCGAGATGGTGACGGCGGCCGCCATTCATCATGGCGACGCCGATCGCTTTTTAAGATTCAACAACGAAGAACATCCGTTGGCGCTACAACTGGGCGGCAGTAACCCCGACTGGATGGCCAGCGCTACGGCGAAAGCGAACGAATACGGCTACGACGAGATCAACATTAATGTCGGTTGCCCCAGCGACAAGGTGCAAAGTGGTCAGTTCGGCGCCTGTCTGATGGCGAAACCCGATGTTGTTGCCGAGTGTTTCCAGGCGATGCTGCTGGAGACAGATATTCCCATTACCGTGAAAAGTCGAATTGGTATCGATGACCAGGATAGCTATGAATTCCTGGTCGCGTTTGTAGAGCGGCTCGTCAGTGCGGGTTGCAAGAAATTCGTGGTCCACGCACGAATCGCGATTCTCGACGGCCTCAGCCCCAAGGACAATCGCAACATCCCTAAGCTCAATTACGAGCGCGTGTATCGACTGAAACAGGATTTTCCCGAGCTTGAGATCGTGATCAATGGTGGGTTGGCAGATTTCACTCAGGTCGATGAGGTATTACGGCACGTGGATGGCGCGATGATTGGCCGTCAGGCCTACCACCAACCGTATTTCCTGGCCGAGCTGGAGCATCATTTCAATCCAGGCCAGGCGCTTCCGGAGCGAAGAGATATCGTGAAGCAGATGTTGCCGTACATCGAGTCCGTATTGGCCAGCGGTGAGCCGCTGGGGCGCGTGACCCGGCACATGCTGGGGCTTTACGCAGGACAGCCCGGTGCCCGGGCATGGCGTAGATATATAAGCCAGCACTCATACCTTGATGGAGCCGGGTCCGAAGTCTTACTTGGAGCCCTTGCTGCTATACCAGTTGCGGCCTAGGTAGACAGCCAGTCCGATAACCGCTATCAAAAACGGCAGGTGGTGCAGGCCAAGTATTTCGTGACCAAGCATCGCCAACGTTGGTCCTTCTACCGTATGTGCCAGCGCTGAGTTTGCAGCGCCTACCAATAGAACAAGGCTCACTATTATTCGCATCGTGATTTCTCCTCGCGCCGGAATCGCTCAGGCGTATTTCCCCACTCAGTAAAGATAGGCCGAGCGCCACCCAACTGAAATAAGCGTAATTACGTACGTTACTACCTAAATTCAAGGCCTATGATCGAAGAGGAGGATTTTTCTATGTGCCTTGCTGTACCCATGAAGATCACGGCGATTGACGGCTTTCTTTGTACCTGCGAAGCGCGCGGTATTGAGCGCGAAGTCAGCCTTTTCATGATGCGGGACGATGGCCTGCAGGTTGGCGATAGCGTTCTCGTCCATGTTGGCTACGCCATCCAGAAGGTCTCGGAGCAGGAGGCCGCCGAATCCTGGCAGCTGTTTGACCAAATGCTGGCGACCGAATCCCTATAGGAGCGAGCGTATGTGCGGTACCTGTGGTTGCAATATTCCCCAAACCGCTGCTGACGGGCATGAGTCCGTTGAGGTTCTGACCGGACTGCTGGACGCGAATGACCACCAGGCCGCTCACAATCGCGAGCATTTCAGCGAACACGGCGTATTGGCGATTAATCTGATGTCGTCGCCGGGTGCCGGCAAGACCGCATTGCTCGAAGCGACGATTGAGGCGTTTGCAGGCAGAGTTGGCATTGCTGTTATCGAGGGTGATCTCGAGACTGAAAATGATGCAGAGCGAATACGTGCAAAGGGTGTACCTGCAGTTCAGATCAGTACCGGGAGTGCCTGCCACCTCGATGCTCATATGGTGCATGGGGCTTTGCACGAGTTGGACTTGCAGGGTATCGACATATTGTTTATCGAAAACGTCGGCAACCTGGTTTGTCCGGCAAGTTTCGATCTTGGACAGAATTTCAACGTGGCCTTGCTATCCACGCCTGAGGGTCACGACAAGCCCGCCAAGTACCCCGTGATGTTCCGGGCGGCAGACCTGGTACTGATCACAAAATCCGATTTGTTGGTGGTACTCGATGACTTCGATCCTGGCGAGGTATCCCGCTATCTGCGGCAATTGGCGAGTTCGGCGCCAATGTTCGAGCTGTCAGCGAAGACCGGTGACGGCATGCAGCCCTGGCTCGCCTGGGTAGAAGAGGCCAAAGCGTAATGAAAGACGCGGCGCAATGGCTGGCAGCGCTGCGAGAACTCGACTTCGAGAGGCCCGTGCGCATCATGAATGTATGTGGCGGTCACGAGCGATCCATTTCGCTGGCCGGCCTGCGCACCGCCATACCGGAAAACATCGAGCTAATTCCCGGTCCCGGTTGTCCCGTCTGTATCTGCCCTGAAGAAGATGCCTACGAAGCTATTCAAATAGCGCTCAATGAGGACGTCATTCTGGTGGCGTTCGGCGACATGCTGCGGGTGCCCGTCAACGTGCCCAAACGCGAGTCACGTACGCTCGAGCAGGCCAAAGCGGCAGGTGCGGATATTCGCCCGATAGCATCGCCGACCGAGGCCGTGCGTATCGCCAATACGGATCCGGGCCGTACGGTCGTATTCTTCGCTGCGGGCTTCGAAACAACAACGGCCCCGACTGCGGCTATGCTGGCGGAAGGCGCGCCGGCTAATCTTCTCGTGCTGTTGTCCGGACGACTGACATGGCCGGCTGTCGCGATGTTGCTGGAGTCCGAAGCGCCGGGCTTCGACGCACTTATTGCACCCGGTCATGTCTCGACCGTGATGGGGCCGGAGGAATGGCAGTTTGTTATTGACCAACATCACTTGCCGGCAGCGGTCGCAGGATTCAGGCCGGACACGTTGCTGGCGGCGATGTACTCGGTTCTGGAGCAACTAAAAACAGGTCGACGCAAGCTGGATAACTGTTACCCGGAGGTTGTTCGGCCCGGCGGTAACCGCCTTGCGCGTCAGCAACTTGAAGAAGTGATGGAGGTGTACGATGCGAACTGGCGCGGCGTTGGGATAATTCCAAAGTCCGGTTTTCGTTTGCGTGAAGAGTATGCAGCGCACGATGCTCGCCGTGTTTTTCGATCCTACGCTGATGAGTCGCGCAAACGCGTCGGCGAAATGCCACCAGGCTGCGATTGCGCACGCGTAGTGCTTGGCAAAATATATCCGAATCAATGTCGCCTCTATGGCCTTGGCTGTACGCCCAGAAAGCCGATAGGGCCCTGTATGGTCTCTGACGAAGGTGCCTGCAGAATATGGTGGTCATCGGGTTATCGTGAGAACAAGTTCGTTGCCTAAAGCAGCCCAGATCACGCTGACGGGACACGTGCAAGGTGTTGGCTTCCGTCCATTTGTGTATCGACTTGCCAACGAATATCGGCTCACCGGATACGTGCAGAACCGACTGGGTGAAGTCGATATCGTTGCCTGCGGCAACCCGGAGTCGCTGCAGGAGTTTCGCAGGAACCTGATTGATCAGGCACCACCACTATCCCGACCAAATATTGCTCGTTTTGTGTCTGTTGAGCAAATTGCGTTTGACGATTTCGCGATTGTCGCCAGTGTCGCTGACGCAGATGCTCGTATATTTGTGCCGGCCGACAACTTCATGTGCGACGAATGCAAGCAGGAACTGACTGATCCGAATGACCGCCGCTATCACTACCCATTCATCAATTGCACGCAGTGCGGGCCGCGCTACACCCTGATCGAGCAGTTGCCCTACGATCGTGAAAACACGAGTATGGCGAGATTCGAACTGTGCGCTGATTGTCGCTCCGAGTACGAGGACCCCGGCGACCGTCGTTTTCACGCTGAGCCGATCGCTTGTCCCGACTGCGGTCCGGGTCTGGAATTCGAAAAGGACGGGCACGATGAGTACGGCGATGCAGATACGGAAATCGACGCCGCTCTGAACGAGCTGAGGTCCGGCAATATCGTAGCGGTGAAAGGCATTGGTGGTTATCACCTCCTGTGTGATGCCCGCGACTGGGGTGCCGTGGCTGGTTTACGGCAACGTAAGCAGCGCCCCAGAAAACCGTTTGCGGTGATGTACCCGATGCGTGGTCGCGATGGGCTGGACGCCGTACGCGTGTCGGTGGAAGTCGGTGCGGCTGAGGCGAAACTCCTGCTCAGCCCATCCCGCCCCATCGTGTTGTTGCCAAAAAATGCCTACACGCGACTGGCTGACAACGTGGCACCAGGGCTGGGTGAAATCGGAGTATTCTTGCCGTACAGCCCTTTGCATGAACTGCTTCTGCGGGCGTTTGGGAGCCCACTGGTAGCGACATCCGGCAATATTAGTGGTGAGCCCGTACTGACCGAGAATAGTGCAGCATCATCCCGACTTGCGAAGATCGCTGACGCGTTCCTGCATCATGACCGCCCGATCGTCAGGCCGGCTGACGATCCGGTTTTTCGGACGATTGCTGGCAAGATTCGACCACTACGGATGGGCCGTGGCACTGCACCGTGCGAAATTGAACTGCCCTGTCAGTTGCGTGAGCCGGTGCTGGCTGTTGGCGGGCACATGAAAGGGACACTCGCTCTGGGCTGGGATAATCGTGTAGTCGTGTCACCGCACATTGGGGAAATGGACAGCCCCAGGAGCCTCGAAGTATTCGAACAACTCAGCGAGGATCTGCAGGCCCTGTACGGGGTGCGTGCGACCCGTATCGTATGTGATGCCCATACAGGCTACACGACACATCGTTGGGCAAGGCGGCACACATTGCCCTTTGACACCGTGTTTCATCACCGGGCACACGCATCAGCGCTGGCAGCCGAGTTTGCCGGCACTGAGCCGTGGCTTGCGTTTACATGGGACGGCGTCGGTCTGGGCGAAGACGGCTCGCTTTGGGGTGGTGAGGCTTTGCTCGGCGGACCTGGCGCATGGCGCCGGGTCGCAAGCTTGCGGACATTTCGAATACCGGGCGGTGATCTCGCTGGCCGGGCGCCATGGCGCAGTGCAGCAGCACTGTACTGGGAGCTTGAACGGCATTGGCCTGACTGCCCGGATGTCGGCGCGCTGGTGAAATCGGCATGGTCCAGTGGCTTGAATAGCCCGACAAGCAGCGCAGCCGGACGCTTGTTCGACGCTGCGGCTGCCATCGTTTGTGACCTGCCGGACGTCAGCTTTGAGGCGCAGGGACCCATGTCACTGGAAGCGCTTTGTGAGCAAACGAGAGATCCGCTTCGATTACCGCTTGCTGCAGACGGGAAAGGAGTTCTTCGCAGCGACTGGTCGCCCTTATTGCCCATGCTGGCAGATCGCGGTTTACCAAGATGCCAGCGTGCAGAGATCTTTCATAGCAGCTGTGCGACGGCCATTCTGGACCAGGCGATTGCCGTCAGGGATCTTCACGGGAGCGTACGTATTGGCCTGACGGGTGGGGTGTTTCAAAACAGCGTACTGACATCGCAGGCTATCGAATTACTGACTGACAACGGATTCGACGTATTTGTGCCTGAGCAATTGCCCTGCAACGACGCAGCATTGAGTTTCGGGCAAGTGGCAGAAACCGCAGCACGAGATGAGGGGGCCGGCAATTATGGATGACACACGAATTTCACTCGCACATGGCAATGGCGGTCGCTTCATGCGCGAGCTGATAGAAGAGGTGTTTGCCAAACATCTGGGCAAGTCCGAGCTGAACACAGATGCAGATGCTGTTTCGATCGATCTGGGTAGCGACGAAGTCCTGATCACCACAGATGGTTTCACTGTGCAGCCTCTCGAATTTCCGGGAGGCGACATCGGCTCGCTGGCAATTCATGGCACGACGAACGACCTTGCCGTCGCCGGCGCGCGCCCTATGTACATGACCCTGAATGCGTTCATCGAAGAAGGCCTCGAGATTGCCGTTCTGGACCGAATAGTTGCTAGCCTTGCCAAAGCTGCGAAAGAAGCTGGCGTCAAAGTTTGTGCCGGCGATACGAAGGTTGTCCGACGTGGTGAAGGTGGCGGATTGTATCTGGCGACTACAGGCGTTGGTGTGCGATTGCCCGGCGTTGTCCCTTCGATGGACTTAATCCAGGACGGCGATGTGATCATCGTCAGTGGGAGCGTTGGTGATCATGGCACTGCCGTAATGCTGGCGCGAGAAGAATTTGGTCTGCGCGGTGACCTGGTTTCAGATGCAGGCCCGGTGATGGCATTGACTGAGGCCTTGCTCGGACTGGAGGGTTTGCGTTTCATGCGAGACCCGACGCGTGGTGGTATCGCGTCGATCGCACACGAAATCTGTCGGGCAACAGGACTGGGTGTAAGGCTGGAAGCGACGATTCCCGTGAAGGAGCCCGTGCAATCGGTTTGCGACATGCTTGGATATGATCCTTACTACCTCGCTTGCGAAGGGCGGGTTGTTGCGGTGGTCGCGCCTGAGCAAGCAGAGCAGGCGGTCGCGGTGTGGCGGGAGTTGCCACAAGGCTGTGATGCGGTGCGAATAGGCCGAACCTCCGCGTCAGATCAACGCGTCATTCTCGAAACTTCCTTGGGCGGCGAGCGCTTTCTGGAAGAGCTCGAGGACGACCCGTTACCGCGTATTTGCTAATGCGCGGTTGTTAATTCCAATCGCTGCAGAATCATCTCGTCGCCGCTGATAACACGCGTCCGAAAGTCTCCGCAGTCTGAACAGAGGAGTCGGTTTGGCTCAACGGTCGACTCCGCGTTGCATTGCGTGCAGGTGACCACAACGTTGGCGGTATCAATTATTAGTTCCGCGTCCTCGGCGATCGATCCGGCGACTGCCAATGGATACGCTCGTCGTAGTAATTCAGGTTCGATGCCCGACAGTGGACCGATCTTGACGTAAACCCGCTCGACGACAGATGCATTTCGTTGCGCCGCTATTTTCTCCAGTTGCTGCAGCAGCGACAGACAAACCGATAGTTCGTGCATCAGCCGCTCCCAACGTTTGCAAACAGCGCGCGGCGACTCATTGCGTGTCTGTCGTGAGTTGATTTGAAAATTTCCTGCATAACTTCCTGCGCGACTTCTTTTGCGGTGTGTTGATCAGGAAACTCCGCTACTGAACGAAACAACACGGCGGTCAGGTAAGGGCCGAGTACTTCATCCTGCGCAGTTGTAAATTCAATCGGTCCGGAGGGAAAGCGAAGTGTGGATTTGCTGCCTTGCTTAAGTCTGGTGCCGATATCCGAGCCGAGTAGCAAAACCAGGTTCATGAACCAGGGACTAATGAGTACGCCTACCTGGTGTTCTTCGAAAGCACAGAATCCAACGGCTTCGACTTCAAGGGCCGAATTTACCAGCGGCAGGCTCTTCATCCGCTCATCGTGAATGATCCGATATCTCTCAACGAGGCTGTTGCTCGAAATTGGGGAAAACGTATCCATATCAGTTGCTTACTGGAATAAACGCATTGGGTTCTGAGTCGCACTGCGGGCAGCGCCAGTGCCCGGGAAGTTCAAGAAAAGGTGTGCCGGGCGGGATTTGCTCGATGTCGTCGCCGATCTCTGGGTCGTAAACATACCAGCATATTTTGCATTCAAGTTTCGTATCGTCTGCGAGTCGATTCATGCGGCATCCGACCAGTAGGGCGCCAGTATTTCCGATAAACGGGTTGCTGAATCACCGATATCCTCGGGCGCAGCGGCCACAATCTGCGGCATGCTGGTCACCTCAAGCAAATTCAAAATCAGTGTTCCCATCGAGTTGTAATATCGTACCCACCACACGTTCGGTGTCAGCGTGCTTGTCACCTGGCACTTGCCGTAGGCGCGCGACAGCATGTCAACAGGACCACGGCCGAGACGCGCATCGAGAAATTCCGCTTCCTCTTGCGACAGCGGCAGCAAGGTCAGGTTGATGGAGTGCTCGGTACCGGTTTTTTCGAACTTGGAACAGCGGTCTTCAAGCTCCACAAGTATGGGCAGAGCATTCGCGATGTCACTGGCCTCCGACGGTACCGCGGTATTGACTGGCCGCATGTTGCTGTCCTCTGCAAACGCGACATGCGGTACCGCGGCAACCTCAAGCAAGTCCATCGCGACTGCTCCGTCGGCATCGAAATACAGGGTTCTCCAGACGCCCGCCAATACTGATTCCTGCACCTTCGCGTTCAGCGCTGCGTCGCAGGTAATACTGACTTCGCCTTCGCCCAGAATCTGGTTAACGAGTTCACGATTTTCTTCATCGAGTTCGTTCAGGTTCGCCAGCTGCGCTTGTGTCCTGAGTTGGTATTCAGCGAGCGCGTCTCCCAGCCAGGACATCGCTTCACGGGCGCCGAGAAGGTCCTGCACATCTTCAGGTTCAGGCATCATGGGCGCGTTGTATTTGTCCATGTCGCCCGGCATATCAATATAGGATGGCGCATCGCCTCCTGCACCCGGTTGGCTGCCCGGGCCGACAACGCTCACTGGAATGTCTTTAATCTTCACTGCGAAATTCTCCCTGGAATTGCGTGGTGTTCAGCCAGCGACGACCGGGATGCTAAATCCCGGCGCCCGACGCGGCGCTGCCGTCAGCAGCACGTTGATCTTCGCAATGTAGTCGGACCAGTCCTGAATGCGGGTAATCGCGTCGATGTATTCACCCTCTCGGACGAACACGAGCGCCGGGTACTGGCTGAAACCGTATTTCTGCTTGAGCTCTTTGCCCGCGCCGTAGGTGTCGGTTACAACGCCAGGATTGAGTTGTTCACCAAAAGCATTGATCAGTTCCGGTAATACAACAGCGACATCCGTCGCGTCTTTCACTGTTTCCGGGTTGCCCGGAAAGAACAGGACATTCAGTCCTGGTTGGGCAACGAAGTCGTCGTGGTTATCGAGTGATACCTCTGCATAAGCAAAATCCTGGATGAGACGATCAATAAGTACGTGCGTCACGCAGGTTCTCCTGATGTTATTGGACGACCGTGTTCATAGTCGCTAATTTCGAGTGCGCCTGGACCAACAAGTTCGCGTACCGCAGGCGATTTCTCACGAACAGTCGCCGTTACACCCCAGGCTTCCAGAACATCGCATGCCATTTTGATAGCGGGGTCGATTTGCGCCTTAACGGTATCGCGCAGACTGCCGCCATAATCGTCCAGTAGTTCCGGTTGCACGCCGACCAATGCAATGTCATTGGGAAGATCACCAGTGAGTTCAGCCGAGGACAACACTTCCTGGAATCCGGTCTGGTGCATGCTCATTTTCTTGACGCCCATAAAACGCGGTACGTCGTCATTACGAATCAGCTTCAAAGTGGCCGGTGGTAAGCCGAAATCAATCGCGTCAAAAATCAACAGACGCTTTGCGTTACGAACCCACGGCAAAAGAAAAATACCTTGCGTGCCACCGTCCATAAGCCGCACATCGTCAGGGAATAGATAGCGCGCATACAATGTTTCGATAGCGCGAATGCCGAATCCCTCGTCGGCCCAGAGGATGTTCCCTATACCGAGAATCAGCGTGTCGTACGCGCCCGGATCACCGTCCGCAATGCCAGTGGATGCGCCGCTCATTGTTGTCGCCTCAACGCGTGTCAATGGGGCCATCGTCCGTGAATGTTCGCCATCCATTGATCATTGTGCTGATGCCATTTTGGCGGGATGCAAAATCGGCACGAATCACCATATAGATGTGAACGATGATGAACGTCACCATTAACCACATTCCCAGCAAGTGCCACATGCGCACCGTTTGCGAACTTGCTTCGACGACGAATACCCAGCCAAAAAGCGAGTCCGCCCAGCTGCCGGCACCAGTGCCCTGGCTGTAGAGTGCGAATCCAGTGCAAATCATGAACAGTGCCAACACGACATTGATCAGCCACATAAACACTTGCGCGAGCGGATTGTGCCCGATGTACTTCCCGGATTTCCGGGTCAGGAAGGCATAGAAACGGATTTCGTACCAAACGTGCCTCCAAAAGCGGCGGTGAAAAATCGGCACGACAAATAACTCACGCGCGTATTGGTTGCCAACGAGCGTAAGATAGACACGAACGAGTAATCCGATGGCGAACACGAATGCTGACGAAAAGTGCACGAGTCGAAAGGTTCCCATGACGAAATGATCACTCGCTTCACCACTCAAGGATGGCAGTGGACTGGCTATGAAATACCCGGTGATGGCCAGCACCGTAATGGAAAGTGCATGCACCCAGTGCCAGATGCGAACGGGAATCTGGAACACGTAGACTGGACCAGGAACGCGGTTCTCTCCGGTGGTTTCCATGACGTCCTCCTTATCGCACTTTGATTGCGCTGAGTTCTCTGCCGTCATCCGACATGACGTGCGTTGAACAGGCTACGCAGGGATCAAAGCTGTGGATGGTGCGCAGTATTTCCAGCGGCTGTTCGGCGTCAGCCATCGGTGTACCCAGCAATGCCGCTTCGTAGGCGCCGATATTGCCGTCCGGGTCCCGGGGTGACGCGTTCCAGGTCGTTGGGACGACGCACTGGTAGTTCTCGATCTTGGTATCTTTAATGTGAACCCAGTGTCCCAGTGCTCCTCGCGGCGCTTCGCCGAAGCCAACACCTTTGACATCGGTTTCCCATGTCGCCGGATCGAACTTCTCCATGTTAGCCGTCGCTGTATCGCCGCTCTTGAGATTCGCCATCAGTTCGCCGAATACGTCACGCATCTTGTGCGCACACCAGGACGTTTCCAGTCCGCGAGCCGCCGTACGGCCCAGTGTCGAGAACAACGCGGTGATGGGCAGGTCAAGATCGTATAGCAGGCCATCGACCTGATCCTTGATGTCTTCCTGACCTCTGGCGTACGCGACCAGGTATCGAGCGAGCGGACCAACCTCCATTGCGTTGCCGCGCCAGCGAGGGGCCTTGAGCCAGGAGTACTTGCCACCTTCATCGATGTTCTCAATGTTGGTCTTGGTGCCTTTCGTATTCGGACCAAGCTCGAAGTTTGGTTCAGTGACGCCATCCCACGGATGCAGGCCGATATTGTTATCGGAGTACTGATACCAGGAGTGCGCGATGAACTCCTGCACCTGGTCAGGGTCACGAACATCGACATCGTGGACTGTGCTCAAGTCGCCATCAAGAATAGCGCCCTGCGGCAGCATCAGGCTCTGATTCGTGTGATTGTTGGCGTACGCCGGAAATTCGCCGTAAGACATTACGTTCTTGCTCGACAGCCCTCCGCCATATCCCCAGTCTTTGTAGAAAGATGCGATCGCTTTCAGGTCTGGCAGATAAACCTGGTCAGTAAACGTAATGGTCTGTTCAATAATGTCCTTAACCATGTTGAGCCAGGTCATGTTGACAGCGCCGACGGCACCGGCATCATCTACGTTGATGGAGCAGGGCATGCCGCCAACGACCCAGTTGGGATGTGGGTTGCGGCCACCGAAGATTGTGTGAATCTTGACGATCTCTTTCTGGAAGTCGAGTGCCTCCAGGTAATGAGTTGTCGCCATAAGATTTGCTTCCGCTGGCAACTTGTACGCGGGACTGCCCCAGTAGGCATTGGCGAAAATCCCCAGCTGGCCGGATTCGACAAATCGACGCAGCTTATTTTGTACATTGCTGAAATAGCCCGGCGAAGATTTCGGCCATGGACTTATCGATTGTTGAAGTTCAGACGTCGCTTTCGGATCGGCACTTAACGCGCTGACAACATCAACCCAATCGAGTGCATGCAGATGATAGAAATGGACGATGTGATCATGTGCATATTGCGCGAGCATCATGAGATTACGAATGTGATTGGCATTCGCCGGAATCTCAATTTTGAGTGCGTCTTCAACAGCGCGGCACGACTGCAGTGCGTGGGCACCAGTACAGACGCCGCAAATACGTTCGGTGAACGCCCATGCATCGCGTGGGTCCCGGCCCTGCAGAATAAGTTCAAGACCGCGCCACATGCTTCCCGTCGATACGGCGTTTTTGATCACATTGTTTTCATCGAGATTTACCTCGATGCGCAAGTGCCCTTCGATGCGGCAGATAGGATCTACGACGACGCGCTGACCGCTGTCGTCCAGTTCAAAGCCGTTTGGCGTAGTTACACTAGCCATTGGTCACCTCCTCGGATGCCTGCGGTTTTTTTGCTGTGGCTTTTTGGATGACGGTAGCTGCTGCATGCGCTGCAACACCGATAGCAGCTGCGCCGGCCAGAGTGCCGCCGATCTGGTTGGCAGTTGCTTCTACGTTGCCGGTGACATTCAGGTTGCTAACCGGGCTGTAAAAGCTGCCTTTGTCCCAGAAGTTATCTTCAGCACAGCCGAGACAGCCGTGTCCGGACTTGACCGGCCATGACAATCCGCCGTTCCACTCAATGGTTGAGCAAGCGTTGTAGGTGGTCGGGCCTTTGCAGCCCATCTTGTACAAGCAGTAACCTTTGCGCGCTCCCTCATCGTCAAAGCGTTCCACGAACTGACCTGCGTCGAAATGCGGGCGTCGATAGCACTTGTCGTGCAGGCGTTGACCGTAGAACATTTTCGGTCGACCCTGTCGGTCAAGGGGAGGCAGACGGCCGAATGCCAGCATGTAGGTAATGACGCCGGTCATGACTTCGGCGATAGGCGGACAACCCGGAACTTTTATGATCGGCTTGTCGAGTATCACTTTGTGAATAGGCGTGGCTTTTGTCGGGTTCGGTCGCGCTGCCTGTACGCAGCCCCATGATGCGCACGAGCCCCAGGCGATAATGGCTTTGCAATGATCGGCCATGTAACGCAATTTCTCGACGTACGGCTTGCCGGCCTGTATGCAATACATACCGTCTTCATTCAGCGGCGGATTGCCCTCGCAGGCCAGGATGAATTCACCGTCGTATTTTTCGACCGTTTGCTGCAACAGTTCTTCAGCCTGGTGGCCGGCGGCTGCCATCAGGGTGTCGTCGTAGTCCAGGGAAATCATCGATAACACGACGTCACCTGCCAGCGGATTGCCGGAACGGATAAAGGATTCGGTGCAGCAAGTGCACTCCAAACCGTGCAGCCAGATAACCGGTGTGCGTGGCTTGGTTTCAAGCGCGTGGGCGATACGACCGGCGAACTCGGGACCCAGTCCCAGTCCGGCAGCAGTCAGGCTACAAAATTTCAGGAAGCTTCGACGCGTGATGCCGTGTCGTCGCATTACCTCGTAGAATGTCTCGTGGGCGGACATAACAACTCTCCCCTGTGGCGGCATGCATTAGGGCTGGTTGTCTGTCGGAATATTCTCTTGCACTTCCTTGTGACCGCGTTCCTCCATATCCGGGACATGACCACGCAGCTTGATGAATAGTGCTATCCCAAGCGATTTTTCGGCATCGTGGTAGATACCTACAAATTGCACCGCTACAATGCTCGGCCCCACAGCAGAACCCGACGACAGGAAGAGCTTCCAGACATGAGCGCCAAATCAGCGAATAAGAACCAGACGATGGCACAAAATGCCGACATCCATGAGCTGTATGAATTGTCAGTGCAGAACGTTGAAAATGAAGTCGAGTTCATGCAGACCACTTTCAAGTCGCTGACCGGCCGCACTGCGTACCTTTTTAGAGAGGACTTCTGTGGCACAGCGAGTGCCGCCTGCCAGTGGGTGCGGCAGGGTAAGGAATACCAGGCGATAGGCGTCGATATTGAGCCGTCGGTACTCGAGTGGGGCCGCAAGAATCGCATCAGCAAGCTGGATACGGAGGACCAGGCACGAGTCAGTTTGATCGAATCCGATGTCATGACCGTGGAAACGCCAAAAGCCGATTTGCTCGCAGCATTCAATTTCAGCTATTTCATTTTCGATACGCGCGAGTCATTACGGACGTACTTCAAGTGTGCATATGAAGCCATAAAAGATGACGGCGTTTTCTTTTGCGACATGTTTGGCGGCCCTGAGGCGCAGGAAGAGACCAAAGAGAAAACCAGGCACAAGAAGCACGGCTTCTCATACATTTGGCACCAGGCCAGGTTTCATCCGGTTACGAACTTCATTCGCTGCCACATTCATTTCAAATTCAAGGATGGCTCTAAAATCAAGAAGGCCTTCACGTACGAGTGGCGTTTGTGGTCTGCACCGGAGCTGCGTGAGCTGCTGCTCGAGGCCGGCTTCCGCAAAGCGACGGTTTACTGGGAAGGCGAGGATGAGGACGGCGAGGGCAACGGTGAATTTGCGCCAGATGAGAACGGCGAGGCCGATCTTGCGTGGATAGCGTACATCATCGCTGAAAAATAGTAGTATTATTAGCCGCTTGACGCATTAAGTTATGGGCCGTGTTATGGCAAAAGATCTTGAAGTAGCAATTGTGTTTGCTGACGTTGTCGGCAGTACACAGCTGTACGACAAGTTCGGCGATACCAAGGCCAGCGAAACAGTCGCAGCCTGTCTTGAGATCATGAAAGACGCGACTTTTCAGTTCAACGGCACCGTCATCAAGACGATCGGCGACGAAGTCATGTCGACCTTCGAGACAGTGGACGAGGCAATGGGTGCGTCGGTCATGATGCAGACGCGCATTTCGGCTCATGGCAAGAAAGAAGGCGGCATTCCCGTTGCGATTCGCATTGGTTGTCACTATGGACCGGTAGTGCAGGAACAGAACGACATTTTCGGTGCTGCCGTGCATACCGCGAACCGCATGACTTCGCAGGCTAAAGCCAGGCAAATCGTAATTTCGGGATTTACTGTCGAAAATATGAGCCCGGAGCTGCGAAATCAGTCGCGGCAGATTGATGTGGCGACGGTGCGTGGGCGAATAGATGAAGTCGCGTTGTTCGAACTCGTCTGGCAGCCAGACGAGGCGACCAGCATGTTGCCGACCATTGAGTGGGAAAGCAAAGGCCGCAGGGCGTCGAAGTTGTTAATAAATTTCAAAGATTCGACGGTCGAGGTGTCGGATCAGCGTAAGAGCATCAATCTCGGCAGGGCAGACGACAATGATGTCGTCGTCAAAGGCAACCTGATCTCACGCATTCACGCCAAAATTGAAATGCGGCGAGGCAAGTTTGTACTGGTTGACCAAAGTACCAATGGCACGTTTTTGCAGAATGTGCAGGGACAGGAGATGCTGGTGCGCCGAGATTCCACTGAACTGGGCAACGAAGGCACGATCGGGCTCGGTCGAGCCGAAGAACCAGGCTCATCGCTGGCGATTTATTACAAGACTATTGAGTAGAGGTAAGAGCGCGCGGGGCGCGCTCCTACGATAGTGCTTTGGCAATAATTTGTTGTTGCTGGCGCAGGGCATCCGGGAGGCGGTCGCCATAGCTTTCCAGGTATTCGCCGATGGAGTCCAGTTCTGCACGCCATTGCGCACGATCGATCGATGTTAGCGCTTCGAGTGCCTCAGGGCTGACGTCGAGATCTGTTGTGTTGATGTCTTCCGGGTGAGGCAGGAAACCGATCGGGGATTCGTAAGCGCCGGCGCGCCCTTCGCAGCGCTCAATAATCCATTCCAGCACTCGCAGGTTCTCACCGAAGCCAGGCCACAGGAAGTCACCTTCAACATTTTGGCGAAACCAGTTCACGTGGAAAATCTTCGGCAGATGCTCCAGGCGCTCACCGAACCCCAGCCAGTGCGACCAGTAATCGGCAAAGTTATAACCACAAAACGGCTTCATTGCCATTGGGTCGCGGCGAACAACACCGACTTCACCGACGTTTGCGGCAGTGGTCTCTGATGCCACGCCAGCGCCCACCAGAACCCCGTGTTCCCAGCTTTTCGCTTCGTAAACCAGTGGTGCCAGCTCTTTACGGCGCCCACCAAATACGATGGCCGAAATCGGTACGCCTTCTGGCGCATCGGCAAGGTCGGAATGGCAGGGGTTGTTGGTCGCTGCAACGGTGAATCTTGAATTCGGGTGAGCCGCTTTGCCGTTGCTGGCGTCGTAGTCACGGCCTTGCCAATCCTTTGCTGGTGTGCCGTCTTTCTTGCCCTCCCACCAAGGCGCATTGTCATCGGTAGTTGCGACGTTGGTGAAGATCGTATCGTGCATGATCATGTCGTAGGCGTTCTTGTTAGTCGTCTCGTTGGTACCCGGTACGACGCCGAAATATCCCGATTCAGGGTTGATCGCACGTAATTTCCCGTCCGGGTCGGGGTGCAACCATGCGATGTCATCGCCGAGCGTCCAGACTCTCCAGCCAGCGAGCGATTCAGGCGGGATCAACATCGCGAGGTTGGTCTTGCCACAGGCTGATGGGAACGCGCAGGCGACGTAATGCACTGCGCCTTCAGGGCTCTCGAGGCCAACGATTAACATATGCTCAGCCAGCCAACCTTCCTGACGTGCCTGGTAGCTTGCTATCCGCAACGCATGGCATTTTTTGCCCAACAGCGCATTTCCGCCATAGCCGGAACCGATGCTCTTGATGCTGAGTTCATCCGGGAAGTGCATGATCAGGCGACGCTCCGGGTCCAGATCACCTGTGGAGTGCTGGCCCTTGACAAAAACACCTTCATTTTCAATGCGTTCCAGTGCTTTTGCACCCATTCGTGTCATTAGTTTCATGTTTGCGACAACGTAGACACTGTCGGTAATCTCGACACCGCAACGCGAGTAGGGCGAGCCGATCGGTCCCATGCAATACGGGATGACATACATTGTCCGGCCCTTCATGCAGCCGTCGAATAATGCATCGACGCGGGCGTGCCCGTCGGAAGGTTTCATCCAGTGATTATTCGGTCCGGCGTCTTTTTCATCGTCTGTGCAGACGAATGTCAGGTGTTCGACACGGGCGACGTCGTTCGGGTCCGAACGATGCAGATAGCAATTCGGATATTGCTCCTGATTCAAGGTGGTGAGTGTGCCGTCGGAGAGCATTTTCTCGATCATTTCCTGGTATTCGGCATCGGTGCCTGTGCACCAGTGGATAGCATCAGGCTGAGTTTGGGCTGCAACCTGGTCTACCCAGGATTGCAAAGCCGATAACTTGGTCGTCATTGAGAGGATCTCTGTGTGGATTGCCGAATCTTGTGGACGGTTTCATCCGTCACAATCAGGTGGCGCATTATACTTATCCGACGTCAAAAAGCAGTACTCAGACACAGCCTTCGAGCGCCTCTTCTGCCACATAAGCACGCGATCCGCAGTTTGGCGCCGCACAAAACGACTATTGTCCAATCGGAAAGTCTTCCAGCCCTTTAGCAGAGCCAATTCCGCGATGTGATACACGTCACAGTTCAAGTGTGAGAGCAGTCACAGTACGGCCATAAATACGCCGAGATTATGGCAACTCAGCAAGGTTTCGCGGAGATTCACTATCAATGAGTTGCCACGCGCAATGAGCGCGCGTCTGGCATGTGGGTCGACCAACAACATTGCAATGAAGGCGATGGCTTTGGCCAAAAACGGGTGGGTGACAATCAGGCTTGGAATCAGCGTGCTCGCGCGAGTTGGCGTGTGCTTCGCTGCGACTGTGTTTTGGCAGAACGCGTTGGCCGCAGGCACCGCCGTTGGCACGATTATCCAAAACACGGCGACGATCGATTTCAATCGCGGCGGTATCGCTGAAACGGCAACGTCGAACACCATAACCCTGACCGTCGCTGAACGTCTGGACGTCATTGTGACGCCGCAACCCGGGCAGGTAATCGTTTCTGCGGCAGCCGTGAACCAGGCGTTGTTGTTTACGGTCACAAATCTCGGCAACGGCACCGAAACAATGCTGCTGGCCATCAACAGCATACTGGGCGGTGACGACTTCGATCCGTTGCCGGTCCTGCCAACCTCAATCTTTTTCGATTCTGACTCGAGCGGCGATTTCAACACTGGTGACCTTGCATACACAGCAGGGGTAAATGACCCGGTGCTACTTGCCGACGAGTCGGTTGACGTGTTTCTGCTGAATGATATTCCCGGTGTACTGGTCAACGGCAATGTTGGCCGTAGCGAGCTCAGCGCGAACGCGGTAACGGGCAGTGGCAGCCCGGGCGACGTTTTTGCGGGCCTTGGCGATGGCGGAGCTGACGCGGTAGTCGGCGCTACCGGCGCTCTGGAAACCCGGTTCGGTGAATACGTTGTGCAGGACGTCGCACTAAGCGTCGTAAAAGCCCAGTCAATTCTTGATCCGAATGGCGGCGTCGAGCCGATTGTTGGGGCAACCATTACGTACACGGTCACGGTCGAGGTTCTGAGTGCCGGAACAGCGACCACAAGCTACATAAGCGACCCGATCCCAACGTGGTCCAGCTTCGTACCCGGCAGCATCACGCTGAACGGGGTGAGCATTTCTGACGCGACGGATGCCGATACCGGGGAGTTCGATATCTCCGTGACGCCGACCGTCGTCGTGCGTTTAGGCGATCTGGTGCAGGCAGACGGGGTTCAGACACTGGTCTTCCAGGTAACGATCGATTGATTTTAATTTTGAGCGAGTTGAGCGAGGAACTAACTATGAAAGTTTTGATGAGCATGATTTTGGTGATGTTGGCTTTTTCTGCCTTTGGACAGGAAACACAGCGTCTGGATGTCAGCACCGTAGTTCAGAAGGAGGAGTCCTTCATTAACGACGCCGGTGAGGAAAAGACGCGGCTTGTTGCCGCTGAGTCGGTTACGCCGGGCGAGACGGTCTTTTACACCATCACCTTCAAGAATATTGGCGACGAGTCTGCCGACAACGTCGTAATCACGAACCCCATTGCCGAGAGCCTCGTATACATCGACGGCTCAGCTTTTGGGCCGGGAGCTGAAATCGAGTTCTCTGTTGACAGTGGCAAGACTTATGGCAGGGCGAGTGACTTGACAGTGGCAGAAGACGGCACAACACGTGCCGCCGAGAACAAAGACTTCACGCATGTTCGTTGGGTCATGCAAGGAAATCTCGCAGCTGGCGCGCAGGGTACTGCACGGTTTGCTGCGGTTTTGCAATGAAGGGCTGAACGTAGTCCTTCGCTTGGGTGAGGCCGGTTTACCGGCCTTTTTGAAAAATAATGGAGTACCGTAATGAAAATTGTAAAAGGAAAAACAGGCCTGATGTTTAGGCTAGGCGCATTAGTCGCCGCTATGTTGCTTGGGCAACAGGCGATGGCGGAAGGAACGCGTGCCGGAACGACGATCGACAATACTGCGTCGGTCGCTTTTGAAGTCAACAACATCCCGCAAACGGCGGAAGCGTCAAATACCGTTTCCTTTGTCGTGGATCGTCGTGTTGACTACACACTGGTACCGGTTTCAACACCGGATCTTGAGATCGTTAACCCGGGCCAGAATGACGCGTTTGTTGACTTTCTGTTGACCAATACGTCGAACTCGGATCTCGATTTCACATTGGCACTGGCGCAGGAAACGACCGGTAACCCGGTTGACGGTTCGGGCAATGACAGCACGGATATCAGCAACCTCGAGTATGCGGTAAGTTTGCAGACGGTTGCCGGTGGCGATGCCGATCCGGCGCAACTTGGTCCTCAGTTCGTCGATGACCTGGCAGCTGACCAGGCGATTCGTATTCGTGTTTGGGGTGATGCTGCCCTGACCATGACCGACGGTCAGATCGCGGGTGCCGAGCTGACAGCAACGGCGCAAGATACTGCCGGTGCTGCGCTTGTATACGGCGCTCCAAATACCGATGGCCTGGAAAATGTTGATGTCAACGGCAATGCAGGCGTAGAGGTCAGCGTCGATGGCTTTATCGTTGATGCAGCAGCTCTGGGCGTTGCAAAGATCGTCAGCATAATTTCCGGTGACCTTGGTACCGGACTGATGCTGCCTGGCGTGGTTCTGCAGTACGAAATAGCAGTCACGAACGCAGCGGGTGCGGCTGATGCAACAGACGTCATCGTTTCTGACGCAATCGACCCCGATCTGACTTTCCTGACCAGCGCAACATTGCCAGCCAGTGCCTTTACTGACATTCAGGTTGATGATGGTGGTGGTCCAGTGGAATGTACGTCGTCAAATGCTGACAATGATGGCTGTGAGGTCGTTGCTGGTGCGCTTGTTGTCGGTGATCCTGTTGATCGCCCGATAACGATTTCGGCTAGCGGTAGCTATACGGTGCGTTTCCAGGTTCAGATCCCGGATCCAGCAACAACACCGTAAGCTAGAAGTACAGACGCTTTACGGTGCTTTCAGGACGACACATGTCGACCGGACGCAGGGCCACTCATTTGAGTGGCCCTCGTCTCGTCGTGTCTGCCTGGAATGCGCTCGTTTTGGCGTGGCTCTTTGTGGCGGGACCAGCGCTTGCTGCACCGCCAGGAGCAACACTTAGCAACCAGGCATTTTTGAACTATGACAATACGGCTGGTCAGCCAGCTGTCGTTCCCAGTAATCAGGTGTCTGTCGTTGTAGCGGTGACTCGTAGTCCCGCAATAGTTGAGTTCACTCGGGTACTTACAGCCGGGACCGGTCTCTATCAAGAGTCGGTCGGTCCGGCCGCTTGTTTCCAGGGAGGCGCGTTCGTAACGCTGGCCGACCCTGTTCTGACAGGCGGGACCACGATTGACCCAACAACCGTGCAACAAGTCAGCGTCGCGTCATCGTACAACCTCGGCGAGCCGCTGTTCCTGCGTGTAACGGATACTGATCAAAACGTCGATTTTCAGATCAATGACACATTGATCGTCGACGTCATTCATGACGCTTCAGGCGATACAGAAACGGTTCAGTTGTACGAGACCGGACCTGATACGGGCGTCTTTACCGGATACATCCCGTCCGCTCGGGGAGCGGTTTCATCGGGTGATTGTGTACTGCAGGGTTCGATCGACTCGAATGTGCGTGTGTCCTATACGGACTCCGCGGACGTTCTTGATTCGGCTCAAGCGGTTGCTAATCTGGATCCAGTCAGCATCATTTTCGAATCGAGGACCGGTACGCCAGTGGATGGCATTCAGGTTGAGATCGTGGATGATGTAACAGGGTTGCCGGCAACGGTTTACGGCAACGATGGATTCAGCTTGTTCCCGTCAAATATTGTGGCAGGTTCAACGGTTACAGATGCATCCGGCGCGGCATACACGTTCGGCGCCGGAGAGTATCGATTCCCTGTCGTGCCTGATGGCAGTTACCGACTCGTGGTTACACCACCGACAGCCTACATTGCACCATCAACTTCATCGATTGCTGTATTGCAATCACTCCCGGGCGCGCCCTATGCGCTGGGTCCGGCATCGTTTGGTGCCGTAATTGTTCAGTCAGGACCAGAACCCTTCGATATCGATTTGCCAATAGACCCACAGGCCACGGCGCTGTTCCTGCAAAAACGAACGCTTACGACCATCGCCGCACCGGGTGATTTCGTTCGCTATGAACTGGTACTTGAGAATACTTCGAATGCAGGAGTTGCGACCAATCTCGTCATTACCGATCAACTACCTCCAGGTGTTCGTTTCGTCACGGGTTCGGTAAGCATTGACGGAGTACGAACGTCCGATCCTGTTATTAGTCCGGATCTGGCAACACTTTTATTCAATGTTCCGGATTTGAATGCCGGTGCAAACACTCGCATTTACTATGTTGTGGAAATAGTTAGTGGCGCCCGCGACGACAAGTTGATCAACACTGCGACGGCCAACGCCGCCGGTGGATTGATCTCCAATGAATCGTCAGCCGCAATACGACTGACCGAAGACCTGTTCCGCAGCACCGGGACCATTATCGGCAGGGTTCTGGATGCGGATTGCAGCCAGGAAACCTTCGCTGAAGATCAGGGCGTGGAGAACATCAGAATTTACCTGGAAGACGGGCGCTACGCGGTCAGCGATGCCGGCGGCCGGTTCCATTTCGAAGGTCTCGAAGCCGGCACACACGTGGCACAGCTCGACAGGTTCACCGTGCCGAAATACTTCGACATCATGGGTTGCGCCGAAACGGCGGGCTACTCTGGCAGCCGGGAAGCGCAATTCGTGAGCTTGTCGCGTGGCGGTCTGCAACGCGCTGATTTCTACCTGCGTCGCAAGGAGCCACCGAACGGCCGCATTGACATCGAGATGCGTAACGCAGGCACCGGCAGCACGGAGCAGGTTGCCTATGAAGTCACGCTGAACGGCATAGGCAATGTCGAAATCGATAACATCAGTCTGATGCTTGTGTTACCGGCAGGCATCAGCTACACACCGGGAACGATGCTACTCAATGGCGAACCCGTTAGTGAGCCGCACGTTGTTGGCCCATCGCTGTCGCTGGCAATACCGGCACAAGTCGACAACTGGAAGAGCATTGTCAGCTTCATCGGCAGTATTGGTGATCAGGTCGAGGGCGAACTGACCACCAAAGCGGTAGCCAAGTTCGATACTCCGATGGAGGCCAGGCAACAAACACCGCTCGTCGAAACTAAAATGCTGCGTGAGCCTGCCATTATTGAAAACGAAGGCTACGTACTCAATCTCAAGTTTGCGGTTCTGTCGGATCAACTGTCCGCCGCGGATAAACTGCAGCTCGACATGCTGATCGAAGACTGGCACGGCGTCAGCGAAATACAGCTATCCGCAATTGGACACAGCGATAGTCAACGCATCAGCGCTCGCAACAAGCATTTGTTTGCGGATAACTACGTGCTGTCGCGGGCGCGCGGCATGGCCGCGGCCTTTTATGTTGCAGACGCACTCAGCGTCCCCGGTAAGAATATTCAGGTCGAGGGCAGGGGGCCGGATGATCCGGTGGCGGACAACGCAACATTTGCTGGCAGGCAGAAGAACCGTCGCGTCGAAATGATCATGACGGGTATTCGACCGAAGCAACCCTCGTTCCTGGAAGTTACTCAGGAATCGAGCGGCATTAAAGAGACTCAGACGGTCGGCGCAATTCCAGGGATGGAGAAGAAGCGCCGACTAATCGAGGTCGACAACAATCTGGGCATGCCGTCTTCGCAGAAGGTACCGCCGCTGGGCTCGCTGTCGGCAGGCTACGCAATGTTGTTGCCTGAGAAAGGATTCGCTCCTGCGATTCCGGCGACCAAAGTTGCTATCAAACACGCGCCTGGGCAGACCGTGGAATTGACGTTGAACGGTGAACCCGTCAACAAATTGAATTTCGCAGGCGCTGACACCAATACGGCGGGCACTATTGCGGTTTCCAGTTGGTCGGGTGTCGACCTGGTTGAGGGTGAGAATAGGCTGCGGGCAGTGATCTGGAATGCCGATGGCAGTAAGGCGAAAGGCATTCGGCGCAGTATTCACTATACCGGTGGACCGATTCGGGCGGAGATCGTCGAAAGCCTGTCGACGCTAACGGCCGATGGCAAGACCGCGCCGATATTGGCTGTGCGACTCTTCGATCGATCCGGCAAACCGGCGCGGGCGGGCATCGTCGGTCGATTCCGGGTTGACTCGCCGTATCGGTCAGCATGGGACGAGATCAATGACCGCAAGAATGCGCTGGTTGAAGTCGGTGATCGCAGCGCGACCTACCGGGTCGATGCCGGTGGTGTCGCATACCTGGAACTCGCACCGACTTCGCGCACTGGCGAGGTAACGGTCTTTCTACCGTTCGAAAATTACCGTGAACAGGAATTGCGCGCCTGGCTAAAGCCAGCCCAGCGTGACTGGATCCTGGTCGGATTCGCTGAAGGCACCGCTGCGCACAACACAATCTCGGATAATCTCGTCGCGGCCGCTGCGGCGGGACATGAGGAGGGTTATACGGACGAAGGGCGTGTTGCGTTCTTTGCCAAGGGATCTATTAAAGGAGAGTTCCTGCTGACTGTTGCCTACGATTCCGACCGTGACCGTGACGCGAACCGTGAGCGATTCAACACCGTGGTTGACCCAAATGCCTATTACACATTGTATGCGGATCAAGCAGAACAACGATTTGAGGCAGCGAGCCAGCGCAAGATCTACGTCAAGCTTGAGCGCAACCAGTTCTACGCATTATTTGGTGATTTCGACACCGGCATGTCCGTCGCGGAATTGGCGCGCTACCAGCGTCAGTTCAATGGCCTAAAGAGCGAGTACCGTGGAGAGAACCTTGGTTATACGGCATTCGCCGCGGAAACCGATCAGGCGTTCAATCGTGACGAGATTCGGGGCGATGGCACATCCGGTCTCTATCAATTGAGCAACGCGCCGATCATTGCGAACAGTGAAAAGATTCGAATCGAAGTGCGTGACCGCTTTGACTCGGGCGTAGTCATTAGCGAACGTAACTTGTCTCGTTTTCTCGATTACACACTGGATACCCTGAGCGGTACATTGTATTTCAAGCAGCCGGTGCCGAGCCGCGATCTGGATTTTAATCCTGTCTACATCGTCGCGGAATACGAGTCTGTCGCGCCAGGCACGGAAGACGTTGTTGCCGGTGCACGTGGCTCCCTGCGATCCGCCAGGAACAGGATAGAAGTCGGTCTGACTCATATCAACGATGCGACGCAAGGCGCAGAGGCAGATTTGACGGGTGTGGATTTACGCTGGCAAATCAATGACCAGACGCTGCTCAAAGCCGAGGTCGCCGATTCGAATTCGACCATAGCCAGCGTTGCACAGAGTGGCTCAGCGCAAAAAATCGAGCTTGAACACAACGGGGAAACCGTCGACGTTCGTGCTTTTATCCGTGAAGTCGATGCGGGTTTTGGGCTGGGATACCAGTCGGCGGCCGATTCGGGTATTCGTCGTCTCGGTGTTGACGCTCGTGCCAAAGTCGGCGAGCGCTTCGTAATCGAAGGCGAGGCTGGCTGGCAGCAGAACCTGCAGACCGAGGACATTCGAAATCTCGCACGAGCTCAAGTGCGTTATGAATATGAAGATTTCACAGCACGTCTCGGGCTGGCTCACGCTGAAGACAAATTTGATGATGGTGACAAACGCAGCAGCCAGCTTGTCGAACTCGGTGCTTCACAACGTGTACTGGACGGCAAGCTACGTCTGCACGCGAGCGGCAGCTTCGCCCTTAATGAGGACGCCGAGAGCATGGATTACCCACAACGTTACGTCGTTGGCGCAGATTACCGTGTAATGGAAGGCGTCGATCTGGTGGCAGAATACGAAGACGCCAGCGGACGAGATATCGAATCCTCGATGGCGAGAGTTGGTGTGCGTGCAACACCGTGGAGCCGCGCCCAGATAAGCAGCTTTGTAAGCAACGAAACCACAGAATTCGGTCCGCGTCTGTTCGCGAACGTCGGTCTGATCCAGGGTTTCCAACTGAATGATCGCTGGACCATGGATGTGGGCGTCGATCATGCCGAGACGATCGTTGATGCTAACGGCCGAGTGTTTGATCCGGATCGTGAACTCAGCTCCGGCTCGCAGAACGAAGACTTTACCGCAGCCTATGCCGGCGCTCTATATTCCTCTGACCTGTGGAGTGCGAATACACGTGTCGAAATGCGTGACTCGAATATGGAGGATCGCCTGTCACTGCTGTTTGGCTGGTACCGGCAACCGCTCGCGGGGCATGGCTTGTCGGCGGCGTTCACGATGTTCCAGACCGACAGGACACTGGGTGGTGAAATGTCGCAAGCCAATCTGCGATTCGGCTGGGCGTATCGCCTCGCCGATCGAAAATGGTCGTTCCTGAACAGGACTGACATGATCGCAGATCGTCTGGATACTGGCACGGCTGACGAAAAGAACTGGCGCCTGATTAATAACTTCAACGCCAATCGGCGCTTCAGCGCGAGTACCCAGTTGTCACTGCAGTATGCGTTCAAATACGTCCGTTCGAACTTCGACAGCATGAGCTTTTCAGGTTACACAGACTTGATCGGTGTTGATCTTCGCCACGGTTTCCGCGATCGCTGGGACGCCGGTGTAAACACCAGTGTCTATCATTCTTACCGTTCCAAAGTGCTGGATTACGGGCTCGGTCTTGACGTTGCGTACAACGTTGGTCACAACATGTGGCTGTCGCTGGGGTACAACCTGGCCGGGTTCGAGGATGAGGACTTTTCGGCAGCTCGGTATACGGCATCGGGACCTTACTTGCGCTTTACCTTCAAAGCAGATCAAAGCCTGCTTAAACGCATTGCGGGGCAATAAGTGCCGCCACTGTCGTGAGTCGCTGACTGCAATGGCCCGCTTCGCTGCGCTTTATCTGCTGTCAGCGACTCACGACAGCGACGACGCCTGACACTCCTGAGGTTAAGGCAGGTTTTTGCGTTGAAAGTCTTGCAGCGGTGATGCACTGAACCGTGTAATCTTCTCGCCGTGAAATCTTTGACTGAATTTTTTGGCGATCAAAGCCCCCTTAAAGAACTGTTACCTGGATTCCAGCCCCGGGCCGGGCAGGGGTGGATGGCAGAGGCGGTAGCGGAGGCGATCGCCAATTCTGACAAGCTGGTCGTCGAGGCTGGCACCGGCACCGGCAAAACATTTGCATACCTGATTCCAGCACTGCTCAGTAGCCGCAAGACCATTATCAGTACCGGCACCAAGGCTCTGCAGGATCAGTTGTATCACCGCGATCTGCCGCTGGTTGCCAAAGCCATCGGCCGTCCGGTTACGACGGCGTTGCTTAAAGGGCGCGCCAATTATCTCTGCCCGCAACGTCTTGAGCAGCTGATCGACCCCGCGTCTACGTTGCTGGAGGATCTCAACGAGGTTCGGGAATGGCGCTACCGAACCACGAGTGGCGATAAAGCCGAATTGATCGAGGTTCCAGAGGATTCGCCGGTTTGGCCGCTCGTGACATCGACGGCAGACAATTGTCTGGGCCAGAAATGTCCCGAGTACTCCAGGTGCCACGTTGTCAAAGCGCGTAAGGCTGCTCAGGAAGCGGACCTCGTCGTCGTCAATCATCACCTGTTGCTCGCAGATCTTGCGATGAAAGAAGAAGGCTTTGTTGAATTTCTGCCAGGGGCTGAGGCGATTATTCTTGACGAAGCGCATCAGGTTCCGGATCTTGCAGTGCAGTTTTTTGGCGTAACACTGGGTAGCCGCGAGCTCGAAAGACTGGTTGAAGAGGCGCGCACTGCGACACTGCCATTTTCCCAGCCCGAATTGAATCGTCGCATCGACGGACTGCAAACGGCGGTCCGTGAATTGCGGGCGTGCGCACCGCAGAAGGAGGGGCGCCACGAGCTTTCGGAAGTATTAACAGAACTTCGTGAACCGCTCGATAATCTGGCGCACACGATGCACGATGTGCAGGCGGTGATTGCCGATCTTGCCGACGCTTCGATCGAGCTCGAAAAAATTCACGAGCAGATTGTCGGCATGGCGGAAAGACTCAATATTCTTGTCAGTGATGACGCATGGGACGGCATGCGCTGGCTCGAGATTCATCCACGCAGTTTGCGCCTGCACCTCACGCCGCTGGATGTTTCAGCGAAGCTCAATGGCTTGATAGACAATAAATTTCAAGCGTGGATTTTTACGTCCGCAACGCTTGCGGTAGGCGAGGACTTTTCGCACTTCGGTACGCGCATGGGTCTTGTCGGTGTGGCCGGGCTAACGTTTCCGAGCCCCTTCCCGCTGCAGCAAAATGGTTTGATTTACCTGCCGGAAGATCTTCCGCAGCCGTCCGATCCGGGGCATACGGACGCCATGCTGGAGTCTGTGACGCCGCTGCTGGATTTGATTGACGGTGGCATGTTCTGCCTGTTCACAAGCCACCGGGCGTTAAACAAGGCCAGAAAATGGTTCAAGGCCCACAAGTCGATATTAGGCGGCCGCGACCTGCTGGTACAAGGGGATGCACCCCGCGACGATTTGTTGCGGCGCTTTCGGCAAATCGGCGACGCCGTTCTGCTCGGTACCGGCAGCTTCTGGGAAGGTGTAGATGTGCGCGGGCCGGCACTGAGCGTTGTGGCGATCGATAAACTGCCGTTCGCCTCGCCCGCCGACCCGTTGATGATGGCTCGACTGGAGTTCATTCGTCGGCAAGGCGGCAACGGATTCATGGAGCATCAGCTACCGCTGGCAGCACTGTCACTGAAGCAGGGTGCCGGGCGACTGCTGCGTGATCAGACCGACTATGGCGTGGTGGTGCTGTGCGATCCCAGGATTCAGGGAAAACGCTACGGCAGGATGTTCCTTCAGTGCCTCGAACCAATGCCGACGACATCGGCGCTGAACGAAGTGTCCAGCTTTCTGGCCGCTCACAGGCGGGCCGCGGCGTGAAGTTGCTGGCGATAGATACGTCATCCGTTGCTTGCACCGTAGCACTTGGCATTGGCGATGAGTTGATCGAGCGTCACGAAGAACAGGAACGCGAGCACACGCGTCTGTTGATGCCGATGATTCGTGAAGTGCTGGACGTGGCCGGGGCTGCGCTCGAGGATCTTGATGCTATTGTTTTGGGCAATGGCCCCGGGTCATTCATCGGCATGCGAATAGCCGCATCCGTGTCCCAGGGGCTGGCGCACGGCGCTGGCCTGAAGATTGTCCCGGTGTCTTCACTGGCTGCCGTTGCGGCAGAGGTCATGCATGAATCTGACGCCGATGTGGTCGCTGTCAGCCAGAATGCTCATATGCAGGAAGTCTATTTGGGATTGTTTAAACGTAACGCCAACAATTTGCCAGAGCCGATCTGCGCAGAACGATTGCAAGGCCAGCAGCTAATCGAAGAGCTGCAGCAGATGGAATGCGACACGACGGTAGCGGCCGGACAGGGATGGCAACATTACCCGCAGCTGCTTGCTATCAACGAAAGTATGCTCGGTGCACAGTCGGAGGTACTTTATCCACGCGCTACGTTCTTACTGCCATTAGTCGACCTCGCAGAAGCTGTGAATCCGGAAGACGTACAACCTGCTTATTTGCGACAAAAGGTTGCCGAAAAACCGGGCGATTAACGTGTCTGAGACCTATTCGAAACAAGCCAGCAATCCAGGTCAGATTAGTGTGTGACAAAGGAATTCAAAAGAAATGACTTCAAGAGCACGAGCATTGATTGCCGCCATTACCGCGCTGCTTCCGCTGTCTACTGCAATTGCGGTAGATGAGGAGAGTTGGGTCGAGCGGATCAGTTTCAAAGGCGATGTGCGTCTGAGATATGAAATGATTGATCTGGATGGCGCGCCGGAACGTAATCGAATGCGTTTTCGTAGCCGCTTTGGTTTGTCGGCGAAGGTCGCAGACGATGTTAAGTTCGTATTTCGGCTCGCGACAGGCGGTGGCGATCCAGTCTCGACTAACCAGACTTTTGATGATGGGTTTTCGACAAAGGACATAGGCGTTGATCTTGCTTACATCGACTGGAAGATCACGGATAGTCTGAATTTCTTCGGCGGTAAAATGAAAAACCCGTTCTTCAAAGCTGGTGGCTCGCCGCTGGTATGGGATGGCGACCTGAATCTGGAGGGACTGGCGATGTCGTATGAACACGACAGGTTCTTCGGCACTGTCGGTGGGTTTTCCGTCGAGGAACGATCTACAGCTGATGATTCATTGTTGTACGTTGTACAGTTTGGCGGGAAGTTTCGGCTGGGCGATACAAGTAGCATTACAGCCGGTGTTGGATACTATGCCTACACAAACACGATCGGTAACCTGCCTTTTTATAATGGTCGCGCAAAAGGTAACACCGTTGAGGTCATTGGCACCGTTTTACCGATCGGCACTTATGTTTACGATTACAAGAATACAGAACTGTCTGCACAGTTTGACGCTACGCTGGGCGACTGGCCTCTGAGGATTTACGCACACGCAACGCGAAATAGTGAAGTCAGCATCCAGGACTCGGCTTATGCGTTCGGTGCGAAGATCGGTTCAGCGAAAAAAGATGGTGAGATAGAGCTTAGCTGGACCTATCAGGACATCGAGGCCGATGCTCTCATCGCAAGTTTTAACGACTCAGATTTCGGTGGCGGTGGCACAGACGCAGACGGACACATTCTGAAAGCCAAATATGCGGTTTCGAAAAACATCATTCTCGGGGGCACATTGTTCGTTAATGATGTGAATCGTTTTCAGGGTGTCGAGCGTGATTACAGTCGCCTGCAACTTGACGTGGAATTCAAGTTCAATTGAATCGTATCGGCGATCACGCCAGGAAAATATTCGAATACGTCATATATATGGTGCAGGGCCGGGATGTGCGGCATACTGGAATTTCTGACGCATCTGAAATCATGGCTGACCGATAACAATGACCCTACCGAACAAACGTATCCTGAATTTTTCAGGAGCTTTGGCTTGCGCAGGCATGATGGGCTTCGCGCTTTATGCACAACATGTTCTGCTGCTTGAGCCGTGTCCACTGTGTATCTTGCAACGAGTGGCGGTCATATTGCTGGGACTGGCATTTCTTGCTGCAGCTATTCACAACCCCGGGAAGACGGGCTCACGTATTTATGCTGTGTTATGCGCGATATTTTCCGGGGGTGGTATGGGTGTCGCAGGCTGGCATGTGCGCCTGCAAAATCTGCCGCCCGACGAGGTGCCATCTTGTGGCCCCGGTCTCGAGTACATGGTCGAAAATTTTCCATTGAAAGATGCACTCGGCATGATCTTCAAGGGCTCGGGTGAGTGTGCTGAAGTGGCCTGGCGTTTGTTGGGACTATCGATGCCGACCTGGGTCGTTATTGGAATGTTGGGTCTTGCAAGCGTAGCTATCTGGAACAACCTTCGCGGCTAGAGCATTAGCTCAATAATCCTTTTGTACAGACGGGTCAGTATCACGACATCTGCGATATCGACATGCTCGTCAATCTTGTGAATGCTTGCATTCACAGGGCCGAGTTCGATGACATCTACCCCGGCCGGCGAAATAAATCGACCGTCTGACGTACCGCCACCGGTAGACAACTCAGGTTCGCGGCCAACATTTTCCGTAATCGCCTGAACGACGGCATCGGTAAATTGACCGGCCTTCGTCAGAAACGGCTTGCCGGACAGGTGCCAATTCAATTCATAGTTCAGATTGTGTTCATCGAATACATCGTGGACACGTTTCTGCAGCGACTCATGGGTCCACTCCGTGGAGTAGCGAAAATTGAAGCGTGCCGATAGTTCGGCTGGTGTGACATTTGGTGCACCGATGCCACTTTGAATATCCACGACCTGGAAACTCGTAGGCGGAAAATATTCGTTGCCCTGATCCCACTCAATTTCGTGCAATTCTGCAAGTACCGGGGCGAAGCTACGAATCGGATTATCCGCAAGTTGCGGATAGGCAACGTGACCTTGAATGCCCGTTACCTTTAACATCCCGCTCAAGGAGCCACGTCGACCGATTCGAACAAGGTCACCGAGTGATTCTCGGCTTGATGGTTCGCCGATGATGCACCAGTCGATAGTCTCTCCGCGGTCAGCGAGTGTTTCCATGACTTTCATCGTGCCATTTCGGGCACGCCCCTCTTCGTCGCTGGTGATCAGCAATGCGATACTGCCTTTGTGGCTGGGGTTTTCCTGGAGGAATTGTTCGATGGCAATAATCATTGAAGCAAGACCGCTCTTCATATCAGCCGCACCACGGCCATACATTTTTCCGTCTATGATTGTTGGTTCAAACGGATCTGTTTTCCATGCATCAATATCGCCTGGTGGCACGACGTCTGTATGCCCGGCAAAACACAAAACCGGAGAGCTGTTCCCACGGCGTGCCCAGAGATTGGTTACCTCCTCGAAAACCATGGTTTGGCATTCAAATCCCATAGCCTCAAGGCGCTCGATCAGAAGTGGCTGGCAGCCTGCATCATCCGGTGTCACCGATGCCCGCCTGACGAGATCAGATAGCAATTCAATTTCCGGCATTTTTGTTAGTTCGTGCATGTGACCGGGAAGGTATCACATGTATCTGAAAACTAACTCTGAATTGCAGTAATTTCCACGGCGGTTATTGGCCTCCACCATGCGAACTACTTACTACCTGCTATTAGGTGTTTTCCCAAAACTCAGAAAATCGTTTCTCAGAAAACCCGACGGCAATAAAGGCATCGGACTCAAGCACCGGCCTCTTCACCAAAGTGGGATTCTCAATCATCAGTGCAAAGGCCTTACTCTCACTCATGCCGCTTCGGTCAACCTCGGGAATCTTGCGCCACGTCAGGGACTGCTTATTAAGCAATTTAGTCCAATCGATTCTACCCGACCAGCGCTCAAGCATCTGAATATCAAGACCATCATCGCGAACGTCGTGAAATCGAAAATCAATGTCGTTCTCAGCGAAATACTTGCGGGCCTTCCTGCAAGTATCACAACTCTTGATTCCGTAAACCGTTAGCATTTCATTTAGTCCAGATTTCTCAAGAGATCGTTGAGTCCCGTTTTCGCTCGCGTTCTGGCATCCACTTTCTTCACTATGACCGCACAATACAATGAGTACTTTCCGTCCTTCGAGGGCAGGTTTCCAGAAACGACGACCGAGCCAGCCGGAATTCGGCCGTAGCTTATTTCTTCTGTTTCCCGATCGTAAATTCTCGTACTCTGGCCGATATAAACACCCATCGAAATGACGGATCCTTGCTCGACAATAACGCCTTCCACGACTTCGGATCGAGCGCCGATAAAACAGTCGTCCTCGATGATGGTCGGACCTGCCTGCACAGGCTCCAGAACACCGCCGATACCAACACCGCCTGATAGATGTACGTTTTTGCCTATCTGTGCACAGCTACCGACGGTCGCCCAAGTATCGACCATGGTGCCGCTATCCACGTAGGCACCGATATTAGTATAGCTAGGCATCAGGACGACGTCCTGTGCTACGTACGCACCGCGTCGAACAATGGCGTCGGGCACGACTCGTACACCATCTGCGGCGAATTGCTCGGCCGTGTAATCGGCGTATTTCATGGGTACTTTGTCGTAAAAACGGCTGTGACCACTTTCGATCACTTCATTGTCACGCAGCGCAAAGCTCAAAAGCACCGCTTTTTTCAGCCACTGATTGACATGCCAGTCGGAGCCCCGTTTTTCCGCAACGCGAACGGTGCCGGAGTCAAGCATTGCGATCGCTTCCGTGACGGCCGCCTCAACTTCGTTCTTGTTATCGAATCCCTCTGCTCTATTCTCGAAGGCCTGCTCGATAATTGCTTCTAATGCCTGCATATCTCAATCGTCCGATTCTAGTTATTGTCCAGTCTGTCACGCAGTGCGTCAGCGAGCTGGTGCAACGCGGATTCTGTTAAAGCATATCCTGACAGATCGCTAATATAAAACACATCCTCTGCGCGCTCTCCAATGGTCATTATCTTGGCCGACGCGATGTTAATACCTTGTTCGATGAAAACCTGACCGACTCTGCTGAGTAGCCCGGGTCGATCTGCCGTAACGAGTTCAAAGACCGTTTGATCGGTTGACGTGCTTGATCGAAAGTTTACCCGGGTCGGTGTTGTAAACATCCGTGCCTGGCGGGTAATGACACGGGTGACCTCGGCGACCTTGTCATCGCTGGCATTCAGGATACCCGTCAATGCACGCAGAATCTTGTTAATTCTTGCTTCGTCGATGTCGACGACTTTGTCCGATTCCATGAAAACATAGGTGTCGATGCTGTTGCCGTTGTCCAGTGGGACGATACGGGCATCCATGATCGTCATTCCGAGTTCGTCCAGGACCGCCGTAACATGTGCAAAAGTTCGTTTCGTAATCGGCGTAAACAGTACCGCTTCGACGCCGTCGCCGGTACGTCGGGGACGTACATCGACAAGGCCGATATCACGATTCGTATCCGAGTCAGCCAGCCACTCGGTATGCCACGCAACCTCGGAACTCCGGTAACGCATGAAGTAGTTGTCGTTGAACAGTTGCCATACGCTGGTCGTGTCATCGGTGCTGACTCCGGCGGTATCGAGATAGGCCCGCGCCTTTTCCTGCTTTTCGCTGACGAGTTGCTCGCCCTCGAACGGATTTTCAAGGCCGCGACGAAGCGCGCGTTTGGCCAACTCATAAAGGTCACGGAACAATTGCGCTTTCCACGAATTCCAGAGTTTTGGGTCGGTGCCACGCACATCAGCGACTGTCAGTACATAAAGATAATCAAGGCGTGTGCTATCTCCGACGAGCTCCGAAAATTCGTTTATGACATCTGGCTCACCAAGGTCTTTCTTTTGGGCGGTCGTTGACAGCAAGAGGTGGTGGCGCACGAGCCAGGCGACCGTTTGTGCCTCGGGTTCGCTGAGCCCGTGTTCGAGGCAGAACGCTTCGGCGTCGACAGCTCCAAGCTCCGAGTGGTCGCCACCGCGCCCCTTTGCGATGTCGTGGAACAGTCCGCTCAGGTAAGCGATCTCTGGTTTCTCAAGCGACTGCATGACTTCGCTGCAATGCGGGAACTCATCATCGAACCTGTGTAAAGCGAAGCGCCGCAGGTTACTAACGACGAACAAGGTGTGTTGATCGACGGTGTAGGCATGAAACAGATCGTACTGCATGCGCCCGACGATACGTCCGAACGCCGGAATGTAGAGTCCCAGTACTCCGTACAGATTCATGCGCCGCAGCTCGTGCGTGACGCCCTCGGAAGCACGCAGAATGCTGAGGAAGAGGCGATGATTGCGTGGGTTCTGCCGAAACTCGTCATCGACCAGATGCAGGTGGCGTTTGATCGAGCCGACCGTATAGGCGCTTACGCCACGCAGCTCCGGGTTATCCTGAAGCAGGAGAAATAACTCGAGCATGGCGGAAGGGTCGCGTTCGAAAACCTGCTCATCGATGGTTTGCAGGAAACCGTTCTTCACCTCAAAACGCTCGTTCAGTGGCTCTGCCGGCGTATTTGGGTCCATCAGGATAGCTTCTTCGAACTGCTGCAACAGCATTTCGTTGAGGCGGCTTAGATCCATCACCGTGCGGTAGTAACGTTGCATCATTTGCTCGACCGCGAGTGTATAGCTTGCGTCTTCGTAACCGAGCATTTCCGCGAGTCGGGTTTGATAATCGAACAATAGTCTGTCTTCACGGCGTCCGGTCAGGACGTGCAGGGCAAAGCGTATGCGCCATAGAAAGTGCTCGCCTTTCTCAAGTCGCTGTAGCTGCACCGGTGTCAGGAATTCATGCGCCACGAGCTCCGCCAGTGTCGCCGCTCCGAAATGTCGTTTCGCGACCCAGCCGATCATCTGAATATCGCGCAGCCCTCCGGGACTTCCTTTGACATTGGGCTCCAGGTTGTAAGCGGTGTCGTGATAACGATGATGGCGGGCGATCTGTTCCTTGTGCTTTTCTTCGAAGAAAACGGGCGATGGCCACATGTGCTCGGGTTCGATGACCTCGAGCATCCCGGCAAACAAAACATCCGGCCCGACCAGCAGGCGTGCCTCCATCAATGTCGTCGCGATGGTGAGGTCGGCGCTGGCCTTCTGAGAGCACTCCTCGACGGTGCGTACGCTGTGTCCGATTTCGAGGCCGACGTCCCAAAGGCAGGTTACGAAGCTGGAAAGTGATTCTTCACAAGCGCTGGAGATGGACTCGGGCAGCAGGATCAGTACATCGACGTCTGATGCCGGGTGTAGCTCGCCTCGGCCATAGCCGCCGACCGCGACCAATGCGGCATCGCAGTCGGGTACGTGTTCATGCCACAGCTTGATCAGCAGCTCATCAATCAACCTGGAGCGAGCGTGGACCAGCTCAACAACCGACTCGCCTGCCTCAAATCGCGCCTTGAGGTCGCCACGGGCAGCGGCCAGTTCATCGCGAATCCGTCCGTAAGTCATTGTATGTCAGCAATAATCAGCGTTTGGAGTCAGCACCGAGCGTTAGCACCTCGAAGCCGTCTTTGGTGACCAGGCAAGTGTGCTCCCATTGTGCGGACAAGCTGTGGTCCTTGGTGACGACGGTCCAGCCGTCTGGCAGCAACCTTACATTTGCTTTGCCAGCATTCACCATAGGTTCGACGGTCAAAGTCATGCCTTCGCGAAGCTCAAGGCCGGTATTTCGCTTGCCGTAATGCAATACCTGCGGATCCTCGTGAAAGATCTCGCCGATACCGTGCCCGCAGTATTCGCGAACTACGGAAAAACGGTTTTTCTCAACGTTTTGTTGTACGGCAGCACCGATATCGCCGAGGCGTTTGCCGGGGCCCAGCTCTTCGATACCCAGCCACATGCTTTCAAAAGCGACATCAGACAGACGCTTGGCCTGAATATTGGGTTTACCAGCGAAGAACATACGGCTGGTATCGCCGTGGAATCCGTCTTTGATGACCGTGATGTCAATATTGATGGCATCGCCGTTCTTGAGTGTCTTGTCACCGGGAATGCCATGGCATACCACGTGATTGACCGATGTGCAGATCGATTTCGGGAAGCCGCGATAATTCAGTGGGGCAGGGACCGCGCCCTGAACGTCCGTGATGAACTCGTGGCACAAGCGGTCCAGCGTATCCGTTGTGACGCCGGGTTTTACGTAATTCCCTATCATATCAAGGACTTCTGCAGCCAACCGGCCGGCAATTCGCATTTTGTCCTGCTGTTCGGGAGTTTTGATCGTTACTGTCATTGATGATCCTGAAAAGGGCTCTGACCCCTGTGAATAGTTTTCTTCGTGTTCCGCGTTGTTGGGCGCGGCCGGCTATGGTATAAAGCGCGCCCCTCAGTAGCAAATTGTTGTTCAGAGGGGCAAAAACTTCACACGTATACCGACACATCGCACTGGGTGCCCTGTTTAAAAAGGGGTTGTGCGCTGGGGTATGCGGAGGCCTAACCCGGAGAAATCGATATGGCAGACGTAACTATGCGCCAGATGCTAGAGGCTGGCGTGCATTTTGGTCATCAGACCCGTTACTGGAATCCGAAGATGTCACCCTACATCTTTGGCGAACGTAACAAAATCCACATTATTAACCTTGAAAAGAGCTTGCCGCTTGCGCGCGAGGCTTGTGCTTTTGTTAAAGGCACTGTCTCCGATGGCGGAAAGGTCCTGTTCGTTGGCACCAAGCGTGCCGCACGTGAGGCTGTGCAGACGCACGCCAAGCGTTGCGAAATGCCGTTTGTCAGCCAGCGCTGGCTGGGCGGCATGTTGACTAACTACAAGACGATTCGCCAGTCGGTAAAACGTCTTACGACGTTGGAGCAGATGTCCGAAGACGGCACTTTCGATGGTCTTACTAAAAAAGAAGTGCTTGGTCTCAGTCGCGAGCAGGAAAAGCTGGAGCGCAGCCTTGGTGGTATCAAGGATATGCGTACGGTTCCTGACGTTCTCTTCATTGTTGACGTTGATCACGAAGACATCGCATTGCGCGAAGCCAAAAAACTGGGTATCCCAGTGGTTGCAATTGTTGATACCAATTGTTCTCCGGAAGGCGTCGACTACGTGATTCCAGGCAATGACGATGCCATGCGCGCCATCGAGTTGTATGCGGCATTGGTTGCCGATGCTGTGCTGGATGGTAAGTCATCACTGCCTGATGTTGCGCTGGGCGACGATGATTTCGTCGAACTGGACGAAGATGGCAACGTGAAAAAGACACGTTCCAAGAAAAAACCGGCGAAGAAATCGGGCAAGAAGAAAGTCGCGAAGTCCGCTGCCGGTGATAAGAAGAAAGTAGCTGTCAAAAAAGCACCAGCCAAGGCTGGCGCTGATGACGAGGAAAAAGCCGAAGTAAAAGCTGAGCCAGAAGAAAAAGCTGAGCCAGAAGCAAAAGCTGAGCCCGCAGCAAAAGCCAAGCCAAAAGCAAAAGCTGAGCCCGAAGTCGAAGTCGAAGCCAAGCCTAAAGCAGCCAAACCCCCTGCCGGAGACAAGAAAAAAGTCACCAAGAAAGCGGCCAAGTCGCCTGCCGGGGATAAGAAAAAAGTTGCCAAAAAAGCTGCAGCAAAAGCTGACGAGAAGACAGAGGACTAAGCCATGTCTGTTACAGCATCTATGGTTAAAGAGCTTCGTGAGCGTACAGGCGCGGGCATGATGGAGTGCAAGAAAGCACTCGTTGAGACCTCCGGCGATATGGACGCGGCCGCAGAAACTCTGCGCAAGTCTGGTCAGGCCAAGGCCGACAAAAAGTCTGGCCGTGTAGCGGCGGATGGCAAGGTTGTAATCACTCGTGACGGCAACAAGGCTGTTATCGCTGAGATTAATTCCGAGACTGATTTCGTCGCCAAAGACGAAAACTTCAATGCTTTCGCAGATGCGGTTGCGGCCGCAGCACTTGCGAACGGCGTAACGGATGTTGAGGCACTTGCTACTCAGCCACTCGGAGACGGAAAATCGGTTGAGGAATCGCGCACAGAACTCGTTTCGAAAGTAGGCGAGAACATTTCTGTTCGTCGAATTTCAATCATTGAGAATGTTGGTCCGATCGGATTCTACACGCACGGTGCACGTATCGGCGCGCTCGTTACGCTTGAGGGCGGCGACGATGACCTGGCGCGAGATATTGCCATGCATGTTGCGGCGATAAACCCTGTCTGCGTCGACGAAAGTGGCGTACCGGCCGATGCGCTGGAACGTGAGCACCGTATCTTCTCGGAGCAGGCTGCGGAATCCGGAAAGCCGCCCGAAATTGTCGAAAAGATGGTTACGGGCAAGATCGCGAAGTACCTCAAGGAAATTACTCTCGTTGGCCAGCCGTTCGTAAAGGACGGCGACCAAACTGTGGGCAAGCTCCTCAGTACGGCCGGTGCCAGCGTCACTTCGTTTGTTCGCTTTGAAGTTGGCGAAGGAATCGAGAAGAAAGAAGAGAATTTTGCGGACGAGGTCATGAAGCAGATCGAAGACGCGAAGAAAGACGACTAACGTTAATATACGCTCTTAAGCCGTTGATTTTAGTAGGGACCTCTCTCCAGGATTGCGCTAGAATCAACCGCTAATTATAAGGAGTTTCTATGAGTGACAATCCGGTTCAGTACCGTCGTGTATTGCTGAAACTCAGCGGTGAAGCGCTGATGGGGGATCTGGATTACGGCATCGAGCCGAAAGTCATTCAACGCATCGCCGCTGAGATCGCCACGGCCCGTAACTCGGGTATCGAAATTGCGATTGTTATCGGCGGTGGCAATATCTTCCGCGGTGCGGGCCTGGCGCGCGCGGGGATGGACCGGGTAACTGGCGATTATATGGGTATGCTTGCGACCGTCATGAACGCGTTGGCTATTCAGGACGCGCTTGAATCACTCGATGTCTACGCACGCGTGATGTCCGCTTTGCAAATCAATGAGGTTTGCGAGGACTACATTCGCCGGCGTGCGGTGCGCCATCTTGAGAAAGGCCGCGTTGTCATATTAGCTGCCGGGACCGGCAATCCATTCTTTACCACTGACACTGCGGCGAGTCTTCGTGCGATTGAAATTGGTGCAGATGTGTTGCTGAAAGCGACCAAGGTTGACGGAGTTTATGACACGGATCCGATGAACAATCCGGATGCGAAGCGCTTCAAGACAGTTTCGTATGACCAGGTCTTGTCGGATAAGCTGTCGGTTATGGATGCGACGGCAATAGTTATGTGCCGAGACAACAATCTCCCATTGCGTATTTTCGACCTGACTCGTGCAAACGCATTGGTACAGGCAATGTCGGGTGACGATATTGGAACTGTAGTTACTGCCTGACAGGGCAGCAGATCAAGAATGAGGACTGACAATCGTGTTGGATGAAATACAGAAAGATGCCACCGGTCGGATGGCGAAGAGTGTGGCTTCATTGCGGCAAGAGCTGACCAAGATTCGTACCGGACGTGCGCATACCAGTCTATTGGACCACATCACGGTTGAGTATTATGGCAGTCCTGTGCCGCTGAATCAGGTTTCAAATGTTGGTATTGAGGATTCTCGTACGCTAGTAGTAACACCTTGGGAAAAAGATATGGTGCAGCCAATCGAAAAGGCCATCATGTCGTCTGACCTGGGACTGAACCCGGCAACGGCCGGAACCGTCATCCGTATTCCTCTGCCAGCACTGACGGAAGAACGTCGTAAAGACATGATTCGAGTCGTTCGCAACGAAGCGGAGGGTGGTCGCATCGCGATTCGAAATATTCGTCGCGATGCAATGCACGACGTCAAGGAATTGCTCAAAGAAAAAATGATCGGTGAGGATGACGAGCGTCGCGCTGAGGGCGAGATCCAAAATATTACGGACAAGCACGTTGGCCAGGTTGACGAGATACTGGCGACTAAAGAGTCCGAGCTTATGGAGATATAAGGAGTCGACTCCTTATATAATGAGATCTAACCGTGTCTGAGCCTTCTCACGATCCAGCGACTGATAGCAGCGTGCCCAGGCACGTCGCGATCATCATGGACGGTAACGGACGTTGGGCGAACAACCGCAAGAAACCTCGTCATTCGGGCCATCGTGCTGGCGTGAAGTCCGTGCGCCTGTCAGTGGAAGTCGCCGCACAGCGGGGTGTGGAATTCCTGACACTGTTCGCTTTTAGTAGCGAAAACTGGGCCCGGCCGAAAGAAGAAGTCAGTTCGTTGATGAATCTGTTTGTCGAAGCTTTGCGACGGGAATTGGATGAGCTGCATCGTAATAATGTGAGATTGAAATTTATCGGGGCGCTGCATGATCTCAATGCCGGGCTGAGAGAAAAAATCTCGCACTCTGAACATAAAACGCAAACGAACACGGGACTGAATCTCACTGTTGCCATCTCATACGGCGGGCGGTGGGACATTATCGAGGCCAGCAAGGCACTGGCGCGCAGGGTTTCGGAGGGATCGCTACAGGTTGACGGCATAGACGATGCCAGTTTTGCGGGCGAACTTCAGATGTCGCCGATGCCGGACCCGGATTTATTGATACGGACGGGTGGCGAGCAACGGATCAGCAATTTTCTATTATGGAATCTTGCCTATGCAGAGCTTTGGTTCACAGATGTCTTGTGGCCTGAGTTTGACGAAGCAGTTTTTGATGAGGCGCTGAACTTTTATGCGGGCAAGCAACGTCGCTTCGGACACACGGGTGACCAGATTGAGGCTGTTGAATGTTAGTAACACGGATAAAGACAGCAGTAATATCGCTCATCGTGCTTGGCGTTGTGCTGTTCGTCGTCCCCGCCGTGGTCACCAGGCTCGTTATAGCAGCCGTGATTCTCATCGGAGCCTGGGAGTGGTCCGGCTTTCTGGGCCTCGCCGGAAATTCTGCACGCGGTGTCTATGTAGCGGTGATAGCTGCCTTGATGGCCGTCATGATTTTTATCGTGCCAGAACAGTTTGGTCTGCTGTTTCAGATCGCCTGCATCTGGTGGTTTGTGGCATTTATCTGGACGTTCTTCTTCCCAACCCGTATTCCTGCTGTTATCCGATGGCTCGCTGGTGTATTGGTGCTGGTTCCGTTGTTTGTGGCGTTGTTGTCGCTATACAGCCTGGCACCGCAATTTCTGGTGTTCGTGCTTGTGATTGTCTGGGCTGCTGATATGGGCGCGTTTTTTGCCGGCAAGCTGTTTGGCCGTGTGAAGCTGGCACCGGGTATCAGCCCCGGAAAGACCTGGGAGGGGGTATTCGGTGGTCTGGCGCTGGTAGCCATATTAACGCTCACCTGGGCCCATTATGCGCAGGCAAATATTGCCGTCTTGCTGCCATTCTGCCTGGCCGTTGGCGCGTTGTCAGTGGTTGGTGACTTGACGGTTAGCATGTTCAAGCGCACCGCGGGTGTGAAAGATAGCGGCAAGCTATTTCCGGGTCACGGTGGAGTGCTGGACCGCGTGGATAGCGTCGCCGCGGCAGCGCCGCTGTTTGCACTGGGGCTCGACTGGCTGAGGTTGGCAACATGATGGATTCAGGTTGCGTTCATGTACGCACACTTAGTGTGGCCGCTAACTTACCGGGAACTGCGGCTTTCGATGTTAGTCCATTAGGAACGATGGCTATTTATGACTAGTTTCCTGACCAACCTGGTGGCATTTGTTGCTTTGATCAGCATTCTTGTCGCTGTACATGAATACGGGCATTACATTGTCGGCCGCTGGTTGGGAATGAAGGTGCTGCGTTTTTCTATTGGCTTTGGCAAGCCCATCTGGTCCCGCACGAGCGGTCCTGACCAGACAGAATATTGCGTGTCAGCGATTCCACTGGGTGGATACGTGCGCTTTCTTGATAGCCGCGAGGGGCTCATTGAGCCGCAGGATGAGGGCAGGGCCTTCGATCATCGCCCTATCCCGGCTCGTATCGCAGTGCTACTTGCCGGACCGGCATTCAATTTTGTTTTTGCGATACTCGCCTACTGGGTGTTAATGGCGGGTGGCGTGACAGACATAAAGCCTGCCGTCGGCCTCGTTACGCCGGGTTCCTATGCTGGGGAAGCGGGTCTTGAGTTCGGTGACAAGATCGTCGCGATCGGTGGCAAAAAGACCCAAGTGTGGGAAGAGACGCTGGTCGCCATTCTTGAACAAATGGTCGACGATGGTCGCGTTCCCATGACGCTCGAATCTGCGGATGGTCGGCAGCGGCAGGCAATCATTGATGTTGGTAATGCTCGTACACAACTCACGGAGCCAGGTGTCTTGTGGGATGGTCTTGGGTTTCAGCCATGGCGACAACCGGCGAGTATCGGCGTGATTGGCGAGGGCTCCGCGGCGGAGAAGGCGGGCTTTAAAGTCGGCGACCGAATAACGGCGGTTGATGGTGAAGCGATCGTCTTATTCAATGATTTGACTGCGGTTATAGAACCCAGGGCCGGCAAGAACGTCATTATCAATTTCTTGCGCGATGGCAGCGATAATTCAGTTGCCGTCGTCATTGGCAGCCAGGAAAGGGATGGCAAGACTTTAGGACTTCTCGGGGTGAGCCCGGAAATGGTACCCGAGGATCTTATATCGCGCCGATCCTACACACCGCTTGAGTCACTTAACGCCGCAGCAAAGAGAACATGGATGTCGACGGTCTTCACTGTCAATATGCTTGGCCGCATGGTCACGGGTGATGTTTCGATCAAGAACATCAGCGGGCCGATTAATATCGCCCAGATTGCAGGCGAATCGGTGGAGCGCGGCTGGCGCTATTTTGTTGGCATCCTGGCTGTAATTAGTATCAGCCTTGGTGTGCTCAATTTATTGCCAGTCCCTGTTTTGGACGGGGGGCAGATTGTCTATCAGCTCGTCGAGGCGCTGAAGGGCGGCCCGATGACCGAGCGTGCACAGATTCTGGGACAACAGGTAGGCATATTTGCGTTGCTGCTTTTGATGAGCTTCGCTTTTTATAACGACATAGCGAGACTATTAGGGTGAGAAATACTTTATTCGCAATTCTGGTACTGCTGCCACTAACGTCACTGGCGGCCGGGAATTTCGTAGTCAAGGATATGCGAGTTGAGGGTCTGCAGCGCATCTCCGAAGGAACGGTATTCAACTACTTGCCGATAAACATTGGCGATACGGTTGACGGCATACGCATTGGTGAAGCCATACGAGCTTTGTATGGGCAAAATCTGTTCGATGATATTGAGATGCGCCGCGAAGAAGAAACGCTTGTTATTGTCATAAAAGAGCGTCCATCAATCGAAAATTTTTCGATCGATGGTAACAAGGACATCAAGACAGAAGACTTGATGGAGTCTTTGCGTAACGTCGGACTCGCCCGTGGCCGGACATTCGACCAGTCGGTACTCGACAATGTCGAGATGTTCCTTCGCGAGCAATATTACGATCGTGGCAAGTACGGCGTCGATATTAAGACAAATGTAATAGATCGTCCGAATAATACGGTGCGTATTTCGGTCGAAGTAAAAGAGGGTGATCGGGCGAAAATTCGCCAGGTGAACATTGTCGGCAATGAGTCGTTCGAAGAAAAAGACATCCGCGCCGGCTTTACACTGGATACAGCGAACTGGCTCTCCTGGATTCGACAGGATGATCGCTACGCCAAGGAAGCGCTGGAAGGCGACCTTGAGATTCTGCGGTCATTCTACATGGATCGCGGCTACGCCGACTTCCGCGTCGATTCGACGCAGGTGGCGATCTCGCCGAACAAGAAGGACATATTTGTCACTATCAATGTACGCGAAGGTGAAGTCTATACGATCTCTGAAGTCAAAGTCGTCGGTGAGATGGTCGTTCCGGAAGCCTATCTTCGAAATCTGATATTCACTAAGCCCGGCGCGGTTTTTAATCAAAACGTGTTGACGCAATCGGCCGAGTTTATGCAGTTCAGGCTGGGCGAAGAAGGTTATGCCAATGCCGAGATCGAACCGGTGCCGGAACTCGATCATGAGAGCAAAGAAGCGTCGGTCACCTTTTATTTGAATCCGCAAAGCCGTGTCTACGTTCGCAACATCAATTTCAACGGTATCAGCGAAGTCGACGATGAGGTATTGCGCCGCGAGATGCGGCAAATGGAAGGGTCCTATCTGTCCAACTCCCTGATGGACCGGTCCAAGATTCTGCTACAGCGATTGCCGTATGTTGAGCCCGGCGTGGACTACCGCACAATTCCTGTGCCAGGAAGTCCTGACCTCGTTGATGTGGATGTAGATCTCGAATACCGGATGCCTGGACAATTTTCGGGCGGCGTTGGTTTTTCAGAATCGCAGGGACTGTTGCTTAACGGCAGTATCGTGCATACCAATTTTCTCGGCACCGGCAATCGTGTAGCACTGGAATTGAACTCAGGCCGCTTCCAGAAGCTCTATAGTATTTCGCACACGGACCCGTATCGCACCATGGATGGTGTGCACCGCACACTGAGTGTCAACTTTCGTGACATCACACAATTTACTTCTGCGGCTTCGGATTTTTCGACGACCAGCGCAGGTGCCACGGTTGATTACGGTTATCCTATTTCAGAATATCAGCGTCTATCATTCGGGATGACTTTTCAGCATTCCGAACTAGTCTCTTCAAACAATAGTACGCAGCAGGCACAGGACTGGGTACGCAACAATGGCGATCCGTTCGTCGAGGATATTGGTAACGGACTCGTATTTGTTGGCTCGGAATTCGACACAGTTGAGTTGATAGCCGGTTGGTCGTACGACAGCCGCAACCGCTCATTATTTGCAACCCGGGGTACGCGTCAGCAGCTGTTCTTGAGCGCAGCAGTTCCGGGAAGTGATGTCGAGTACTATCAGGCGCGCTTCAATTTTACGAAATACTTTCCGCTCTCGCCGAAATGGGTAATACGTGTGAACGCCGAATTGGGTGTTACAGAGGCACTGGGTGGCACGACGGCAGCCCCGCCGTACAAGCAATTCTTCGGTGGTGGCCCACAGTCGGTACGTGGCTTTAAAGAGTCCTGGCTGGGGCCGCGCGACAGCTTCGGGCGACCCTACGGCGGCAACATGTTGGTTGCCAGCCAACTAGAGCTTATAATCCCGCTGCCGGCTAAGTTTGCCAGCCAGGCGCGGGCGAGCATTTTTTATGATGTCGGTAACGTATTTAATACCGGTGAGGTTAATTTTACGGACAAACTGGGCAGCGTAGTCGAATACAAACCGGATCTTGGCGAGTTGCGCACTTCGGTTGGTATTGGCGTGCAATGGTTGGCGCCGCTCGGATTGTTCCGCTTCAGTTATGCTTTACCGCTGAACGAGTACGTTGGCAATGACAGATTCTACGGAGACGAAGTGGAAAGATTTCAGTTCTCCATTGGACAAGCATTTTAAGGGAATGGGATAGATGAGTTTTATGAATAAGCAGTTGATTAAAGTAGTACTTGGAGTCGCGTTGGTTTTCGCGGCAGCAATGCCAGCGGCGGCGCAGGATACGAAAATCGGCGTCGTTAGCTTGCAGGCAATTGTTGAGCGTGCACCGCAAACGAAAGCTGTAATGGATGCTTTGCGCGAAGAGTTCGCACCACGCGAGCGAGAGATCGTTGCAAAACAAAAAGAGATCGAGGATCTGCAGGCGAAAGTCCAGAAAGACCTGGCTGTAATGGGTGAGACTGAACGCCGCAACGCCGAGAAAAATCTGCGCGAGCTGGGTCGTGACTTTGAGCGCTTGCGTACTGAGTTTCAGGAAGACAGCAACCTGCGTCAAAATGAGGAGATTGGTCAGCTGCAACGTGGCGTTTTGAAGGAAGTTCAGGACTATGCACAGGCACAGGGTTACGATCTCATCGTCGGTGACGGTGTGCTGTATGTCAGCAGCGCCGTCAACATAACCGAAGACGTACTGAATGCTGTGATTGCCAACTACCAGGCGGCGTCACAGTAAGCTGGCGCCTGGCGACTCGAATGCCGATCAGTCTCGGAGAACTCGCGGTAAGTGTTGGCTGCGAGCTGATCGGCGATCCGGACACCGTCGTAAACAGCGTAGCGTCGTTACGAAACGCAACGCCTGAGTCACTAAGCTTTCTTTCAAGCGCATCCCACGCAAATCAGCTGCCTGGCACTAAGGCGGCTGCCGTAGTGTTGCGATTGGCTGACGTGGATGCGTGCCCGGTTGCCGCTCTCATCAGTGATGACCCGTATGCGAGCTACGCTCGTATGGCGGCGCTGGTTTGCCCGGAGCCCGCATTCTCAGCTGGCATGCATGCGTCTGCAGTGGTGGCAGATTCTGCGAGCGTCGCTGCTAGCGCGTATCTGGCGGCGAACGTAGTGATCGGTGAACGCACAAGCATTGGCGCTAACACCGTCGTTGGACCGGGTACGGTTATTGGTGCGGATTGTAGTGTTGCCAGCGATTGCCGTTTCGTGGCCAACGTGACCCTGGTCAAGGACGTCAGGATCGGCAAGCGCGGCATATTCCACCCAGGCGTCGTTATCGGATCCGATGGTTTCGGTAACGCGATGACGTCCGAGGGCTGGGTAAAGGTACCGCAGCTAGGCGGCGTACAAATTGGTGACGATGTAGAGATCGGCGCGAATACGACTGTCGATTGCGGTGCTATCGGTGATACGGTCATCGATAATGGCGTACGCATTGATAACCTGTGCATGATCGCGCACAACGTTCAGATTGGTGAGCATACGGCGATGGCTGCGATGACAGGTATCGCTGGAAGCGCCATCATTGGTAAGCGATGTTTGTTCGCGGGCAAGTCAGGGACCGTAGGGCATGTCACTGTCTGTGATGATGTCGTCGTTGCTGCGAAGACTTTCGTAACCAAAGACGTTACAAAGCCGGGAACCTACGCCGCCAGTTTTCCAGCCGACAACGCCAGGTCCTGGGCCAGGCAATTGGCACGATTCCGGCGCCTTGGTGATTTGATAGAACGAGTTAAGAAACTGGAAAAATGATTCATTCCACAGCCATCATATCTGCCACTGCGAATATCGCAGACGGTGTCGAAATCGGACCCTATTGCGTGATCGGCGACGATGTGGAGATCGCCGGCGGCACGAAAGTCGACAGTCATGTAGTCGTTAATGGCCCGACGAAAATCGGCAAAGACAATCGCATTTACCAGTTTGCCTCGATCGGTGATGATCCTCAGGATAAGAAATACTCCGCCGAAAAAACGAAACTCATTATCGGTGATCGAAACACGATCCGTGAGTTCTGTACCGTGAGCCGCGGCACTGCCCAAGGTGGTGGCGAGACCATTGTCGGCGACGATAACTGGATAATGGCGTACTGCCATATCGCACACGATTGTATTGTCGGCGACAAAACCATCATGGCGAATAACGCGACGCTTGCCGGGCATGTTTACCTGGGTGACTGGGCGATTTGCGGCGGGTTTTCAGGGGTGCATCAGTTTTGCAAAATTGGAGCGCATGCCTTCCTCGGCATGTACTCGGCCATTAATCGTGACGTTCCCGCCTATACGCTGGCATCGGGCCAGCCGGCAATTCCTAAAGGCATCAATAGTGAAGGTCTGAAGCGTCGCGACTTCTCGACGGAGCAGATTCGAAATATCAAGAACGCGTATCGTCTGGTGTATCGCAAAGGTTTGAAACTAACCGAGGCGATCGAGCAACTGGAGGCGGTAATTGACGAGCAGCAGGAATTGCTGCCGTTTCTTGAGTCGCTGCGTTCGTCCGAACGCGGCATCATTCGCTAATTCCACAGACTATGAGGATCGGTCTGGTTGCTGGCGAGTCGTCCGGCGACTTGCTGGGTGCAGGACTGGTTCGGGCACTCAAGCAACGCTATCCCGATGCAACTTTTGAAGGTGTGGCGGGACCCGCCATGTTAGCGGCGGGATGTGAGCAATGGGAGCCATCCGAGTCGCTGGCAGTTTTTGGCCTCATAGAACCGCTCGCACACTTGCCACGCCTGTTGCGGCTGCGCAAACATTTGCTTCAGCGCTGGACGGCATCGCCGCCTGACGTGTTCGTGGGTATCGATGCGCCGGACTTCAATCTTGGACTTGAAAAAAAACTGCGAGCCGCTGGTATCAAAACCATTCATTACGTTAGCCCGTCGATCTGGGCGTGGCGAGCCGGTCGAATCAAGACGGTGAAAAAGGCCGCGGACAAGGTGTTGTGCATATTGCCGTTCGAGAAAGCACTTTATGCCGATGTTGGCGTGGATGCGGCGTTCGTTGGTCACCCCAGAGCCGACAGCGTTCCTGCCAATCCGGATATGGCGGCAACGAGGCGGGAGTTGGGTCTTGAGGCGGGCGAGGTTATTGCAGTTCTGCCGGGCAGCAGGGCGAGCGAAGTAGCCATGCTTGGCGAGATTTTGATCTCGGCGGCGGCTATGATTGCCAATGCCCGAAGCAGTGTGCAATTTGTTACCCCTGTAGCAACACCGGCTTTAAAATCCAAGATCGAAGCACAGATTGCCGCCGCGGGCTTGGCCGATAAATTCATATTGCTCGACGGGGATTCCGAGCGCGCCATGATCGCCGCCGATATTGTGCTGCTGGCATCGGGTACGGCGGCGCTTGAGTCGGCATTGCTGGCGAAGCCAACAGTCGCTGCATATAGGCTCGGGAGGATTTCCTACGCGATCGTCAACGGTCTGAATCTCCTCAAGCTGACGCATTTTACGCTCCCCAACCTGATGACAGAGGTGCCGTTGGTGCCGGAGTTTATGCAGGCTAACGCGCGCCCGGGGGATATCGCGGTGGCCGTGATCGAATTGCTCGATGATCCTGATCGAAGGCGAGCTATCGCCGACAGATTTGTTAGACTGAGAACCGAGCTGGCACAAAATACAGATCAGCGCGCGGCCGATGCGGTGGTCTCGCTTCTCACGTAAAAATCTTAAACATGCAGCAGGTAAATCTTTTCGAAATGGACGGGCTAACGGCCGGCGTTGACGAGGCGGGTCGCGGTCCCCTTGCGGGCCCGGTCGTGGCATCAGCTGTGGTGCTCGACCCACGCGTGCGCATCGACGGCTTGGCGGACTCGAAGAAGCTGAGCGCAAAGCGGCGGGAAGTGCTGGCTGAAGAGATCAAGCGGTGCTCACTGGCCTGGTCCGTGGCGTGGGCAGACCCTGCGGAAATCGACGCGATCAACATTCTTGCTGCGACCATGTTGGCAATGCGCCGCGCTATTCTCGGGCTGCAGATTACACCCGCAAGAGTTCAGGTAGATGGTAATCGGTTACCAAACTTATGTTTTGACGGGACCATTTTGGCGGGCGAGGCCATAATCGGCGGAGACGACATTGTGCCGTCGATTAGCGCCGCATCCATCATTGCGAAGACGGCGCGCGATCGAATGATGCTTAAGCTCGACAAGATTTATCCGTGCTACGAGTTCGCGCGACATAAAGGCTATGGAACCGAGGTACATCGCGAGAAACTACGTGAATACGGTCCGTGTGTTTTGCATCGATATACTTTTGCACCAGTGAGGGCCGCATCTCAGTGAGTGCCGGATTCGTACACCTGCATGTACACACCGAATATTCGATGGTGGATAGTACGGTGCGCATCTCGGAATTGGTTGCGCGTTGTGCGCAACAAAAAATGCCAGCCGTCGCGCTCACGGATCAGAATAATCTGTTTGGCCTGGTCAAGTTCTATCGCAAGGCGATTGCTGCGGGAGTGAAACCGCTTATAGGGCTCGACCTGCGCATTGTGAACGAGGACGACACGGATCATCCATTCACACTGTTGTTACTGGTACAAAACGGTGACGGCTACCGGAACCTCTCTGAGTTGGTCACAAGAAGTTACATTGAAGGACAGGTTCGTGGCGAACCGATGGCGAGGCGTGAATGGTTGACGCCTGCATCCTGTCGTGGCCTTTTGGCGTTGTCCGGCGGCCGGGAAGGTGATGTCGGGCGTGCGTTGCTAAGTGGTAATCCGGATCAGGCGAATGAACGTCTGGATTACTGGCAGGTTATTTTCGGTGACCGCTTTTACCTTGAACTGATCCGCAATGGTCGTGATGGCGAAGAAGATGTTGTGCAGCAGAGTCTGAGGCTTGCAGCGGACAGGATCGTCGCGGTTGTCGCGAGCAATGATGTGCGATTTCTTGACCGGGACGGCTTCAATTCACACGAAGCTCGGGTTTGTATTCACGATGGCCGCGGACTCGCCGACGTTGATCGCCCCAGAAATTACAGCGAGAAGCAATATTTGCGCTCACCAGAGGAGATGGCCGAGCTATTTGCGGATATTCCTTCTGCCCTGCAAAACACGGTTGAGATCGCACGTCGTTGCTCGCTCGACCTGAGGCTTGGCGAAAGCGTCTTACCTGAGTTTCCGGTTCCCGAAGGCACTACGGAAGCCGGTTTCCTTGAATCCGAGGCCCGCAAGGGGCTGGATACTGCGCTCGCGGCTAAATTCGAGATCGAAGAAGTCCCGGCCAATAAGCGTGACGCCTATTCAGCTCCTTACTTTGAGCGACTGAAAATAGAACTGGGTGTCATCCAGTCCATGGGCTTTCCCGGTTATTTTCTGATCGTCGCGGACTTCATTCGCTGGGCGCGGGAAAACGATGTGCCTGTTGGACCGGGCCGTGGTTCCGGCGCGGGTTCCCTGGTTGCCTGGGTGTTGCGAATCACCGACCTTGACCCCTTACAGCACGACTTGCTGTTCGAGCGCTTCTTGAACCCGGAACGCGTTTCCATGCCGGATTTCGATGTCGACTTCTGTATGGAAGGCCGCGATCGGGTTATCGACTATGTGGCCGAGCGCTACGGACGCGAACGTGTTTCACAAATTATTACCTTCGGCACCATGGCGGCGAAGGCCGTAATCCGGGATACGGGTCGCGTGCTTGGGCAACCCTACGGCTTTGTTGATCGCATCGCGAAACTGGTGCCATTCGAGATCGGTATTACGCTCGAAAAAGCGCTCGAGAGTTCCGACGAACTTGCGTCTATGTATCGAGACGATGAAGAAGTCGCGGCGATCATTGATCTTGCCAGATCACTTGAAGGCCTGGTGCGCAACGCGGGGAAACATGCCGGTGGTGTTGTTATTTCTCCGGGGCCGCTCACGGACTTCGCACCGTTGTATTGCGAAGAGGGCGGCACCAACGTTGTCACGCAACTCGACAAAGACGACGTTGAAGCAGTCGGCCTCGTCAAATTCGACTTTCTTGGTCTCAGGACGCTTACGATTATCGACTGGGCCATACAGATTGTGAACGATACCAATCCAGGCCTCGACCTCACGATTAATCGCATACCGGAAAACGATCCGAAAACCTTCACGATGTTGCGCAGCACCCACACGGCGGCGGTCTTCCAGCTCGAATCCAGTGGTATGCGTGACCTCATCAAACGTATGCGACCTGATCAGTTCGATGACCTGGTTGCGCTGGTCGCACTGTTTCGGCCCGGTCCGTTGCAGTCCGGCATGGTGGATGACTTCATTACCCGCAAGCACGCGACAAACAAGGCAGATATTGATTATTTGCACCCGGAGCTCAAGCCAGTGCTTGAGGAGACCTATGGCGTCATCCTGTACCAGGAACAGGTGATGCAAATCGCGCAGGTGCTGGCGGGATATACTCTCGGCGGCGCTGACCTGCTGCGGCGTGCGATGGGTAAGAAAAAAGCGGAGGAAATGGCGCAGCAACGCGAGATTTTCGTGACCGGTGCGACCAGTCGCGGCGTTGCAGAGAGGACGGCGACGCGAATTTTCGATCTCATGGAGAAATTCGCCGGCTACGGTTTCAACAAGTCTCACTCTGCTGCTTACGCCGTCTTGTCATACCGGACAGCGTATCTCAAAGCACATTATCCGGGCGCATTCATGGCCGCGGTCATGAGCGCAGACCTGCAAAACACTGATCGCCTGGTGACTCTGAAAGATGATTGTCGACAGCTGAAGCTCACATTGCTGGCACCGGATATTAATAAGTCCGACTACCACTTCTGTGTTCCGAACGCTTCGACGATCCTGTATGGCCTTGGCGCGATCAAGGGTGTCGGCCGTGCGGCTGTAGATTCGTTGATCGCGGAGCGTGAGGATAATGGTCCGTACAACAGCCTGACTGAATTCTGCCGTCGTGTAGATCACGATAAGATCAATCGTCGAGCGCTGGAGGCGATGGTGAAGTCGGGCGCCATGGATGGATTCGCGGAATCACGCCGCGGCATGATGCAACAGGTTCCGGAGGCGCTAAAAAGCGCTGATCAGGAGGCCAAAGCGGCGGCCGCGGGCCAAAACGATATGTTCGGGCTGGCAGAGCCGGCTGCCGAGCTTATCGAGAATAAGCCGCCACAACTGGCCGAGTGGCAGGAGCGATTGTTGCTCAACAATGAAAAGGAAGCCCTCGGGCTATACCTGACTGGTCATCCTTTTGATGCTGTTCGTCACGACGCGCGCTACCTGGCCGATGGTCGGCTGGGTGATATCACTGCGGAACCACCGCCGCAAACGAGCAAGGGCGAACGTAATTATGCACGGGCAAAGCGCGAGGCGACGGTTGCAGGATTGATTGTCGACGTGCGCAAGCGCGGCAACAGGGTCAGCGTTGTTCTTGACGACGATACAGCTCGTATGGAAGTGAGCCTCTTCAGTGAGGCCTTCCAGGAGTTTCGGCATCTACTGGTGAAAGACGAAATCGTCGTGGTCACTGGTGGCCTGCGCTATGACGACTTCATCGGGAGTTGGACGGTTAATGTGAAGAACGTGCTGCACATCGATCGAGTTATCGAGTCGCGCGCAAGAAGCATGGTTTTATGCCTGGCGCCCAATGGGCAGGGCGAAAACTTGCTGGTCAGACTGCACGACCTGTTGTTGCCATTTCGTGAAGGTAATTGTGAGGTTTCGGTGCGATATATCGGTGACAAGGCTGCTGCGAGACTGTCCCTGGGGCCGGAATGGGCTGTGCGTCCGAGTCGTGAATTGCGTGATAAGTTGACGGAATTGCTTGGCAATAATAATGTCCGGCTTCTATATGCGCCTGGACGCGAGCTGAACTGACGCAGGAGCGGCTCAGCCGCGATACCTTATGGAATTGAAATTTCTGGATTTTGAACAACCGATCGCCGAGCTTGAAGCGAAGATCGATGAATTGCGTTACGTCGGTGATGACTCCGAGGTCAATATTAATGAGGAAGTGGCGCGCCTCAAAGAAAAAAGCGAGTCCCTGACAAAAAGCATTTTTGCCAAACTTTCGCCCTGGCAGGTAGCGCGAGTAGCTCGGCACGAATCGCGGCCTTACACCCAGGACTATCTTGACCAGATAGCACCGGATTTTCAGGAGTTGCATGGCGATCGAATGTACGCGGATGATCCTGCTATTGTCGGCGGCGTCGGTCGAATAGACGGGCGGGCCGTAATGTTCATTGGCCACCAAAAGGGCCGTGATACCAAAGAGCGCGTGCGGCGTAACTACGGCATGCCAAAACCCGAGGGCTATCGAAAAGCGCAGCGCTTGATGCGTATGGCAGAAAAATTTTCCATGCCGGTTGTGACTTTTATTGATACGCCGGGTGCCTATCCGGGTGTTGGTGCAGAAGAGCGCGGTCAAAGTGAGGCGATTGCGCGCAGCTTGTACATGATGTCCGGTCTAGAGACACCGATCATCAGCGTCGTAATTGGCGAGGGTGGCTCCGGAGGTGCGTTGGCTATTGGGGTCGGCGACAAGCTGCTGATGCTGGAATACAGTATCTATTCGGTTATCTCTCCGGAGGGCTGCGCGTCCATTTTGTGGAAAAGTGCAGAAAAAGCGGAAGATGCGGCGGAGGCTATGCGCATTACGGCATCGAATCTGAACGACTTTGGACTGGTTGACGAAGTGCTGCCGGAACCGCTGGGTGGCGCTCACCGTAATCCAAAAGCAATGGCGGAAGTCATTCGCAACGCTTTATTGAGTAGCCTGGAAGAGTTGACTCAGCTGTCGACCGATCAGTTGCTGGAAAAGCGACAGCAACGGCTCGCGAGCTTCGGTCAGTTCAAAGACGCGTGAGCTTCAGTGCCGCGATTCTCGCGGAACACCTCGCAGACCTTGAAACGACAGCGGGCAAACCGGCTCGCTACGTTGTCGCGTTCAGCGGCGGCCTGGATTCAACCGTTCTCATGCATGCGCTCGCGCATTTTTCAGAAATTCCGGTACTTGCGATTCACATCGATCACGGCATGCAGGCGGACTCATCGGACTGGGGTGAGCAATGCTCGCGAGCGGCTGCGGATCTCGATATCGAATTTCAATCCTTGCGCGTGGATGTGCAGCTGGAGAGCGGCAATGGTCCTGAGGCATCCGCAAGAGATGCACGTTATGCGGCTTTGCATGCTGAGTTGAACGACAACGACTGGTTATTGAGCGCCCACCATCGCGAAGACCAAGCTGAAACACTATTGCTGAACCTGATTCGCGGCAGTGGTCCCGCGGGCGTTGCCGGTATTGGCGATATCCGTCGTTTTGGTCCTGGTTGGTTGGCGCGGCCCATGCTGAATGTTGATAGGGCGGATATTCTGCAATATGCCACTGAACGCGGTTTTGCGTGGGTGGACGATCCCTCGAACACGGACCGCCGCTTTGACCGAAATTTTCTGCGACATGAAGTGTTGCCACGGCTTAAGGAGCGCTGGCCTGATATTGCAACGCGGCTGCAACGCAGTGCCGGCCACGCCGGAGAAGCATCGCAACTGCTTGTTGACCTGGCGGCGATGGACCTCGAATCGCTGGGTGCAACTGCGGCGCGGTTGCCTATTGATGGACTGTCTGATCTCTCGGCGGCGCGGCAGCGCAATGTCATTCGCTATGCATTGCGTGATCTTGGACTGTCGACGCCGACGGCACTGCAGCTCGGGCGCGTACTGAAAGAGGTAATTCCGGCGCGCGTGGATGCGCAACCGCTGGTGAGCTGGCCCGGTGCATCCGTGCGCCGCTATAGAAACGGACTCTATCTGTTGCCGGAGAATCTGGCAGAGGCTATTGAAACGACGCCAGTAACCGGTGAAAAATCGGACCTCGGCGTTGGCCTTGGAACCCTGCATTTCGAGTTGTGCGCTGAGATTGGCATCTCTCCTGAGCTGTTTAGCGCTGGATTGACAATTAGGCCACGGATAGGTGGTGAGGAAATTCAGCCGCAACGTCAAGCACATACACGCAAACTGAAGAAATTACTTCAAGAGGCGGGCATTGTGCCGTGGATGCGCGATCGACTGCCACTAGTCTATTCGGGCGAGCGACTGGTTGCGGTTGGCGATCTCTGGCTGGCCGAGACTGCCGCCGTGCGACCGGGTGTCGCTGTGCGCTGGACTGGTCGACCTGCATTGCATTAGAGCAGACTGCCTGATAACGTTTAACACCGTCTCTAGTCCAACGACGGCGCGGAATTCGAAGGGTTGGAAGAAAGCGTCCTGCTTTTGCTCCAGCCCTTTCTTGTTTCACGGTTAAAGCAAATCGTTGAACTATGGCAAAGAGCCTTAAATCACGGATTCACTCATGACATCGTATGTTTTTATCACTGGTGGTGTGGTTTCTTCCCTAGGGAAAGGAATTACCTCGGCTTGCCTCGGCGCCATCCTCGAAGCGCGCGGATTGACGATCAGCATGATCAAGCTTGATCCTTACATCAATGTTGATCCTGGTACGATGAGCCCGTTTCAGCACGGCGAGGTGTTCGTCACGCACGATGGCACTGAGACCGATCTCGACCTGGGGCATTACGAACGCTTTGTGCGTACCGCGAGAGGCGGTCGGCACAGTAATTACACGACTGGTCGCATTTATGAGAGCGTCATCGCGAAGGAGCGCCGTGGCGCGTACCTGGGCGCCACGGTACAAGTCATTCCGCACATTACCGATGAGATCAAGCAGGGCGTGAAGAAGGGCGCTGGCGACGCCGACATCTGTCTGGTCGAGATTGGCGGCACGGTTGGCGATATCGAGTCATTACCGTTTCTCGAGGCGATTCGCCAGATGGGCATCGAGCTTGGGCATGATCGTGTTGTTTATGTGCACCTGACCCTGGTGCCCTACATACCGACTTCGGCGGAAATCAAAACGAAACCGACGCAGCACTCAGTTAAGGAGTTGCGTTCGATTGGTATTCAACCTGACATTCTGGTGTGTCGTTCCGAGAATCCGTTGCCGGATGAAGAGCGCAAGAAGATTGCGTTGTTCACCAACGTGCAGGAAAAAGCGGTTATTTCAGCCTGGGATGCTGATGATCTCTACAAGATTCCGGCGATGATGCACGATCAGGGCCTGGATGGCATTGTCGCCAGACAACTTGGTCTTGATTTGCCAAAGGCAGATCTGCACGAATGGGATGCCATTGTGGATGCGAAGCAGAACCCGACCTCTGAGGTGAACGTCGCTATGGTCGGCAAGTATATGGACCTCAAGGATTCTTATATTTCGCTGGTTGAGGCGTTGCAGCATGGCGGAATTCACACCCGAACGCGCGTCAATATTCACTACATTGAATCGAAAGACATTGAAGATAAGGGTATCGACTGTCTGCATGGAATGAATGGCATAGTCGTGCCGGGCGGCTTTGGCGATCGCGGTATTGAAGGCAAGATCGAAACGGTCAGGTTTGCTCGCGAAAGCGGCATTCCTTACCTCGGTATTTGCCTCGGTATGCAAGTCGCGGTGATAGAAGCGGCACGCAATCTTGCCGGCCTGGGCGGTGCCATGAGCACAGAATTCAACAAGCAGACACCACATCCGGTCGTCGCGCTCATCACGGAATGGCAGGATCAGACTGGCGATACCGAAGAGCGTAGCGAGGAGTCCGACATGGGCGGCACCATGCGACTCGGCGCGCAGGCCGTTGCTTTGCAGGAGGGTTCGCTGGCGGCGTTAAGCTACGGTGCCACTGATATCGAAGAGCGGCACCGGCACCGTTACGAGGTGAATAACAACTATCGTGAGCAATTGTCCGCCGCTGGGCTGGTCTTCTCAGGATTATCAGTGGATGATCTCGTGGAAATGGTCGAGCTACCGGGGCATCCCTTTTTCCTTGCCAGTCAGTTCCACCCCGAGTTCACGTCGAACCCACGAGATGGTCATCCATTGTTCAAGAGTTTTATTAGTGCCGCGCGCGAACACAGTGCCGGTGAATTGTCGGAGGCAGCACAAGCATGAAACTGTGCGGGTTTCCGGTCGGCAATGATCAGCCTTTCTTCCTGATCGCCGGCACCTGCGTGGTGGAAAGCGAGCAAATGACGCTCGATACCGCCGCTGCGCTGAAGGAAATATGCGCAGATCTTGGTATTCCTCTCATTTACAAATCATCGTTCGACAAGGCGAATCGCAGCTCGCGTGACGGTTTTCGTGGCCCCGGAATGGAAGAAGGGCTGCGCATACTTAGCGAAGTGAAGAAACAGCTTGAGCTGCCAATTCTGACCGACGTGCACGAAGATACGCCAATGGATGAAGTGGCCGATGTCGTCGACGTCTTGCAAACACCAGCGTTCTTATGTCGACAAACGAACTTCATTTTGCGCACGGCAGCAACCGGGCTGCCTGTGAACATAAAAAAAGGTCAATTTCTCTCGCCCTGGGAAATGCAGAATGTCGTCGACAAGGCAAAGTCCACGGGTAACAACGACATCATGGTTTGCGAACGCGGTTTCAGCTTTGGCTATAACAATCTCGTATCGGATATGCGCAGTCTCGCGGTGATGCGTGGCACCGGTGCGCCGGTCGTATTCGATGCGACACATTCGGTACAGCAACCCGGTGGTCTTGGAACATCCTCGGGCGGGCGGCGTGAATTTATCCCTGTGCTGGCTCGTGCCGCCGCAGCTGCTGGCGTCGCTGGACTCTTCATGGAGACGCATCCGGACCCGTCGCAGGCGCTTAGCGACGGGCCGAATGCGTGGCCACTGGATAAAATGAAACAACTTCTGGAAACGTTGATGTCGATCGACAACAGCGTCAAACAAAGCGCCTACCTTGAAGCAGACTACGGTCTCGGGGTTCCTGATTCGCCAGACAATATGGAATAACAATGATCAATATAAGTGAAATTCGTGGTCGAGAGATTCTCGACTCACGCGGTAATCCGACTGTGGAAGCAGACGTTACCCTGGCGGACGGTAGCAGCGCTCGTGCGGGCGTCCCCTCGGGTGCATCAACCGGCACGCGCGAAGCGGTTGAATTACGCGATGGCGACAAGTCGCGCTACCTCGGCAAAGGCGTGCAACAAGCTGTTGCTAACGTAAACGGCGCCTTACGCGATGCGCTACTCGGCAATGACTTTGCCGACCAGCGTGCAGTTGATCAATGCATGATCGATCTTGATGGTACGGAAAATAAAGGTCGACTCGGTGCGAACGCGTTGCTCGCGATATCACTGGCTGTTTCTAAAGCGGAGGCTGCTGCAAAAGGTCTGCCATTGTTTCGCCATCTTGGAGACAACACGTTGATGCCGGTCCCCATGATGAACATCATCAACGGCGGAGCGCACGCGAATAACAGTGTTGATATTCAGGAGTTCATGATACTTCCGGTTGGCGCGCCGACGTTCACAGAGGCGCTACGTTATGGAGCGGAGATTTTTCATTGCCTGAAGAGCGTATTAAATAGCCAGGGGTTGAACACGGCTGTCGGAGATGAGGGTGGCTTTGCACCGGACCTGCCGTCCAATCGCGCAGCACTCGATACCATCATGGTCGCCATCGAGAAAGCCGGTTTCAAAGCTGGGGATGACATCTTGCTGGGCCTCGATGTAGCGAGTTCTGAGTTCTACAAAGACGGCGTTTATGATCTGGAATCAGAGAATCGTCAGTTTGACGCGGCCGGATTCAGCGCATATCTGGCGGAATTGGCGGATGCCTATCCCATTATTTCAATCGAAGATGGCATGGACGAGAGTGACTGGGAGGGTTGGCGATTGCTGACGGATGCTCTGGGCGGCCGCGTACAGCTTGTCGGGGACGATTTGTTCGTCACCAATACGTCAATTCTGCAACGCGGCATTGATGAAAAGATTGCTAATTCGATATTGATAAAACCTAACCAAATCGGTACCTTAAGCGAAACTCTTGATGCGATTACTATGGCTGATGGCGCAGGGTTTAGCGCGGTAATCTCGCACCGCTCGGGGGAGACCTCGGACAGTACGATTGCCGACATC
>JAJFKV010000013.1 GCA_021773055.1 Woeseiaceae bacterium
AACTCTGACTTGATGTAGTTCATAACCCTTAAGTTAAGGACCGGGTGGATGTCGCACGCGATCATATTACAGAAAGCCCGTACCTGGCTGCGTAGCGGTTGTTCGACAGGCAGCAGCTGCACCTCCGGGTAGGTTTCTTCCAGGTACTCCAGCATGGCCATGGATTGGCCAATTGCCACGTCGCCATCCTCCAGAAACGGTACCAGCATCTGCGGGTTCTTCAGGCGGTAAGCCTCTTGGCGATTTTCTGCCTTTCCCGGTGCCAGCGACACCGGCACGATCTCATGGTCGAGTTCTTTCAGATTGAGCGCGATCCGCAATCGGTATGCAGCCGATGAGCGCCAGTAGCTATAGAGTTTGATCAACATTCAGCCTTCGTACTTTGTGACGACCTGATCAATCGTGCCGAAAATGGAGTCACCATTTGGATCATTCATTTCGATTCGAATACGGTCACCGAATTGCATGAACGAAGTACTGGGCTTGCCGTTGTTGATGGTCTCAATAGTGCGAATCTCGGCGATGCAGGAATAGCCAACGCCACCATCCACAATGTGCTTGCCAGGACCATCGTCCAGCTTGTTTGAGACCGTTCCGGAACCAATGATGCAACCGGCACTCAATGGCCTGGACTTCGCGGCATGCGCGACGAGTTGACCGAAGTCGAAGGTCATGTCCACGCCGGCTTCAGGTTTGCCGATCAGATCGTCATTGAGTGTCGACAGTAATGGCAAGTGTACTTTGGCATCCGACCAGGCTGGCCCGAGCTCATCAGGCGTTATCGCTATTGGTGAGAAAGCACTCGAGGGTTTGGACTGAAAGAAACCAAAGCCCTTGCCGAGTTCACCCGGGATCAGGTTTCTCAAAGAGACATCATTGACCAGCATGATGAGCTGAATGTGAGCGGCAGCGTCAGCCGCAGATATACCCATCGGCACATCGTCGGTCACCACCGTAACCTCAGCTTCGAAATCGATGCCCCAGGCCTCGTCGGCCATTGGAATGTCATCGCGTGGGCCCAGAAACGAGTCAGAGCCGCCCTGGTACATCAGCGGATCTGTCCAGAACGAGGCGGGCATCTCCGCGCCGCGTGCTTTGCGAACGAGTTCAACATGATTAACGTAGGCCGAACCGTCCGCCCATTGATAGGCGCGAGGCAGCGGTGAGGCAGAGGCGCTTTGATCAAAAGGATCACCTCCGCCTGCCTCGAGTTTTGTGGCGATCGCTTCGAGCGCCGGACGTGTATTCGTCCAGTCGTCGAGCGCAGCCTGCAGGGTTGCTGCAACGTTCGCAACCGAAGCACAACGCGTCAGGTCGCCGGATACAACAACAAGGCGGCCGTCACGGCCGTCCTTCAAGGATGCAAGTTTCATTTATCGCCTCTGAATTCCAGTTCGTGCAGCCACGCTGCGTGGCGCGGTGCTTTCTTGGTTTGACTCCATTCTTCAAGCATCGCCGGAGCAACACGCTTCAGCTCGCTAATCTGCTCTTCTGTTTGCGTATTCGCAACCAGTTCAAGGCGGTGGCCGTTGGGATCGAAGAAATAAATCGATTGAAAAATTCCGTGATTCGTCGGGCCGATAACATCGAGGCCCTCATTCTCAAGATGCTCTTGAGCAGCAAGCAACGCATCGTAGTCTTCGACTTCGAACGCGATGTGTTGCACCCAGGCTGGCGTGTTGTGATCACGGCCCATCTCCGGCTGAGTTGGCAACTCGAAAAACGCGAGCACGTTACCCATGCCGCAATCGAGAAACACGTGCATGTAGGGATCCGGTTCCTTGGTTGACGGGACCTGGTCTTCTGCGAACGCGACGGTGAACTCCATGTTCAACATGCGCTGGTAAAACCCGACCGTTTCCTTTGCGTCCTTGCAGCGGTACGCAACGTGGTGAATTCGTTTCAGATTCATGTTTCGTTCCTCTCAGGCTTTTGCCGTTACGATACCGCGCGCGACCTGGTCGCGTTCGATCGACTCGAACAGCGCCTTGAAATTGCCTTCACCAAAACCTTCGTCCTGCTTACGCTGGATGAACTCGAAAAAAGTCGGCCCGACCATGTTGGCCGAAAAGATCTGCAACAACAAGCGTGGCTCGTCACCATCGGTAGTTCCATCCAGCAAGATGCCGCGCGGCTGCAATTCGTCGATGGGTTCGCCGTGCCCGGGCAGGCGATCTTCCAGCATTTCGTAATAGGCGGAGGGTGGTGCCGTCATGAATTCGATGCCCTGCTTTTGCAGTCGGTCCCAGCACTCGATCAGGTTGTCGCAACTGAATGCAATGTGCTGAATACCTTCGCCATTGAAGCTCATCAGGTATTCCTCGATCTGGCCAATACCTGCCGATGCTTCTTCGTTAAGAGGAATACGAATCTTGCCGTCGGGTGCTGTCATCGCTTTGGACAGCAGTCCCGTGTACTCGCCCTTGATGTCGAAGTAACGAATCTCGCGGAAATTAAACAGCTTCTCGTAGTAGGTAGCCCAGTACTCCATACGGCCACGGTAGACGTTGTGCGTCAGATGGTCGATGACATCAAAGCCACAGCCCTCAGGATGGCGATCAACGCCGTCGATGAAGTTGAAGTCGATGTCGTAGATTGACGTGCCTTCTTCATACCGGTCGATCAGGTAGACGGTTGCACCACCGATGCCCTTGATCGCCGGCAAGCGCAGTTCCATCGGCCCGGTCTCCAATTCGACGGGCTGTGCACCTTGTTCGAGTGCACGCGCATAAGCCACGTGTGCGTCTTTTACTCGAAACGCCATGCCACACGCGCAGGGACCGTGTTCTCTCGCAAAGTAATAGGCCGGGCTATTGGGTTCGCTGTTGATAATGAAATTAATATCGCCCTGGCGCCATAGCGTGACTTCCTTGGAGCGATGCTTCGCGACTTCGGTAAAGCCGAGCAGGGCGAAGGCGGTTTCAAGTACTTTGGGGTCAGGGGCGGCGAACTCGACAAATTCGAAGCCGTCCAGGCCCATGGGGTTTTCAAACAGGTCTGCCATGGCGATGTCCTCTTCTGTGCAACGCTTTTCCGCAGTATGCGCGATTTACAGAGAAATAGTGTCCGAAGTGCGCTAAAATGGCTTTATAATTGAAACAAACGTTTTATAAGTATTAGAATTATGAACGAGAAGCGCAGGTGAACCTGTCCAGAACGGATCGGCGACTCCTCAACGAGTTACAACGCGACGCAACGCGTAATCAAAGCGAGCTTGCCGAACTTGTCGGCATGTCCAGGACATCGACCTGGCGTCGCATTCGCGAGTTTGAGGAAGCAGGGCTTATCGAGCGTCAGGTTGCAATACTCAACCCCAGAGTTGCGGGTTTTAATATTCAGGTCTTGCTGCTGGTCGCGATGACCGAGCACACGGACAAGAATCGGCAGAGTTTCGAGCGGCACGTGTCGATACTCCCGGAAGTCACCGAGTGTTTTTCAGTGTCAGGCGATCGCGACTATGTTTTGCACGTTGTCGTGCAGGACATGGATACCTACAACGATTTCCTGAATTCGCAGGTATTGAATCATCCTGCCGTTCGATCGGCGAGTTCGACCTTCGTGCTGCGGCGTGTGAAGTATTCTACGGCGCTGCCGCTGCCGGACTAGTCCGACAACAGTAAAGTGATGGAACGACCGGTGACATCGAGACTGTCGCCTGACATTTTGTCAACGAGGTCATCACAACTTGTGAACGCGATACGCCATGCGGTGGCATCATGTGGTTCCGGGATGCGCAAGGTGGCCGGCTCGTGGTCGCCGTTTATCGCGATGGCAATAACAGTTGCCTGACCGCGATCGTTACTGGATTTGATTTGCAGGGTAAATGCACGGCTGCAGGCCCACTCGTCGCCGTGTTTGTGTTCGCCGTCGCGATTAATCCAGCTAATTTCGATGTTGTCTTTTCCTAATCGCAAACTGCCATGCACATAGTCATCAAATCGGAGCAGCGGGGATTCACGGCGTAGCCATATGAGTTCGCGCACCTGCTTGACGAACTCCGGATCGTCCTGCAGGCCGGACCAGTCGAGCCAACCCGTTTCATTGTCTTGTGCGTAGGCGTTGTTATTGCCTTGCTGTGAATTGCCGAACTCGTCACCTGCCAGTAGCATTGGTGTGCCTTGCGACAGCAACAGTGTCGCCAGCATGTTGAGTCGCTGCCGTCGGCGTAAAGAATTCAGTTCCGGGTCGTCACTGTCACCCTCGGTGCCGTAATTGCAGCTGTAGTTGTGGCCGTGACCATCCTGATTGTCCTCACCGTTTGCTTCGTTATGCCGGTGTTCGTAGCTAACGTTATCCTGCAAGGTAAAACCGTCGTGGCTGGTGATGAAATTGACGCTGGCAAAAGGCGGTCTGCAACTGTTCTCGAACAGGTCGGCGGAGCCGTGCATGCGCTGCGCCAGGGGGCCGCTGACGCCATCGTCGCCGCGCCAGAATTTTCGCACGGTATCGCGATACTGATCGTTCCACTCTGCCCAGCTCTGCGGGAAGTTGCCGAGTTGATAACCACCGGGACCCGGGTCCCAGGGTTCAGCGATGAGCTTGGTGGACTCCAGGCGCTCGTCGCTGCTAATGGCCTCAAGCAATGGATGCGTTGTCGAGAAGCCATGATCGTGGCGACCAAGGATGGTGGCGAGATCGAAACGAAAACCGTCGACGCCCATGTTTTGTGTAAAGTGAGCAAGACTGTCGAGGATCAGCTTTTGAACCTGCGGGTGGTCAGCATTGACGGTGTTCCCACAACCGGTGTCGTTCACGTATTCGGCGGGTGCATCGTGAAGCGTGCGGTAATAGGCGAGATTGTCGATGCCGCGAAATGAAATTGTCGGGCCGTGAGAACCTCCCTCGGCGGTGTGGTTGTAGGCCACGTCGAGAATAACCTCAAGTCCGGTATCGTGGATGGCATTAACCATGTCTCGTAGCTCGGTACTCGTGCCGTAACGAGGCATCGGTGCGAAAAAGCCGATGGTGTTGTAACCCCAGAAATTTCTGAGGCCTCGTTGCGCGAGGTGATGCTCGTCCGCGAACGCCTGAACTGGCATCAATTCAATGGATGTAATCCCGAGGGCCTTGATGTAGGCCAGCACGTCTTTATTACGCATGCCGTCAAAACGGCCGCGATCGGTAACGGGTACGGCCGGATGACGCATCGTATAGCCACGCAAATTGCATTCGTATACGACCATCTCGTTCCAGGGAATGGAAGGTCGGGTCCGTGCGCTAGCCGAATCTTTATGAGTGACGACAGACAGTGGAACAAACGCGGCGCTGTCAGCGCTGCAGATAGATCCTTTTCCCGCTGGCCCACCGGCAACGAAATCGAAAGCCGCGGGGTCCCAAACGAATTCTCCATCCAGCTCGCGTGAATAGGGGTCGATCAGCAATTTCGCCGGATTGCAGCGCAGTCCCTTTTCGGGGTCGAATGGGCCATGAACGCGATAGCCGTATCGTTGTCCGACGCCGCAGCCGGGCATAAAGCCATGCCAGACACCGTGCTCACATTCGGGTAGGGCCGATACTTGAGTCTGATTCCGCTTGTCATCAAAAAAACACAGCTCCACGCTCTCGGCGACGCTCGAGTAGATTGCGAAGTTCGTTCCGTCAGCTAGCAGTGTCGAACCTTGTAGCTCGGGGTCTCCGGCGCGCATCGAAGTCAATTGAGGGCCACTGGCGTGAGATGCCAGATATCTTCATTGTAGTCGCGCATGGTGCGGTCCGTGGAGAAGCGACCGGATGATGCCGTATTCATAATGCTCATTTTCGTCCAGCGTGTTTCGTCCTTGAATACTTCTGCTGCTGCGACCTGCGCATCAATGTAGCTGCGGAAATCCGCCGCCGTCATCCACAAGTCTGCGGGCTCGCGTATCGACTGCGTGATCGCGTCCATAATGCCGGGCTCAAAACGATTGAAGCGGCCACTCTCGAGCAAGTCCATCACTCGCTTGAAGTCCTCGTCCCCATTGATGATCGCCTGCGGGTCGTAGCGTCCCTTCAGGTTCTCGATCTCGTCAACCGTGAGACCAAACAGGAAAAAGTTTTCTTCGCCAACGGCCTCGCGAATCTCGACGTTGGCGCCGTCGAGCGTGCCGATCGTGAGCGCGCCGTTCATCATGAATTTCATATTGCCCGTGCCGGATGCTTCTTTGCCGGCCGTGGAAATTTGCTCGGACAGGTCGGCAGCGGGACAAATCAATTCCATGCCGGAGACGTTGTAGTCGGGATAAAAGATCAGCTGCAGTCGGTCCTTCATCAACGGATCAGAATTGATGACCCGGGCGACATTATTGATGCATTTGATAATTCCTTTCGCCATCGCATAACCTGGTGCCGCCTTGCCGCCGATGATAATGGTGCGCGGCACAACATCGTCGCCATCGCCGCGTCTGATGCGGTCATACAGATGAATCGCATGCAGAAGGTTCAGTAGCTGCCTTTTATACTCGTGGATACGCTTGACCTGCACATCGAAAATCGAATCCCTGGCCACCGTCAGTCCGGTCTTCGCTTCGATATTGGCTGCGAGTCGTTGCTTGTTATTTTGTTTGACAGTTCGCCACGCGAGTTGAAACTCGCCGTCGTCCGCGAATTCGGCCAGCTTCTCAAGCTGTGCGAGATCAGTGGTCCATCCAGAGCCGATTTTCTGCCCGATCAATGTCGCCAGCTCAGGGTTACAGGCGGCGAGCCAGCGTCTTTGTGTGACGCCATTGGTTTTGTTGTTGAACTTCTGTGGCCAGAGCTCCGCGAAGTCGCGGAACAGTCCTTCCTGCAGGAGTTTCGAATGCAGTTCGGCAACGCCGTTGACCGAGTAGCTGCCGACAATGGCGAGATAGGCCATCCGAATCATTGGCTCGCTGCCTTCCTGGATCAAGGACATGCGGCGAACTCGATCTTTGTCGCCAGGACAGCGCTCGTTTAACTCTGCGATGAGACTTGCGTTGATTTCGTAGATGATGTCGAGGATTCTCGGCAACAGACGGCGGAACATGGAAACAGGCCACATCTCGAGTGCTTCCGGGAGCAGCGTGTGGTTGGTGTAGGCCATCGTGTTACTGGTGATATCCCAGGCCTCGTCCCATGTCAGTCCGTGTTCGTCAGTTAGCAAGCGCATGAGTTCGGCAACGGCGATCGCGGGATGTGTATCGTTTAGCTGGAAGCAGTTCTTCTCAGCAAATGTTCTGAGGTCAGTGCCGTGTTGTTCGATCCACACGCGAATTGTGTCCTGCAAGCTTGCAGAAGCGAGAAAATACTGTTGGCGCAGCCGCAGTTCCTGGCCGTTTTCGGAGTCGGCGTTCGGGTACAGAACCATGGTGATGTTTTCTGCAGCATTCTTGGATGCCACGGCGTCGACATAACTGCCCGCATTGAATTCTTCCAGGTCAAAGCCGTCACTGGACGAGGCCGACCAAAGTCGCAAGGTATTGACGATGTCGTTCTTAAATCCGGGAATCGGAATGTCGAACGGAATTGCCAGCACATCGTGGGTATCGACCCACCGATAGCGAGTCTCGCCGCTTTCGTCGGTGTAGCTTGTGCTGTTGCCGCCGAAGCGAATGGTTTGCGCAAACTCGATGCGTTCAATCTCCCAGGGGAAACCCTCACGCAGCCACGGGTCGGGCTGTTCCAGCTGAAAACCGTCTTCGATGCGTTGCTGGAACATGCCGTACTGGTAACGAATTCCATAGCCCACTACAGGCAGTGCCAGTGTCGCGCAGCTGTCGAGAAAACAGGCGGCCAGGCGACCCAGTCCACCATTGCCGAGGCCAGCGTCATGCTCGCGTTCGCAAACATCCTCGAGGTCCAGACCAATGCGATTCAACGCGTTAGCGGTCTCGTCTTCGATGCCGAGATTCAGCAAAGTATTGCGCAGCAAGCGCCCCATCAGGAATTCAAGAGACAGGTAGGAAACGCGGCGGCTGTCTTCACGCTCCATTGCGTCGCGTGTCTTGCCCCAGCGCTCCATAAGTCGGTCGCGGGCGGCGAACACGACAGCCTGATATAGAAACGGCGAATCCGGTCTCACGGTGCGCCGCCCCAGCATGCGGCCGAAATAATGTGAAAAGTCTTTCAGTATCGCGTCAGCGGTCATGGGCAAATCCTTGCCCCGCAACAATTCGTTACGTCCGGTTTTCTCTTTGGACTTTGCGGACATGCATCAGGCTCCGTCGGTTGGCGTTGTGCGTTGAACTAAGAAAATGGTCGCCAGCGGTGGCAAGCGCAAGCTCAGTGAATAAGGTCGTCCGTGGTGTTCCGTCGCGCTCGCCCGGAGCACGTCGTTCGTCAGTCCGCTGCCGCCATAATATTCGTTGTCGGTGTTGAGCACCTCAACATATTCGCCCTCCAGCGGAACACCCAGTTGGTAGTTGTCGCGGGTGATTGGTGTCAGGTTCGTTAGTGCGATAACGGATGCACCAGTGGAATCCCGGCGTAGCCAGGACAACACACTGTTATCTCTATCGTTCCAGTCGATCCACTCGAAGCCATCACTACTGCAATCGAGCTCATGCAGTGCCCGGGTATTTCCATAGAGTGAATTCAGGTCTCGCAGCAATCGCTGCACGCCCTTGTGCTTTGCCTGTTCCAGCAGGTGCCAGTCCAGCGACTGGTCGTGATTCCACTCTCGATACTGGGCGATCTCATTGCCCATGAAGGTAAGTTTTTTGCCAGGGTGTGCGTACATGAATGCGTAATATGCGCGCAAATTCGCGAACTGCTGCCACTCATCGCCGGGCATACGGCCGATGATGGAGCGTTTGCCGTGCACGACTTCGTCATGCGACAGCGGCAACACGAAATTTTCGTCGAACGCGTACACGAGGCTGAATGTCATCTTGTCGTGATGATGTTTGCGGTGCAGCGGATTTTCACCCATGTAGGACAAACTGTCGTTCATCCAGCCCATGTTCCACTTATAAGTGAACCCAAGGCCTCCCGCGTCCACCGGATGGGAAACACCAGGCCAGGCGGTCGATTCCTCGGCGAACGAGGTCGCACCGTGAGCGTGAATTTGCGTGTTCAGGCGTTTCAGAAATTCGACCGCCTCGAGGTTTTCATTGCCGCCGTGTTCATTCGGTATCCACTCTCCCTCATCGCGTGAGTAGTCGAGATACAGCATGGATGCGACAGCATCGACGCGGATGGCATCGACGTGGAATTCATTAATCCAGTACAAAGCACTGCCAATCAAATAATTGACAACCTCGCGCCGGCCGTAATTAAAGATCAACGTGCCCCAATCGGTATGCTCCCCCTTGCGTGGGTCCTCGTGCTCATACAGCGCCGAGCCATCAAATCGGGCGAGTCCATGCTCGTCTTTCGGGAAATGTGCCGGCACCCAGTCAACAATGAGATTGATGCCTGCCAGGTGGCAGCGGTCAACGAAAAACCGGAAGTCGTCGGGATTCCCGAAACGCTGCGTCGGTGCAAACAGCCCGATTGGCTGGTATCCCCAGGAGCCGTCGAATGGATGCTCTGTGATGGGCAACAGTTCGATGTGTGTAAAGCCCATTTCACTCACGTAGTCGACGAGATCGCTGGCGAGTTCACGGTAGCCGAGGCACGTGCCATCGTCCCTGCGTCGCCAGGAGCCGGGGTGAACCTCGTAGATACTGATCGGTTGGTCCATCGCTGGCTGCGATGAGCGCTTAAGCATCCAGTCGCCGTCTTTCCAGGTATAGCCGGTTTCGTAAACGATCGACGAGTTGCCAGGTGGCGGTTCGAAATAGGCTGCGTAGGGGTCTGACTTGAGCGGCAACAGATTGCCATCAGCATCCTGAATTTCATACTTGTATCGGGCACCAGCACCGGTGCCGGGCACGAATATTTCCCAGATGCCGTTGCCTGGGTGCAGTCGCATCACGTGACGACGACCGTCCCATTGGTTGAAATCGCCAACGACGCTGACGCGAGACGCGTTCGGCGCCCAGACTGCGAATCGGGTGCCGGACACCCCCATGATCCGGGTGATGTGTGAGCCGAGCTTTTTGTAAATGTGCTGGTCGGAGCCTTCGCCCAGCAGGTACAGGTCGAATTCGCCCAGTGTTGAAGGAAAGCGATACGGGTCCTCTGTATCAAATGTCGTGCCGTCATTTGTCACGACGCGCAGCGCATAGCGGCGCTGCCGGGGTGGCAACATCCCCTCAAATACGCCACCCGCATCGATCTTGCTCATTGCCGCAACGACCTTGCCTTTGCTGTTAATCAGGGATACCTGTCGTGCATCCGGCTGGAAAGTACGCACGATTCTGTTTTGACCCGAGCGATGCGGCCCGAGGACAGAGAAAGGGTCGTTGTGCCGACCGTCGATGATAGCGGTGATCTGACTTCGATCAGTCATGCTTCGCCTCGTACAGGACCTGGATGGTTTTTCTCGCGGAACTCGACCAGTCAAAACGCTGCCGGGAGGCGTTGTCGCAAATGTTCTGCCAGCCGTCAGGGTCGGAATCCCTAAGCCGCAACGCCCGCGCCGTGGCTGCGACAAATTCACTGGCTTGACTGGTCAGGTTTTCACCCGAAAAAACAAAACCGCTAACACCATCTTCCACAGTGTCCAGAAGCCCACCGACACCGTGCACGACACACGGTAGTCCGGCGCGCATCGCTAGCAACTGGCTGATTCCGCAGGGCTCAAAGCTGGATGGCATCAGGAACAGATCACCCAGTTCGTACAGTGGATCGGCGAGGTTTTCCGAATACCCCTTTAGAAATACGACGTTGTCAGCGTTCTCTGCGATCTCCAGCACGGCGTCCTCGTATTTCGACTCTCCGCTGCCGAGCACAATCAAGAGGCCGCTATCACCGAGGTCATCGGCAATCTGCTGCAGCGCGGCTCGGCCGTTGGCAAGCGGCGCGACGAACAGCGTGGCCTTCTGCGCGACCAGGCGGCCAACACTGACGAGCAAGTGCTTCGGTTTTCGTCGCGGCAAACTGCCCAGTCGTTGCTCGGCGATAATATGTGCATTACTGGACGGGTCGCGCACGCGCCACTCGGAAACCTGCTGCTTCATTGCAGCAAGCAATGCTTTCCAGTCAAGCTGCGAAGAAATTGGGCAGTCGTAATAGCAACCGTTCAATACACCGGTCAGGCGACCTTCCTTAGTCGCGGCCACCAGCAAGCTCTCAAGTCCTTCGCCACCCACGAAACCCGTGTCGGGATTGCTGGCCGTGCCTATTTCCAGGGCATACGTTGGCGATACCGTACTAATCCGGTCGGCGAGTCGGATGGCAGTCGCCATCGGGTTTATACATTCCGGATAGACGATATCCCGCACGGACTCCTCGTCATATTGAAGCTCAGGAAACCAGTTTTGCAGCGACGACTTGTCGCCTTGCAGCGGGCGAATACCCTGGTAGGAAACGTTGTGAATCGTAAATACCGTGCGAACATCGCGCAGGCGGCGATGCTCATCCGAGAATTTCTCGAACAAGCAATAAAAAGCGGCGTGCCAGTCGTGCAGGTGAACGACGTCTGGCAGGTCTTCTGACTGTTGCAACCAGGTCGCGACGGCAGAGCAGAAAAACGCGAACTTGTTGGCATCCGTGGCGTAGGGACGCTCCGGCTCATCGCCCGCGTAAATAACACCCACGCCGTTTGCTCTGAACAGATCGTGATCGAAGACGACGTTCACCACAGCGTCGAAACTGCCTGGTACCTGCCAGATACCCACTTTATGCTCATCGTCGTTAAATTTCGTCGATACTGTAGCTATTTGCTTTGAACCGGGTAGCTTGTGCAAAATCCCGTATGCCGGTGTCACGACCATGGGTGTCCAGCCCTGTTCCGCCAGAGCCGCCGGGAGATCTCGTACCACGTCGGCCACGCCACCAACCTTGCCACCGGGCAGGGCGCCGTTTTCAGCGGCGATAAACACGACCTTTTGAGCGCTATTCACGATGTCGCTGCTAACGGGTGTGATGTAAGTGCTGGCCGAGCATGTCAGGGGTCACCAGCGTCAGGCCCGAGTCGGTTACTCGAAAACCACGTTTGCGATCGGCTTCGTGATCCTTGCCGATTACCGCGCCGTCCTCGATTATCGAGCCACGGTCAATAATGGCGCGATGAATACGGCAGTTCTGGCCGATTCTGACATCCGGCAGGACGACCGAATCGGTCACCTTGCTGTAGCTGTCGACACGACAACGCGAGAACAGCAACGAGCCACGGACCTCGGCACCCGAAATCACGCACCCTCCGGATACCATCGACTGAATCGCAACGCCTTGTCGTTCGGCTTCATCGAATATGAATTTTGCCGGGGGCGACTGCCACTGGTGGGTGTAAACAGGCCAGTCCGTGTCATACATGTTCAATTGCGGCGTAACCGAGACGAGTTCCATGTTGGCAGACCAGAACGCATCGAGCGTTCCAACGTCTCGCCAGTAAGCCTGTTCCGATGTTTTCGGATCGCGAAACGGATAGGCGAAGACGCGATAGTCCTTGATGATGCTCGGAATAATGTTGCGCCCGAAGTCATGCTTGGTGTCCGGGTCATCGGCGTCTTTGATGACTTGCTCGTAGAGAAAATCGGTATTGAAAATATAATTGCCCATCGAGGCGAGGCAAATTCCCGGTTTGCCCGGAATTGAGTTGGGTTGCTCTGGCTTTTCGTCGAAAGCGATCACGCGGCCGGTCTCATCAACGGTCATGACTCCCAGTTCTCCGGCGGCTTCTTCGACCGGCAGTTCAACGCAACAGACGGTCATATCAGCGCCGACCTCAGCGTGCATCGCGAGGAATGGGCCGTAGTCCATCTTGTAAACGTGATCACCCGCGAGGATCAGTACGAAGCTTGGCGAGTGGGTGCGGATGATGTCGAGGTTTTGGTAGATGGCATCGGCAGTGCCGCGATACCACTCGCCACCAATGCGTTGCGAGGCTGGCAGAATTTCGACGAATTCCCGGGTACCGGCCTGGAACCACGACCAGCCATGTACGAGATGGCGAATCAGGGAGTGCGCCTTGTATTGCGTCAGGACGCCGACTCTTCGTACGCCTGAGTTAATGCAATTGGACAGCGGAAAATCGATGATGCGGTACTTGCCGCCAAAATGGAGTCCCGGCTTGGCACGCCATTCGGTCAGTTCGTGCAGTCTCGAGCCTTGTCCGCCCGCAAGTACCAGTGCCAGTGTTTCTCGTGTCAGTCGGCTGACGTGACGTGAGTAGTCGTTATTGTTGTTTTCCATCGCTAGACAATCCGCGCCCTGAGGCTTTAACCATCGATGCTACATTGTCGCAGATACTCGGTGACAATTGATTGATAAGGACACGCCAGCGCCAATTGCCACCCGCAATGCCGGGCGTATTGATGCGCGCCTCGGATCCGAGTCCCAAATAGTCCTGCATGGGCGCAATTGCGAGCTGTGCTGCGGTGGAAAACGCCGAGTTGATGAGGTCGGTGTGCACGGTTTCGGCTTTGCCGCCGGTAACCTTGAGTACCGCGGCCTGCGCCAGGCGGATGTCGTCTTCGCTGCGGATATCGTCCGGACTGCCGCGAAACCAGCCGATTGTCGTATCGTTGTCGTGAGTACCGGTATAGCAAACGCTGTTTTCACCCACGTCAGACAATGAGAAATCGGCGTCGCAAACATCGAACTGAAGTACACGCATTCCAGGGATCTGATGTCGATCACGAAGCCCTTCGACTTCCGGAGTGATCACGCCGAGATCTTCGGCAATGATGGGCAAGCTGCCAAGCGCACTGCGCATAGCGTCAAAAATAGCGTCGCCGGGGCCTGGCTCCCATGCGCCGGTACGCGCCGTATCGGCACCCGCAGGTACAGACCAGTAGGACTCAAAACCACGGAAATGATCGACCCGCACGAGGTCGGCGAGTTCTGCGGTGGCACGCATGCGCTCTATCCACCACTGATAACCGTTGGCAGCGTGATTGTCCCAGTCGTACAGCGGGTTACCCCAAAGCTGGCCGTCCGCGCTGAAATAGTCGGGCGGCACGCCAGCGACATTGTCCGGCTTGCCGTCCACGTCGATGCACAGCATGTCGCGGTTGGCCCAGGCATCCGAGCTGTCGAGGGCAATACAAATCGGCATATCACCAAATAAGGACACGCCATTCGCGTGTGCATAATCGCGCAATAACCACCACTGGCGAAAGAACAGGTACTGAATGATCTTGATCGCCTCGATCTGGACTGCTTCTACTTCTTCGACGTCGCGCAGCGCGGCTTCTTCGCGATGAACGTAGACGGGCTTCCACTCTGGCCAGGGCTTCTCGCCGTGCCGGGTCTTCAAAAGTCGAAAAACCGCGTAGTCGTGTAGCCAGGCTGCGTTATTACGTAGCAGGAAGCCCTCGAAATCCTCCAGCAAAGCCAAATCGGCAACATCCGCAAAGCGGCTGGCGGCCAAATTAAGCAGCCCGGTCTTGATCGGGATTAACGCGCCATAGTCAACGAAGCGCTCCGGCAGGGTCGTCAGTTCGGTAACTTCACTCTCTTCAAGAAGCCCCAGTTTGATGAGATCTTCGATGTCGATGAGCATTTCATTGCCGGCAAATGTCGACAGCGGTTGATACGGAGAATCACCGTAAGCCGTTGGTCCTATTGGTAAAAATTGCCATACGCTCAACTGCATGCTCGCCATCTTATCGATAAACGCATACGCACCAGCACCCAGCTCGCCGATCCCGTAGGGGCCCGGGAGTGAGGTAATGTGCAGACAAACACCTGCTCGGCGTTGCGACGACAAGATTGAATTATCAGAGCGCTTTATCAATGGAGTTCTTTCGATATGCATTAAAGCCAGATGCGAAAGTAATAATCAGGGATGCAAGCCGCAACCTAATGCATACGTATTCATGGTTTGAATACGTATGCATTAGGTTGCTAGGCCATGTTGCGGTTCATAAGATGTCCGGCATTGCTGTACCACTAATCGTTGTATTAACAACCAGACCTCCTGGGGGAAACCAAATGGTCAAGAAACGTCGCCAACGAGCGCAGTCTGTTTCGCAAGAGACAAACAACCTAACTTCGAACATTCGCCGAACGGCGCTGTCGCTGGCTGTTGCAGCCGCGCTGCCGGGTGTAATGACAATGCCGATGACAGCGCTTGCGCAGGACGGCGGCGAAGACGCCGTCATGGAAGAGATCGTATCCTACGGCAAGTATCGTCAAAGTCTCGTCGACGCTATTAGCACCAAGCGCGAATCCTCAACGATTGTTGAGGCTATCTCGGCAGAGGACATCGGCAAGTTGCCTGATTCCAGCATTGCGGAATCTCTGGCACGCCTGCCCGGTTTGGCAGGTGAGCGTCGTAATGGCCGTACCAGCGGCCTGTCGGTCCGCGGTTTCCGTGAGGAGTACGTCGGTACCTCGATGAATGGACGCGAACTGCTCGGTATGGGCGACAACCGCGGCGTCGAATACGATCTGTACCCTTCGGAAATTATCAGTGGCGTTCTGGTTTACAAGACACCTGACGCGTCGATGACGACCCAGGGTATCGGCGGTATCATCGACCTGCGTACGACCCGTCCGCTCGATGCGACACCACACCTTGTTGCTAACGCCAACCTTGAGCAGAATGACCTCACGTCTGCAAACCCGGACTTTGACGATGCTGGTCATCGCATCGCGCTGAGTTTTTCCGACGTTTTCGCTGACGGCACAGTCGGTCTGTCGCTGGCTGTTGCGACGACCGAGTCACCAAGTCAGGAAGAGCAATTCCGTGGCTGGGGCTACGCAGACGTTAACCTTGGCAATGCTACAGCCGGCCCGGGCGTTACGCTTAATGGTGGCGAGAAAATCCTCGGCGGTCACGATACGTTTGTACGTTCCGCAATGCTGGAACGCGACACGATTGCTGGTGTATTGCAATTTGCACCGAATGACGATGTCACCGTGACATTGGATGCCCTGTACATCGATTTTAGCGAGGAGAAAGTTTTCCGCGGTCTCGAGGAAGGTGGTCCTGAGTGGGGCGGTACGCCTTATACGGTGAACAGCGTCGAAAATGGCCTGGTCACGAGCGGCACGATGGAGCCCGGCTTCCATTCGGTCATTCGCAACGATGGAGAGCGCAAACTGGCAGAATTGACACAGTTTGGCCTGAACGTCGAATACGATCTTAATGACGACTGGTCACTTGATTTCGATCTGGCACATGGCGAGGTGGACAAGACGATCACCAACATCGAAAGCTACGCGGGCGTAGGCCGCGCAGGTCTTACGACGCAGGGTAGTCCGACGGGGCGCTCCTGGACGATGGGACCAAACGGTGCTACGTACAGTGCCCATCCGACACTTGCGCCAGTGGATCTGAGTGACTTCAATACGATCCTGCTCGCCGGGCCTCAGGCCTGGGGTGGCGGCATGCAGAATGTTGTGCAGTTCGCCGACACCGCAGCGGCAAACGGCGAGACCATCGGTCCGTTTCAGGCTCAGGACGGTTTCATCAATGAGCCGATTTTTGACGAAGAGTTGACGACGATCAAACTCTCGGCATCACGTGACCTCGACCTGGGTATTCTGAGCAGCGTTGATTTTGGCGTGCATTACTCAGATCGTTCGAAGTCGAAAGACAACGGCGGTTTCTACCTGACCTCGCCGACCTGGCCGAACGATGGCTTGATTCCGGATGAATTCCGGGTTGGCGTCACCGATATGAGTGCCTTTGGTCTTGGTAACGTGGTTGCTTATAACGGCATCGGTTTGTTCGACAGCGGTTATTACACCGTGAGCGATGCCGCATTGCTGTCGCCGGATCGGGAGGGTGATAGCTACACTATTGAAGAAGAGCTGTTGTCCGCGTATGTCAAGTTCGAGTTCGACACCGAAATCGGTGACATCCCGGTAAGCGGTAACTTCGGTGTACAGGTAATCAGTGCCGACCAGACCGGCATTGGCTCCGGTGCCTTTGTTGGTCCGACGGGTTTTGTAGATGTCACGCCAATAAGCGATGGTGATGATTACACGGACGTTCTGCCGAGCCTGAACGTCAATTTCGAGGTTGCCGAAGGACACGTGGTTCGTTTCGCCGCGTCAACGACGGTCAGCCGTCCGCGTCTCGACCAGATGAAGCCCAACGGGCAGGTGAATTTCAACTTCAATTTCGGCAACGTAATTGAAACGGACCCTACTGCAGGGCCGTGGAGTGCCAGTGCGGGCAACGCAAAACTGAAGCCGTTGGAAGCTAACCAGTTCGACCTGGCTTACGATTGGTACTTCGCAGACGACGGTTTTGTTTCGGCAGCCTTTTTCTACAAGGACCTGACAAACTGGCACGCGGACGGATCGTTCATCGCCGATTTCACGGACTTCTACGTTCCGGGCTTCCACCAGGCAATCGATCCAGGCGATGGCTCAGTTGTGACACCGGCGACATTCCTGGGCGTCGTTAGTGCACAGGCCGACGGACTGGAAGGATTCGTGCGAGGCTGGGAGGTGCAGGGAAATCTGCCGTTCCACATGTTCTCGGAGGCGCTTGATGGCTTTGGCGTGATTGCGTCGGCCGCACTTTACGACGGCGAGATGGATAATGGTAGCCCTGTACCGGGCTTGTCCGAGGAGAGCTTCCAGTCGACGATCTACTGGGAAAAAGGTGGTTTTGCAGCACGAGTGTCGTGGACCAAGCGTGACAAGTTCGCGACTGAAACACCTCAGTTGAGTCTGGCGCTGACACCGACTGTCGATCAGGGCGGAGAATTGTTCGACGCGCAGATTTCGTATGACTTCGGACTCGGCGGTTTCGACGCACTTGACGGACTGTCTATCTCGCTGCAGGGCCAGAACCTGTCGGATGAGGATACTTTGCAGACGAATGATGATGCACGCGAGGTTACGAAGTACCAGACCTTTGGTGCTAACTACCTGCTAGGCGTCAACTACAAGTTCAAATAAGCCAATGTGAATTTGGCTGAGAACCCTGCCAGCGTCGCTGGTGGGGTTTTTTTTTGCAAGAACGAGCGGCTTGGTATGATGCCGCTGGACGGGGTAGTCCGAATATAGAAGGTGAGAGCCCAATGGAAGATAAAATCAGAAAGGTGGTTATCGTTGGTGGTGGTACGGCGGGCTGGATGTCAGCCGCAATGCTGAAACGAATGTTGGGTACCGAGATCGATATTGAACTCGTCGAGTCGGATGCCATCGGTATCATCGGTGTGGGCGAGGCGACAATCCCGCCCATCCAATTATTCAACAGCGTGCTCGGGCTGGACGAGGCCGAATTTCTGCGCGAGACCAAATCGAGCATCAAGCTCGCGATCAAGTTTGAAAACTGGGGCGTCGAGGGCGAGAGCTACTACCACACATTTGGCTCACCCGGCAGAAGTCAGGCATTTTGCCACTTTCATCATTTTTGGACTCGTGCACAACAAGCAGGGCACAAATCGAATCTGTGGGATTACGACCTGAATTATCTCTGCGCCGAGGCTGGAAAGTTTGCCAAGCTGCAGGTGAACGATCCTGTCTGGGAGTTGCAGTACGCTTATCATTTTGATGCATCTCTATATGGCCAGTACCTAAGACGCTACAGTGAGAAACTGGGTGTCAAACGGACAGAAGGACTTATCGAAGACGCCAATGTCGACGCTGAAAGTGGCTATGTAACGAGTGTAGTTCTTAAAGGCGGAGCGGAAGTCTCCGGCGATTTCTTCATCGATTGCTCCGGCGCCCGGGGTTTATTGATAAACCAGAAATTACAAACCGGCTACGAGGACTGGAGCCAATGGCTGCATTGCGACCGGGCAATGGCCGTACCCTCGGAAAGGTTCGACAAAACTGTGCCGTACACCCGCTCCATTGCTCACTCAGCAGGATGGCAGTGGCAGATACCGTTGCAGCATCGCAACGGTAATGGTTTGGTGTACAGCAGCCATCACTACAGTGATGATGACGCGGCGAAAATCCTGATGCCGAACCTGGAATCGGAAGCGATTGCCGAACCGAAGGTGTTCCCGTTCAGGGTGGGCCGCACGAAAAAACAATGGAACCGAAACGTCGTTGCTGTCGGATTGTCGAGTGGATTCCTCGAGCCGTTGGAATCGACCAGCATCTATCTGATTCAGTCGGCTATCGTGCGCTTGATAACGCTATTCCCGAACGCAGGGGTTACTGATGAGTTGACGGACGAGTACAACCGACAATCGCAGTATGAGTATGAGTTGATCCGCGATTTCATTATCCTGCACTACTATCTCAATGAAAGAGACGACAGCGACTTCTGGCGTGACGCACGCAACATGAATGTGCCCGAACGTATTACGGAGAAGATCGATCTATTCAGAGCAAGCGGTACTTTGACCAAGGACAATCTCGACATATTTCTTGAATCGTCATGGCTCCAGGTAATGCTGGGCCAGGGCGTCATGCCGCAAGATTATCACCCGCTTGCAGATACACTGAGCGAAGAGCAATTGCTCGACAAGCTGGCTAAGACCAGGGAGACGAAAATGCAGCCGATGTCCCAGATGCCGAGCCATGATGAGTTTTTGCAGATGTTCGGCAAGGCCAGTTGACCCGAGAGAGGCCCATTTGGTCGAGTGCCGGTAGATAAATGACCGTTAAAATAGCCAGCGCCAAACTTGTCGTGATCGTAGGTCTATTCGCGGTCGGCTGTTCTCCCGAGTTTGGCGATGAACCGAAATCGAGTGCTGAGGTGTTCAGCAACCCGATTATTCCGGGCTTCGCACCAGACCCCTCAATCGTCAGGGTCGAAGATGACTTCTACCTGGTCAATTCAACTTTTGAGTACTTTCCGGGAATCCCGATCTATCACAGTAACGACCTTGTCAACTGGGAGTTGATCGGCCACGCCTTGAGTGAGCCAGACACGGTCGAATTGCAGCGCGTTCAGTCGGGAAGTGGAATACACGCGTCGACGATTCGGTATCACGATGGCACTTTCTACATTATTACGACCAATAACGTAGACGGCCAAATGGCGAATTTCATCGTGACGGCTACAGACGCGGCAGGACCCTGGTCAGCACCGTATGTTCTTGACGGAGCGCCCGGTATCGATCCATCCCTGTTGTTCGACGATGATGGCCGCGCCTGGTACGTCGGCAATCATATGCCGCCCGATCCCCAATTCCCCGGACAAGCCGAAATATGGCTGCAGGAAGTCGATATTGAGCAGATGCGCCTCGTCGGCGAACGGCACTTTCTCTGGCGAGGTTGTTGCGGCGGTGTCTGGGCAGAAGGGCCCCACATTTACAAGAAAGACGGCTATTACTATTTGTTGATCTCCGAAGGTGGCACCGCGTATGAACATGCGATGGCGGTTGCGATCAGCAAAGAAATCACAGGCCCGTACCAGAGTAATCCGCGCAACCCGGTCTTGTCGCATCGGCAGTTCAGCTACGCCTATCCGATTTCTGGCGTAGGCCATGCGGACCTCGTGGAGCTTGCTGATGGGCGCTGGTATTCGGTGGCGCTGGGATGGCGACTTGTCGACGGTGTGCACGGGCTTCTGGGCCGCGAGACGTTTTTATTGCCCGTGGCCTGGGAAACCGAGCCCTACGCATGGAAAACTGAGAAGCTGACCTTTCCGGTGTTCGCGCCTCTGACCGGCAAAATTGAACTGCACACACCGCTGCCGTTCGCCGGTACCCGCCAGAATGACGAATTGGCTTTTCACGATGATTTCGACGCACCGACGCTGCGGCACGAATGGAATTTCAGGCGTGCACCGGAGAGGAGGTTTCACGACCTGCAACATTCGCAGGGTGCGCTACGGCTTATGCTTCAGGCAGGCGCGATTGGCGAGGGTGAGCAGTACTCTTTCGTCGGTATTCGCCAGCGGCACTTTCAGTTTGAGGCTGTCACGAAAATGTATTTTTCCCCCGCCGCAAATGGTGAGGAAGCTGGCATTAGCGCCTTGCTGAATGATCGCTCGGCGTTCTTGCTTGCGGTAGGAAGAAACGATGAGGGTGACGTCCTCCAATTAACCCATAACGTGAACGACGAGCGGACCGATATTGCCGCAGTCAAAATTGATGCCGATGAGTTGTTCCTGAAAGTGACGGGTGACTACTTAAATTACCGGTTCTTTTACTCGGAAGATGGAAGTGGCTGGAAATCGCTGGGTGGCGAGATTGACGGCAAAGCGCTTTCACCAGCGGTTGTGGGCGGATTCAACTACACCGGCGTCTACATCGGACTGTACGGATCGGCTAATAGCGCTGCATCGGGCAACTATGCAGACTTCGATTTTTTCAACTACGAATCGACCGCGACTTCGCGAGACGATTGGTTTCACAGGCAGATGCCCAATGAAAACCGTCACTAAACTACTTTCACTCCTTGGATTTATACTGCTGGCGGCGGGCTCCGCGAATGCCGACGACCCGACGGTGTACAAACTTTACTACCTCGGTGGCCAGTCAAATATGGAGGGCTTCGGCTTTTCCGAAGAGCTGCCGGAGGGAGCTGGCACCGTGAGCCGAGATGTAATGATTTTTACGGGGCAGATGGCGTTCGATAATGAAACGCACGGTGGCGTAGGAATTTGGGAACCGCTACAGCCTGGACATGGAACCGGGTTTAAGACGGATGGCATTGAGAATCAGCTGTCCGATCGATTCGGACCCGAACTGCTATTCGGTCAGACGATGGCGAAACATTTGCCCGGCACCAAGATCGCGATCATCAAGTACGCACTCGGTGGTTCAGGCCTTTCAGAAGGTGTTGGCTATGGCAATTGGCACCCCGATTTCTCGGACGGTGACGGAAATAATCAGTACGATAATTTCTTAAAGACATTACGCAATGCTCTCAAACAGTCCGACATCGATGGCGACGGCGTCGCTGACTACCTCGTGCCGTCTGGAATTGTCTGGATGCAAGGCGAGGCAGATGCCTACGACAGCCAGGCGGCGGCGGACGCATATCGCGCCAATATCGAGCGCCTGATGGGCCTGATACGCGCTGCTCTACGCGTTGACGACTTGCCATTAGTCGTCGGCAAGATTACCGATTCGGGCATGTCGGACGATGGCACTGTCATGGATTACATAGAAACGGTGCAACGCGCGCAGCAGGACTTTGTGAAAAACGATGTTTGTGCGACCTATGTGACGGCGACCGAAGATTTGGGTTATCTGGATGACGGCTGGCACTACAACGCTGATGGGTTTGTGCGCCTCGGCACGGAGTTTGCGATCGCAATGAACGAGCTTGAGCAGACGTGTGGATACGCCGAATAACGCTTGACCCTATCGGTCCTCCGTCAAGATCATGCCTGATTTAGCTGGGAGTGTTATGCGGACTCTCCCATCTTTTCTGACATAACTTCGAGTAGTCAACAAATCAATTACCGAAGTGCTTTTTCTTTTTGTTGGAACAGATACTTCTATTTCTTGAGTCTTATTACTATTGTTCAGGATAATCGTAATGGCTTGACCAGCATCCTCTCTAACGAAACCATACAGGCCTCTTTCATCGTCAATCAAAATACTGTCAAAGCTACCTATTGCTAGTGCGCTATTTTCCTTTCTGATTTTCATCAAAGATTGGTAGTGCGCTTTTAGCCCCTCATTAATTGACACAACGTCTGCTGATCGTTTGTCGCCGTTGACCAGATAGACTTCGTTTTCATAACTTATGTCAGGCCACAGCATGGGTTTGCGACTGTCGGGGTCATTTGCACCCCACATGCCAACTTCATCGCCGTAGTAAATCATTGGCGCGCCAACATAGGTCATCTGAAAAACAGCGAATAGTTTTTGTAACCTGATGTCATCGGCTTGTGGCTTACTGACGTCGTATTCTGGAGTGTTGGCCGCTTGAGACAATCCGAAATACGTCCCCCAATCTCTGAAATTACCGATGTTCCGGTTAACGATGTGAGAGCCAATACGATTCGAGTCATGACTGCCAAACAGATTCTGCGTTACGTATGCGACACCCTCCGGATAGGAGTCGCGAAGTTCTTGTAGTTTCTTGTCGAATCCACTGGCACTGATCGCATTTTGGTTCGTATGAAAAAAGAATTCAGCAGCTGTGAAAGCGAAGTTGTAATTCATTTCGCCGTCGAACTCATCGCCTTGAAAATAGGGTATTACCTTGTCGGGGGTGTCAACGATTTCGGCGGTCAAGTAGGCATCGGGGTTTATCGACCTGACTACCTTTCGCCACGCTTTCCAGAAATTATGGTGCACGTTGAAAGCAACGTCCAGGCGCCAACCGTCAATACCGTTCTCAGCGCCTTCGCCTTTCGGATTCATCCACCGTCTTGTTGCATTGAACACGTATTCACGTGGACCCGATACAAGGCCATTCTTGTCCTCTTTGAACTCAGGAAGTGACTTAACACCGAACCAACCCTCATAGTCGAAGCTCGTTCCGCTTACCGGGTCGTCGAATGAATTTACCGTGAACCAGTCTTTATAGGACGAATCCTGTTGCTTTTCCTTTAGGTTCTTAAATGCAAAGCTATTGATTCCCATGTGGTTGAAGACGCCGTCGAAAATAATCCGGATACCGCGCTTGTGCGCTTCTTTGATGAGTTTCAGGGCGAGTTCGTCGGCCTCTGTCCAAACCCAACTTTTTGGATCCAAAGGATTTTCTGTGGCCATTAATTTGCGGTCGGCGTCGGGATTGGGCCCGAAGTTCGGGTCGATATGGTGATAGCTCGCGCCGTCGTATTTGTGTAACGACGGGGAATCGAAGACGGGATTCAAATAAATGGCGTTTGCGCCCAGCTCTTTGATGTAATCGAGCTTGTCGATTATGCCCTGCAAGTCACCACCGTAACGTCGACGTGCGATGTGATACCAGAGTTCTGGTTCACCGTTTGTTTTTTCGTAATCCTGCAATTCGTACCAGTCGCTTCCCCAGGGATGTATGCGCCATTCCTTTGGCGGGGTTGCCGGGTCTGCGCCGATCAGATCACTGACCTTCGGGTCGTTGGTAGTATCACCGTTGCGGAATCGTTCGGGAAAAATCTGATACCAAATCGCCGATTTTGCCCATTGGGGGACGAATTCATCAGTCTCGTTATCATTTGCTAATGTCGAGACCGGCACGGCGATACTCAGTACCAAAATCGTCGCTAATCCAATGTACCACCTACTCATCGGCCAACAACCAGGCCAACTGATCACCGACCCTGGCCCGCCAGGACGCCTCGTTATGATCCGCGCCTTCGTATTCCCGGATCAGGAAGTCCTGACCTTCCACAAGATTTTGCTCGAGTAGCCAGTCACGGATAGCTGCATGCGGTGGTCCATAACTGGCGTCGAGACCTTTGCTGCCGTAGTCGAAAAAGAAGCGTGTGCCGTTCGTGATCGTAGCACCTTCTTCAATATCCCGGAGGACATACGGTGTAGCATCCATACCCGCGGGATTGCCGCCTGAATATTGCGTAGCGTGCGCCGCGGAAAACGGGAAGTGGCTCGATACACAGCCGCAAGCGCTGAAGACGTCCGCGTGTTCCTTGACCAGGTAATATGACAGCAGTCCGCCCATGGACGAGCCCATCGCAACGGTGTTTTGTGCTTCGGTCAGGGTACGAAATTCGGCGTTTACGCGCGGCATCAGTTCTTCGATGAGAAAGCGTGCGTATTGTGGTGCTTCGTGCCAGGGTGAGTACTCTGGCACGCGCTTCGCGGAACTCCAGGAACCAACTACAATAGCCGCCTCGAAGCGGCCACCTTCGACGCCGCGCATTATCGCTTCGTCTACGCCCCAGTCACTTCCCGTATTGGCGATCCGCGGGTCGAAAAGGTTCTGTCCGTCGTGCATGTAAATGACTTTGTAGCGACGATCCGGATCATCCTCGTAACCGGGCGGCAGCCAGATTTCGACGTGTCTTGTTTCGGACAAAAATTCTGATGCTACATCCTGCCAGTAAACCAGAGTTCCCAGCACCCCGGAGTTTTGCCAGTCAGTCATGAAAACAACGGGGTCCATCTTGAACGCGACGACTTCATGTTCAACACGTTGGTCCTTATTTGCTTTAAGGGTGAAATTTGGCAACCAGCTACCGCTTGTGTTGACCGCCTCGCGATCCCAGCTGCCCAGCGTTACTTTGAACTCGAAGTCATGCCCGTCGGGCACGTTGACAGTCAAACGGCGTTCGCGACCTTCGCCGCTCATCGCGAGTGCATCCGGGTCCCACGGGCCGAGCGCGTCAATATTGCCGCTGAGGTAGACGGTTGGTGAGTTTTCCGGGACACGAACAACGACCTCGATTTCGTGGGTGTTCGGCGTATCTACCTGCGACGTAAGTTTCGTCTCGCTATGGATCGCGATTATGCTCAGTGGTTCAAGGGATACTTCGATTCTGCCATTGTTATCGACGTCGACTGACGCGCCGGAGCAGCCGTTTTCGCTACTGCCGCCTGAAATTACATCGCAATACTGTCCGGCTGGCAGATCACTTGCGACGCTAGTCCGGATAGCCTCATCGCCAACGTTAATCACGACGTGTCCCAGATCACCGCGACCGAATGACAGAATGTTGTCCTCAACGACCTGCCAGTTCGTGATGCCGTTTCCGGCTGTTACACGTCGAAACTTCACCATGTTGGCTGTCGCATGCCGGCGGTGCTCGCAGACCCATGCACCGTTGCAGCTACCGTCCTCGTTTAACGCGTCCAGATTATCCGGGCCCTGATCAGAGTTCTCAAAATAGTAACTCGACATGACCATGGGATAGCCGTAGGGATACGCCAACATGAAACCGACCGCGAGATCGTAGCGTTTGCCGTCTTTGTATCTGAGTATTCTTTCACTGCCAGCGTGGCCGCGCTGCAAGTCGTGGTTGTCAACGAATACAACCGACTGGTCCGCGGGTAGAAACCCGTCTCGCTTTTCGAGTTCGTAAAGAGATGACAAGTCGCGATCCAAAAACGCTGCGGTCATGGCTGCAGGGTATTTGACTTCGATGACACTGCCGGTGCCCAAATAGTCATGCGCATTGATCGGTTCGTTGCCACGATCAGGAACCTCCTGGAGAACGACTGGACTGCCATCTACATGACCCAAAATAGCGGCGACTTCCTCGTGTGCGATATGCTTCACAGCATCCAGCCGGAACCCGGTGACACCGAGGCTGAGCAAGTCATTCAGGTACGCCGCAATCTTTGCCTGCACCTCGGGTTTGCTGGTGTCGAGATCAGCCAGTCCACCCAGTTTGCAGTTTTGAACTTCCCACTGGTCCTGATAGTTCTTGATGCTCTCATTACCATTGCGACCGCAGTGGTGAAAGTCGTCAAACTCATAGGGAACCGGATAGCTGTATTCGGTATAGGTGGACCCGGCAACACCGGTGCCGTTACCAACGTCCGACATGTGATTGGTCAGCGCATCGGCATAAATATCGACACCGGCATTCTTACAGCGTTGTACCATGTCCGCGAACTCGGCACGGGTACCGCTGCGGCTCTCGATTTTGTAGCTGACCGGTTGATAACGTGTCCACCACTCGGAACCTTTTACATGTTCCTGTGGCGGCGATATTTGCACGGCCGCATAACCAGCAGGGCCGAGAAAGTTCTCGCATTCTGCTGCGACATCATCCCAGCGCCATTCAAACAGTTGCACAAAAACCTCCGCAGGAACATCGGACTTCGCTTGCGTTGTGGCCTCGGGCTGCTGGTCCTGACCGCAGGCAACCAGTCCGAGCATGACGAGCAGCATCAGGGACCGGCCTGTGGATTCTCTTGAGATCATGATTCTAGTCCCGCGGTTTCGGTTGGGTCATCAACGAGTAAGGTTGCGAGTCCGGCAATAAATAATGAGACTCCACCGAGAACCAGCGCATAGATTGCCTGGCCGTCAAATATGTATTTGACGAACAAACCGAGAAGACTCGCGGCAACCAGCTGCGGGATGCCAATGAAGAAATTGAAAATACCCATGAACACGCCCATCTTCGCCGCTGGCAAAGATCCAGATAGTATTGCGTAGGGCACCGACAGGATCGAGGCCCAGGCAATACCAACACCGATCATCGGTATCCATAACAATGTTGGATCTTTGATAAAAACGAAAGAAATGAGGCCAAGGCCGCCAAGCCAGAGATTGATAAGGTGCGTCATTTTCTTGCCAACCCAGACGGCAAGGACGGGGATGGCGAAAGCGCTCAGCGCTGCGAAGCCGTTGTACGACGCAAATAACACGCCCACCCAGTCTGCTCCTTCGTTGTAGAGCACGGAACTCGTGTCGGTGGTGCCGTAATGATGTGTCGTTACCGCAGCAGTGGTGTATATCCACATTGCGAACAAAGCGAACCAGGAGAAAAACTGAACGACGGCCAATTGCTTCATAGCTTTCGGCATCGAAAACAGGTCTTCCATAATTTCCAGAAAGCCGTTGTCAGTGCGTGATTGATTTTTTAGCAAGGCACTCAGGAACTGCAGCAGGCCGAAGGCCGTCAATCCAATGCCCAGTATGAACAGTTCTTTGTCGAGATCGAACACCAGGATTGACGCTGTGATTACCACGCCAATCGCCAGCCAGGCAGCGCCGCTCTTGTTAAACTGCTGCGCGGTGCGTTGTGTGCTCGGTTCAGCCGGAATATGAAATTGTTCTGTTCGAGCTTCTTCAAACTTCGCCAATTGCTCCGGGGAGTATTCCCTGGTCGAGACCACTGTCCACATAACCGAAACAAAATAGGCAGCAGCGCCGAGCATAAACGAGAACCGCACGGAGTCCGGAATGCTGCCGACTTCCGCGACATTTCTAATATCGAACCAGTTACTCATCATCCACGGCATGGCCGAGGCGACGACCGCACCGGTGCCAATGAAAAAGCTCTGCATCGCGAAGCCTTTGATGCGCTGTTCGTCCGGCAACATGTCGCCGACAAAAGCACGAAACGGCTCCATCGTGATGTTGATCGACGCGTCCATAATCCACAGCATGCCGGCCGCCATCCACAGTGCGGTGGAATGCGGCATGACGAACAGCGCCAGGGATGCAGTGAGCGCACCGGCGAGAAAAAATGGCCGACGGCGTCCGAGCCGATTCCATGTGTTGTCACTGAAGTAACCGACAATTGGTTGAATGAGAAGCCCGGTCAGCGGGGCGGCGACCCACAATATCGGAATTTCATCAATCGCCGCGCCGAGTGACTGGAAGATGCGGCTGACGTTGGCATTTTGCAGCCCCCAGCCGATTTGGATGCCGAAAAATCCGAAACACATGTTCCAGATTTTCCAGGTACTAAGGCGTGGTTTGTTATTCGTCATTGCAATGCTCCACTCGGGTGCCGAGGTGTAGTTTCAATTTTGCTTTTACTGACTCGGGAGCATACGCCTGGCTTTTGGCACTGAGCTCAATGTCGGATTCGGGACTGTAGTCTGCCAGATCAATATAGGCACGGTAGGGTGGTTCCCTGTCGATGCCGAGTGACCGCGGTTCTCCATTTTCTGTTATCACGCCAAATTCGATATGTGTCAAATTTGCACTTGAGGACACCTCGACAAAGGCGTTGCAGCGCAGTGTGTCACCGTCCTTGAGATTTGCGAACTCGATGTTGCCGGCTGATTCACGCAATGGAATCGCGTGACTTGCCTTGTAAACAGCGTAAGCCAATGGCGGGACGGTGACCGCGAACTGCCGCTGATCCTTCGCCTCCCCGGACGCGTCACCGGCAATCAGGACCCAGCCGGCATCGTGCGTTGAAACTGGCACGGTAGCGCTAGCGGCGGTCGAGTCATTATTGACCACAACGAGGTATTCGGTCCGCTGCTCCGGATCGATGCGGGAGAAGGCGAATAGTCCGGGGCCTGCATCGGCGTAGCGGTTGATCTGGTCACCGCGCCGAAGGGCCGGGTGCTCTCGATATACGGTACTGAGTTTTCGCAGTGCCCGGTACATCGGATGTTCTTGAACGAAGTTTTCATCGGCAGTCGTTCGTTCCGTGCCGAGCAGATCGTATGCGTTGTACTTAGGTGTCACGCTGGCCAGCATGTCCTCGCGCGACTCATGAAATCCGGGCGTTCCCATGAACCCCTGTTCGTCGCCGTAATACAAGATGGGGATGCCACGGCTGAAATAGAGCAACGCGTGCGCGAGAATACTGCGTTTAAGCTTGATTTCTTCATCCGCATCCGGCTCCGCTTTGTTGATGTAAACACCAAATCGTCCGAGGTCGTGGTTGCCAAGAAAGGTCGGCAATTGGTAAGGCGACGAATTGCGGTCAATGAAATAGTCGCCGTCGCGGAAAAAGTCTGCCAGATCAGCGGCTGAACCTGAATTTGCAACATATTCAACGGCGGCATACTGAAAGTCGAAATCGAGAACGGCTGGCAAATCACCTGCGGCGATGTAGCTGCGCTTGTCCAGCACGCTATCAACGACTTCGCCAAACATTAAAAACTCCGGCCGCCCATGCGCCGCAGCGTGTTCCAGCATAGCCGGTGCAAACTGGCTCCAGAATTCGCGATTTACGTGACCGACCGTGTCTATACGGAAGCCGTCTATACCAAACTCACGAATCCAGTATTGGTAGATTTCGATCATCCCCTCGACCACACGAGGATGTTCGGTCATGACATCGTCCAGACCCGAAAAGTCACCCCAGTAAAACGACGCATCGGTGTAATCGAGTTCGCCACGATTGTGGTAGTAAGCGGGATCATTAAGCCAGGCTGGGTTTTTTGCCGTCAGATCTTGCGGATCGATGTACGGCGTGTAGGCAGTTTCAGGAAAATCCTCCGTACCGCGATAGACACAGGCACCGGCCGGTCCTTCCTTCCCCGGCCCCGCGTAGTCGGGGTCATGACATTCACGATACTTGATTACGTGTGCCGTGTGGTTAACAACGATATCGAGAATGATTTTGATATCACGCTCATGTGCAGCAGCTATCAGGTCGCGCAAATCGTCTTCGCTGCCGAGATGCGGGTCTACGCTCAGAAAGTCCGCTATCCAGTAACCGTGATAGGAGGCTGTCGTCCATTCGCCGAATGTTTGTACCGGAAGATTGCGAAACACGGGAGTGATCCAGATCGCGCTGACCCCCAAATCTGCGAGGTAGTCCAGCCGTTTTGTTACGCCCTGCAAATCTCCGCCGTGGTAGAACTTCTCATCCTGCGGATCAAAGCCGTGATCAAGTTTGTTGCCTTCGATGCCCCCACGGTCGTTGCCGGTGTCTGCATTGTCGAAGCGATCGGTGATAACGAAGTAAATAATGTCGTCTTCTGATGGCCGCTCGTCGAACGGCAGCAGGGGCTGCAAAACCGGCTCATCCCTTGGTTCCGGAGCGTCCCGATTGCACGCTGAAAGCGCGGCGAGCAGGGCGAGCATCTGCAGAGCGATGAGATTCGTTTTTGAGATTGCTTTGCAAAATTTGCAAAAAGACATTCGCTTCCTCAGCGCAGATATTATTCTTTTAGTACACAGTGAATTACGTTTGCAGACAACGACAAATTTGCACTAGAATCGGAACATCAGCAAGCACTTTTATTGCAAAAAATGCAAAACCGGAAAGTCTTTATTTTGCCACCGTAAAACCTATCGAGAGATTCGAGACATGAGCCGCCTGGATAACGATACGATTCAACAAAAATACGAGCGCGATGGTTTCATCATTTTGGAAAACGTCATGCCCGAGCATACCCTGAATGAAATGTGCGATGAGGCCAGAAGCATATGCACGGGAAAGCGTGGTGACGTTGCCGGGACCGATGCATTAGCCGGCTTGACCGCTGATGAGGTAATGAACCATGTGATCTCAATTCACTTCCCGCACAAGATTTCACCGATGCTGCACAAGCTCCTTTCTGAAAAGCATGTTGTCGAGGCTCTTACCGCTATCGTCGGACCCAACGTCAAGTGCATGCAATCGATGTTCTTTGTGAAACATGCAGGCCGTCCCGGACAGGCGTGGCATCAGGATGAGAGTTTTATTCCGACGCGGGACCGGAGCATGATTGGCGTCTGGATTGCAGTTGACAATGCAATGGTGGACAACGGTTGTTTATGGGTCATTCCTGGCTCACATCGTCCAGGAATTCTTTGGCAAACACGGCCTCACAGCGACGCGCGCTTCGATCATACTGAGGAGAGTTTTGGCTACCCGTATTCCGCGGATGAGGCGATTCCGGTAGAGCTCGAAGCCGGCAGTATTGTGTTGTTCAATGGTTACCTGCTGCATCGGTCGCTCAACAATACTCGCGAACAAGGGTTTCGCCGTTCTTACGTCAATCATTACATGAGCGCCGAGTCCTTGTTACCGTGGAACGGCGGTTGCCTCGAGCATGCCGTCGACGACTACCGCGATGTTGTTATGGTTGCCGGCGAGGATCCCTACGCTTTCAAAGGTATCGAGGATCTTTCCGTACCCTATCTGCGGCCCGAAGATTCCACCGAAAAAACAATTCTGGGTGAAGGCTTCAATCTGTGATGGGTGACTGGTGGGCCGGTGCCACGATATATCAGATATACCCACGCAGCTTTTGCGACAGCAATGGCGATGGAGTAGGCGATCTTGCAGGCATTACCGAAAAGCTGCCATATATTGCGAAGCTCGGCGTCAATGCGATCTGGATATCGCCGTTTTTCAAGTCGCCGATGCGGGACTTTGGCTACGACGTCGAAGACTATTACGACGTGGATTCCACTTTCGGGGACTTGCAGAGTTTCGACCGGCTTGTCGGCCGCGCTCACGAATTCGGACTGAAGGTCATCATCGATCAGGTGTATTCACATTCGTCAGATCAGTGCGAGTGGTTCAAGGAAAGTCGTAGCGACAAGAACAATCCCAAGTCTGACTGGTACGTTTGGGCGGAGGCCAATGCTGACGGCAGTCCACCCAACAACTGGGAGTCGGAATTTGGCGGGAGTGCGTGGACCTGGGATGAAAACCGGCAACAATATTACCTGCATAACTTTTTTGCCGAACAACCGGACTTGAACCTGCACTGCGACGCGGTGCGTAATGAACTGCAAAATGTCATGCGATTCTGGTTGGCTCACGGTGTTGACGGGTTTCGCTTCGATGCGGTGAATCATTACCTGCACGATCCGGAATTACGGGACGACCCTGGTCATAGTGACAGCCACCCATCGACGGGCAGCTGCCTGGAACAGCTACGTGAAACCATGAATGAGTACAGCGACCGGTTTTCCGTCGCCGAAGTCGGCGGAGATCATTCCTTCCGGGACATGGTGGACTACACGCTGGGCAACAAGCGACTCAATACCGCCTACAGTTTCGCCTACCTCGAGCTGGACAGCATAACGCCACAGCAAATTCGGCAGGTGCAAACGCGTTGGGAGGAGGGTAGCGACTCGTGGCCGAGCCTGACATTCGGTAACCACGATTCACCGCGATTTTCGACCCGGCTGGCCGATGGACTCGAGCGGCAGCAATTCGCACATCTCATACACGCAATCTTGTTGTCACTGCGAGGCATAGTATTTCTGTATCAGGGCGATGAGCTTGGTTTGCCGCAGTCGGACGTAGCGCATTCGAAACTGCAGGATCCGGAAGGTATCAGGAACTGGCCAAATGGATTGGGGCGGGATGGTGCCCGTACTCCAATGCCGTGGTCGGGTGCTGAGCAGAACGGCGGCTGGGTAGAGGGATCATGGTTGCCGGTAGAGCCGTCGCATTTTTCGATGTCAGTTGCTGCACAGGCGGCGAACCCAAATTCAGTATTGAGTCGCTGGCGACAACTGATCGCAGTGCGCAAGCTGCATCCGGCACTCGTACAAGGGGATGTCACATTCCTCGATTGCCCCGACGAGATCCTGGCATTTGAACGCGGCTACGAAGACGAAAAACTACTGTGCGTCTTTAATATGAGCGGTCAAGAGTTTGCCTGGACGTTGCCGGGCTCTGATGAGGCGGAGATGGTCTACGAACTTGTTGACGGATCATCGACAGGCGCTCAATTGCCGCCACTCGGCGGGTATATCGTTCGACTCAAAGCAGGATAAGTTCAGCCGCCGCAGGAGTCTCTGACAATAAGCTCGGTGGGAATATACGAAGAGCTGACTTCTTCGCCGTCCAACGAACGTATGATTTTCCGCACCAGTCGACGGCCAGCTTTTTTTACGTCCTGTCGTATTGTCGTTAATGCCGGGTTGCAATAACTCGCGACGATGACGTCGTCATAACCGACGACGGACACGTCACCGGGCACAGTTAGCCCGTGCGCGGCCAAACTGCGGATCACGCCGATCGCGATGGTGTCACTGGCCGCGACAACAGCGTCAAACTGTGTGCCAGAGGAAATAATGTTCTCGATCGCCTCCATGCCGGATTCCGGGTAAAAGCGTGTCGGTTGCACGAGTTGCTCTTGCAGTGGGATGCCAGCCTCTTTAAGTGCCCTGGTATAACCCTGAAAACGTAATTTAGTTTCCTCGGACTCTGTATCACCAACAAAAGCGATGCGCTTACGACCGAGGCGCAGTAAATGGCGGGCGGACCGGTGGCCACCTTGTTCGTTGTCACTACCGATTACACAGTATTTCTGCTCGGGCATGTGAGCACCCCAGACAACCAGTGGGATATCATGTCGCGCCATGTTGTTTAACTCTTCGTGCAGCGTGCCCTGACCGATGATAATAAAGCCGTCCGTTTCGCCACTTCGTATTAGTGCTGCCGCCTGTTCGTGCGCACCCAGTTGCACATGGGAAAGCACCAGGTTGCGGCCACATTCCCATAGGGCGTCACCGATACCACCGATGAGACTGAGAAAGAATGGATCCGATAACGCACTGTCCCGACCCTGTGGCGTAGGGATAATCAACGAGATATTGCCATTGCTACCCCGTTGCCGGGTCTTGAAGCTGGTCCTGCCGGCGTAGTCGTGTTGCCGGGCAATGCGCAGAACCTTGTTCTTGGTACGGGCGTTGACCAGGTGACTGTCGTTCAGTGCCCGTGACGCGGTAGCAACGGATACGCCGGCGAGTTCGGCAAGATCTTCTAGCCTGTTCAAGGGTCCTATTGGGGTAGAACGGTCTTTATTCTTGCTTGAGGTCACGAACGTGATTGCATCGCCAGCCCTGATTGACAGTCATACTGCCATAGTTTCAGGGCTAATCCGCAACAAGCTTAAGGAGTTGAACCACGCATGCTATCCGCGTCTTCTCTTACTGCCAGCCAGGAGACAGCGGACAATGCGACAGATATGGCTGAGATGACGAATACGATGCTCTTGTCCTCGGCTCTACTGAGAGCCAGGGCAATACCGAGACTGACAATAAGTTGCGGTAGCACGATGGAAAGATTGAACAGGCCCATGTACAAGCCGGTCTGCGCCTTATCGATCTTTTGCGACATGATTGCGAACGGCAAGCTGATCAACGATGCCCAGCCGACTGCGATGACTACCATCAGCGTATAGATAACAATTGGTGTGCTACCAAACAGATACATCGCAAAATAACCGGCTGCGGTTATCGCAAGACAGATCGAATGTGTTTTTATGCGGCCGATACGCTCGCTAATCGGTTCGAGCACGAGCACCGGCAGGATGGCCGAGACGACAGTCAGCACCAGGAAACTCATGGAGACAAGCCGCCCCATCGCGATGTCATCAAGACCGGGCAGACGGTATTGAACGAAGGCAACCATGAACACAAACATCGATTGCACACCAATCCAGCTGAAGGAGTTGGCTGCGAGTACCTTGCGGAACTGGACACGGTGTTGAGCTGCTGTTGTTTCACCGTCGTCATTTTGTAGCAGGGTCTTGAGGACCAGCACTATGGTCAATGCGCCACAAATGATCTCAGCGTAATAGTGGTCATATTCGATGCCACCGATGCGTAGGGACATCGCGTAGATGTCATAGGCAAGGAATCCCCAAAGTGGTTGGATGCTTTGCAACATGGCCGCAATAGATAACTTCGGTGCATTCGAAGCGTCAACCTGTTCGTCACTCTCTATCGTCTTCGGCTCTTCGATAAAGAAGGTTGGCACGACTGACAGTAAGAAGACGACGCCGGCGCCGACGTAAAGGAGTACGTAGTTGTTGTAGAAAGCGCCGATAGAGTAGGCGCCGATGCTGATCGTACCCGAGACGGTTTGCATCCATGTGTAGCCCTTGGTTCGATCAATGCCGGGCGGGGTGACATCGGCAATAATTGAGCGCGTAGGGTTGAAGCCAACATTGACGGCGAAGTCCAGCGAGAGCACAACAACCAGCGCGACAGCCAGCACCCCGTCGAAACCCAGTGATGCAGAAATGACATCGAGCTTGGGCAGGGCGAGCAAGGCCAGGGCAGCGATGACGCCACCGATAACAATGAACGGCCGTCGTCGTCCGTTCCACAACCACACCCGGTCGGAGAGACCACCAATGATGACCTGACCAAAAATACCGGCGAGGGGACCGGCGGCCCAGACCAGGCCGATGTCATGGATATCAAGTCCGTAACGCGTCGTCAAGATCCAGCTAAGAGCTGCGATCTGGACAGACAAAGCGAAGCCAAACGAAGTCGCCGGCAAGCTAAGAATGGCGTAAAAGAGTTTGCTGCGGTTTTTCTGAATGGCCAGCATGATTGAGATATCCCCCTGGGATCAATTAATTTTTAGAGCCACCGATTCGAGGGCTTCGAGCTGGAGTTTTGCCCGACCGATGCCACCGTCGACGATGAGCACGCTGTTGTTCTCGCCATACAGTTGTTCGTCAAGCGCATAGCGGCCGTCGTCCAGTTCCCATGCTGAGACGATGTTCGGCGGAACATTGAGGACAAAGTCATAGGCCTTTGTGTTGTCGAAGTTGCTGACGACAATGAGATTCTCGTCATCAGCCCAGCGCACGAACGAAAATAGTTTTTCGTTGTAGCCACTTTCAACCTGCCGATTGTGTGCATGAATTTCAGCGTACTGCCCCTTCGTGGCGGCGCTTTCGGCGCTGAATGTCAGAAGTCTGCCGTAGAAGTCGCGCAGTTTCTTTTCGGTGTCTGTTAGCTGCCCGCCGTCAAACTTGCCACCGTTCATCCAGCGTTGGTGTGTGGTCACGCCCCAGTAGTCGTATTGCGTCGTGCGCATTTTCATCGGCACGTTGAACATCGCGTCATTCTTGTCGCCGACTTCGCCAACTTCCTGGCCGAAATAGATCATTGTTGGCGATCGACCGATGAGTGCCGAGACCACCATTCCCGGTTTGCCCCTGTCGGCGTCGCCGACAAAGTTAGCGCTCGCGATGCGCTCTTCATCGTGGTTCTCGAGGAAGTGCAGCATGTGTTGCTCGATATCGAGTACCTCGGCTTGTACCGGCGCGATCGTATCCGTGCTCGCCGTGCCCTGCATAATCGGTTTTAATGCGTCGTACAGACCCACTTTGTCATACAGAAAGTCGATGCGACCGAGTTGCACGTAGTCGCGATACAAGTCCGGGTTGTATACCTCGGCAATCAATGTGGCGTCCGGGTTGGCCAGCTTGATCGACGCATTCAGGTAACTCCAGAATTCCACGGGCACCATCTCCGCCATGTCGTAGCGAAAGCCATCGACATCCTTTGCCGTCCAGTACTGCACAATTTCGCGGTATTTTTTCCAACTATCGGGAACATCCCTGTCTGCCCAGAACGTAGCGTGCTCGGAATTGCTCCACTCGCGGGCCTCGCCCGGCAGCTTGTCGAAGGCATAACTGCCATCGGGTCGTACACCGTGATTCACCTTGACCGTTTCGAACCAGTCCTGAAAAACCGGCTGAGCGATTCGCGAGCCATTGCCGGACCATTTCGCGGGCGTTTCAGCAAAATGCCCGTCAATCATCGGATGATCTTCACCACCCAACGGTCGGTAACGATTCGGGAAATCCGGGAGTTCGAAATCCTCGCCGACGATGTAATAAAAATTATTATCGCGGGCCCACTCGACTGTAGAGTCGTCGCTGGCGCCCAGATTCTCGATGCCGTCCGGCAGCGTGATTGATTCGTAGGCGCGTGCGACATGATTGGGCACGATGTCGATGATCACCTTCATGCCATGCGCATGCGTGCGCTCGACCAGTGCTGCGAACTCCTCAAGCCGATTCGCCGGATCGACTGCGAGGTCGGGATTGACGTTGTAGTAGTCCTTGACCGCGTACGGTGAGCCGGCGCGGCCTTTGACGACCTCCGGGTCGTCATTGCTGATGCCGTACCTTGTGTAGTCGTTCACGAGCACGTGATGTGGCACACCGGTGTACCACATGTGAGATACGCCGAGCTCACGAAGACTCGCAAGCGCCGCGTCATTGAAGTCGGCGAATTTGCCGACGCCGTTTTCCTCGATCGTGCCCCAGTCCCTGTTGTTGCTGTTCTTGTTGCCGAAAAGGCGCGTGAATACCTGGTAAACGACAGGTTTCCCCTGCGCCTCCTGAGGGTTGATTTCCAGTTTCGCTGTCGACCGGTCCCAGTCGACGTTTACGGTCAGTGTCCCCGATCTGCGTTTGTTACGAACCCGTATGGACTCACCATCAAAACGAGCCTCGTCGACAGCCGCCGTCCAGTTATGAATAAGTATCTTCACCTTTCGTGACACTGGTTTGTTCGCATACTCGCCGCCTTCCCGGCGCAAGTTGATCGTCAGCGAGTCCCCATTCCGTTGCGAGTTGAACTGCAGCAATTCGAACTGGCCTTGTTGCAGGCTCAGGCGACTTTCGCCATCGTCCTCATACATTTGTCCGTTGGAGTTGCTCACGCTTTCATCGGCGTAGTAGTGCAGCGTCAACTCCTTGCTTGAGTAGTCTTCGCTCGTGTCGATGTCATCGATCATCGGGATGAAAGAGCCGCCACGCACCAACACCGGTATCGTCTTCAGCGTAACCGGGATAGCTGTCGTCGTGCCACCCTCGTAGCGAGTGTCATTCCAGAAATCGAACCAGACACCATCAGGTAAGTCGACGTCCACGAACTTCACGCCGGGTTCCAGCACCGGTGCTACCAGAAACGCATCACCCCACAGATACGCGTATTTTTCATCGATCAGCGACGTGTCACTTTCGTCTTCGAAAAACAGCGGACGCATGAGCGGCATACCGGTCGTGCTGTTCTCGTAGGCCAGTGTGTAGTTGTAGGGCAGTAGTCGATAGCGGAGCTTGATGAAGTCGCGTGCGATGTTGCGGGTCTTGCGATCGTGTAAGGCTGGTTCGGACGGAATGTGCTCCTGTGCGTGCGGCCGGTATACGGGCTGGAACACGCCGTATTGCAGCCAGCGAATGTACATTTCCCGGTCAAACTCTTCGCCGCCGGCGAAGCCACCCAAATCGGAATGAGTATAAGCGAGCCCGAACAGACCCATTTGCAGGCTTAACTCGATTTGCGGGTTGAAGCCGCCCCAACTGCGGCTGACGTCGCCAGTCCAGGGGATAAGGCCATAGCGTTGTGATCCCGCAAATCCTGAGCGCATCAGGATAAACGGTCGAACGTCCGGATACTGCTTGATCTGATTTTCGAAAACGGTTTTCGCCCAGACATGGCCGTAGGCGTTATGCACCTCGTCGCCTCGTGCCGCAATGCCGGCATCGCTTAACCAGTGCAAGGTGTCATCCGGGTGAACTTCGGGTTCGCCGAGGTCGCCCCATGTACCGCCGGCGCCCTGCTCAAACAGCCTCTGGTAGGATTTCCAGAACCATTGACCGGCATCTTCGTTGAAGAGATCAATTAGCCCGGTATTGCCGAAATAGAAATCAAAGCGGCGCGGTTTACCGTCGGCGTTCTTCGCCAGCACATCGTTGTCGACCGCTTCCTGCCAGCGCTTTGATGTGCTGAGTACGAACGGTTGCGTAATCGGAATCGTCTTGATGCCTTGCTCCGCGAAGTCGCTGATCATCTTCTCGGCCGTCGGAAACGCCTTGCGGTCCCAGTCGAGATTACCGACGTGGCCCTGAATGTCCGGGCCGTACCAGTACAGATCGAGAATCACAGCATCCAGGGGAATGTCGGCTTTCCGGAATCGTTTGATGACATTGCGAGTTTCTTCTTCCGTGTGATAGCCAAAGCGCGACGCGAAATTTCCGAACACCCAGCGTGCCGGCAATGGTTGTTTGCCGGTCACATCGGTATAGTTTTCAATCAGGGCAGGATAATCAGCTCCTGCGATCACGATATAGGATGTGCGCCCACCGACGGCTTCGAATTGCAGGACGTCGTTCGTCGTAGCACCAATATCGAGCCAGCCACTCGCCGAGTTGTCGAACACGATCATGTATCTGTCCGATGACATCACAGCAGGCAGGCTGTAGTTCATTTGTGTTGATTCGGTCTCGTAGCCGTAGTGCGCACGATTGTAGAGCGGCATGCGATGTCCACGACGATCCATGCCAAGTACGCGTTCGCCACCGCCGAGAATCTTTTCACCATTGTCGAGTTGAAAACGAAAACCGCGAGCAGTGTCGTTGGCGAAATAACCACGCTCTTCTGAGAACAGACTTTCGCCCTCGCTCGCGTAGTCGATTCGCAGCGGGGATTTATTGATGACTGCTATCAGACCGTCGATAGCGACTGCGAGTGAGTGTTCTGAGTCCGTTATCGCCAGCTCTATCATGGGCGGCTTGTCGGCAATAGCGAAGGACGGTAATTGTTTACTGTCTGTTGCAATGTAGTGAACTTCGAGCGCTGCCTCATCGACAGCCGTTACACGAAGCTCGCCCTCATTCGTCTGCACGACCAGTGTTTGGCCATCAAATTTATGGCTTTGATATTCGCCAAACTCGGCAACTGCTGGCGAGAACAAGCTCGCGGCGAGCAACACCGCAGCGATCAGTCTTGGCATATCTATTGGACCTCAAGAATCAAGACGGACATGGGTTCGAGGTCGAGTGTCGCATCAATATTGAATCTTCTGTCGCTAATCACATCTCTTGCCTGCGTGCTGTTACCGAGGCGTTCTGTAAATCGTTCCATGTCGAGTGCCACGAGTTCATTTCCACGGTTGAAGACGACCATTACCGTGTCATTTTCATCGTAACGGAAATAGGCGTACACACTCTTGATCGGCGTAAATTGCATGAGTTGGCCGCTATGGATGACGTGTTTACTCTTGCGCCAGGTCAGGAGCCTGCGCATGAAAGCCTGTGCATCACGTTGCTTGTCGTCCAGACCCTCACCCGTAAAAGCGTTTTGCGTATCGCCTTGCCAACCTCCCGGGAAGTCCTCGCGAATGGCGCCATGGCTCGTTGTTCCGGGATGTGACAGCAGAACTTCGGTGCCATAAAAAAACTGCGGGACACCGCGCATTGTCAGGTAGTACGCGATCGCCATCCGGTAAAGTGCATCGTTTTCCCCAACCTGAGTATATATACGATCCATATCGTGATTGTCAGGAAAGATCACCAGGTTTCCCGGGTCCGGGTAGAGGTGGTCGTTGCCCAGCATTTCGTAAAGCGGCGTCCAGACACTGCCCCATTCAGGCTCCTGTGCGTTAAGTACATTTCGCAACGCGATCTGTATCGGGAAATCCAGCATACTCGGCATTGCCGAGACAAAGCCGTCATGATTTTCCTTGCCGCGCTGCCAGTACGACACGATCACCGGATTGGCGCTCCACTCCTCGCCAGTGAGATTGAACTGCGGGTATTCCTCCATGATGCGGCGCGACCATTCACCCATGTAGTGCTTGTCGGGGTAGGGCTGGGTATCCATGCGGATACCACTAAGGCCAAGGTATTCAATCCACCAAATTGCATTCTGTGTCAGGTAGTCGGCGAGCAGTGGGTTACGCTGATTGAGATCAGGCATGGCATCAACAAACCAGCCGTCTGCATGGGCCGACTTGTCGAATTCCGACGCATACGGGTCCTGAATGGTGGTTCTGGCGTGGGTCGATATCGGTCGTTCGTCCGGCTCGTTAAGCCAGTCGGATGTTGGCAAGTCGTTCACCCACCAGTGTTCGCTGCCAATATGATTAACGATCATGTCCATGATGACGCCAAGACCCTCGGCCTTTGCTTGTGTGACAAAGCTCCGGTATTGCTCGTTGCTGCCAAATCGCGGGTCGACCTTATAAAAATCCGTTGTTGCGTAGCCGTGGTAAGACGCCTCGGGCATCGCGTTTTCGAGGACCGGATTCAGCCAAATGGCCGTAAATCCCATGTCTCGGATATAAGGCACCGAGTCCGTGAGTCCTGCGAAATCGCCACCGTGGCGGCCGTAATCATCGTCGCGATCAAGCTGGTCGCCGAAACCCTGCACCGAGTCGTTCAAGAGATCACCATTCGCAAACCGGTCCGGTGTAATCAGGTAGATCGCGTCGGCCGCCGAGAATCCTTTTGTATGTGCCGGGTCGGGGTTCTTTTGTTTTAGTTCGTACTCGTGAACGACGGTAAGGTCATCGTTCTTAAGAACAATATCGAAAATGCCGGGTTTTGCGGACGCATCGATTGCGACGTACACGAAGAGATAGTTTTCATTCTCCACCGGCTCGACCCGATTCACCTCGATGCCCGGGTAATCAACAGCAACATCAAATCTGGCAGTACCGTGACCATGAATCATGATCTGGAGTTCTTTGTTCTCAAAGCCTTGCCACCAGAACGGTGGCTCCACCCGGTCAATGGCGCCGGCGTTTGCGGGTACCGGGGCGAGGCTCGATACCAGAAGAACGATTACAGCGACTCGTGCACATACAGTTCGGATCAACATCCGGGCTTACCTCCCCTTGTCAAGCGATAATAGTAGTTATTTCAAGCGGTAAGAGGTGATGAATACGTTTGCATGCGGGCGCCCGCCGCAGGGGTGTTGTGGCTATTCGGGGCAGGCCGAAACTATTGCTGATGGCCGCAGGAATCGCGAATGATGAGTTGTGGCGCCATTAATGTGGACTCGACCGGTTTGCCCTTGATGAGGTCGACGATCGAGTGCACCAGGCCTTCGCTGGCTTCGCGGATGTTCTGCCGCATAGTCGTCAGTGCCGGTGTGACATGTGACGCGAGCGGCATATCGTCGAATCCAACCACGCTGACGTCGCCGGGCACGTCAATGCCTTTGTCCTGAAGCGCACGCATCGCTCCGATCGCAATGACATCAGTGGTTGCGAATACGGCATCGAATTTCTTGCCGTCTTCGAGCAGGGATTCGATAGCGCTGTAGCCTAGACTTTCGCGATTGTCTGCGTACTCTTTTAGCTCATCGTGAATTTCGATGCCGCCGCCGTGCAGGGCTTTCAGGTAACCCCTGTAACGGTCAGCTTGCTCCGGGCTGCGCCGCGAAGCATCGCCAAGAAATGCGATGCGTTTTCGTCCAAGCCGAATCAGGTGTCGTGTTGCGAGGTAGCCGCCATTGATGTTATCGCAGCCGATTGAATGGCCAGGCTGGTCTTTGATTATCGGACCCCAGATCATGAAGCGCGTTTGTGCGTTCGCGAGCGCATCAAGTTTCTCGCGGTAAGTCAGGTAGTCGCCGTAACCGAGCAGGATTAGTCCGTCGGCCCGGTTGCTGGCCTGGTATTCGATATGCCAGTCGTCGGTTTCCTGTTGCAGAGAAATCAGTACGTCGTAGCCGAGATCTGCCGCGCAGCGAGTTACGTAACCGAGCATCGATAAGAAGAACGGATTGATCAGGGCGTCAGCACCCCCGGTCTCGTCGAACAGCAGCAATGCGATGGTATTGCTTTGTTGGGTACGCAGTCCCGCAGCATTTCGATTCACGAAGTAATTGAGTTCACGAGCGATTTCGTGAATTTTCCGACGCGTTTCTTCTCGCACTAACGGGGAATTGCGGAGTGCGCGCGACACAGTTGCTTGTGAGACGCCGGCAAGGTCCGCAATGTCACGCGAGGTCGGGTTTTCAATCTTACTCGACACGATTCCAGTCTTCTGCTGTGTTTCGTAATTTTTTGTTTTAGCACAACCACTTGGAAACACAATCAGCCATGACAGCAATTGCCGGTGTTGATCGTCGTTTTTTCTGTCAGGAAACCTCTAAGTGACTGAATCTACACGGTTTTGACGTTCAGTGCGTTTTTGCTCGTGCGCAGGCGATCAACCGCGGTTTCACCATTGGCAAGCGCCAGTGCGACATGGATCGCGTCGAGCAGCGCGAGCTGTGCCAGCCGGGAACTCATGGGCGTATACACGCTCGTATCTTCGATTAGCTGGCAGGGGAACAGCAGGGTCGCTTCTTTTGCCAGAGCGGATTCAGGATTGGTAATAGCAATAACTGTCGCGCCACGGCTGCTGGCAACGCTTGCTGCGTGTGTAAATTCTGCCCAGCGACCGGTATGAGAAATCAATACCAGCACATCATCCGGTTCTGCGATCGACGCGAACTGCAGGATCATTGGTGTATCCGTCAGCGAAGAGCAGGGTACGCCGAGCCGGAAGAACTTGTGCCAGGCATCCCTCGCGACATGCCCTGACGCACCGAGCCCTGCGAAAGCAATTTGCCGGGCATTCGACATCGCTGCCACAGCCGCATCGACGGGCATTGCCGACAACTGCGAACGCATATCGAGAAGCGATTGAATGGACGCATCCATTACCTTGAGAACGGCGTCCGAGGAGGAATCATCCGGGCTTACATCGCGGTGCACATAACGGGCCGGGCTGCTGAGCGACTCTGCGAGGCGAATGCCAAGCTCGCGGAAACCACCCAAACCAACGCGCCGGCAAAAGCGCACGACGGTTGGTTCACTGGTGCCGCACTCTTTCGAGACCTGGGCCAGCGTCGCCCCAAGCGTCTCCTTGGGGTGGGCGAGCACCCACTCGGCAACACGTTTTTCGGCGCGACTTAAGTCCTCCACAGAGCGTTTGATGTGAGTCAACATGTAGTAAAGCTACAACAAAATACATTAAATTGCGATAGAAAATAGCTATATTGTTCGTCTTTGTAGTAAACTTTCACAAATTCTCGAGGAAGTTCAATGGCTCAACTCGTTCCTGTCGATCCTTTCGACCTGATCATTTTCGGTGGCACCGGCGATCTCGCAATGCGTAAGTTATTGCCGGCGCTTTACCATCGCGATTGTGACGGGCAACTCACGCCGGACAGCCGCATCATTGCTGCCAGCCGTGGCGCGCTTTCACAAGAGCAGTACCTGGCGACCGTAGAGGCATCGTTGCGAGCCAATCTTGGCGAGGGTGATTTCGACGATAAGCACTGGAAAAAGTTCAGCGAGCGCCTTTGCTATGCGCGAGCCGATGCGTTCGAGCATGGTGACTGGACCGAGCTGGTTGATGCGTTGGGTGGCAATGAAGACCGTATCCGGGTCGCTTATCTCGCCACCGCGCCCAGTTTATTCGGACCCATAGCGAACGGCCTGAAGACCAATAAGCTGATTACAGAGGCAAGCCGCATCGTCCTCGAAAAACCGCTTGGGCGGGACCTTCAATCTGCTCGCGAGATAAACAATGCGGTCGGCGAGTGCTTTCGGGAAAACCAGATTTATCGCATCGATCATTACCTCGGTAAGGAAACGGTGCAGAACCTGCTCGCATTGCGCTTCGGCAATTCTTTGTTTGAGCCTTTGTGGCGGCGCAGCGCGATCGATCATGTGCAATTTACGGTGGCGGAAAATCTCGGTGTCGGCGGTCGTGTTGAGTTCTACGACCGTGTTGGTGCTTTACGCGACATGGTGCAGAACCACTTGCTGCAACTGGTTTGCCTGTTCGCGATGGAACCACCGTCGAGCCTTGATCAAAATGCTGTTCGCGACGAGAAAATCAAAGTGCTGCGGTCGCTAAAACCGATTAGTGCGGACAATGCGCAAAGCAGTACGGTTCGTGGCCAATACACAGACGGCGCTATCAAGGGCAAAACTGTTACGGGTTATCTGGACGAACTGGAGGACAAGGGCAGCAGCACGGAGACCTTTGTTGCGCTCAAACTCGAAATCGAAAACTGGCGCTGGTCCGGTGTACCTTTTTATCTTCGAACGGGTAAACGTCTGAAGGCCAAACATTCGGAAATCGTGGTTCAGTTTCAGGATGTTCCGCATTCAATATTTCCGGAACAGGAATACAACGTCTCACCGAACCTGTTGCGCATTCGCTTACAGCCGGACGAAGGCGTGCAGCTTTCCGTTATGGCCAAAGAACCGGGACCGGGCGGATTCGAGCTGCGGCCGGTATCGCTGGACCTCAGTTTCTCCGAGACATTTGGTGTGCGTTACCCGGACGCGTACGAGCGTCTGCTGATGGAAGTCCTGAGAGGCAACTCGGCACTGTTCATGCGTCGTGACGAGGTGGAAGCAGCGTGGGAGTGGATTGACGGCATTATTGAAGGCTGGCAGGTATCGAAGCAAAAAGTCGAATCGTATGTTTCGGGGTCCTGGGGACCGACGGCATCCTCAATGCTGCTCGACCGTGATGGTCGTGCCTGGCACCAGGACGGCTAGATGACGAAGGTTTTCAAATTTGACGACAGGGACGCTGCCTCTGCGGCCGCCGCCGCGTGCATGGCCGGTCTAGTTGGTTCGCGACTGAGCCGTGAACACCAGGCGACATTTGTGGTTAGCGGTGGTACGACGCCGGCCAGATGTTTCGACTCCTTGTCCGGATACTCACTTGACTGGACCCTGGTCCAGGTCGCCTTATCTGACGAACGCTGGGTTCCGGAGGATCATGCGGATAGCAATGTACGAATGATACGTGAGACCTTGCTGCAGGACGATGCGGCGGCCGCGAGGGTGCTGTCCATCTTTCAGGATGGTCTGTCCGTCGATGAGCGTTGCGACGCGTTGCAATCTGAGCTCCCGGCTGCAGGCTTCGCATGCGCGATGGTCGGCATGGGTACGGATGGACATTTTGCGTCCCTGTTTCCCGATGCCGATAGTCTGCAGGCCGGACTCGATCCTGATAACAGCCGTTTTTACATGCCGATTCGAACCAATGCCAGCCCACATCCGAGAATAAGCATGACACTCGGCGCGTTATTGAAAAGCGATGAGATTTTATTGCTGATGTTCGGCACAGAAAAGCTCAGCGTTTTCGAAAAAGCGCAAGCCGGCGACAAGTCCTATCCGATTGCCGCGTTGCTGAAGCAGCAAACAGTTCCGGTCAACCTTTACTGGGCGCCATAGCGCTTATTGAGAGATTGTTGCAATGAATCCTTTAGTAGAAAAAGTAACGCAACGCATCGCCCGGCGCAGCAAAGACAGCCGCTCTGCCTATCTCGAACGCGTGATGGCAGCAGCGAATGATGGACCGACTCGCACAGGTTTGTCGTGCAGCAATCTGGCGCATGGTTTCGCCGCCTGTGGTACAGCTGACAAGTCGGCGCTGTCCGGAGATGTTGTGGCCAACGTCGCAATCGTGTCCGCGTATAACGACATGCTCAGCGCCCACCAGCCGTTCGAGACCTATCCGGCATTAATTCGGGACGCGGCAGCACGACAGGGTGCAGTGGCTCAATTCGCAGGCGGTGTGCCGGCGATGTGTGACGGTATTACGCAAGGTCAGGACGGCATGGACCTGTCCCTGTTCAGTCGTGACGTGATCGCATTGTCAACGGCTGTAGCGTTGTCACACAACATGTTTGATGCCGTTTTATGTCTGGGTATTTGCGACAAAATCGTACCAGGCCTGCTAATCGGAGCCCTGTCATTCGGTCATTTGCCCGTCGTATTTGTGCCGGCCGGTCCCATGACATCCGGGCTGGGGAATAAGGAAAAGGCTCGTATTCGAGAAGAGTATGCGGTCGGCAATATCGGTCGTGACGAACTGCTTGCCGCAGAATCGGCTGCTTACCACTCGCCCGGGACCTGCACCTTTTACGGTACGGCTAACACCAATCAGATGCTAATGGAGTTCATGGGATTGCAGTTGCCGGGGGGGTCTTTTATCAATCCGGGCACAGAGTTGCGAGATCACCTGACGGCAGAAGGTGTAAACACTGCGCTCAACAATACTGATCTGGGTGACGACTACCGGCCACTGGCGAAGATTCTGGATGAAAAGGCGATCGTTAACGGCATCATTGGCCTTCTGGCTACGGGTGGCTCGACAAACCACACTATTCATCTTGTCGCGATCGCGGCGGCGGCCGGCATCAAGATCGACTGGCAGGACTTTTCGGATTTGTCCGACGTGATTCCGCAGTTATCGCGTGTGTATCCGAACGGTAGTGCGGACGTTAATCATTTTCAGGCAGCCGGTGGCCTCGGTTTCATCATGTCCGATATGCTGGACAATCAATTGCTGCATGAGGATGTGAATACGATTCTGGGCCCGGGCCTCCGGCGCTTTTGCAAAGAGCCGCATATCGATGATGGCGCGCTGGCGTGGAAAGACACACAAGAGAAGTCACTCGATGAAAGCATACTGCGCTCCTGCCGCAAGCCCTTTAATGCAGAGGGCGGACTGCAGCTTGTCGCAGGAAACCTGGGGCGCGCCATCGTTAAGGTCTCCGCTGTAGAGCCTCAGTATCACTCGATCGAGGCACCAGCCAAAGTATTCCAGTCGCAACAGGCTTTTGTTGACGCGTTCAATCGCGGTGATCTGGAACAGGACTTCGTCGCTGTTTTATCCTGCCAGGGGCCGCGCGCCAATGGTATGCCGGAGTTGCACAAGCTGACGCCCTACCTGGGGGTCCTGCAGAACCGCGGATTCAAGGTCGCGCTGGTAACAGACGGGCGTATGTCCGGCGCCTCGGGCAAGGTACTTGCCGCCATACAGGTCAGTCCCGAGGCGATGTGTGGCGGTATGATTGCCAAGGTTCGCGACGGTGACCTGATAACAGTCGATGCCACGGGTGGCACATTGTCGATCGCTACAGGCGATGACATCGAGTCACGTGAAGCGAGCCTCACCGCGGCGCCACAGCAGGGCATGGGCCGCGAATTATTCGCAGTATTTCGCGAAAGTGCAGGTAGCGCCGAAACCGGTGCCAGTCTGTTCGCTGGAGTTTAGTTATGGATGCAAGCAAGTTACTCGTTGACAGCAGGATCGTGCCGGTCGTCGTGTTGGCAAATGCCGATGTCGCCGTGCCATTGGCAGAAGCCTTGCTCAGTTCCGGCCTTAATGTCATCGAGGTGACGCTGAGAACTGACGACGCACTGCAGGGTATCGAGAAGATAGCAAGAAATGTCCCTGACATGATCGTCGGCGCCGGTAGCCTGCGGCGGCCAGAGCAATTCGCGGAAATTGCAGCAGCGGGAGCCAGATTCGCAGTCAGCCCGGGTGCGTCACAGCGGTTACTCGATGCAGCGGCCGAGCACGGGATGCCATTTATACCGGGCGCCGCCACACCTTCCGAGATGATTGCGTTGTTCGAACAGGGCTATCAGTTACAAAAGTTCTTCCCGGCCGAGTTGGCGGGAGGGCGACCATTTCTCAAAGCTGTCGGCGCGCCGCTGCCGGAAGTCCGGTTCATGCCAACCGGTGGTGTCACGCCAGACAATGCAGTCGACTACCTTAAACTGGATAACGTCACCTCTGTCGGGGGCTCATGGATTACGCCCAGGCAGCACCAGCAGAGTGGAAATTTTGACGCAATCCGGGAGATAGGAGCGGATGCGGCCAGCTTGCTGGTGTGAGAGCATAAAGCATGACCGACAAAACCTTACTGATCGCAGATATTGGTGGCACCAATGCGCGCTTTGCTCTGGCGGACCCGGAACGAGCAGGATTTCATGATGCGATGACGCTCAAGTGCGCGGACTTTGCCTCTGCTGATGATGCCATTCGTCATTATCTCGACAATTTATCGGCCGCCGCACCAGAGGTCATTTGTCTTGCGGTAGCGGGTCCGGTAATCGACGGTTCGGTGCAGGTCACGAACAACCACTGGACGCTGAATGCGACAGATATAGCGGCCAGCTTCAGCGCTAAAGAAGTACGATTGCTGAACGATTTTGAGGCGATAGCGTATTCAATTCCAGAGTTAGGCGTGGAAGAGACTGAGGTGATCGGGCTGCCAGAACAGCGGCCTGCATTGGACAGCAATTTCAATATCGCGATCATCGGTCCAGGTACCGGACTGGGCATTGCCGGATTGGTTCGGCGCGGACAAACCATCATTCCCATTGTCGGCGAAGGCGGTCACATCGGTTTCGCGCCGAAGTCACAAGTGCAGGTGGAGATTCTTGATGCACTACGCGGCAGATTTGACCGTGTTTCGGTTGAACGCCTGGTATCCGGATCCGGTCTGGAAAATATTTACTGGGCGCTGACGCGCATTCATGGCGAGCAACGGATTCAGCTCTCTGCAGCAGATGTGTTCGCTCAGAGTCGCGAAGACGGCGACCCGCGCGCGTCTGAGGCAGTGCATATGTTCTTCGAAATACTGGGTCAGGTCGCTGGTGATGTCGCCTTGACGCTGGGAGCAACCGACGGTGTCTATCTCGCGGGCGGTATCGCGAAACGCTACCCGGAGTTGTTACAAAACAGTGGATTTCGCAATGCGTTTGATAACAAGGGACGACACCGCGCGTTGATGGAGCGAATACCGACGCTGCTCATCACTCATGATGAACCGGGCCTCCTGGGCGCTGCCTATTGTGCCGCGCCTTTGCCTTCACCTTCATCTTCGGACTGATCGCCGTTGGTCGGTCTTGGGACCGAAGTTATACCAACCTGGTGTCGTGGGAACGCGTCCGCATCAATCGTTTCAAGATAGCCGTGCCATGCGGCGTAGCCGATGACCGGCACGATAACCACGAGGCCAATGAAGGCCGTCGCCACGCCAACCAGTAATGACACTACGATAATCGTGAGCCACACGAACATCGCTCGCTTGTTTCTAAGGACCGCATTTACCGATGTAACAACGGCAGTAATGCTGTCTACATTACGATGCATGATCATTGGCAGCGAAAAGGCGCTGGCGCTGAAGGTAATGGCGGCGAAGACAGCACCGATGGTCGTCCCAAACGTGAAAAAGCCGACGAGATCCATTGTTGTTGTATCGCCATCAGTCGGGAAAAATACACTGACCATGACTGCAGCTCGTGCCCAAACAAGAAAGATGACCAGCAAAACCAGCGTGAACACCATCTCATTTCCAAAATGACGTTGCCAGGCGGCGCGAAAACTACGCATCATGACCGGTGGCTGGCCGCGCTCCAGTTGCGCGCTAATTGCATACAGTCCGATGCAGGTTAGAGGCGCCAGAAAAACAAATCCGCCCAGCATCGCGAACATGAACCACTGACTACCGCGGATCCAGGCCAGCAAGCAAACAACGCCGATCAGGAATGCAACAGTCACACCGTAGGCGAGGCTATGTTGCGGTGCCCGCATCAGGTCCCGGATGCCAGCCCTTACCCAGCCGAATGGAGCCCATGGAGACAGCTTCTTGCAGGGCGCGGCGAACGGCAGTTCGTCGCGATTAATTTCCGTCTGGTCTTCCTCAGTCATCGCCGATTATTGGCATTAACGAGACGGGTTATCAAGCACCCGGACAGCAACTTGCTGTCCGGTGACCGAATACGCGATGTATTCGTAGGTGAGCCCGGACTTTTCCACGAATTCCTGAAACGCCTTGAATTCGTGCTGTTGCCAGCGATGGAAGTTGTAATACTCGTCGAACAGGATGACAGAGCCCGGCTGCAGCCTGGCCCCCAGAAGGTCGAAAATAGTGACGGTCGACGAATACAAATCACAGTCGACGTGCAAGAACGCGATCGGGTCGCTGTGCGACTCGAGGAAGCCCGGTAGCGTCGCATCGAAATAGCCGACGTGAAACTCGACGTTGTCTGGCACTTTGGGCATCTGTTTCTGGGCGAATGCGCCGATTGGATTGCCGTTCCAGTGTTCCTGAATGCCCTCGAATGAATCGAATCCGTGTACCGCGCCATTGATGGTTGGTGCGATCCAGCGCATCGACTTGCCGCGGCCAACGCCGAATTCGAGCGTTAAGCCGCTGACGTTCACCTGGTCAAGAGCGTACTTGACCAGCTGCGGGTGTTTTTCGAAGTACGGCGCATCAACCATGTTGTCCCTGATATAGGCCAATGTGTCTTCCTTGGCCACAAGGTTCATGTCGACGAGAAGATTCGAAGAATAGTGCTTAAGCATGAATCGTCTGAAAACGAATTCGCTTAATGTACGCTTGAATAGGGGCATGAAAACGCTCTCGAAAGGGGCTTTATCGACGCCGCGTAAGGTATCACAGCCATCGATTACCCGATAGCGGCAGTGATTGCTACGGATACAACTTGTCGGTATCGACACCCCATTGTGAAATTGCTGCCAGTGTATCGGTGACGGATGCGTCCAGTTTGCGGATCTTTTGTTGCTCCACGACATAGATGGTGCCGATCGTGGCGACAGGCGCTGAGGGTATGAAAACCGTACAGCGATCGTCCGGCAGATCCTCGATCAGAAAGCCCACGGCGCGAGCGGATGAGTCGTAAAGGTCCACTTCAACGGGTGCGAACTGATTGCCTTCAAGTCCGGCGAAGCGCCTGGTCAGACTGGAAATAGCGTTATACATGGGAATGCGGCGAGCGACATTGCTGTTCATCCAGTTCCTGAGAGCGGTGCCGAGTTTCGTTTGCACCACGAGACCCGTTGCAAAGCAAAGCCCGAGCAGTACGGCGAGCGCTATGCCGACCATGATCAACGCATCATTGACCTGCAGGCCGAGTTCCAGGACCAGTGACTGTGACAGGGAAAAAAGTCCGTAGAACAACTGCGCCATCACGAACAGGATGATCGTGATCGGTACGATAACCAGTAAACCGCCAATAGCGGTTGTTTTAATGAATTTGAAAAATCGTTTCATTGCGCTGCATCCGTTTCTTAAGGTTTTTTCAAGACCGCCGGTACCAGCAGGCACCGTCCCGATGTTCCGCCAGCAATTCGCCGGTTCTGACCAGGAAGTGCAGGTGCGCCAGTGCCTCGCCCGTCGCCATAATGCGGTTCCTGTCATCGATTTTGGTTTTGTAAAGCGTCGGGAATACATCGACGGCGCGCTGTGGCTCTGTACATGCGCCGCGCAGTGCTTCAAGTCGTTCCTCATGCTCGCGAATCATCGCATCAATGCGAAAGTACGCACCACGAAACGGCTTGCCATGGGCGGGTAAAACGAGCACATCCTCAGAGATGGCAGCTTTGAGTTTGTGCAGAGAATCGAACCAGTCGCGCAACGGGTTCGCCAGAGGTTCTGTTGGCCAAACGCTGACGTTCGGCGATATGGTGGGCAACAGCTGGTCGCCTGCTATCAATAGATTGCGTTCGCGATCGTAAAGACAGGCATGCTCGGGTGAATGGCCGCCGCCCGTGATTACCTGCCACTCGTGTCCACCTATGGCGAGTTTGTCACCGTCGCTGAGTCGCTTGTAAGCCTCGGGCAAGGGCGTAACGAATTTGCCGAAAAAACCGAATGCCGCCTGGTAGCCAGCAAGCTGTTCGTTTGTATATCCGGCGTCCTTGTAGAACCGTACCCCTTCCTCGGGTGCTTCACGACCTGTGTCAGCGACCAAAATTCGGCACAGCATGTACTCCTCGCGTGGCATCCAAAAGTCGACATCAAAATGTCGCGCGAGAAAGCCGGCACAACCCACGTGATCCGGATGTAAGTGCGTCGCAATAACATGTGAGGCCGGATCGCCGCCCATCCCATCTACAAAAACTTCTCGCCAAAGATCCTGAGTCTTGCCGGTACCGACGCCGGTATCGACTATCGCCCAACGGTCGCCATCCCTGAGTAGCCAGAGATTGATGTGATTGAGGGAGAAGGGCAGCGGCATACGCAGCCATTCGATCCCGTCCGCCACACTTAAGGTTTTGCCGTTGTCCGGCCTGGCGTCAAATTCGTATTCGAGACTCATTAGCCTATGGTGGCACGGCAGCTGCCAAAAACCGAGTGACTAGGCGGCGGCCGCTTTGACTGAGACCAGATCCTGCAGGTGTTCCGCTACCTGACGGCGAACCAGGTCAACGGATTCATCTTTGACGGGGCCGTATCCGCGGATGTTCATGTACAGCTGTACCAGCTCAGTCGCGCTCTGTAACTGATCTTCTTGAAGCACAGGCAATAGTTCGTCGATTAGTCGTTCAAATTCGACGATGAGCTCGCGCTCCATGCGTCGCTCGGCCGTTCGCCCGAAGATGTCAAAGGCGGTGCCGCGCAACCCGCGCAAACTCGCGAGTACCCTGAATACGGGCAGCATCCACGCGCCGAACTCTTTCTTGCGTGGTCGGCCTCGGCTATCTCTTCCTGAATTCAGTATGGGAGGCGCGAGATGAAAGCGAAGCTTCGCTCTGGAACCAAACTCGGCGCGGGTTGCTTCAATAAACTCTGTTCGGGTGTGCAATCGTGCAACTTCGTACTCATCCTTGTAACTCAATAACTTGAAGTAGCTTCTGGCTATCGCGTCCGTCAGTGCACCGTGACCACCGACAGCCGTTTCGCTTGCGTGGGCTTTCTTAACGAGAGCTTCGTAACGTAGCGCCAGCTCTTCGTTTTGATAATCCTTGAGAAAACTTCGTCGCCGGGCAATGACTGCATCGAGTGTTTCGTCGTCACTAGCGTCGCCTGTCAATGCCCGTTCGATCTGACCCGGATCAACAGCGGCGACTCGTCCGAGAGTAAATGCGGCTTTGTTGTTATCTACTGCGACAGCATTTAACTCAATCGAACGCAGTAACGCATCGAGTGACACAGGGACCAGGCCGCTCTGCCACGCAAACCCCAGTAGCAGTACGTTCGCGTAAATTGTGTCGCCAAGTAACTCGTCCGCGATCTTATTGGCATTGAGCGTCGACAGGTTTTCGGCTCCAATGACATCACCTATAGCATTGACCCTGTCATCGACACGCAGGTTCGCATCTCTGTGCTGGACAAAATCGGCAGTTAGCATTTCGGCCGTATTTACGACGGCGCGTGTGTAGTCCTTGCGGTAGGTGGTTGACGCCTTGGGTGAGGAGCTGACGACGAGATCACAGCCTATGAGCGAATCAGCACGAGCCGGTTCGATCCGCACCTGGTTGATATCTTTAGGGCTCGACGCGATGCGGATATAGCTCAAAACCGGCCCAAATTTCTGCGCGAATCCCATGAAATCCAAGACGCTGGAACCCTTTCCTTCGAGGTGTGCGGCCATCGTGATCAGGGCGCCGATAGTAATAACGCCCGTTCCGCCAACACCTGTGACAAGCAGGTCAAAGCAGGAATCGATAACTGGAATCACTGGTTCGGGAAGAGAGTCATCCGGCGAAGTGACGATCGGGTTCGCGGTACCGGCCGCTGCGTGCCGGGCAACATCGCCCTCGACTGTCACGAAGCTCGGGCAGAAACCATTAACGCAGGAATAGTCCTTGTTGCAGGAGTTCTGATCGACTTGTCGCTTACGACCGAACGCGGTTTCTTTGGGTATGATCGACAGGCAATTGGACTCCACCGAACAGTCGCCGCAGCCTTCACAGACGAGGTCGTTAATGACGACAAATTTTTTCGGGTCCACCATGTTGCCGCGCTTGCGCCGCCGTCTTTTTTCGGTCGCGCAGGTCTGTGCATAGATGAGGATTGTTACACCGGGAATATCGCGTAGCTCGCGTTGTACGGCGTCCATCTCGCGCCGATGCGAAATCGTCATACCCTGTGGGAACTCGCTGGTATCAAAAAGTTCGGGCTCATCCGATACAAGCGCGATGCGATCAACTCCCTCAGACCGCACGGTATGTGCAATGGCGTGAATCGAGATCGGTCCGTCGACCGGCTGGCCGCCAGTCATCGCAACAGCATCGTTGTAGAGGATCTTGTAAGTGATGTTGGTCTTTGCGGCGATCGCCTGCCGAATCGCCAGTGAACCGGAGTGATAAAAAGTGCCGTCACCCAGGTTCTGGAAGACGTGCTTGCCGCCGTTGAACCTGGAGCGTGTAATCCAGTTGACGCCTTCGCCGCCCATTTGGATCAGGCCGTCAGTATCGCGACCCATCCAGCTGGCCATGAAATGGCAGCCTATGCCAGCAAGCGCCTTTGAGCCTTCGGGGACTCTTGTTGACGTATTGTGCGGGCAGCCGGAACAAAAGTATGGCACGCGCTTGGCGCCAGCGACTTCAATGATCGCACCGCGGTCATCTGCCAGGCGTTGTACGCGCTGTGTGAAGGTATTGCCGCCGAATTCATGATCCAGACGTCGTGCCACAATCTCGGCGAGTTGCACGGGGGACAGTTCGCCCACCCACGGTACCAGGCGATTGCCGTCTTCATCTTCTTTGCCGACCATGCGCTTCGGTTTTCGACCCGGATAGTCGTAGAAATATTCCTTGAACTGGCTTTCGATGATTCCGCGCTTCTCTTCGACGACAAGGACTTCGTGTTTGTTTTTTACAAACTCGAGCGCACCGTCGTGTTCCAGCGGCCAGACCATTCCCACCTTGTAAACGTCGATACTTACTCTGTCGGCATTGCTGCTGTCGATGCCGATGAGTCGCAGTGCTTCCATCAGATCGAGATGGGCTTTGCCGGTAGTTACGATTCCGAAGCGTGCACTGGGAACATCAAAAATCTTTCGGTCGATCGGGTTCGCTGCAGCGAAAGCAAGCGTTGCCGCTTTTTTGGCTTCAAGGCGCTCTTCGATCTGCGGACCTGGAAAGTCGGGCCAGCGATAGTGCAGGCCGTCGGCGGGTGGCTCGAAATCCGTCGGTATTATAAATTGCGGATACGGCGGCAGCTCAATCGACATGGCCGACTCGACAGTTTCCGATATCGCTTTGAAGCCGACCCAGGTGCCGGTGAATCGCGACAGGGCCAGGCCGTACAGACCGAACTCGAGATACTCGGCGACGCTTGCGGGGTTCAGGTTGGGCATCATGAACGTCATAAACGCGACGTCTGACTGATGCGGCATGGATGACGAGACACAGCCGTGGTCATCGCCCGCGATAACCAGTACTCCACCGTGCGGGGAGCTGCCATAGGCGTTGCCGTGTTTAAGCGCATCACCGGCACGATCAACGCCCGGCCCTTTGCCGTACCAAATACCGAAAACGCCATCGACCTCTCGATCCGGATCGGTTTCAACTTGCTGCGAACCAAGCACGGCTGTCGCTGCGAGGTCTTCATTAACCGCGGGCAGGAATTCGATGTTGCTCTCGTCAAGAAACGACTTCGCGCGCCATAATTCCAGGTCGACGGAACCGAGCGGCGAGCCACGGTAGCCGCTGATGAAGCCAGCGGTATTTAGTCCGGCGGCCTTGTCCATGGTGCGTTGCATCAGCGGGATGCGGACCAGCGCTTGCGTTCCGGTCAGAAAAACCCGCCCGGATTCGCGCCGGTATCGGTCGTCGAGTTCGTAATTATCAAGGGGAAAAGTCATCCGCGTAGTGTCGCAGAAAGTGGCCGAGTAGCGATTCCAATCATCCCGAAAAATATCAATAATTCGGAAAAACCTACCGAAAAATTGTAAATAGTGGCAAAATAAACCACCAGATTCTACCAAAGAGAAAATTCGTGCTCGGAAGCAAGGATCGGCAATTACTCGCGGAACTGCAAATCGACAGTCGCCTGACGATGCAGGAGCTCGCAGAACGGGTTGGTATGTCGACGTCCGCTTGCTGGCGCCGGGTCAAAGCGCTTGAGGCTGACGGGATCATCAGCCGCTACGCCGTAATCGTGGATCCGAAGAAGGCCGGCTTCGGACTGTCTTCCATGGTGCACGTTTCGCTGGCAAGACATGAGCAAAAACATGTTGACCACTTCATTCGCGAAGTTTCACGGCACCCGGAAGTGCTCGAATGTTTCGCAACCAGCGGTGAGGCAGATTTTCACCTGCGGGTCGTGGTTGAAGACATGGATGCCTACAATGCCTTTCTTGACGACTTTGTGTTCAAGCTGCCGGGTGTGTCGCAGGTGCGATCAAATATTGTATTGAAGGAAATCAAGGCGGATACGGCGCTGCCATTTCGGGTCTAAGCGTGATCGATGCCGTTTCGGTCACAAGCAGTCGTCGAACACTTATATGGTATTGTTCTCTCAAGTCCAACGCGGAATTCGCTATCGGTGGGAAACTCGATAGGAGGTTTTCATGCCTGACTTGAGTCGATTCGTGCTGTGTTTTATTGCACTCTCGTTTTTGTTATCGCCCGCATTTTCTGAACCAAGTAAAGAAAAGACAGACCTTCCCTTCGCGCTCGATTCGACGAGGGTCGGCAATCTCTATTTGAGTGGGAAAGTCTGGGGGTATTTGAAATACCATCATCCTGCTGTTACGAGCGGGTGTCTGGATTGGGATGCTGAATTACTGAATAGGCTCCCAGAATTGTTGTTGCTCCAAGACCGTGACAAGCTGCTGGTCATGTTGGACGCATGGGTCGCGGAACTTGATGGCATCGACCAAAACGCTAGTTGCACGGCAGCCGCAAGTAGCGCTGCTCTCAGTCGCGATTTGTCGTGGATATCCAACTCTGCGTTACTTGGCCACAGCCTAAGCACACGACTGTCTACGGCTGAAACATCGAGCAAGGCGCCAAGCAAGCAGCACTACGTTGGCCAGGTTAGTGGAGTCGGGAACCCGATCTTTCAGAATGAGCCGAATTACGAATCCGTTGACAAGCTGGATTGGCGATATCGCCTCCTCGCGCTTTATCGATTCTGGAGTATCGTCGAGTACTGGTCTCCCTACCGCGATCTGATCGACACTGACTTCGACGAAGTCTTACTATCATTCGTTGCCCAATTCTATTCAGCGGATGACCCAGATGATTATGCTCGCGCACTGATGGCACTTACCGCCAGCGTGCAGGATGGGCATACGAATCTATGGAGCGGGATTCGAGCACGTCCCCCCGGTGGTGATGCGACTTCGCCATTCTCGGTGCGATTCGTGGCAGAGAGGCCGGTTGTCTGGAAAAGGCTGAGAGTGTCCACAGACCTGCCCGAAAACGAAGGTTTCGACATTGGAGGGTTGCAGCCGGGAGATGTACTTCATGCTATCGATGGGGAGTCGATCGAATATCTAGTGGAGCAGTGGTCACCATTTTATGGAGCATCGAACAGGCCCTCACTCCTGCGAGATATTTCTCCCTATCTCCTGCAGGGAGCAGCGGGAACGTTTCGAGCAATCGTTGAACGAAGTGGTGAAATGCTTGAAATAGAAAGTCGGCGAATACCGCTACGCTCGATCAACCGGGAAGGAGGTTTTCTGCACGATCGCGATGGCGAGACATTTCAAGATCTCGGTGATGGAATCGCGTACATCAAATTATCAACGATCGAGACAGCGGACGTTAGTCAATATGTTGACGATGTTCAACACTTTGATGCGCTCATAATTGACATTCGTGGCTATCCTAAATCATTTGTCGTGTATTCCCTCGGACAGCATCTTGTCAGCAGCAGTACACCGTTTGCTCGATTTACGAGTGCCGACCTATCCAGTCCTGGGACGTTTTATTGGACCGAGCCGATTTCACTTGAGCCCAAAGAGCCTACGTTCGATGGAAAGATTATTATCTTGGTCGACGAAACTACCCAAAGCCAAGCCGAATACACTGCAATGGCGTTTCGATCAGCTCCGGGTGCTATTGTTATAGGAAGTCAAACGGCCGGAGCTGACGGCAACGTTTCTCGAATTCCATTGCCGGGTGGACATCACACGGCGATAAGCGGAATAGGTGTTTTCTATCCCGACAAGACTCCCACTCAGCAAGTAGGAATCGTCCCCGATATTGAAGTTCTACCCACGAGCGCGGGCATCAGAGATGGTCGAGACGAAGTTCTGGAAGCGGCGATAAGACATGTTCGCGAGTAGTTCTAACCTCGTTCAGCGACCGCTTGTGATCGGCAGTATCAGAGTATAGAGGAGTATCATATGCGGACCCAGCGACTCCTCATTTTGATTCCACACCTCGCCGGGCAGCGCTAATGAAGATAAGCAGGCGGTGGTGGTTCAGACACTTTGTTTTCCCCGCTGCTCAATAATCCTCCCGCGGGAGGAATTTCGAGCACTTCGGACCAGGTGCCCTTGGGGTAAAGATCCTCATCGATCATGTCCTCTGAACTGTAACCGAACTCGGGAATGGCGATGCCGTCCGGCCTGAGGAAGGTCCAGCGGTCCTGAAAGTCTTTCTCGATTCTAAATCCGCCTTCATGCACCAGCGTGTGATGCCGCGTACACAG
>JAJFKV010000014.1 GCA_021773055.1 Woeseiaceae bacterium
CTGTGTACGCGGCATCACACGCTGGTGCATGAAGGCGGATTTAGAATCGAGAAAGACTTTCAGGACCGCTGGACCTTCCTCAGGCCGGACGGCATCGCCATTCCCGAGTTCGGTTACAGTTCAGAGGACATGATCGATGAGAATCTTTACCCCAAGGGCACCTGGTCCGAAGTGCTCGAAATTCCTCCCGCGGGAGGATTATTGAGCAGCGGGGAAAACAAAGTGTCTGAACCACCAGCGCCGGCTTATCTTCATTAGCGCTGCCCAACCAGGCCTGGAAATAACCCGATTTGAACTTCCGCAGCGCTGCGGAAAGCCCCCGGTCGGGTGATACGATAGAGGCAGACTGCAGTTGACCTGTTGCAGACCGTCCGAGCCACGGCTGAATTTCTTACATAGACGCGTCTGATAGGCACGCCGGTCTGCATTCTGCTCCGGTAGAGAGGAAGAGTATTGAACAAGAAAGTTCTCGCTTGCCTGAGCGTCATGCTCCCATTGATTGTATTCGCCGAAGTGGAAGATCTTGAAGCTGAATATTACAGAGCGTTACCAGGGAAATGCATCGCGACAGAAGACCCGCTCAATTGCTTGGGGTCTTATGGATACGTATGCGACCAGTTCAAGAGCGGACAAATCTCTGTAGCGGCATTCTATTTAAGCTGCAACGCCTACTTGTCAAACGGACGCAAACACTTCGCGCAGTTGCTTTTTGATGGTGTTGGGTGGGCTGTCGAGACGCAGCGAGTGTACATACCGGATCGTGCCACGAACGCATGCCTGGCAGAGGGTTGGAAGCGCCGATCTGGCGAGTACAGAGATTGCCTGCGATTGAATGGCGTAAAGGTTGGCTGTGAAATGCAGCCCGATGGCTCCAGGCTTTGCTATTAGCTCTACAGATCCAGACGCATGCCTTCCCGGGCGAACCGGAACCCACGACGCTCCACTTCCTTTTGCGCCGGACTGCCGTCGATCAACAGTGGATTGGTGTGATTCATGTGAATGAAAATCACGCGTGCTTTTTCTTCATCCGTCAGGTCTGCAAACAGGTCCATACTTTCCGCCACATGCGGATGCTTGATTACGCTCATGTCGCGGCCTCTCAACTCACCATCGGCGAAGAATGTAGCGTCCAGAAGTGCGTAGTCCACCGTGCGTATGAGCTCGCGGATATCTATCGCCCAGTCTGCCCACTTGTCGATGTCCGGAATAAATATGGCCGACTTGTTCGGGCCATCTATTCTGTAGCCAACGGTTTCGGAGTATTCCTGTCGGTGCGGTACTTGCATCGGCGTGACGGCAAGATGTTCGCTTAACTCAACCGGCTTTGCATCCATGAGCGGCATAAGCTCGATATTCTCGAGCCGAACCAACTGGTCCCAGGGGCCGTTATTCGACAGGTAATCGGTCATGATGGGCATAGCGTAAACAGGAACGCCTTTCGCCCCGACCGCCTCTCGACCGAAGTGCATCAAGCCCGTGTAGTGGCCCATGTGGGCATGCGTCAGAAAGACCCCATCCAGCGTGTACTCATTATCCGGCGCAGACTTATGCAGTTCGTACAACTGCTCGCGCATGTCCGGCGTGGCATCAAACAGGTACTTGCGTTTTAGTGTGGCATCGACCACAGCGATGGAACTCGCTAGCCGGCGCAGTTTTTTGTCTTCCCACGCTCGCATGCAATGCGGCTGATAACAGTTGGTTTGTGGATATCCGGCGTCCTGTGCGATGCCTAATACCTGAATGTAAACCTCGGAATCCGCGAGGGAGATAGCCGGAAGACACAGCAGAAACAAAGCGATACGTCGAATCATGAGCAAAGTGTACGGTAATCGAGCGAAAAGAACGCCGAAAATACTTAAATGTCAATCGTCTGTTGAGCTGATCTTTTGGGTAGACTTGTCCGCGATGAACATCGCAGGACTAATACTTCGCCCTCTATACTGGGTGTTCGGGAAGGTGTTCTCGATCTGGGCACGCCCTGCCATCCAGCCTGAATCTCCCGCCGAATACATCACCGACAGTGATGCTGCCGTCTGTTACGTACTGGAGACCGGAGGTCTCGCCGACGTGTTGGCGCTGGAGCGGGCATGCGCTCAAAACGGCATGCCGTCGCCGACCGAATCATTTGAGTATTGCGGCATACGCGAAGCCAGACGTTTCGTTGTCATGCGACGCCTGAAGGGCTTTTGGCCTCGCCACCCGAGTACCATTGGATCGCGCCGGCTCAAGCGACTGGTTGAGGGGGCCGATAAATGTGAGCAAGATTTGCTCCTGATTCCGGTCGCAATCTACTGGGGCCGCTCACCCGAGAAAGAGCGTTCCGTTTTTAAACTATTGCTGTCCGAAAACTGGGACATCATTGGCAGAACGCGAAAGTTTTTCGTCACGCTATTACACGGTCGCAACACACTGCTCCGGTTCAGTCATGCACTGCCACTGCGATCCATATGCGAGGGCGGCTGTGAACCAAAAATAGCCGTTCGAAAAGCCTCGAGAATTTTGCGCGTACACTTTCGAAAACGCCGCACCGCGACGGTCGGTCCGGACCTGTCGCATCGTCGAACGTTGGTGAAACAGGTGCTGCAAGCACCCGAAGTACGCCGCGTTATCAAGGCGGAAGCGGGTGATGATTATCGCAAACAGGAAGTCGCACGACGCAAAGCCGAGAAATACGCGCTGGAAATCGCCGCCGATATTTCATTTCCGACAATTCGCGTTCTGGTGCGATTGCTGAGGTGGCTCTGGAACAAGATCTACGACGGTGTTGAAGTCAATCATATGCAGCGCCTGCACGACGTCGCGAAGGAAAAGGAAGTCATCTATGTACCGTGTCACCGCAGTCACATCGACTACCTGCTGCTTGGCTATGTCACCTATGTAGAGGGTCTGCATCTACCGCACGTCGCGGCCGGTATTAATCTGAATATGCCTGTCGTTGGCGGCATTCTTCGCCGTGGTGGTGCTTTCTTCTTGCGGCGCACTTTCAAGGGCAATCGACTGTACGCGGCGGTTTTTGACGCCTACATCAATCAGGTGCTTGTTAAGGGCAGTTCGATGGAATACTTCGTCGAAGGTGGCCGCAGTCGAACCGGCCGTCTCTTGTCACCGAAAGGCGGCATGCTGGCTATGACCGTCAATAGTTACGTCAAGAGTCCACGTCGACCGATCGTTTTCGTGCCGATTTACTTCGGCTATGAAAAACTGATCGAAGGCGACTCCTTCATCAGCGAACTTGGCGGGGCTGAAAAGAAAAAGGAATCCATTGGCGGTCTCATCAGATCGGTCAAATCACTGCGGGAGCACTTCGGCAAGGTCTACGTCAATATCGCGGAGCCGATTGAACTCGAATCCATACTCGATCGCCTGTATCCGGAGTGGCGCAGTTATGAGGCGGAGAATGGCGAGCGGCCGGCATGGCTGGCGGGGATCGTGGAAGAACTCGGCACCCAGATCATGCAGGGCATCAATTCTGCAGCGGCGGTTACGCCTATCAGCTTGCTGGCTTATGTGTTGCTCGCGACACCAAAGCAAACGATCGGTGTGGCCGAACTGCGACGGCAGCTCGATTTGAGTCTGAAGATTTTGCAGCGCTTCAAGTATTCGGACTCGGTCACGTTGCCCACCTGGAGTGCAGACCAGATCATCGAGCACGGCGAAAAACTCAAGGTCATCAGTCGCTCCACGCACCCAATGGGTGAAATCATTCGCATGTCTGAACAGACCGCCGTATTGATGACCTACTTCCGCAACAACATTATTCACTTGCTCGCGGTGCCGGCCTCCGTCGCCTGTTGCTTCATTCAGGGACAGAAGCTTGAGCATTCGGAATTGCAGCGCCTGATCCGCCTGATTTACCCATTCATGGAAAAAGAGTTATGCATGAAATGGGATCCCGATGATATTGATGCCGTTACGACGGAGGCGATCAAGTCATTAATTGACATGGATATCCTGACCTACGGCAGCCGCAAGAAAATTCTGGTTCGACCGCCGGCAGGGTCGGAAAAGGCTTTTCAGCTACTGATGCTGGGCCAGTCGATGGTGCCGATGTTGCAGCGTTTCTACCTTGTCATCGCGATCCTTGTGCGCAATGGGTCAGGGACTCTGTCGCGGCAGCGCCTCGAAAGCATGTGCCAGCAAAGCGCCGAACGTTTGTCGATGATCTACGGTCTACATTCGCCGGATTTCTTCAACAAGACATTGTTTCACGATTTCATACGCACCCTGCGGGACCTCGATGTCCTCAGGCGCAACTCCGATGGACTCATCGAATTTGACGATGATCTGACAAACATCGGCGCAGATGCCCGGTTGGTGCTCGGCGAGGAAATTCGCCACAGTATCTTGTCGCTCACGGTCACTGACTAAAGTAACTCCCATGAAAGTCGTCTCGCTATACCGTTTCCTTGATCTCAAGGACCCGCAGTCTTTTCGAGATCAGCTAAAAGCGCTGTGTGATGAGCAGGACCTGCTGGGCACCATGCTGGTGGCGACAGAAGGGTTCAACGGTACGCTGGCAGGTAGCGAGGAATCGATACGTAAGGTCATGGACTGGATTCGTGGGCGGTTTGGTATCGCTGAAGAGCTTGATGCACGTTGGACGGAAGCAGATGAAGCTCCGTTCAGACGCATGCGGGTGAAGGTCAAGAAAGAAATCGTGACCCTGGGGCGACCCGATATCCTGCCCCATAAAGGTACTGGCGAGCATGTGGATGCAAAGCGCTGGAATGAGTTGATATCGGATCCCGACGTCGTCGTTATCGATACACGCAACCACTACGAATTCGAGGTTGGGACATTTCCTGGTGCACTCGACCCCGGTAATGACAGCTTTCGGCAATTCCCGGAATTCGCGAGGAAACTCGCAGAGCAATCAACGGACCGGCCGTTAGCCATGTTTTGCACGGGTGGCATTCGCTGCGAGAAGGCTACGGCGCTCATGCTCGAATTGGGATTCAACGATGTGTATCACCTGCAAGGCGGGATACTGAATTACCTCGCGGAGGTGGATGAAGCAGATAACAAGTGGGACGGTGAATGCTTCGTTTTCGATAGCCGGGTGGCGGTTGATCGTGATCTGGCAGAAGGTGGCTATGTACAATGTCACGCCTGTCGCATGCCATTGAGCGCGAACGACGTGCAGTCGCCCGACTACAGGGAGGGGGTCTCCTGCCCGCTGTGCATAGCCGACTCTGATGAAGACCGGCGCGCACGTCTCGAAGAGCGGCAAAAGCAGATGATGCTGGCGGCCGAACGCGGCGATACCCACATTGGGCGCAAAACCTGACGAAATTCCTTGCGTCCGGGCCGTTGAAGGACTAAAAAGGCCCCATGATTCAGCAATTTGCACAAAAAACCGCAACTTCGGCCAGACGCCGAATATTCAGCGTGTTCGTTCTGTGCGGGTTGAATCTGGCCATGACGCCTTGCGCAATGGCATTTGAAGTTTCTGACGACAGTTCACATTGTCCGCCGGCTGCTGAGCAGCAAATGGCCCATCATGGTCACAAAGCTGCCGTAGAGACTGATTGCGGATCGCTGCAGTCGGATTGCTGCGACCTTGAAGCCGCGGCTGTCGACCTTCGCGTTGGCAAGTTCGAAAACCAGGACGATGTGTCCGTTGTTGCGTTTCCAGCGGCCTGGCCGTCACTGAACACGGTGGGCATTGCACTGCCCGATATGCGACCGCCGGACCCCGGCAACCACTCCCCACCGCTGCACAAGCTTTTCTGCGTCTATCTGGATTAGCTAACTCCCCGCTGTAAGCCGCTTTTTTCCGGTTTCAACGCAGGAGTTTTTCTGATGTATTTCCCATTCGGGCCGATGCCCGAGCACAAAAATGTTCGTCGAGTTTTATTGCTCGTCGTGACGACTTTTATTTCGTTGCCCGTTTTCGCGCAACAATCCATTCCGCTGACCCTGGCTGAGGCAGAGGATCGGGCGCTTCTCGCCGAACCCGGCCAGCAAGCGCTGCAGGCCAAAGCCGCTGCGCTCAGGGAACGTGGTGTGGTCGCTGGCGAATTGCCTGACCCGATGCTGCGGGTTGGTTTGAATAATTTTCCCATACAGTCGGGCGGGTTTACGACTGAGGGTATGACGCATGCGGCTGTTGGTTTGCGACAGGCGTTTCCGGCGGGCAAGACTCGATCAATCAATACTCTTCGGTTCGACCTCCTGGCCAGTGAGATGAATGAGAATGCCGACGCGAGGGGGCGAAACGTCCTGACTGCTGCCCGCAGCGCGTGGCTGGATCTTTACTACTGGGAACTTGCACACGGTCTGGTTCTGGAATCACGACCCTTTTTTGACGATCTCGCGACGATCACGCGATCGCTTTATGCGGTTGGTCGCAAGAGCCAGCAGGATGTCCTGAGAGCGGAACTTGAGCTGAGTCGACTCGACGACAGGCTTATTGAAATGGAGCGGCAACGAGCGCGAGCAGTGGCTGTGCTTGGCGAATGGGTTGGTCAGGACGCCGCGCGACCCGTAGCCAGAAGACTTCCAAGCTGGGAGCAGATGCCGACGCTTGATTCGATGCAAGCGATGCTACAACAACATCCGGTGATACGGGCCGCCGACTCACAGATTGAGGCACGAGGCGCGGGTGTTGATCTCGCCACCGAGCGTTCCAAGCCTGGTTGGGCACTGGATCTTGGCTACAGCTACCGCGACGGTTCCTTGCCATCGGGCGAACCACGTGCTGATTTTATCACTGTAGGGGTAACGGTTGGCCTGCCGTTTTTTCGCAAGAAATCAGTCGATAGTTCCTTGTCGGCGGCCTTGCAGGAGCGCAGCGCGGCCCGGTCTTCTCGAGAGCAAACCTTGCGCGGCCTGCAAAGTCAGCTTAACGCAGAGTACGCGCGCTGGCAGGAGCTGACGCGAAGGCTGGCGCTTTATAACACACGCATTCTCGATCAGACCAAGGATCACGCTGAAGCCTCGTTGCTCGGATACCAGAGCGAGCAGGGCGATTTTTCCGACGTGATGCGCGGCTATATCGATGACCTGAACACTCGTATTGACCACATTCGCCTGCAGGTGGAGCGCGCGCAAAGTTATGCCGTGCTCGCCAACCTGGGAGGGTTTCCACAATGAACAAGAATATATCTTTGGCCATTTCGGTCGTTGTTGCGATCGTAATCGGCATCGTGATCGGCCGTTCGATGGACTCGCCGCCAGGAATGCCCGGCAGCCTGGATAGTGGCGCCGAACGTGAAGTGCTGTATTGGGTTGCACCAATGGATGCCAATTATCGCCGGGATGAGCCGGGCAAGTCGCCGATGGGCATGGACCTCAGACCCGTCTACGCGGATGAAGTCGATGGCCAGCCCGGTGTCGTCAAGATAGATCCGACGCTGGTCAATAATCTGGGCGTTCGCACCAATGTGGCACAGCGAAGTTCGTTGCCCCGACTTATCGATACGGTTGGCTACGTTAACTACGATGAAAACACCGTGCACCATATACATACACGCGTCGATGGCTGGATAGAAAACCTGGCAATAACGACGAAAGGCGACCCGGTCGAAAAAGGTCAGCTGCTCTTTGAGCTTTACTCGCCAACGCTTGTTAATGCCCAGCAGGAATTTCTTACGGCATTGCGTAGTGGTAACGACCTGCTGCGTAAGGCATCCAGGGAGCGAATCACCGCGCTAGGGGTAACGGCGAACGAGATCGGCCGTCTCGAAAAAGAGCGGGTTGTCCGGCAGCGTATTCCTGTTTACGCAGGGATGGCTGGTGTGGTCGCCAAGCTCGGTGTTCGCCACGGAATGTTCGTAACGCCGTCCTCCGAAGTAATGGCAATAGCGAAGCTTGACGATGTTTGGATACTTGCGGAGGTGTTTGAGCGACAGGCCGCGTGGGTCGAGCCAGGTCAGGCGGTAGAAGTGACTCTGGATTACCTGCCGGGCGCGACCCTGCACGGCACGGTTGACTACATTTATCCGGAACTCGACCCGGTTACCCGAACGCTTAAAGTCCGACTACGATTCGAAAACACGGACGGGCTTCTGCGACCCAATATGTTTGCGCGCGTGCTGATTCATGGCAGCAGAACTGATGAAATCGTGCACGTCTCCAATCAGGCCGTTATTCGGGGTGGTTCGGTGAATCGTGTGGTGGTGGATCTCGGCGGTGGGCGTTATCAGTCCAAACCGGTCTTGCTTGGCATCGAGTCCGGTGATCGCACCGCGATCCGGGATGGCATTAAAGCTGGCGAACGTGTCGTTACATCGGCGCAGTTCCTGATCGATTCGGAATCCAATATTGAAGCGGCCCTGTCCCGCATGGAGCCGTCAAAATGATCGCTGGTCTGATTCGATGGTCAATTGGAAATCGGGTATTGGTTCTTATTGTGGCCTCACTGGTGACAGCATGGGGCGTGTACTCTGTCAGCCAAACTCCGGTTGATGCACTGCCGGATTTGTCGGACGTGCAGGTCATTATCAAAACCTCGTTTCCGGGGCAGGCACCGCAGGTTGTTGAAGACCAGGTAACTTATCCTCTGACCACGGCCATGTTGTCAGTGCCCAAGGCGGTCACTGTTCGTGGTTACTCGTTCTTCGGGGATTCCTACGTTTACATCATTTTTGAAGACGGGACCGATCTGTATTGGGCCCGCTCGCGCGTGCTGGAGTACCTGAGCCAGGTTTCCGGTCAGTTGCCGAGTAACGCCAAGCCAGCACTGGGCCCGGATGCGACCGGCGTCGGCTGGGTGTACGAATACGCATTGGTCGATCGAAGTGGTAACAACGATCTCGCGGAGCTGCGGAGCTTGCAGGACTGGTTCCTGAAGTACGAGTTGCAGACGGTTCCCGGTGTTGCTGAGGTTGCAACGATCGGCGGCATGGTGCGTCAGTATCAGGTCGTTGTCGATCCAGACAAGTTGCGTGCCTTCGGAATTCCTTTGTCAAAGCTGACGACGGCTATTCAGCGCGGCAACCAGGAAACCGGCGGCTCGGTCATTGAGATGGGTGAAGCAGAGTACATGGTGCGCGCCAGTGGCTATCTGCAGAATGTCGAAGATATTTCTGATATACCACTGGGCGTTAACGACAACGGTACACCGCTGTTGTTGTCGGACGTTGCTGAAATCAGGATCGGCCCGCAAATGCGACGTGGCATTGCTGATCTGGACGGCGAAGGCGAGGTTGTCGGTGGGGTGGTTGTCATGCGCTGGGGCGAGAACGCTCTAAAGACGATTGATGCTGTCAAAGAGCGCCTGGCAGAGTTGCAGCGCGGCCTTCCTGAGGGCGTCGAAATTGTCACGACATACGATCGCTCCGATCTGATCAATCGTGCAGTCGAAACACTGCAGGGCAAGCTGCTCGAAGAGTTCCTGGTTGTCGCGCTGGTTTGTGCCGTATTTCTGTTTCATCTGCGTTCGTCGGCCGTCGTTATCCTGAGCCTGCCCGTCGGAATTCTCACCGCGTTTATTGTCATGAAGATGCAAGGTATCAATGCCAACATCATGTCGCTCGGCGGAATTGCCATAGCAATCGGCGCAATGGTCGATGCGGCGATCGTCATGATCGAAAACGTCCACAAGCATATTGAGAACGAGCCGCTGACGGATGAAAACCGCTGGCGAATCATGGCGGATGCAGCGACCGAGGTCGGCCCTCCATTGTTCTTTTCGCTACTGATTATCACCCTGAGCTTCCTGCCGGTATTTACGCTGGAGGCACAAGAAGGCCGGCTATTCGCGCCACTGGCATTCACCAAGACTTATGCGATGGCCGCTTCGGCCGGTCTTTCCATTACGCTGGTCCCTGTGCTGATGGGCTATTTCATCCGTGGCAAAGTGACGCCCGAACACAAGAACCCGATCAATCGCGCGCTCATCGCCATTTACCAGCCGGTGATTCACGCTGTGATTCGGTTCCCGAAGGGTATGCTTGCCGCGGCCGCGGTCATATTGATCATTGGCTTGTGGCCGGCTACACAACTTGGCTCGGAGTTCATGCCACCGCTCGATGAAGGCGATCTCATGTACATGCCGACCACCTACCCAGGTGTGTCGATCGACAAGGCACGGGAAGTTCTGCAAAACACCGACAAGATGATTCGTGAGATTCCCGAGGTGAAACGTGTGTTTGGGAAAATTGGTCGCGCCGAAACGGCGACCGACCCGGCACCATTGACGATGATCGAAACGGTTATCCAGTTCAAGCCACGGGAAGAATGGCGCGAAGGCATGACGCCGGAGAGCTTGCGTGCTGAACTCGACAGGACGGTGAAGCTGACCGGGCTCACCAATGCCTGGGTCATGCCGATCAAGACCCGTATCGATATGCTGGCGACGGGTATCAAAACGCCGGTTGGCATAAAGGTCGCAGGGCCGGATTTGAAGGTCATAGAGCGTATTGGCCAGGACCTGGAGCGGGTGCTCGCCGACGTGGATGGGACGGCGTCCGTTTATTCGGAAAGGGTCGCCGGCGGCCGCTACGTCGATGTCGATATCGATCGCAAGCGTGCCTCGCGTTTCGGTCTGAATATCACGGACGTTCAGGAGGTCGTTCAACTGGCCGTCGGCGGCATGAACGTTACACAGACGGTCGAAGGTCTTGAGCGGTATCCGGTCAATCTCCGTTACCCGCAGCGGTTTCGAGATTCGGTGCAACAGTTGCGATTGCTACCTATCGTGACGCCGAATGGCGCGCGTATCGCGTTGTCGGATGTCGCGGATGTGAAGGTGATCGACGGTCCACCGGCAATCAAAAGCGAAAATGCACGGTTGAATGGCTGGACCTACGTCGATATTGCCGGGCGCGATCTGGGTTCATACGTCGCCGACGCGCAGCAGGTAGTGGCAGACGGCATCCAGTTGCCGGCGGGGTATTCGCTAGCCTGGTCCGGGCAGTACGAATATATGGTTCGAGCCAAGGAACGCTTGTCGGTCGTAGGGCCGGTAACGCTGGCGATCATTATCCTTTTGCTGTATCTAAATTTCCGGCGTTTTGCGGAGGTTGCGATAATCATCGGCACACTGCCGATGGCATTGATTGGCGGGCTGTGGCTCTTATACATACTGGACTACGATTTATCAGTGGCTGTCGGCGTGGGCTTTATCGCCCTGGCTGGAGTTGCGGTCGAGATTGGCGTCGTAATGCTGGTGTACCTGAATCAGGCGATGCGCGAGCACATAGCGGCGGCGAAGTCCGGGGGCCGTGCGCTCACGATGGAAGATGTTCAACAAGCGGTGCTTGACGGTGCGCTACTTCGCGTCAGACCGATCATGATGACAGTCGCCGCAATCATCGCCGGCCTGTTGCCCATCATGCTCGGCAGTGGCACGGGGTCGGAAGTGATGCGACGAATTGCCGCACCGATGGTCGGTGGTATGGTCAGTGCTACGATCTTGACCCTGATCGTCATTCCTGCGCTGTTCCTTTATTGGCGTGAGAAACAACTGATTTCGGAAAGGTCAAGAACATGAGCGAAACAGCGTTAGACCCGGTGTGTGGCATGACGGTCAAATTACCGTCAACACATCACCATGATCATGACGGTGAGAGTTACCATTTTTGCGGCGCGGGTTGCCGAACGAAGTTTAGCGCGGACCCTGTTTACTACCTGCGCGGCGATCATCGAAATGCGCCCACGAACGTCGAAGGCGCGAGCTCTTATACCTGCCCCATGGACCCGGAAATCGTGCAGGACGAACCCGGTACTTGTCCCATTTGCGGCATGGCGCTTGAGCCCATGACGGTCTCACTTGATGATGAGGAGAACCCGGAACTCATCGATATGGCGCAGCGCCTCTGGGTTAGCGCCACGTTGTCAGTGCCGGTCCTGTTACTGGCGATGGGCGAAATGGTCGGACTGTCGTTCGACCACCTGGCGTCGCCGCAGGTACAAACGTGGCTCGAATTCGCGTTCGCGACGCCAGTGGTTCTATGGGGCGGGTGGCCGTTCTTCGTCCGCGGCTGGCAATCGGTCGTGACCCGCAATTTCAATATGTTCACACTTATTGCACTCGGAACCGGAGTTGCCTTTGCCTACAGTATCGTGGCGACGGTGCTGCCTACTATTTTCCCGGCATCGTTCCAGGACGTGCACGGTGAAGTGGCCGTGTATTTTGAAGCCGCCGCAGTCATCATAACGCTGGTATTGCTGGGACAGGTCATGGAGTTGCGTGCTCGACATCGTACCGGCTCGGCTATTCGTGCGCTGCTTGGCTTGGCGCCCAAGACAGCCCGCCGGATCGAACCTGATGGCAGTGAGAATGACGTGCCGCTGCAAAACATCCAGGTCGGCAATCGTCTGCGAGTACGGCCGGGCGAAAAAATGCCGGTCGATGGAGTGGTTGTTGAGGGTAGCAGCGCGGTAGACGAGTCCATGATTACCGGCGAGTCGATCCCGATTGGGAAGGCTGCCGGTGACAAAGTCATCGGAGCGACGGTTAACGGTACCGGTGGTCTCGTTATTGAGGCGCGACATGTCGGTGGCGATACGCTGCTCGCACAAATAGTGCAAATGGTTGCTGCGGCACAACGTAGCCGGGCGCCGATTCAAAAGTTGGCCGACGTGGTAGCGGGTTACTTTGTGCCGACAGTCGTATTGTCGGCGATCGTTACTTTCTCAATCTGGGCGGCCATCGGCCCGGCACCGGCGTTCGCTTATGCGCTGATCAATTCGGTGGCAGTCTTGATCATAGCCTGCCCCTGTGCGCTTGGGTTGGCGACGCCGATGTCGATAATGATAGCGACGGGCAGAGGAGCGTCTCTCGGTGTCTTGTTCAGAGATGCCGAAGCGATCGAGGTGATGCGGCAGGTAGACACGCTGGTCGTCGACAAGACCGGTACCCTGACAGAGGGCAAACCGAAGCTGGCGCTGGTTGAAACTATTGGCGGCGTGAACGACGCGGATCTGTTGCGGTTTGCGGCCACTCTTGAAAAGGGCAGTGAGCACCCACTGGCGGCGGCCATTGTCGGCGGCGCGGGCGAGCGCGGCATCAGTCTCGGGACCGTGGAGCAATTTGAGTCCATAACGGGCAAAGGTGTTGCCGGTATGGTCGACGACAAGCGAGTAGCGCTCGGCAATCTGTCGTTGCTTGAGTCGCTCGGCATTGACGGAAGTAGTCTAAGTGAACGCGCCGAGGTCTTGCGTACGAAGGGCCAGACCGTCATGTTCGTCGCAGTCGACGATAAGATCGCAGGTCTTGTCAGCGTTTCGGACCCGATCAAAGAGACCACACCGGCCGCTATTGAGGCACTGCATAGGGAAGGCGTTCGAATCGTAATGCTGACCGGCGATAGTGAGACCACGGCCAGGGCGGTTGCCGTCACCCTCAGCCTGGACGAAGTTGTAGCGGGTGTGCTGCCGGAGCAAAAAGCGGAGACGGTCAAGAGCTTGCAGGATGCCGGCCAGGTAGTGGCCATGGCAGGTGATGGTGTTAACGACGCACCAGCGCTTGCTCAGGCTCACGTTGGCATCGCGATGGGGACCGGAACGGATGTCGCTATGGAAAGTGCCGGAATAACGCTCGTCAAAGGCGACTTGCGCGGCATTATTCGTGCGCGTCGACTGTCGCGGGCTACGATGAAGAATATTCGCCAGAATCTGTTTTTCGCGTTCGTTTACAACTCGGTCGGCGTGCCCGTCGCAGCGGGCGTGCTTTATCCACTCTTCGGCATATTGCTGAGCCCCATGATCGCGGCGGCCGCGATGAGTTTTAGTTCGGTATCGGTAATTGCGAACGCGCTACGATTAAACAGGGCCAAACTGTAGGCAACGTATCTCAGGCATCGAGGTCCGGAATCATTTCACTCTCGAGATTCATGATCATATCTTTGAGCAAGAGCTTACGTTTCTTGAGTCGCCGAATGCGCAATTGGTCGACCATCGGATCGTGTTGCAGCCGGTCAATCAGGTAGTCGAGGTTTCTGTGACTGACGCGTAACTCTCGTAACCGGTCGAGCTCCTTAAACGATTCGGTATCGATTTTGTCAGTCATTCGACCATGCTACTCGCTGTCAGGCAGCAGCGCCAACCAGTCTCTGTCGCTTGCGCCGATAACGAAGAAGTGCGGATTCAAGATATCGGATTTATCATTGTACTTCATCGCCTTACCATCAAGTGTCACGACCCTTCCACCGGCCTGTTCAATAACAGCCTGCGCTGCCGCAGTGTCCCATTCCGATGTGAGACCGAGTCTTGGGTACAGATCCGCTCCACCTTCCGCGATCACACAAAATTTCAGTGAACTGCCCATGGGAATCATGTCGTAATCGCCGAGGCGGTCCAGGTACGAATCGAGGCTTGCGCCGCGATGCGAACGGCTGCCAACAACGCGAACCGGGTTCGAACTGGTGGCCGCAACATGAATAGATCGCACGCTACCGTCGCTGTCGCGACGCTCTGCACCAAAGCCTTCACAGCCAATGTAGGTCTTGCCCTGAATCGGAACGTAGACGACACCAAAGACTGGTTTTTTTTTGTCGATCAGGGCAATGTTTACTGTGAACTCACCGTTGCGGTTGACGAATTCCCTGGTACCGTCCAGTGGGTCTATAAGCCAGTAGCGCTCCCACTGCCGACGTTCCTCAAAGTCTGGCAGGCCGGCTTCTTCCGAAATAATCGGCAAGCCCGGAGTCAATGCCTCAAGACCCGCGACGATGCAGTAGTGCGAGGCGAGGTCGGCCTGCGTCAGCGGCGACTCATCATCTTTGCTTTGCACCTCAAAGTCGGACGAGTAAACTTCAAGAATCTTACGGCCGGCATCGATTGCCAGAGCGACGACGGGGTCGATTAGGGACTTCATCTAAATTCCTGCAGACATTCGGGGCGCGCAGTATAGCAATGAAAATGAATCCACAATCAGCCTTGCGTGAGTCGTCGACATTGATGCTCGATATGGACGGCACGCTCCTCGATCTCGCGTTTGACAACTATATGTGGAAAGAGCTCGTGCCACGACGATACGCCGTGGAAAATGATATGCCGTATGAGGATGCGCGCGAGCTATTGCTGTCGAAGTACGAAGCAGTGCAGGGCGATCTTGAATGGTATTGCCTGGATCACTGGTGCGACCGATTGAAAATCGATGTCGTGCAGCTACACCATGACGTCAGTCACCGTATTGGCTATCTGCCAGGTGCCCTTGAGTTTCTGCGTGCGGTCCACGAACAGGATGTTCGGGTTCTGCTGGTGACCAACTCACATCCGGATACGCTGGCGCTAAAAGAGGCGATGACCGGTTTGGGTGAATACTTCGACGGTCTGCACAGCTCGCACGACTACGGGTATGCGAAGGAGAGCCAGAATTTCTGGAGCGCCCTGCAAGAGGATATTGGGTTCGACCGTGAGACGACGCTGTTCGTAGATGACAGCCAGCCGGTCCTAAGAAGTGCTCACGAGTATGGCATCGAAATGCTGGTCACAGTGACGCGCCCGGATACAACGGAGCCGGTCAAGAATGGGTCTGAATTTCGTGGAGTAGAGCGCGTCGCGGATTTACTAACCTAGGATCGCGTCCTGCGCGCGAAGCATCGCGACAGCCCTACCGTGGCCGGCGCCCACCACCAGGTCGCCCACCACCGGACCGTCCACCACCGGGACGCCCACCGCGGCCTTGTTGCGGTTTGCGCTTGCGTGGTTTTGGCCTGATCAGCTCTGGCAGTGTGTCGGGATCATAATTTGCAAATGGAATCTTGTGGCCGATGTACTTTTCGATGTCCGGCAGTGACACAGCATAGGTTTCGCAAGCCATGCTTAGCGCATTGCCAGAGGCACCCGCCCGAGCGGTTCGACCAATGCGATGCACATAGTCCTCGGCGTCCTGAGGCAAGTCATAATTGATCACGTATTCCACGTCAGGAATGTGCAGTCCCCGTGAGGCCACATCAGTGCCAATCAGTACGGGCAGCCGCCCCTCCTGAAAATCCGCCAGCATTCGTTGCCGCTTATTCTGCGGCACATCACCGGAAATCGCGGCAGCATGGACGCCGTTGGCCTCCAGGTAATCCTGAACTTTTTCAGCCTCGCGCTTCATGTTGACAAAGATCATGATACGAACGTCGCCGATTTCGCGGACCAGCCCGACCAACAGCGGCATCTTGTCCTCATTGGCGGGATAGAAAATCGCTTGTCGGACTCTGTCGACTGTTACCTTCTCCGGCTCTATTCGAACTAGCTCCGGTTCGTTCATGTGTTCGTAAGCCAGTTCCAGTACTCGCTGCGACAGCGTTGCCGAAAACAACATATTCAGTCGTTTTTCCGGATTTGGAAGGCGCCGCAACAAATACCGTATGTCTTTAATAAAGCCGAGATCGAACATGCGGTCAGCTTCGTCGAGAATGGCAACTTGTACCTGGTCGAGCTTGAAGACACCCTGTTTGAAGTAGTCGATTATCCGCCCCGGTGTGCCGATCAACAGATCAACGCCGTCCGTGAGCCTCTTGCGCTGTTTTTCATAATCCGTGCCGCCATACGCCAGGCCGACTTTCAGCCCGGTATGTTTGCCAAGTTGCTCGGCATCTTTGGCAATTTGTATGGCCAGTTCTCGAGTCGGCGCCAGCGCAAAAAGACGTGGTTGCCGCTGTCCCTCCGGCGCTTCCTCCTGATTGGTCAGCAAGCGCTGGAAAGCGGCGATCAGGAATGCCGCTGTCTTGCCCGTACCCGTTTGCGCCTGACCCGCGACATCATTGGGTTTCAGCGCGATTGGCAGGGTGCTGGCCTGAATCGGCGTGCAGAATTCGAAGCCGGCATCACGGATGCCGGCCAGCACGCTGTCATGCAGCGCCAATGAGTCGAATCTGAGGTCACTCAGATGGTTTTCAGACATAAGATAAAGAACCGGAAAATATGCGTTAAAAGCTTGCAAATTGGCTCGCGAAGCGGTCAAATTGGCCCTAATTCGACGCGACATCCGTCGCACCCGCCAGTTTCGCTTTCCTTACGATCCAGAAAGAAGCCGGAAATAGTCGGCAATAAAGCTGCGACATAGTGCCTGATAGTTGAGGCAGCGTCATCCGTTTTATCAATGTTCGTTCGTCAGAGGAACTGGCCACGGGCGAATACCACTTTTACCGAATCACTTCATCTGGAGGATAATGCTGGTGAGCGACAAAATCGTACATACCACGGACGGCACTTTCGACGCCGACGTTGGCAATAATGAAAAAGCTGTACTGATCGACTTTTGGGCCGAGTGGTGCGGGCCGTGCAAAATGATTGCACCGATTCTCAACGAAGCAGCAGACGAATACGCGGACAAACTCGCTATCGTCAAACTGAACGTGGATGAAAACCCGAACACGGCACAAAAGTTCGGCATCCGCAGCATTCCCACTTTGATCATTATGAAAGACGGTGCCGTTCAGGCACAAAAGCTTGGCGCGATGTCTAAATCGCAGCTTGCCGAGTTTATTGACGCAAATATCTGAGAGAAATTTCTTGTCTAATACAAACGCACCACAGAAACCGCGATCCAACCGGAGTAGCAATAAAGGTAAGGGTAATCCGAACCGTCGTCGCCGGCGTCGTCCACCGCAGAACGAGTATCCTGATGACGAGGGTTCGCTTGAGGTAATCACCCCGGAGCAACTCGAGGCGAGCAAAAACATGATGAACCTGACGGAGCTAAAAACCCGTCCGCCCGCTGCTCTTGTCGAACTCGGTGAATCACTGGGTGTTGAAAACCTCGCGCGTTCGCGCAAGCAGGACGTCATCTTCGCAATTCTCACGGCACACACCAAAAATGGAGAAGACATTTATGGTGATGGCGTACTTGAGATTTTGCAGGATGGTTTCGGTTTCTTGCGGTCCTCGGATAGCTCGTACCTGGCTGGGCCGGACGATATCTACGTCAGTCCGAGCCAAATCCGACGCTTCAACCTTCGCACCGGCGATACAGTTTCGGGCCTGATCCGTCCACCGAAGGAAGGCGAGCGTTATTTCGCCTTGCTGAAAGTAGGCCAGATCAACCACGATGCTCCTGAGAACACGCGCAGCAAGGTCCCGTTTGAAAACCTGACACCGCTGTTCCCGACCGACCGCATGGTGCTCGAACAAGGCAACGGCAGTACAGAAGACCTTACAGCTCGTATCATCGATATGGTTGCACCGATCGGCAAGGGCCAGCGTGGCCTGATCGTTTCACCGCCAAAAGCCGGTAAGACGATGTTGTTGCAGAATATTGCATCGGCTATCTGCGCCAATAATCCGGAAGTCGACCTGATGGTACTGCTCATCGATGAGCGGCCGGAGGAAGTGACGGAGATGACCCGTACAGTGCGTGGTGAAGTAGTTTCGTCGACGTTTGACGAGCCAGCCAGTCGCCACGTACAGGTCGCTGATATGGTGATCGAAAAGGCCAAGCGTCTCGTCGAACACAAGCGCGACGTCGTTATTCTGCTGGACTCGATTACTCGCCTCGCTCGTGCGTACAACACCGTTGTGCCGTCATCAGGCAAGGTCCTGACCGGTGGTGTTGACGCTAATGCATTGCACCGTCCGAAGCGCTTCTTCGGTGCTGCGCGAAATATCGAAGAGGGCGGTAGCCTGACGATTCTCGCGACCGCACTTGTTGATACGGGTTCGAAGATGGACGAAGTGATTTACGAGGAATTCAAGGGCACCGGTAACATGGAGATCCATCTGGATCGACGTATCGCCGAGAAGCGCACGTTCCCCGCGATCAACATCAACCGTTCGGGCACGCGCAAAGAAGAGTTGCTGACCGATCCGGATGAGCTGCAAAAGATGTGGGTACTTAGAAAAGTACTGCATCCGATGGATGAGCTCGCAGCGATCGAGTTCCTGCTGAGTAAGTTGCAGGATACGAAGACCAATGCGAAGTTCTTCGAGGCGATGAAGCGGTAGTGGTTCTCTAGAAAACTGCGATTGATGCGGGGCCTTTGCGGCCCCGCATTTTTTTGCCCGGTCGAACTAGTCGCCGACAGGTGTACAGATTCTCTCGCCCAGGCGGGAGCCAGTACTTTTGTCGCGGCGGCAACTCATTTTCGGTTTCTCGGCCTTGGCCGTTGTTGCTTCGGACCGGTCTGCGTTGGGCTCGGAACCAGTACTGGCACATGCGCTGAGAGCAGCAGCAAGAATGAGGGTCAATATTGTCTTATGCACGTTAGCTATTCCTTGTAGTTATACGCTAATGGGCGTTCGACCTCAGTCAAGAGGGAAGTTCCATATGGATTCGGAATACCGGCTGAGCGCCGGCACAGGCGAGCATCAATCGTCGTCGAAGAACTCGACAATGCCTGTCTCAATCGAATATTCGGCGCCGACTATATGCAGATTGCCCGCATCAATCAACTGCTCGAGAATTAATGATCCGGTCTGAAGTCGTTCGATTGAAGCAAAAACATTGGCACGAACGCAGCTACTAATTACCGCCTCGTCATCCATGTCGCTGTCCTCGCTCAGGACGGGTTCTAAAGCTGGGCGGACGCAATCGACAATGGCGCGTAAATTCGGCGAGCGATGCGACTCCTTGAGAGCGAGTTCCTGTAAAGTTGCAATAATTGCTCCACAGTTGCTATGGCCAAGCACGACAACCAGTCGCGTGCCGAATTGCTTGGCAGCGAATTCTATACTGCCAATTTGCGACGTCGCGACGATATTGCCAGCAACCCTGATTACGAACAGATCGCCGATGCCGAGGTCGAAAATTAGCTCGGTAGGGACGCGCGAATCCGAGCACGCCAGGATGATCGCAAAAGGACTTTGTGCTTGCGCAGCGCCCGGGTGGTGTTCGCGACTCGCCTGTATTTCTGCGCTGACTTCGTCAGAAACAAAACGGCGATTACCATCACGCAGGCGCTGCAGAGCATCAACGGCAGATATCATCGTTGCACAGTAACCCGAATGGTGATCAGCGGGCAATCCATCGGTGCAGGAACACGGCGGTTCCGGCCGGGAAGTTGGTTTGATCTTTGGGCAGCTCTACGTAGCCATCGGTCGCGGACAACGCAGCGAAATCGCCTGACGTATTTGTCTTCACCGGAATCGCGAGAGTTTGCCCGGCAGCGCCCGAGATCAGCTTTACTGGCTGAAAGCACGTTAGCGCCGGTTTAAAGGAAACATTGGAAGCCAACGCGGCGAACACGGGCGCCGTCTCCGTCATCCCGGCGGCTTTGCGGAGGGCAGGTATTACGTATTGGCGGCAGCACACGAGGGCGGAAACCGGATTGCCAGGTAATGCAAATACGAGTTGGCCGTCGGGACCAACACCGAACCACATGGGTTTCCCGGGGCGCTGGCTAATCTTGTGAAAATTGACCTCGACACCCAGATCAGCGAGCACTGCCGGGACGTAGTCAGCCTTACCCATTGATACGCCACCGCTCAGGACAAGCACTTCGGCCTCTCCAAGGTGCTTTGCGAGGCGCTCTCGAAGTGCATCAATGTCGTCGACGATGTGATCGTGCTCGCAATGATCATAGCCGTGGCTGGCCAGCAACGACACCAACGCCGGACCATTCGACATTCGAATCTGATGTGCTTTGATTGACCGACCGGCTGCCACCAGCTCATTGCCCGTCGAGATCACCCGAATGACCGGGTCTTTGGCGACATCAACTTGCGTCTCGCCGCAAGAGGCTATGACGGCGATGTCGAGTGGGGACACACACTTACCGGGCGTTAACAGATGTGCGCCTTTGGCGCAGTCTGATCCGCGCGGGTGAATGTAGCGGTCCTTCTTGACCACGTATTCGGGTTCGATTTCGGCGATGCCGTCAACGACAGCAATACGCTCTACCGGCACGATGCAGTTTGCGTTCTCCGGCAGCGCGGCACCGGTCATTATTTCGATGCATTGCCCGTCCCGAAGCGTCATGACCTCGTCGCCTGCCGCTTGCATGCCCTGAACAGGAAAGTTGCGCTGGCCACTTTCATAGTCTGCCCAGGCGAATGCGATGCCATCCATCGTCACGCGGTCGAAAGGTGGTTGATCTCGCTCCGCCCGAATAATTTGGCGCAACACGCGCCCAGTTGATTCATCCGCCGCGACCGTTTCGGTCGTGGAGGCCGTTGTGGCAGCTAATACGGCTTCAATTGCCTCTGTCGTACTTAGCATACTGATCTCAGCCCCGCTCACGAGTGATGGCCCGATGGCCTATGTCTCGCCGCGAATAAACGTCTTGCCAGTGAATCTTGTCTACCGATTCGTATGCACTTGCCGCTGCGCCTGCGACAGTATCCCCGAGGCCGACGACGCACAATACGCGCCCGCCGCTTGTAACGATATCGTCACCGTCGACGGTGGTGCCGGCGTGGAAAACTTTCTGCTCGCTGCTATTCGCTTCCGCGAGACCGCTGATCGTCATGCCCTTGTCGTAACTCGCCGGATATCCACCCGCCGCCAGAACAACGCCCAGCGCTGCGCGCGAATCCCATTCCGCCACCTGTGTTGCGAGAGTTCCGTCTAGCGTTGCTACGCAAATATCGGCCAAACTGGATCTTAGGCGCGACAGGATAGGTTGCGTCTCGGGGTCACCCATCCGGCAGTTGAACTCGATCACTTTCGGCTCCCCGTCAGCCATGATCATGAGGCCGGCATACAAAAAGCCGCGGTACGGATTGCCATCGGCCCGCATACCTTCGAGCGTCGGGTCGATGACCTCGTTCATGATGCGCTGTTCAATTTCGGGCGTGACGACCGGGGCCGGCGAATACGCACCCATGCCACCCGTGTTCGGTCCCGTGTCACCTTCGTCACGAGCTTTGTGATCCTGTGACGTTGCCAGTGACAGTACCGCAGAACCGTCGGTGATGACGATGAAGCTGGCTTCTTCGCCAGCGAGATATTCTTCAACAACGATGCGTGCACCCGCATCACCAAAACGGCCACCGTCGAGCATGTCCGTCGCCGCGGCCTCTGCCGCCTCCAGCGTCATCGCAACGATAACGCCTTTGCCAGCAGCAAGTCCGTCCGCTTTGATAACAATCGGTGCACCTTTTTCGCGAATATAGGAAAGCGCTGCGTCAAGGTCAGTGAAGTTCTGGTAATCGGCAGTAGGAATGTTGTGACGCGCAAGAAAATCCTTGCTGAACGCTTTGGAACCTTCAAGTTGAGCAGCCGCAGCGTTTGGGCCGAAGCAGTTGAGGCCCAGCGACTCGAAATGATCGACGATTCCGGCGACCAGCGGTGCCTCGGGGCCAACTATAGTGAGATCGACATTCTCATCAGCGGCGAGTCCCGCGAGCGCTTCAATGTCATCGGAGGAGACCGCTACATTGCGGACTTTGGCCTCGTGCGCCGTGCCCGCGTTTCCCGGGGCGACGAGGACTTCGTCGACGTTAGAGGATTGCGCGCACTTCCAGGCGAGTGCGTGCTCGCGACCGCCGTTTCCTATGATAAGGATTTTCATGTGGGTACCCCTAGGGCATACACGCGCAGGGCGTGCTCCTACGGTTGTTTAGTGGCGAAAGTGGCGCATACCTGTGAAGACCATTGCCAGGTTGTGTTCGTTTGCCGCCTGGATCACTTCATCATCACGCATTGAGCCGCCAGGCTGAATGATAGAGGAGATTCCGGTCTCCGCTGCGGCATCGATGCCGTCCCGGAACGGGAAAAACGCGTCGGATGCCATGACCGAACCCTTGATCTCAAGTCCTTCGTCAGCCGCTTTGATCGCCGCGATTTTTGTACTGTAAATGCGGCTCATCTGGCCGGCGCCGACGCCGATCGTCATATTGTTCTTGCAGAAAATGATGGCGTTCGACTTTACGTACTTCACTACAGTCCATGCGAACAGCATATCCTGAATTTGTTCTGGTGTCGGGGCGAGTTCCGTGACGACTTTCAAGTCGTCGCCAGTGATAACGCCGCGGTCAGTGTTCTGTACCAGCAGGCCGCCCGAGACTTTCTTCAGTTCAACGCCAGGGGGCTGCCCTGCGGCCGAACCAACCCAATCACCTGCAGCGAGCACCCGCACGTTTTTCTTTGCTGCGGTAATATCTGCCGCATCTGCATTGATCGCGGGTGCGATGATAACTTCGACGAATTGCTTTTCAACAATGGCCTGAGCAGTCCTGGCATCGAGTGCCCGATTGAACGCGATAATGCCGCCAAAAGCAGATGTTGGGTCCGTCCTGAACGCCTTCTCGTAAGCGTCGAGGATATTGTCGGCAACGGCAACGCCGCACGGATTTGCATGTTTCACGATGACACAGGCAGGGTTATCGAACTGTTTGACGCATTCGAGCGCTGCGTCGCTATCGGCGATGTTGTTGTAGGAAAGCGCCTTGCCCTGCAATTGTCTTGCAGCGGCCAATGAGCCGACAGGTGCCTGCTGATCCGCATAGAACGCAGCGTCCTGATGCGGATTTTCGCCATAGCGAAGTTTCTCCGAGAGGCTGCCCGAGTACAAAAAACGCTGGCCGAGTGCCTCGTCGCCCAGAGATCCGGACAGGTATTTCGTTATCGCCGTGTCGTAGCTCGCGGTGTGCGCGTAGGCTCGCGCAGCGAGACGGCGGCGACTCTCGAGTGAAAGTTTATTGTCCTTCAGATCCTCAAGCACGGTTTCGTAATCGTCCGGCTCTACGATGACAGCAACACCATCGTGGTTCTTGGACGCGGCACGAATCATCGCAGGGCCACCGATATCGATATTCTCGATCGCGTCCTCAATGGTCGCATCTTCGCGAGCAATGGTTTGCTCAAACGGGTAAAGGTTTACGACCAGCAGATCGATCGGCTCGATGCCGTGCTCATCCATTACGGCTTCATCTGTTCCGCGACGACCCAATAAGCCACCATGAATTACCGGATGCAGAGTTTTTACGCGGCCGTCCATGATCTCGGGGAAACCTGTCTTTTCGGAGACTTCGATGATATCGAGGCCGGCTTCCCGAAGTTGTCGGCAGGTGCCGCCAGTGGAAAGAACTTCTACACCGAGTTCGCGAAGACCTGTAACAAATGGAATCAATCCACGCTTGTCGGAAACACTGACCAGCGCGCGTCGCACATTGAACATCAAATCACCTGGGAGGATGGGGGAATGCCACGATGGGTGTTATCGAATGAGAGAATAAGCCCGGAGTTTCTTGCGCAGGGTGCCGCGATTCAGGCCGAGTATGCCTGCCGCCTGGCTTTGATTGCCCTGTGTGAAGTCCATGACGGCCTTGAATAGTGGCCGTTCCACTTCACCAATGACGAGATCGTACAAATCCCCCGGACGATCGCCGTTCAAGGTGGTGAAATATTGATCCAGTGCGTCTTCAGTATGTTTGCAGAGCGGCTTTTTGCCATTTTTCGACTTCAGCGAGCCGTTCAAATTATTATCGTTTGCCACGTTGGTTCAATCCTGAATCGCGGGCCCATCAAGGGACCGAGAGTTACTCCCCAACTCCAGGAAAATCATGCTGCCAAAGAATCACCTCCGCTCTCTCGATCGAAGTAGATCTTTGTCAATCTGATTTGCTCTGAAGCACTTTCGACACGCACCACCTGGTGACGAAATTCGTCGGCGTTTGCCAGGCTGTTGCAATACCAGGTCAGGTGCTTGCGAGCCACTCGAACTCCGGTCAGTTCCCCATAGAACCGGTGTAGTTCGCCCAAGTGGTCGAGCATAGTATCACGCAATTCGTTTTTATCCAGTCGCGGTTTTTCCTGATGCGGACTTAGAAGTTGTCCAAGTTCGCGGAAGATCCATGGGCGACCTTGTGCGCCGCGCCCGATCATCAAGCCGTCGCAGTTTGTTAGGCGCAGAACCTCAAGCGACTTCTTCAGAGTGCTGATATCGCCGTTGGCGATAACGGGGATGCCGACAGCCTCTTTTACGCGCGCAATAGTTTCGAATTCTGCTGTACCTTTATAGCGGCATGCGCGAGTTCGACCATGAACCGCCAGAGATTGAACGCCGGAATCCTCGGCGATTCGAGCAATATTGACCGCGTTACGGTGTTGCGGGTCCCAGCCTGTGCGAATTTTCAGTGTCACTGGCACCGAAACAGCGCCGACTACCGATGTGAGAATCTCGGCCACCAGTTTCTCGTCTTGCAGGAGCGCTGAGCCGGCGAGCTTCTTGCATACTTTTTTGGCAGGGCAGCCCATGTTTATGTCAATGATCTGCGCGCCGCGTTTCACACAGGCAACCGCTGCTTGTGCGAGTTGCAGAGGGTCTGAGCCAGCTATTTGCACGGCGACGGGCTCGGCATCAAGGTCCAGGTCGAGGCGAAAGCGAGATTTCGGCGTCTGCCAAAGATCGGTATCTGCTGTGGTCATCTCGGATGTTGTCAGTCCGGCGCCAAAGCGTCGGCAGATGCGCCGGAAAGGCGCGTCAGTGACACCCGCCATCGGGGCCAGAACGAGGGGGCTGCTGAGCGTGTAGGGTCCGATTCGAAGTGGCTGCAAATTCACTTGAAATCGTCGATGGCACAACGCAGTTCTCCGTCCGACAAACGGTAACAGACATTCAACTTGAAGCCGGTAGCATCCTCGGTCGCCGACTTGATCGTAATTACAGCGTTAAACGTATTGCCGGGTTCTACCAGCTTTCGCGGATCAAGGTCTGTAGGCAAGTACTCGGCCGGATCGAGCATGCGACTACCGATTGTTTCCTCGAAGCGGTCCGTCAACGAAATTCCGATCAGCGGATAGGGCAGTGGTCCGTCCGACTTGTTCCCCAGTCGAGAGTAAACGGTGAGCTCTTCTACGTCACCTTCCGTGCTGCCTTTGGTCGCCTCAAATCGCCAACCCGTAATGTCCCATGCCGGCTGTACCGGCTGACCAATTACGCGGTAAATCTGGCCGATCGTATTGCTGAAAGCGGGTATCGTGGCCAAGGCCTCGCGAGACTGATGCATAAATTGGACAGCGAACAGCAACAACAGCACAACGATACCGGCGATCATGCCAAAGCGTCTGCCGCCGGATTCCGCCGTTTGTTCCACTGCATTTTCTTTGGCCAGCTCATTGAGCTCAGCCGCCGCCGCTGTATCAGCCGCGAGCTTTTCCTCGTCCTGTTCCGAGCTGACAAACTCGCCTTCCATGACGATGGTTTCGAACAAAGACCTGTCGTTCGCTAGCTGCGGCTTTTCTTTTTCATCATCATCGTCGGCCAGTTCGGTCTTTTCTTCGCGTGCTTTATTCTCGTGGTCTTTCTCTGGAATGACAATCGTTGACGCAAAGCCATCCTCGTCTTCAATAGCCAGCGCCATCAGGTCCTGATCAATTTGCATGTTGACGGTCTGTTCTTCCTCCGTCAAAGGTGGCACGTAGTGCTCGTCCGATTCATCGTCTGCTAATTCGTCTTCGTCTTCGTCGGTGGACGGCGACTCACCTGGCGATCCCGCAAGTTCGTTTTCGATGCTATGACTTTCAATGATGGGTTCGTCGACAAGCTCGGCAGGGTCATCGATCAGGTTCAGTTGCGTGATTTCGTCAGCCAGTTGCAGTTCTTCCTCAGACTTCCCTTCAACTTCTTCGTCAAGCTCATCTTCGAAGTCTTCCTCAGGTTCATCGACGAAGCCTTCCTCAACGTCCCCATCCGACTCGTCATCGAAGTCGTCGTCGAAGTCGTCGTCGAAGTCTTCGTCCAAGTCTCCCTCAGGACTTTCTTCCAGCTCTTCGTCGAAATCTTCCTCAGGATCATCTTCCCGGTTTTCGAGCGAATCTTCCTCGAGGTTGGTTTTCAGTTCTTCGTCCGGGATTTCGTCGGAGTCGTCCAGCGGTTCGTCTTCAAGGTCTCCCGCAAATGTCTCTTCGGACTCTCCATCGAGATCGTTAACTCCGCTGAGGTCGATACCCATTGCCTCGGCCTGTAGTGCAAACTGAGTATCCATATCCAGTGGCTGGTCGATGCTCGATTCCTCAATCAGCTCGACATCGGCAGGCTCGTCATCATCTTCCGCCGTATCCGCTTCTGTATCGAGTTCCACATCGATCGGCGCGGCAACTTCCGCGGCCAGGCTCTGAAACTCACCGAGAATATCCGTCCACTCGTCGGGCTCGCTCAACATTATATCTGGCTGGACTGCCTCGACAGCATCGTCGGCGGCCTCTTCCTCAAGCTCGGGAGTTGCCTTCGCGGTATACAGCGATTCTTCGTAAGACCCAAATTCGTCGGGCAGTGGTGTGTTGTCGTCGAATCGCAATTCACCGACGGGTGTTTCGGCATCATCGTCATCGGCGGCCGGGGCCGCTGCCTCGTCCTCGTCAAGGACTCGCCACTCGACGCCCGTATCCTCAATGCGAATGTCGGAGCCTGCGAGCTCGTCGAGCGTCTTCAATAAGGCCGCGCTTTGCTCTGCAGAGATGGACTTTGGCAGACCGCCACTATCCGTTTCGATAATTTCGGGTTTCAATTCCGGCACGGGCGCATTGGTGCTTGCGGCGGCCTGTCGTTCAGGCATTTCTTCGGACAGGTAGGCCAATGCATTAAATGGGCTGCCACAGCCGCCACAGCGGACCTGGCCGGCAGCCTGTTTCAAGACATCAGCCGTCACCTTAAACGCTATTTCACAATCTGGGCATTGGGTATACATCAGTGTTCCAGCACGCTCAGCCCGCTCTCCGTTTTCCTGTCAATCTCGACCACACCTGGCCGTCCTGCTTCCTGTACGCCGGCTCATCAAAATCGATCCAGCGCGCATAAGCTGTCATTACGTCTTCGACTTGTTCACATAATACGCCTGACAATGCAAGCATACCGCGCTCTCTGAGCGTTAATGTGATGGATTCGGCAAACTGAACAAGTGGTCCGGCAAGGATGTTAGCCACGACCACATCGAAATCGCCTTCGATTTCACCCGGCGCCGCAAAAACCAGCAGATTTTGTGTAACTTCGTTGTCAGCCGCGTTCTGCCGGGTCGCAATAACCGCCTGTGGATCGATATCCATGCCAACCGCCGACACGCAGCCGAGCTTCAGTCCCGCGATAGCCAAAATACCGGAGCCGCAACCGTAATCGAGCATGCTCTTGCCGTTGAGCGAGAGGCCGTCCAGCCACTCCAGACACAGGGCGGTAGTGGCATGTGTGCCAGTGCCAAAGGCGAGACCTGGATCGAGATGGATAACCACAGCGTCACTTTCGGAGGGCTCCGAGCCTTTTGGATGTATCCGGAGTCGGCGGCCAAACTGCATTGGCCCAAAATCTTTTAGCCACTCACGCTCCCACACGCGCTCCTCAAGTTCTTCAATGTGGTGTACCGGGAGCGATGCCAGTTCGAGTTCTGTAATGAGTGCGTCGTGCAGTGGCTGCAGATCCACATCGGATTCGAATAATCCGGTGATAGTAGTATCTGCCCAAAGTGGCGTTTCACCCGGGCCGGGCTCGAGAACCGGATTGTCTCCGGCGTCCGTTAGCGTCACCGAGCTGGCGCCGAAGCGCTCGAAGATTTCTTCGACAAGCTCGGAGTCCAGCGCGCCAAGATTCATCACAAACTGACGCCATGCCACCGTCGTAATTCTCCGTACTAGGTCAGGCCCAGGCGTTTCTCGAGGTAATGAATGTCCGTACCACCTGCCTGAAACGCGGCGTGCTGGAAAATTTCCTGGTGCAACGGAACAGTGGTCTTTATACCTTCGATGACAACTTCGCTGAGCGCGTTCTTCATGCGGGCAAAAGCGGCTTCACGAGATTCCCCGTGCGCAATGATTTTGCCGATCATAGAGTCGTAGTAGGGCGGTACTTTGTAGCCACTGTAAATGTGGCTCTCGACACGTATGCCTGGGCCGCCCGGTGGATGCCACAATGTTATGAGTCCAGGTGATGGCATGAAATTCTTCGGGTCTTCCGCATTCACCCGGCATTCGATAGCGTGTCCCTGGATCCTTATATCGTCTTGGGTAATGTTGAGTTTTTCACCACTTGCAATGCGTAATTGCTCGCGAACGATATCGATGCCCGTAATCATTTCAGTTACCGGGTGCTCGACCTGCAGTCGCGTATTCATTTCGATGAAGTAAAACTCGCCGTCTTCGTACAGAAACTCAAATGTGCCGGCGCTACGGTAGCCGATATCCTTGCAAGCCTGAACGCAACGCTCGCCTATTCGATCACGCTGTTCTTGGGTGATTCCCGGTGCGGGCGCCTCTTCAATCACCTTTTGATGGCGGCGTTGCATTGAGCAGTCGCGTTCACCCAGATGCACGGCGTTGCCGTGGGTATCAGCCAGTACCTGAAATTCGACGTGTCGCGGTTGCTCGAGAAATTTCTCCATGTACACGACGTCGTTGTTGAATGCTGCTCTCGCTTCGGCTTTCGTGACCGTGATCGCCGCAATTAATGAAGCTTCGGCATGCACGACGCGCATTCCGCGCCCGCCGCCACCGCCCGATGCTTTGATGATGATCGGATAGCCGATTTCCCTCGCTATACGCATATTCTCGTCGGGATCTTCACCCAACGGCCCGTCTGAGCCCGGCACACAAGGAACACCGGCTTTCTTCATAGACGCGATCGCGGACACCTTGTCACCCATCAGGCGAATGGCATCTGCTCTTGGTCCTATGAAGGTGAAGCCACTGGATTCGACGCGTTCGGCAAAGTCCGCGTTCTCGGACAGAAAGCCATAGCCCGGGTGGATACCCGTCGCGTCCGTAACCTCGGCGGCACTGATAATGGCAGGCATATTCAGGTAGCTATCAATAGATTGCGGCGGGCCGATGCAAACAGTTTCGTCGGCCAGCAATACGTGCTTAAGATTATTGTCTGCCGTCGAGTGAACGGCAACCGTCTTAATGCCCATTTCGCGGCAGGCGCGCAGCACGCGAAGTGCAATCTCACCACGATTGGCTATAACGATTTTTTCAAGCATGTCGGAATGCCACCTAGTCGTTCTGGCGTTGGTCAATAACGATCAGCGTTTGACCAAATTCGACGGGCTCACCGTTTTGCATTCGAATCGATTTTACAGCACCCGAAACGTCAGACTCGATCTGGTTCATCATCTTCATTGCCTCGATGATGCATAAGGTGTCACCCTCGTTCACTCGATCGCCGACCTGAACGTAGGGAGCGGCGCCCGGTGACGATGCCGCATAGAATGTGCCCACCATCGGCGCGGTGACTTCGAAGCCGTCTTCTTCCGGTTCGGCGGCTTCAGCCGGTGCTGCGGTAGCTGCGACCGGCACGGCGGCGACCGGCGCGGCTATAGCAACTGGTGCCGGAGCGGTCGCCGCACCAGGTGCGTAGCGACTAATGCGTACCGACTCCTCTCCCTCGGTAATTTCAATTTCGGCGATGCCGGACTCGTCCAACAACTCAATGAGTTTTTTTACTTTTCTTATATCCATTATTTTTTCCTCAGCTCTTGCTGATGTGCCGGTCGGCCGCCTGCAGGGCGAGTTCATAACCGAAAGCCCCAAAACCGAACAAGCAGCTAGTTGCGATGTCACTGAAATAACTTGAGTGCCGAAATTCTTCCCGCGCAAACGTATTGCTCAGGTGCATTTCGATAAACGGAATCTGAACGGCCAGGAAGGCGTCTCGCAACGCAACACTTGTATGCGTAAAGCCACCGGGGTTCAGGATGATAAAATTAACGTCTTCGGCAGCAGCCTGCTGGACCCTGTCGATGAGCTCATGCTCGGCGTTACTCTGAAAGCACTGCAGCTCATGTCCAAGCTCACCGGCAACCCCAACACAGCGCTTTTCGATGTCGGCAAGCTTGGTCACGCCGTAGACATCGGGTTCGCGTGAACCGAGCAGGTTCAGATTGGGGCCGTTGATCAGCAATAAAGAGGGCATTTCGCGGGGTTCGCAACCAGATAGCCGAAGATGGCCGCAATTCTAACCCTTTTATCGCGATTTACTACAACTTTCGTCCCCGGAAAGGGGTCAGACCCCTTTTGCAAGGTCTGGGCTCAGAGCATATCCAGCGCGACGCGGGCGTCGTCTTTCGATATCTCGGCGCGTTCAAGGCGCGTCATTACGTCGACGATGGTGTCCAGGTGTGACTGGTGCAGCTCACCGATGTAAGCGCCCAGAAGTTCGCCGTCAGTAGCGACGAACATGGTGAACGGCAAGCCGACGAAGTCGACGCCGGAAGACTCTGCGACGGCCATGGCATCCTGCTCACCAACCAATACCGGATAATTAAACTGTGCCGCCTCAGCGTAGTTTGCAACTGCTTCCGGAAAGTCCACAGCAATACCGATGACCTGAAAACCATTACCGCTCTGCTCGTCCTGAAAAGCCTTTAGCAACGGAATTTCGCGACGGCATGGCGCACACCAGGTCGCCCAGAAATTTAGGATGCGATTCTTGCCATCCCACTCAGACAACTCGTGATTGACGCCTCCTGCATCGGGCAAAGTGAAGGACGGATGTGTAACGATTTCCGCGACCGCAGGTTGTCGTGCTAACGGCGGCTCAGATTGTGACTCTTGTACCGGTATGCGTGCGGCGTAGAACAGCGCCCCGGCCATCATCGCAAGCAGCGCCGATGTAAAGATCAAGAATGCTTTGGACACAGTGACTCCTGCTACTTAATGAGTCTGGGCCGACATGCTATCCGAACTCGAGAAAGCTTGCCGAACATGTTTCGTGAATTCTTCGGCTTTCATGTAGCCAACAACCTCGTAGCCGTGTCGCTGCGCGCCGTCGTTGCCGAAAAAGATGATCGTCGGCGGGCCAAATACACCAAATCGATTTAGCAATGCCTGATCGACTTTGTCGTTATCGGTGACATCTGCCTGCAACCACACAGTATTCGAAAGAGCGGCTCGCACGTCAGCGTCAGTGAACGTAAAGGCTTCCATTTCCTTGCACGAGACACACCAGTCAGCATAGAAGTCGAGCAACACCGTTTTGCCACCGGCGGAGGCCGCGGCGATTTCCCGGTCAAGGTCATCGACGGATTTGATGCGCTGGAATGGCAGTTCGTGCTCTGCTTCAGCGACCGCAGCGCCACCTGCGAAGTTAATGCTTGCCAGTGGTTGCAGCGGATTCGTGCCGCCCGTCATTGATCCCAGCAACAGAATGATGCCGTAGAAAATAGCGAGGAAGCCGAAACCCTTGCCGAGTTTCTGCGGCACGGATGATTCTGTTGTCAGCGTCGTCAAGCCGCCCATGAAGACGCCCGCCATGAATATCAGAATAGCCCAGAGCGCCATCGTGACCGAGCCCGGCAGGATACGCGATAGCATCCAGACCGCGAGACCGAGCATCATGAACCCGAACGAGTTCTTTACGGCGACCATCCAGCCGCCGGCCTTTGGCAACAGTTTCCCTTGTGCGGCACCGACCAGTAACAGCGGCGCACCCATACCCATACTCATTGCGAACAACGCACTACCACCGCGCAGCATGTCGCCGGTCTGCGCGATGACTGTCAGTGCCGCGATCAGCGCCGGAGCGACGCACGCGGTGACGATGAGTGAGGACAGAGCTCCCATGACGAACGCGCCGACCATGGTGCCGCTCTTTTGGTTGCCGCTGACGCTGGATAATTTGCTCTGTAGCCCGCTCGGCATTTGCAGGTCATAGGCACCGAACATTCCCAGCGCCAGGACAACAAACAGTCCGGCGAATAATATGAGTATCCAGGGTTGGTTGAACGTGGCTTGCAATTGCAGACCAGCAGCAGCCGCGACAACGCCGGCAGCGGTATAAACGATAGCCATGCCCATGACATAGCTCAGCGCCAGCGTAAAGCCGCGTTTTGAGCTGACGTTGTCACCGTCGCCGGCGATGATGCCCGACAGGATTGGAACCATAGGCAGTACGCAAGGCGTAAATGCGAGGCCCAGTCCGGCGAGGAAGAACAGTCCGGCAGCGACCCAGATACTCGAACTGGTGATGATTTTTGCGAGTCGTGCTTGCTCACTAACCGGCGCACTACCTGCGGGCATTGCTGCCAGGTCAGAGACGGTCGCCGCAGCAGGCAGGCTGACTGTGAAGACCCGGGTTTGCGGCATATAACAGAGCCCGCCGTCGGCGCAGCCCTGGTATTTAAGCTCGATATCGAGCTCCATCGCATCGGGGGTAGCTCGTGCGATGGCCATTGGCGCGATAATGCTCTCGTGGTAAACCTCCATCTCGCCAAAATACTCATCATCCTTGATCTCGCCTTGCGGCAAATCGGGATGGCCGGTCTTGGCATCGTCACTCAGTGAGCGAACGGAGATTTTGTCTTTATAAAGATAGAACCCGGGAGCCACTCTTATACCAAGTTCGACTGTATTGCCGTCAACAACGAATATTTCGGGAATGAATACTTCGTCAACGGGAGGGAATTCGCTGTCGCTGGATGTTCCCATCGAGCTGCCCAGGCTCAGCTTGGGCGTACCGCTCGGTCCTGCCGGTTTGAGTTTTACCGTTTCGACCCAGGTCTGCGGCATGTAGCAATAGCCCGAATCAAGACAGCCGCGACTGTCGATAGTCAACTCTACCGAGTCGGGCCTGGCGCCCTTGATCGTGTAGGGAATACGTACAAAAAAGTTGCCGCGATAGACGACTTGCTCACCAAAGAATTCGTCGGTATGCACTTCGCCTTTGGGCAGTTCAGGAGTGTTGAGCACGATTCCGGCATCATTTACGGCGAAGTGAAACTCGCCGTGGTACATGTAGGCGCCGTCCTCGACAGCCCAGTCGATCTCAAACGCATCGCCGGAATCGGAAATGGCGTAGCGGAAAACTTCCTTTGGTGGCGCAGGATATTCAGTGGCGGCGAACGCCGTGATCGCCAGCGCCAGTACTGCCAGCGTTGATAATGCTTTGTGAATCAATGTCATAGAGTCCAACTCAGGGAAATTTTGCAGCGTTGCAGTTACATGGACCTGCAGGATTAGGCGAATGTTACGCGAATGATCGACAGAGTCATCGACCCAGTTCCGGTTTTTTTGTTCAGTCGTTAGAGGTTTAGCACTTGAAATCCTTCGCTTGATGCCTATGATTAGCACTCCTTGCGGCCGAGTGCTAATAAACGTCGGTCGGGAAAACCGCCTTAAGTCGGTTATAAATCAATAGTTTACAGGAGAAATGTACCATGAAGATGCGTCCGCTTCATGATCGGGTCATTGTTAAGCGCATGGAAGAAGAGCGCACATCACCCGGCGGAATCGTCATTCCTGACGCTGCGACAGAAAAACCCATTAAGGGTGAAGTCGTGGCTGCGGGTAACGGCAAGATCCTCGAGAACGGCGAAGTTCGTGTTCTCGACGTCAAAGTTGGCGACCAGGTCCTGTTCGGCAAGTACGCCGGCACAGAGGTCAAAGTCGAAGGTGAAGAACTGCTCGTGATGAAGGAAGACGACATCATGGCGGTAATTGAAGCTTAATTAAGGAATTCTAAGATGGCTGCTAAAGAAATTCGTTTTGGCGATGACGCACGGCAGAAAATGCTGGCTGGCGTAAACGTCCTCGCGAACGCGGTAAAAGTGACGCTGGGTCCAAAAGGCCGCAACGTTGTAATCGACAAGAGTTTTGGCGCACCGACTGTCACCAAAGATGGTGTATCGGTTGCTAAAGAAATTGAACTCGACGACAAGTTTGAAAACATGGGCGCACAGATGGTCAAGGAAGTTGCTTCCCAGACTTCTGATGTTGCTGGTGACGGAACAACAACTGCAACAGTTCTCGCCCAGGCAATCCTGCGTGAAGGCCTGAAATCAGTTGCTGCTGGCATGAACCCGATGGATCTCAAGCGCGGTATCGACAAAGCATCAGCTGCGATGGTTGCTGAACTCAAGAAGTTGTCTGCACCTTGTGAAGACGAGAAAGCGATCGCTCAGGTTGGCAGCATCTCTGCTAACTCTGATCCTGAGATCGGCGAGATCATTTCCGACGCGATGCAAAAAGTCGGTAAAGAGGGTGTTATCACCGTTGAAGAAGGTACCGGTCTCGCAAACGAACTGGATGTCGTTGAAGGCATGCAGTTTGATCGCGGTTACCTCTCACCGTATTTCATCAATGATGCGAACAGTCAGCAAGTTGATCTCGATAACCCGTTGGTACTTCTGTTCGACAAGAAGATCTCCAACATTCGTGATTTGCTGCCGATCCTCGAGGGCGTAGCCAAAGCAGGCCGTCCGCTTCTTATCATTGCTGAAGACGTTGAGGGCGAAGCTCTTGCGACCTTGGTTGTGAACAACATCCGCGGCATCGTAAAGGTCGCTGCTGTTAAGGCGCCGGGCTTCGGCGATCGACGCAAGGCCATGTTGCAGGACATCGCTGTTCTCACCGGTGGTCAGGTTGTCGCTGAGGAAGTGGGTCTGTCGCTTGAGAAAACGACGATCGAAGATCTTGGCCAGGCGAAGAAAGTTCAGATCACCAAGGAAGCAACAACGATTATTGACGGCGCCGGCGCGGCAGCTGACATCAAGGGCCGTGTTGAGCAGATTAACGCAGAAATTGAAGATTCTTCGTCAGACTACGACAAAGAGAAGTTGCAGGAGCGTGTTGCCAAGCTGTCTGGCGGTGTTGCCGTCATCAAGGTTGGTGCTGCTACCGAAGTTGAGATGAAAGAGAAGAAAGCACGTGTTGAAGATGCACTGCACTCTACTCGTGCTGCCGTCGAAGAAGGCGTTGTACCGGGTGGTGGTGTTGCGCTGATTCGTGCCGTTGGCAAGATCGCGAAGCTCGAAGGTGATAACGCCGATCAGAATGTTGGTATTAACATCCTGAAGCGCGCTGTCGAAGAGCCACTGCGACAGATCGTGCGCAACGCAGGCGGTGACGCAAGTGTTGTCCTGAATGAGGTTGTTGGAGGCAAGGGTAACTACGGTTACAACGCCGCTTCCGGCGAATACGGCGACATGATCGAAGCCGGCATTCTGGATCCGACGAAAGTCACACGTTTTGCATTGCAGAACGCTGCCTCAGTATCGGGCCTGCTGCTCACAACCGAAGCAATGGTTGCTGATGCTCCGCAGGACGATGCACCTGCTCCGGCCATGCCGGACATGGGTGGCATGGGCGGCATGGGCGGCATGATGTAGGAGCACCCAAAGGGCATGCACGCGCCCTGCGCGCGACACTGTCGCACCCAAGCAGTACCAAAAAGCCCGGCTCGCGCCGGGCTTTTTTTATGCCCGGTACCTGTCGTGCTATCTTTCGCGACTGGTTTCCCGTCGATAAAGGTTGAACAATGCTCACGTCAGTCAAATGCAGATTATTCATTGCGGCTATGTTCGTCGTGCTGGTCACAGGCTGCGGTAAACAAGCTGAAACTCAGACAGCCGTTGAAGACAAGTCAGCCGCTGTTCCGAAATACAGCGCCGAAGCATTTTTCGCGACAACCAGCTACGGGTTGGCAGGAGGCAAGGCCTTCTCACCCGATAATTCGAAACTCCTCATACATTCCGATAAGTCCGGAATCTTTAACGTCTATGCGTTGCCTGTAGACGGTGGTGACGCGGTCGCGCTGACCGAATCGGAATCGGACGCGATGTTCGCCATCAGCTGGTTCCCTGATGATGAACGCGTCCTGTTTACGTTCGATAACGGTGGTAACGAGCTGAACCATGTCGTGGTCCGCGAACTGGACGGCAGTCTTACGGATCTGACGCCCGGTGAAGAGCTCAAGGCGGGTTTCGGCGGCTGGAGCAGCGACGGCGACACGTTTTATCTGACATCAAACGAGCGCGATGCCAGCAGTTTTGACCTATATCGGTATTCCGCCAGCGACTATGCGCGCGAACTGATATTCGAGAACCCGGGCTACCAGGTCGCGGCGATCAGCGGTGACGGTCGCTGGCTGGCCCTGGTAAAACCTCGCACCAGCGCAGACTCGGATATTTATGTCGTCGATTTGTCCATACAGGGGGGCGAAGCAGTATTGATAACGCCGCACGACGGAAATATCGAATACGGCGTGTACGACATTGCACCTGACAATCAGACGCTGGTGTACTCGACAGACGAGCACGGCGAGTTCAGCCAGGCCTGGAGCTATGATCTGGAAACGAGTGACAAGAGTCCGTTGGTCACAGATGACTGGGATGTTAGCTACGTCAGGTTCTCACCATCCGGGAACTACCGGGTCACGGGAGTTAACGCAGATGCCCGAACCGAAGTAACAATCATCGACCGAGAGCACGGCGCAACTGTCGCCATGCCAGAGTTGCCAAACGGTGACCTCGCCAGCATCCGCTTCTCATCGAACGAGTCGCAGCTTGCATTGATCGTGAATGCCGACAACTCGCCATCCAATATCCATGTAGTCGATATCGGAGCAGCGTCTGCAGTGCAGTTGACCAGTGCGCTCAATCCTGCGATCGACCCTGCGCACCTGGTTATCAGCGAGGTAGTTCGATACCGGAGTTTTGATGGCCTTGAGATACCGTCAATACTGTATAAGCCACATGGCGCCAGCGCTGAGAATCCGGTGCCGGCACTGGTTCTGGTGCATGGTGGTCCAGGCGGTCAGACGCGCACCGGCTACAGGGCATTCGTGCAGCATCTGGTCAACCAGGGTTATGCGGTTCTTGGTGCCAACAACCGCGGTTCGTCCGGGTATGGCAAGACCTTTTATCACCTGGATGATAAGCGTCATGGCGAAGAAGATTTACTCGACATCGTCAACGGCCGCAGCTATCTGGAGTCACTGGAGTGGGTTGACAAGGACAACATCGGCATCATCGGCGGATCCTATGGCGGCTACATGGTCGCTGCGGCACTGACGTTTCACCCGGAAGTTTTTGATGTTGGCATCAATATATTTGGCGTAACGAATTGGGAGCGTACATTGCAGAGCATCCCGCCCTGGTGGGAGGCTTTCAAAGAGGCGCTGTATGACGAGATGGGTGATCCGGCAACTGATGCCGAAAGACACCGCAAGATTTCACCACTGTTTCATGCCCGGCAAATCGTCAAGCCGTTGTTAGTGGTGCAAGGCGCCAACGATCCCAGAGTCCTGCAGGTCGAAAGCGACGAACTGGTGGCGGCCGTGAAAGAAAACGAAGTGCCGGTTGAATATGTTGTATTCCCGGACGAGGGCCACGGATTCCGCAACAAGGACAATCGTATCGCGGCCTCGGAGGCATATGCGAAGTTTCTGGACGCGTACCTGAGAGCAAAGCAGCAATCAGCCGAATAAACTATGCCACTCGTCGCACACAATGGCTTGCCCACATTTCAGCGTCTCCGTGATCGCGGCCAGGATGTGTTGTCGACGGAGCGTGCGCGCCATCAGGATATTCGTGAGCTGCATATCGGCTTGCTCAATATGATGCCGGATGCAGCCCTGGCCGCGACCGAGTATCAGTTTATGCGGCTGGTCGGGGCCTGTAATCAGATCGTGCAATTTTATATCTATCCGTTTTCCATACCCGAACTGAATCGCGGACCGGAGGCACTCGAACACATCAAACAGCATTATTTCGAGTTTGCCAATTTACGAGAACAGGGACTTGATGCGCTGATCATCACAGGGGCCAATGTCGCCAATCCGTCGCTGGATGAGGAGCCGTTTTGGGACCCTCTGATCGAAATCGTTCGCTGGGCTAATGAGAACGTTGCGTCTGTCCTTTGCTCATGTCTTGCGACGCATGCGTTAGTCAAGTTCAATTACGGCATCGACCGACAGCGATTGCCGGGCAAGCAGTGGGGCGTTTACAGCCACCAGATCAATGCGCCCGAACACCCCTTGACCTGGGAGATCAATACGCGATTTGATGCTCCACACTCTCGCTACAATGAGGTCAGCAAGGAACAACTAGAACAGGCCGGCCTCAAGGTTCTGGTAGACAGCGACGACGCTGGCGCACATCTCGCGGTGAGCCCGGACCAGTTCCGCTTTATCTATTTTCAAGGTCATCCCGAATACGATGCGATCAGCCTGCTCAAGGAGTACAAGCGTGAGGTAATGCGTTATCTTGACGGCGCTCGTGACGACGCACCACAGTTCCCGGAAAACTACTTTTCCGAAAAGGCCCGCGGAATTGCCTCCCAGTTCATTGCAGCGGCTTCGTCCGCGAGGGAAACAAATGGCGCCGCGCCCAGATTCCCGGACGATCGACTACAGGTGTGCGTCGATAACACCTGGGGTGATACTGGCAAGGCAATCGTTAACAACTGGCTGGGCCTGGTTTACCAGCTTACTAATATGGATCGCAGCAAACAGTTCATGCACGGCGTAGATCCGGACGACCCCCTGGGTTTGAACAAGGGCGTGAGAACAGGCTCTATATAACGCCTTGTACACAGTCAGATCCTGGCTGCACGGAATGCAGAAATCGGTGTACTATCTGACCCCCAATCGGCGACTTTATCGGCGCCGAAACCAAGATGAGGAACAGCAACCATGGGTTTTAGTACCAAACAGATTCATGCAGGTGTCACACCCGATCCGTTAACCGGCTCGATCCTGACCCCAATCTACCAGACAACAACTTATGTGCAGCCATCGGTCGATGGCTACCTGTCAAAAGGGTATACATACTCTCGGTCCGGCAACCCGACGGTTCGCGCGCTTGAGCTCAAATTGACGGACCTCGAAGGTGGTGTGGACTGCTCCTGCTTCGGCACCGGTATGGCAGCCGTGCAGGGCGTCATGCTCGCGTTCCTGAATGCCGGCGATCACGCGATCATTTCTGATGTTGCGTATGGCGGAACATATCGATTGTGCACCAAGGTATTGAGCCGCTTCGGCGTCGAGTTTACTTTCGTTGACGGCTCGAATCTGGATGAGGTTGCGGCGGCGGTACGCGACAACACAAAATTGTTCCTGACGGAAACACCTGCAAACCCCACCATGAAGTGTTCCGATATTGCCGGTATTTCAGCGATAGCCAAGAAAGCTGGCGCAGTTCACGCCGTCGATAACACCTTTTTGACACCGTACTATCAGCGGCCGCTAGAGCTTGGAGCGGATGTGTCGATCTACAGCACCACAAAATACATGGACGGCCACAACGCGACTGTCGGCGGAGCGGTGGTGAGTGCGACGCAAGAACATCACGAAGCAGTACGTTTTATCCAGAACAGCACCGGCAGCATCATGTCGCCGCAGGTTGCCTGGCTGACATCGCAAGGCTGTAAGACGATGGCATTGCGGCTGGATGCGCAGTCCGCGAATGCGATGGCAATTGCCGAACATCTCGAAGCACATCCGAAGGTCGAGCAAGTGTGCTATCCGGGCCTGAAGTCATTTGCGCAGCACGAACTAGCGAGCACCCAGGCGAGCGGTTATGGCGCGATGCTCTGGTTCGAGGTCAAAGGTGGTTTGGCCGCCGGCAAGAAACTCATGGACAACATCGAAGTATTCAGCCTTGCAGAGAACCTCGGCTCAGTGGAATCATTGATCACCCACCCTGTGACGATGACACACGCGGATGTCGAAGAAGCGGAACGTAAACGCGTTGGAATTATCGATGGCCTCGTTCGCGTTTCAGTTGGACTTGAAGATGTTGAGGATCTGATCGAAGCACTGGACGAGGCGCTCGAGCAGGTCTGAGGTGATGTCGCACTTTAAGCATTTCGACACACTTGCACTGCATGCTGGTCAGACGGTTGATGACGAATTCGGAGCGCGTGCGACGCCCATTTACCAAACAAGCTCGTATGTGTTTCCGGACACGGACACCGCGTCGTCTATTTTTAATCTCGAACGCGGCGGGCACGCCTACAGCCGTATTACGAATCCGACAGTAGCTGTACTCGAGCAACGTATCGCCGCGCTCGAGGGCGGTTCTGCGGCGGTGTGTACGGCGTCGGGAATGGCTGCGACATTTTGTGCGATCACGGCAATCCTGGGACAGGGTGACCACATCGTCGCATCGTCGCAAATGTATGGCGGCAACATCAGCCTGATGAAAAATACGCTGCCACGTTTTGGCATTACTACGACGTTCGTGGACCCAAAAGATGTCGACGCTTTTTCCGCGGCTATCCGGCACAACACTCGATTGATCTACGGCGAGCTGATCGGTAACCCGGGGCTGGATATTCTGGATCTGGATGCGGTTGCCGAGATCGCCCGGGAACGGCAGCTGCCGTTCATGGTCGACGCGACTTTTAATACGCCTTACCTTTGCAAATGTTTCGATCACGGTGTGAATGTCACCATCCATTCTGTGACGAAATGGATGGGTGGCCACGGAACGGCGATAGGGGGTGTAGTGGTTGACGGTGGAAATTTCGACTGGGGTGCAACCGACAAGTATCCGACGATCACTGAACCCTACGCGCCGTTTTCAGGACTCAATATCTGGGAAGAGTTCGGGCCGAGCGCATTCGCTATGCGAATCCGTGCCGAGGCGATGCGTGATATCGGGCCGTCGATGAGTCCGATGAACGCTTTTCTGTTGTTGCAGGGCCTGGAGACGCTATCTCTGCGCATGGACAAACACCTGTCGAACACCAAAGAGCTGCTTGAGTATCTTGGCTGTCACGAGCAGGTGTCGTGGCTTAGCCATCCTGACTTACCAGATCACTCCAGCCACGCGCTGGCTAAAAAATACCTGCCGAAAGGTGCTGGCTCAATAATCAGTTTTGGCGTGAAAGGCGGCCGCGACGCGGGCAGGGTTTTCATCGAAAATTTAAGCCTCGCGTCGCACCTTGCGAATGTTGGCGATGCGAAAACCTTGATCATTCATCCGGCGTCAACGACACACTCGCGTATTGATGCGGAGGCGCTGGTCGCGGCCGGTATTACCGAAGACATGATAAGACTGTCGGTGGGCCTTGAAGACGTCGGTGATATCGAGGTGGACTTCGAAGATGGTTTTCGCGCCGCCAAGAAAGTCGCGAACGCCTGACAATGTATTTCGAGCTTAACGGCACGCAGGTTTTTGCGAGTACCGGCGGTAAACCGTTTGACAACAGCAAGCCGGTTGTTTTGTTCTTGACTGGCAGTGGCCTGGACCACACCTTTTGGGGTTTGCAGTCGCGTTTTTTCGCGTTCAGAAACTATGCGGTGCTGGTGCCGGACTTTCCCGGGCACAGCGACTCCGCTGGCGAGCCACTAAGCTCGATAGAATCGATGGCGGACTGGCTCAACGATGTCGTAGAAAAATTGAGCGCTGAAAATATTTCGCTTGTGGGACATTCGCAGGGTTGCCTCGTGGCGCTGGAATTCGTTGCACGTTACCCAGGCAGGGTTCGCTCCGTTTCATTTATAGCCAGCGGGCTGGCAACGCCGGTCAACGCCGGTCTCATAGAGGCGGCCGAGAAAGATCCGGAGGCGGCCATCGCGATGATGCTGTCCTGGGGCTTTGGCAGGGCCGGGCACCTGCACCAGGGGCCGATTCCAGGCAACTCCATGGTCGGTGGCGGCTGGAAGATTATGGGGCGTAATGTGCCCGGTGCTCTTGCAAAAGATCTTAAGGCATGTGACGCCTACAATAACGGCAAGGCTGCGGCCGCTGCTATCGATTGCCCGCAGCAGGTTATTCTGGCCGGCGAGGACCGTATGGCGCCGCGCAGGGCGGGCATGCAACTTGTAGAAAATCTCGTTAATCCGGATCTGCATATCATTCCCAAAAGCGGTCACATGCTGCCGTTGGAAGCACCGGATGAATGCCGGCGGTTGTTGAGGGATTTTATCTTCGTTAACAATCCAGCTGCTAGAATGTAGTGTAAGGGCGGCTGATCGGTGGCCGGCGACAGTCAATTCGAATTCAGGAGACATGAAAATGAGCAAGCAACAATCAAGTACGAAGGCAGGAATCGGTACTGGTCCTGAAAATAAAAACAAACTGTTGACCCGGCGAGCTGTGCTGACAAACAGTGGCGCAGCAGGCGCGGTTCTGGCTAGTGGTTTGTCCTATGCCGCTGCGGGTGGGCATGACCATGCTAAGCACGTGCCGCAGAATCCAGACGCTTTGCACGCGGCCAATCATTGTTCCGAGCAGGCGAGAGCGTGTCTGGCGCACTGTCTGGCGTCATTTCAGGACGGTGACACGGCCCTGGCCGACTGTGCACGAAAGGTAAACGAGATGTCATCGCTGTGCGATGCGCTCGCATCCCAGCTGGCCACAAACTCAAATTATGTCCAGGGCATAGCAGCAGTTTGCCGCGACGCCTGCTCAGATTGCGAAGCAGAGTGCCGCAGGCATGAAGATTCTCATGTTGAATGCAGAGATTGTGCGAATTCCTGCGCGACTCTGATTGCAGCGATAGATAAGATGTAATCAGCCAGGCGGCGGAACTTGCGTCTCAGGCCAAAATTGCGGCATTCACTGATACGTGAGGGTAATCTGAGGTATTAGAGTGTGCAGAACTAATGCACGGTCTATTGAACCATACGCTCCGCAGCGTCCGGTCTCTCCTCGTCGACATCCAGGTGAGGCGATATTCTGGGACCGAGAACTGTTGGAATGGGCAAGCACCTGATATTAGAGCTAGCCAATGAGCAAGGACAGCCAAGACCTTCCACTCGTAGAAGCGCTCATCGCGGACCAGAAGGAAAGTGAGAAATGGTCCCGCGACCTTATGGACAAGCTGCCGATTGCGGTCGTAGAGCATGCGGCCGATACGAGTATTCTCTTTTGCAATCGGCAGGCCCTGAAGTGGCTCGGCCTGAAAAAGGATGAGGCGACGGGCACGGTCGCTTCAGATCCACGATGGAAATTCCAACGCGAAGATGGAACGGCGATGCCGGTGGATGAGTTCCCGGTCGTTCAGGTCCTCAACACGCTGGAGCCGCTGCAGAACTATGTGGTGGGAGTGGAGCGCCCGGATTCCCACGAAGAAGCCTGGATGCTGATCGACGCCTACCCACAGTTCGATGAAGAGAAAGCCCTGAAAACTGTCCTGGTGACGTTTCGCGAAATCACCGAACGCAAGAAACTGCATCATGAGCAGGAACGGCTGATCAATATTCTCGACACTATCGGAGACCCGATTTTCGTCAAGGACAACGACCATCGCGTCGTCCTCGCAAATAGTGCCTTCTGCGATATCTTTGCTATGGATATCGATTCCGTGATCGGCAAAACACTTGTGGAGCACGTTCCGGCAAAAGAGAGGAAGCATTTTCTCGCCGTTGATAGGCAGGTTCTCGATACCGGCATACCGAACGTTTGCGAAGAGACCCTCACACTGCCTGGCAGGGCCACACTAAACATCGTCACGCGAAAGGCGCGCATCGTCGATCCTTCCGGGAACAATATTCTGGTGGGTTCGATTCACGACATCACCGAGCGCAAGCAGGCGGAAGCGGCGCAGCACGAAAGCGAGCAACGCTTCAACGATCTGGTCAACTCTACTGATGGCATCGTCTGGGAAGCTGACGCGACCACATTCGATTTTGTTTCGGTGAGCCGCAACACCGAGCGCGTGCTCGGCTATCGCGCCGAAGAATGGCTGGAGTCCGGCTTCTGGGCGAAGCACATTCACCCGGACGATCGCGACCGGGCCGTACAATATTGTGCCGCGTGCACCAGTAGCGCAGAGAATCACGAATTCGAATACCGCTTCATCGCCGCCGGCGGTCGTGTCGTGTGGCTGCGCGATACCGTTACGGTCGTGACGGAAAATGGTCAGCCGCGCTGGCTGCGTGGCCTGATGATCGACATAACGGCGCAAAAGACCGCCGAGATAGCGCTGCGCGAAAGCGAAGTGAAATATCGCACGTTCTTCGAACATTCGGCGGATGCGATGCTGATAATTCGCGACTACGAGTTCGTCGACTGTAACTCTGCCACGGTGAATATGCTGAAGTACGAGACCAAGGAGGATCTGCTTGGCACCGGTCCCTCGGAGCTGTCTCCGGAGTTCCAGTCTGATGGAAAGGCGTCGTATTACAAGTCGAAAGAGATGATGGACATAGCCTTGGCCCAGGGAACTCATCGCTTCGAATGGGATCATAGGCGCCAGGATGGGGAGGTGTTCCCTGTCGAAGTCTCTCTCACCGCTATCCCGCAGGGTGGGGAGATGCTACTCCATACGGTCTGGCTGGACATCACGGAGCGCAAAAGAACCGTTGAGGCATTAGGGGAGAGCACCCGGCGCTACCACGATCTGTTTGACCAGGCGAACGAAGGTCTCTTGATCATGACAACGGAGGGACAATTTTCCGAGGTCAATCGGGCGTTTGCCGAGATGCACGGTTACAGCGTGGAAGAGCTGAGTCGAAAAAACATCAGGGAGCTCGATGTACTCCGCGATGGGGCGCTGGAAGACCGCGGCGACATCATTCGGCGAATAATGGACGGCGAAATCGTCCGCTTTGAGGTCGAGCACTACCACAAGGACGGGCACATCTTTCCGCTCAGTGTCACGACAAACCTGATCGAGCTCGGTGGTCAGTCGTTCTTTCTGGCCTTCCACCAGGACATTACCGAGCGCAAGCGAGCCGAGGAGGAGAAACGGGGTCTCGAACGGCAAATTCAGCAGGCGCAGAAGCTCGAGAGCCTGGGCGTGTTGGCCGGCGGTATCGCGCACGACTTCAACAACCTGCTCGCGGTAATCCTGGGAAACTCAGAGCTGGCCCTGGACGGTCTTTCGCCACACTCCGCGGCGCGTGACAACATCGAGGAAATTGAGAAGGCCTCCAGACGCGCCGCCGAATTGGCCAAGCAGATGTTGGCCTACTCCGGCAAGGGAAAGTTCGTCATCGAACCGATCGACCTGGGTGAGTTCATCGACGAAATGGCCCACCTTCTCGATGTCTCGATCTCGAAGAAGGTTGTGCTTAAGTACAACTTCGCCGACAACCTGCCCACCTTCGATGGTGATGCCACACAGATTCGCCAGATCATCATGAACCTGATCATCAACGCCTCGGAGGCGATCGGCGATCGGAGCGGCGTCATCGCGCTCTCGACCGGTGCTATGCACTGCGACCGAGCTTACCTCGAGGAGATTGAGGCCAGCGCGGTCGTCGGCCTTGACGAGCCGATCACTGAGAAGGTCTACGTCTACCTCGAAGTAGCCGACACGGGCTCCGGCATGGACGCCGAGACGATCGATAAGATCTTCGATCCATTCTTTACCACCAAGTTTACCGGGCGCGGCCTGGGCATGTCGGCAACTCAGGGCATCATTCGTGGTCACAAAGGTGTGATTAGTATCTCAAGCGAGGTCGGCAAAGGTACGACGTTCAAGGTCCACTTTCCTGCGAATGAATTGTCTGAGGATGGTGCCGCGCTGGCGGGTGGCGGTGACGCCGGTACAGCGACGGCATGGCAAGGGACGGGAACTGTTCTTATCGTCGACGACGAGGAGACGATTTGTGCCGTGGGAAGACAGATGGTCGAGCGTATGGGTTTCAGCGCTCTGACGGCGGCCGACGGCCGGGAGGCGGTTGAGGTGTTTCGCGAGCACAGCAAGGAGATCGTTTGCGTTCTGCTCGACCTGACCATGCCACACATGGGCGGAGAAGAGGCCTTTGGCGAGCTGCGTCATATCCAGCCCGACGTCAGCGTCATCCTTTGCAGCGGCTACAGCATGCAGGACGCCAGGCGGCGCTTCACCGGACAGGGTCTGGCCGGATTTCTTCAGAAGCCTTACGAGATGGGCGAGTTGAGGGACAAGCTCGCTCAACTGCTGGGCCCCTGAATGCGCATGCCAAGACAAAGGCCGAAAAGACTCGTTGAGCCCTTTACCACGCGTGAGCCCATATTCGTGCGTTTGTGCGTCGCATTCGTCGACAACCTGACCTTGATTTTGCGGCTCGCTTTTATCGCGGGTGCATTCTTTCTGGCTAGTGATCTTCGCACGCTGCCCGAAGAACTGAATCCTCCTGTGGTTGAGGTGGCGCCTGTGCAGACCAACCCCGTCAACAGAAGCGCACCAACGCCTGCGATCGAAGAGGATCCAGGTTGGCTAACAAGTGGCGTAAAACAAGCACTGAATTGCACTTACGAAAATTTCCGCAGCGAGCACTACGACGAGTGTGTTAAAGAAGCTTCGAGTATCTACACTCGACCGCAAGCGGATCCCGATGACACTGGATATATCATGTACGAGACACGCACGTTATTCGCGCGCTTGGATAACTAGTCCAGCGGCGGAATTGTTATTTCCGGTTTGATCCAGGGCGCTTCGCAGACGACGGCGGCACGCGGCCCCTCCGGTGCTGCGACGCTTATCTGGGTGCCGACCCTTGCGAATTCGATCGCAACATTCGCCCAGCCGATATTTTTCTTCAATCGTGGCGAGTGGGCACAGCGAGTCACATGTCCGATCTTGTGGCCGTTACTCAGCGCCTTCCAAAAGTGTTCGTTTGATGCGAGCAGCGGATCGCCGGAAATCTCGATGCCAACGAGTCTGCGTTTAGCGCCGTCCGCCTCAATTTTCTTAAGTGCGTCTCTGCCGATAAAGTCATCGCTCTGGTCGAGGTCGATGAATTTGTCCATGCCAATGGTGAAAGGATTATCACGCTGTGAAATATCCGATAAATAGGACAACAAACCACCTTCAATACTGCGAATGGTGTTCGGGGCAGTTGCTGCAATTCCGTAGGGTTTGCCTGCCGCCATGATGCGCTCCCACAGCTGGTCGCCGAATTTCGAGTCGCGCAAGTAGATTTCATAGCCGAGTTCGCCGCTCCAGCCGGTGCGAGAAACAAGCAACGGTATGCCATCCAGAGTCGTTTCTCGTAGCCAGTAGTACTTAAGGTCGAGTGCCCAGGCACCGAACAGATCGCGTGCGACATGTGGAGAGTTCGGGCCTTGCAATTGCAATGGCGAAACGTCCGGTTCGAAAATATCGATATCCATGCCACTGTTAACGGCAACGCCCGTGGCCCACATCAGCACATCGCCATCGCCCGGAGACAGCCAGTACTGATCCTCCGAGATGCGCAACAGCACTGCATCGTTGACGATACCGCCGTCCTGATTGGTGAGAACCAGGTACTGGCACTGCCCGACCTGGCATTTTGACATGTCGCGCGGCGTCAACAGTTGTACAAAACGAGAGGCGTCCGGGCCGGTAATTTCGACTTGCCGCTGGCAACTCACATCCCAAAGTGTAACGTTGTTGACCAGGCTCCAGTATTCCTCAACAGGGCTGGAATAAGAGGTTGGCAGATAGACGTGGTTGTATACCGTGAAAGCCTTCGCGCCGTAGCGGAGGGTCGCGTCAAAATACGGTGACTTACGGACGCGTGGTCCGAATAGAAGCAGTGCTGCGCTGTCTTTTGTGCCAGGAGCTGTGGCCACCCTAATCTCCGCATCGCGATCGACTGTCTACCAAAGCAAAATATTACGCGAGGCGAATTTGCCCGGCAATCTATTCGTGGGGCGGAGGAAAGTGCCCGAGTTGCGACAATGCGGTGAGATTGTCCCATTCAACCCACATTTCGACGACCTTACCGTCCTTAAAGCGGAGAATTCCGACGTACGGCAACTCGAGTCTCTTGCCGCTAGCCGGGAACGGCCCCATGGGACCATCCTGCGTACCGATATAGCGGGCACGGACTGCGACTAAGTCGTCGCCACCAAAAATGACATCGACCGTCTGCACAGAGTCTGAAACCGTCGCAAAATCGGTTCTGAGAAAAGCCTTGAATTCCACCAGGTTCGTAACGATGATATCGGGCGTCGCCGCGCTGTGGCGAAGTATATCGGGGGCAATTAATTTGTCGAGAGCGTCCAGGTCGCGAGCATTTATCGCGGCTATCATCGCGGTCGCAGTGCGCACATTATCGGTATCGTCTGCCTGGCAGGATAAGGTACAAAGGCTCGCTAAAACCAAAAACAATACATACTGTTTCATGACGGTATCCCCCAAATTCTAATGACCGATATTCCAGCCGTTTGCCGGAATGTTGTCAATCCGAATAACTCCGAATTGTTTATACATGCCAGATATCTATAAAGGTTTTGCTGACGATACTTTGTCAGTGCCGCTGGATGGAGATGTTTGAGCCACTGGAGTGGTGACGGACCGCGAGTGTTGACTACGAGCGCAGTCTTCACCCGATGTGACCGGCCATGACCGAGTGCTCGTTGTCCGCGGCAAGCTGCCCGATGTCAGGACGGACGACATCGAGATCCCGGTCGTGAGTGATCGACTCATGACCAAGATCGAAAGGGATTTTAAGGTAGCTGAACGTCACACGACATTAGTCGCTTTGCGACGCGCCGGTGTGAGGTTGCCGGGGCGGCTATCGCCGCCCCGGTTTTTTACGTTTCCAGTACTTGATCAGCCTTGCCCCGAGGAATACGGAGAGGATCACGGCGTAAACGAGTGGCTCAGTGACATCCTTCTTGACCTGCCACCAGTAATGCCAGACACCCAGAAGTCCTACGGCGTATACGGCATTGTGCAGTGTCTGCCAGTTTCTCCCCATGCGCCGGCGAATAGCTGTGAACGATGTAATTGCGAGCGCAATCAACATCACAAATGCCACGAATCCTATGGTAATGAAGGGCCTCTCAGTCAGGTCTTCGATGATGTCGCCGACTCGCATTTCACGGTCCAGCACAAACCAAGTCAGAAAATGCATGAACGCATAGAAAAAGGTGAATAGCCCGAGCATGCGGCGAAAGCGCGCCAGCCAGTTCCAGCCGGTCAGGCGCCGCAACGGCGTCACCGCGAGTGTGATCAGGATGAAACGCAGCGCCCAGTAACCAAAACGATCCTGAATCGCCTCAACCGGGTTCGCGCCAAGCCGACCAGTGATTTCAAAGGCATCACCAAACACGAGCATGGCCGGCACCAGGCACAGGCAGAAGACTACCGGCTTCCAGATGAAGCGAAGTTGTTGCAACGTATTCATGGTGAACTAAAAGTTACGTCGCAGATCCAGGTCTTTGTAAAGGTGTGCAACTTGCTCTGCATAGCCGTTGAACATCAGCGTTTCCTGCTTATCGGCGAATATTCCGGACCCAATACGACGTTCGCGCGCCTGACTCCAGCGTGGGTGGCTCACGGATGGATTTACGTTGGCGTAGAACCCGTACTCATCCGGTATGGCCATGTTCCAGCTGTTTTTGGGGCGTGTGGACATGAATTTGATTTTCACGATGCTCTTAATGCCCTTGAAGCCATACTTCCACGGTACGACGAGTCGAATCGGAGCACCATTTTGATTTGGAATCGAATTGCCGTAGATACCGACCGCGAGTATCGGCAATGGATTTGTCGCTTCCGCTATAGTTAGCCCCTCACGGTACGGCCAGTCGAGTGATCGACCTCGAACGCCAGGCATCTGCTCGCGGTCGTTCAAAGTCTCGAAAGCGACATACTGCGCTTTGGAGGTTGGCTGGAAATGTTTGACCACCTCCGCAAGAGAGATACCAACCCAGGGAATGACCATGGACCAGGCCTCCACACAGCGCATCCGATAAATGCGCTCTTCGAGATCGAAAGGCCGCATAAAATCGTCGAAATTGTAGGTGCCGGTTTTTTCCGCTTCCCCTGATACTTCAATCGTCCAGGGCCGTGTCTTGAAGTCTTCCGCATACTTGTGCGGATCATCCTTGCCCAGGCCAAACTCGTAGAAATTATTGTAGGTTGCGATGTCCTCGAAGCTATTCGGAGTTTCATCTGTGCTTAGAGGGCTAACAGCAACATCGGATAATTTTGCCAAGGTTGTGTCAGGAACCACGGCGCTCATGCCGCTCGGTGCGATCAGTGCGCCCCCAACGATGGCACCGGCGCGAATGAAGTCGCGTCTATTAATGTAATTCGACTCACTGGTGATTTCCGACGGTCGAATGTCACTGCTTTTCTTGCTTAGCACGCTGGGCTCCCTTGGCATTTCACTATTGGACCAGTTCTAACACTGATTTATTGCAACACTAGCAAATTCACGTAATGCTGACGCGATGAAGAGATCATGAATTACCTGACCGTGGCCAGCATCGCGTACTTGCGCGGAATTCGGCGTGTAAAGTCTCTAAAAGATCCGAAAATCGAAAAAGTGAATGATTGATAATCCGGATCAAGCTGCTCTGCAGTGCCACTCTAAAGATTAGCCGTTACGGGGAGTTACCGTAAGTTAGCGACAAAAATCATCAAATATCGCGATAAACAGCGCTATTTATAGAAATACTGGCACCTACCAGGGGTCAGGGATGTCGCGGTCCGGTCGAGGTCAGCTCAAAATTATTCGTCCGTGCACAGTAAGAATCACGAAAAAACATCAATAAGTTAATAAGTAGCGCCGATATTCTCCGATAATCGCAAAACATGACAATAACGAAAACCTGTTGCACATTAATGTTGACTTGATCAGACTGATCAATTTCGAGCATATTTTGGGTAATTTGATAGTAAGTTAGATCATTTCACCGATTTTTGAAGAATTTCACCAAAATATCATTCTATCAAGCGATAAGCGCCAGAAAAATTTCTCATGATGCGTCCAGGACTTCATTTGACAGCGAACCGCACGGGATCGCAAAGTGAGCCTATCCGACGAAGAAGCGGAGGCCTTCGATAATGCAGCGTATCGTCATCTCGCTGATCCAACTGATCACCAACACGTTCTTCCGGCGCATTGATGTCGCTGGGGAAGAGCATGTTCCGGCCGAGGGTCCGGTCATCTTCGCTGGAAACCATCCGAATGCGCTAATGGACGGTTGGCTGCTGATGGCCCGGTGCGGGCGTTGGCCGCTGCACTTCATGGCAAACGCCAAACTCTGGAAATATCGCCTGCTTGGGCGAATGCTCAATGCGTCGGGTGCGGTGCCGGTATTCAGGCACGAGGAACACGCCGGTGATGTGGACAACAGCGAGGCGTTCGACAAGCTGTATGAAGTTATCGAGCGCGGTGACTGCATGGGCATATTTCCAGAAGGTGTCAGCCATACCGAGTCGCAGTTGACGAAACTTAAGACGGGAGCTGCTCGAATTGCTTTGTCCGTGGCAGAGCGCGGCAAGGCGAAGGTCACGATCGTTCCCTGCGGCCTCAACTACATTCATCGTCACCGCTTTCGCAGCCAGGTGTTAATTGAATTCGGTGAGCCCATCTTAGTGGACGGAGACTGGATCGATGACTTCAAGCGTGATGAACGGGCTACCGTACGGAAGCTGACAGATTATCTCTCCGATGCGCTCGCGGCAGTAACGCTGAACGCGCCCGACTGGAGTACGCTGCGCTTTGTTCAGGCCGCAAGGCGATTGTACAAACCGGCCGCCGCAATGCTCGCGCCGAGTGAGTATGTAGAGCTGAATCGACGTTTTGTCGAGGGCTATATGAATATGGCGGAAGACCCGGAGATCATCGATTTTCGCAAGTCGGTCGACGACTATCAATCACGGCTGGACGTGCTCGGGCTCAAGGATTATCAATTACGCTCTAAAGTCCTGGTGGGTAAGGCATTCCGCCGGCTGCTGGTTCGTTCAATCTCCCTCATGCTGTTATTGCCGGTCGCTATTCCCGGTGTATTGCTGCATCTGCCCGTCGGCTGGCTCGCCGCCTTTGTTGGCGATCGTTTCAGTTATGAGGAAGATGACATTGCCACTCTCAAAGTTTTTGCCTCGATGGCTTTGCTGCCGATTTTGTATTTGCTGGCGGCATTTCTGATAGGCAATTACTTCGGCACCATCTGGGCGATCGTGGCTGTCGTGGGCCTCACCATAAGTTTCTCGGCATCGATATGGGTTATCGAAGCACAGGCGACGTTGCTTGCCTCAATGGTGTCTATTTTGCGCCGAACACGCTTACGCGTTGAAATCGAAAATTTACATGCAACTCGGGCCGAGCTTGTTGAGAAAGTAAGGGTAATGGTTGAGAGCGGTTACAACCTGGAGCAGCCACGAATGTTCTCGGATAAGGACTTCGCAACGACAGGCGTTATAGAATCCGACGAATGAGTTCCTCTTCTACTTCATGTTGCGATTTTGCAGGCAGTTACGATCTGTCCCGGCTACCCGAGATCAAAAAACTGGAACAAGCGGCGCTTGGTTGCGACTACGGCGGGACGAGCTGGACAACACGGCAACAGGTCGATGCAATTCTGGAATCGTTGCAGTTAGGTACGAGCGGTCGGCTGCTGGATATCGGATCCGGCGCTGGCTGGCCAGGGTTGTTGCTGGGAAGACTTTCCGGCTGCAATGTGACACTACTCGACATACCGTTGAATGCATTGTTACAAGCGGCGGAACGCGCTGCGGATGATGGCATGTCAGACCGGGTTCGTATTGTCTCCGGTAGCGGGACATCGTTGCCATTTGACGATCAGTCATTTGATCGAATCAGTCATTCTGATGTGCTGTGTTGCTTGCCAGAAAAGCTGGAGCTATTGCAAGAATCCAGGCGTGTCGTGAGTGAAAATTCCCGTATGCATTTTTCGGTAATACTGCCGGCAGAAGGCCTGCCGCAATCCGAACGCGAAACAGTATTGGCAACGGGTCCGCCGTTTGTCGGCGTTGACGGAAGTTACCCCGAGTTGCTGCATGCGTCTGGATGGCGAGTCGAGAGCTGCCAGGATGTTTCAACAGAATACCAGAACAGTCTGCAACGCCTGGTCGACGGCATTCATGCGAACGAAGACGAGCTGGCCGACTTATTGGGTGCCGATGAGCTTCGAGCGAAGCGCGAGCATCGTGAAGATCAGATAGCACTAATCGAGCGTGGTTCAATGCGGCGTGACGCGTACCTTGCGATAGCGACAAATACCAGAGGATAAAGATGAGCGAACTACCCAATTGTCCGCAGTGCAATTCCGAGTACGCCTACGAAGATGGCACTATGCTCGTGTGTCCTGAGTGCGCACATGAATGGCCGAAGGACGCAGCAGGCAGCGGTGATGATGAAAAAAAAGTCAAAGATGCGAACGGTAACGTACTTCTGGACGGTGATACGGTTTCGGTAATCAAGGACCTCAAGGTAAAGGGTTCTTCATCTGTGGTGAAGGTTGGCACAAAGGTCAAGAGCATTCGTCTGATTGATGGTGATCACGACATTGACTGCAAGGTGCCGGGCATCGGCGCGATGAAGCTGAAATCGGAATTCGTGAAGAAGGTGTAGTGCACATAGCAATTTTATTGAGTGGATCCGATGACGAATGATTGGCGTGACAAGCTACTGACACTAAGAGCTGAACTGCAGAGTGTCGCAGCGATCGGCGAGGAGTCGGCGGCCGTTGTTGAACTCGATCAGTCCAAAGTCGGCCGACTGTCTCGTATGGATGCCATGCAGGCACAAGCTATGGCGAAAGCGTCCAGTAACCGACGACAGGTCATGCTGGCAAAAATTACGGCGGCATTGGTGCGTATCGACGACGGCAACTACGGTCTTTGTCGTGAGTGTGAAGAGCCGATTAGTCCAAAACGGCTTGATATCGATCCGACGGCAATACTTTGTATTGAGTGTGCGAGCAAGGGAGAGGCGCGATGAATAAGAGGCGTATGTTGGGGTTTATCGGTGTACTGGGCCTACTTGCATTCAGCGTGTCGTCGGCAGACTCGGAGGAAGAAACTCCTGCGCCGACTACGGTCGAGGAACTTGGGGTCGCCATTGCCGACGTTCTTGAAGAACACGAAGTTCCCGGCATCGGTATTGCGATGGTCGATGAGAGCGGCCCGGTGTGGCTAACGGCAATTGGCAAAGCGGACTTGGCCGCGGATATCGAAGCAGATACGGACTCGATGTTCAGGATCGGTTCGACGTCAAAGATGTTTGTCGCCCTGTCGGTTCTCAAGCTTGTTGAAGAGGGCAGGCTATCGCTGGACGATAAGGTGGTCGACCTTGTACCGGAAATCGAATTCAAGAATCAGTGGGAGAGCAGCGACCCCGTTCGAATAGTGCATTTGCTTGAACATACGACTGGCTGGGACGACATTCACCTTCCGGAATACGGCCATAATGATCCAGCGCCCGCCTCACTGAAAGAAGGGCTCGATTTTCACCCTCACTCGAGAGTTTCTCGTTGGAAGCCAGGCTCGCGCATGGCTTATTGCAATTCGGGCCCACCCGTCGCCGCCTACATCGTGCAAGCAATTACCGGCCAGAGTTTCGAGGACTACGTACAGGAAAACTTCTTTGCGCCGATGGGTATGCGGACAATGACCTACCGATTATCGGCGGATGTTGAAGCGTCGGGAGTCACTTTGTATGACAACGGCAATACGCCGCAGGATTACTGGCACATCATCATGCGGCCGTCCGGGTCGATAAATGCGTCGAGCGCAGACATGCTGAAGATGGTCAGTTTCTTCGTGAACCGCGGTGCCATGAATGGAAAGCAACTAATCTCAAGCGCGTCATTGCATCGCATGGAACGGGTTGCCTCGACACCGGCCGCCGCTGCCGGGCAAGAGATCGGTTACGGATTGCACAATTACTCTTCTACGCACAAGAGCTGGGTTTACCGGGCACATAGTGGTGGCGTGAACGGTGGTTTGACAGAGCTTGCGTATCTGCCGGAGCAAAAGCTCGGTTACGTGTTCATGATTAACTCCGGAAACGGCGCTGCATTCAGAAAAATCTCCGACCTAATCCGCGATTTTCAGACTCGCGGCCTTGCGACTCCGGTCATCGCTGATGGCGGTGACATAACAGACGAGCACCGCGAGTTGGCCGGTTATTACGCGACCATCAACTCACGCCAGCAAATTAGCTATTTTCTCGACCGGGTTTTTGATGTTCAGAAGATCTGGTTTGAAGACAATAAACTGATGCGCAAGGCTTTGCTCGGCGGCGAGACTTCCGCATATTTTGCTATATCTCCGTCGCTCTATATGTCTGAAGAGTATGGCGTATCGTCGTTGTCACAGGTAATCGATCCTTTGGCCGGACAGGTCATTCATGCGGGTACTTTGGTCATGCAGCCTGCATCGCTGGTGCTGGTATTTGGCCAACTGAGCGTAGCTGCGCTCTGGGGCCTGTCGATCGCTTTGTCGATTGTGTTCCTTCTCATCTGGGGTGTTCGACGCTGGCGCGGAAAAATCGCTCCGGGACCGGCGATCCGTATTCGTGTCTGGCCGTTATTGGCCGGACTGACCGTCATCTTGTTCGTATGGATGTTCATTCTGGGCATGAGCGACCCGTTCAAGACTCTGGCTGCCCCGACAGTAATTTCGGTCACTGTCATGCTGGCAACACTCGCGTTCGTGGTCTTCGCATTGCTGGGTGCCCGCGCTAGCGTAATTTATCGAAATGCCGAGATGAACCGGGCCACGTACTGGTTCTCCGCGATATCGTCCGGGCTGCATGTGATGATTGCTTTGTATCTCGCGTATTTTGGAGTGATCGGGGTCATGACCTGGGCGTAGTACGAATCGGCTGATTATGGTAGATTGATCCCATATATTGCATCGAGAAGGGTTATGAGGATTTTCTTAATTGCGGCACTTTTCATGCTCGCGTCGTGCGCTACAGTTTCGAGTGGTCCTGAACTGGACGTGCGTCTTGCGAGTTGGGAGGGCTCACCAATCGACGGTCTTGCAGACGCTTTGGGCGAGCCGAGTGAAGTCTCAACTGAATGGCGTGAGTGGCGATTCACCCGCCACGGCATGCAATATGCACCGAACGTAAATTCTCTGGCCAGGCCGACAACTCAGCGCTGTACGGGATGCGATTCGAATCCGGCCAGTTCAGCGGGATATACATCGAGCTCGGTCACCGGAAGCAGGACCCATTCGACAGCCGGAACGTCGTCTGTCGCTCGGACGGAGTGCGTCTACCGCGCTGTCATTGAGGATTCTATAATCGTGAGAATCGATGCAATCGCAGTTTCCGGCAAATGTCGGTTCCAGGAAATTCCACTACGAGGCTGAGTTCGGAGTGGCAATCGAGGTTTTGCTTGTGTTTTAGGCGTTTGGGCGCTAGTTTCCCCGACAAGACGTTGATGGGGACGAGTAAGCAGCCCGATCAGGCCAAAGCGACCGGAAGACAGTGAAAGCTCCGGGCCTGAATCTGCCGAATATCACCCTGGAGTTGCCAACAGAAGGGCCTTGTAAAGAATACAACGCCGAGTAAGCCTGGCCGGGTGATCCACGAGACGGATGTCGGACCAAAAGGGTCCACGAGACGGCGACCTCTTGAGATTGCCGTGAAGCCGGGTGGTACCGCGAAATTTTCGCCCCGGGTGCAGTTAATGCGCCCGGGGTTTTTGCGTTTTGGAGTGAGATTTTGAGTTTTAAAGAAGTATCAGGCAGATACGATGGCCCGACCCTCGAATCGGAGGTGCTGGAGTTCTGGCGTGAGCACGATGTGTTCCAGAAGACGCTCGACCAGACCGAGGGCAAGCCTCAGTTCAGCTTTAACGAAGGTCCGCCAACCGCCAATGGCAAGCCGGGTATTCATCACGTTCTCGCGCGCAGCTTCAAGGACATTTTCCCTCGTTACAAAACCATGCAGGGCTATCACGTACCGCGAAAAGCGGGTTGGGATACGCACGGTCTTCCGGTCGAGCACGAGGTTGAAAAAGAACTCGGTATCTTCGACAAGAAGGAGATCGAAGAAAAAGTCGGCGTCGCTGAATTCACGAAGCGTTGCCGCGACTCGGTCATGCGGTACATCGGTGATTGGGAGAAGATGACCGAGCGTATGGGCTTCTGGGTCAATCTTGATGAGGCGTATTACACGCTCAACAACACTTACATCGAATCCGTCTGGAACTTGCTGCAAAAGATCTGGGACAAGGACCTGATCTATCGTGGCTATAAGGTCGTGCCCTATGACCCCCGCATTGGTGCAACCTTGTCATCGCATGAGCTCGCGCTGGGTTACAAAGACGTCGAAGATCCGTCGATTACCGTACGCTTCAAAGTACAGGGCGAGGACGATACCTATTTCCTTGTTTGGACAACAACACCCTGGACGCTGCCGTCGAACCTCGCACTAGCGGTTGGCACCGACATCGACTACAGCTATTGCGAGTCTGAAGGACAAACGCTGATCGTTGCCGCAGCGCTTCGTGAGGCCGTGTTTCGGGATGTCGAGCACAATGTTCTAAAGACTGTTAAAGGCACAGACCTGGTTGGCGTGCGTTATGAGCAGCTTTTTGACTACATCGCTGTCGATGCTGCCAACGCTTTTCAAGTGTTCGCCGCCGATTTCGTGAGCACAGAAAGCGGCACCGGTATCGTGCATACAGCGCCTGCCTATGGTGTAGACGACCTGGCGCTGGGCCAGGCAAACGATCTGCCCGTGGTTCACGCCGTTGGACTTGATGGGCACTTCATCGATGACGTTGAGCCTGTGAAGGGCATGTTCTTCAAGGATGCCGACAAGCCGCTGATTCGCCTTCTCAAAGAACGCGGCATGATGTTTCGATCCGAGCGTTACCTGCATAGCTACCCGTTTGGCTGGCGCACGGGTGATCCGATTCTCTATTACGCGAAGAACGCCTGGTACATCCGTACATCGAAATTTCGTGAACGCATGGCCGAGTTGAACCAGACCATCAACTGGGTTCCCGAGCACATTAAAGACGGCCGCTTCGGTAACTGGCTGGAAAACAATGTCGACTGGGCTCTGTCGCGTGAGCGATTCTGGGGCACGCCGCTACCGGTATGGACAGACGGCGAAGGTGAGTTTCACTGCATCGGTTCTGTTGCGGAACTTGAAGAGCTTACGGGCAAAGAGCTGAGTGAGCTCGATCTGCACCGGCCTGCGGTGGATGAGATCACCTTTGAAAAAGACGGCAAGACCTGGCAGCGCGTTCCCGAAGTTATCGATTGCTGGTTCGACTCAGGGGCGATGTCTTACGCGCAGTGGCACTACCCGTTCGAAAACGAAGACAAATTCGAAAGGCATTTTCCGGCCGACTACATCTGCGAAGCGATCGACCAGACACGTGGCTGGTTTTACACATTGCATGCAATCGCAACACTCGTGTCCGATGGTGTCGCGTACAAGAACTGTATCTGCCTGAACCTGATCGTCGACAAAGACGGCAAGAAGATGTCGAAGTCGGTCGGTAACATCATTAATCCCTACGATGTGTTCGATACGGTGGGTGCGGATGCGCTGCGCTGGTACTTCCTCGCACGGCTGTCACCGGACGTACCGAAGCGAGTTTCCGTGGATATCGTCGCCGATGTTGCGAGCTCGTTCATCAATACGTTCTGGAATACCTACGGGTTCTTTGTTCTTTATGCTCGCCTCGACGATGTTGATCTCGGCCGAGAAATTGCGCCGGCAGACCGCCCGGAAATCGACCGTTGGGCATTGGCCCTGTTGCACAAGACCATCACGACGGTGACTGAATCGCTCGACAACTTCGATGCGAAAACAGCTGGCGAGGCACTGGAGTCATTCGTCGATCAGTTAAGTAACTGGTACGTACGACGTAATCGTCGTCGGTTCTGGAAGTCCACAGACCCGGAAGACACACAGGCGGCGTACCTGACGTTGTACGAGTGTCTGGTTACGGCACACAAACTCATGGCACCATTTATTCCATTCCTTGCTGAGAACGTCTATCAGAATCTCGTCAGGAGCGTTGATCCTGACGCACCGGATTCAGTTCACATGGCCGAGTGGCCAGTTGCTGATGCCAGCTGGCAAAACAATGATCTGCTATTCGACATTGACGTCGTGCAAAAAGTCGTTGGCCTTGCCCGCGCGGCTCGTGGTCAGTCGGGTGTGCGTACGCGGCAACCGTTGGCACGCCTCCTGATTCGCGCGCCGAGTGATGCCGCAGCGAAAGCACTGCGGAGCCACCAGGACCAGATCCTCGAAGAACTCAACGTAAAAGCGATCGAGTTCATTGCCCGTGATGCGGGTCTTGTGAGTTATCGCATCAAGCCGAACTTGCCACGTATCGGCAAGCAGTATGGCAAGTTGATTCCGGTGATTCGAAAAGCGTTAGAAGAGGCCGACGGTGGTGCTATCGCAAGTGCGGCGGCCAGCAGCGAGAGCTTCGATATTGTTGCCGGTGATCAGACGATCACGCTTGAGGGTGAGGATGTATTGATCGAAACGAGTTCGGCAGAGGGCTACGCCTGTGCGGAGGATTCCGGTTATCTGACCGCACTCGATACGACGCTCAATGACGATCTCGTTAACGAAGGCTTTGCTCGTGAGATTGTTCGCTCGGTGCAGGATGCTCGCAAGCAGGCAGGTCTGGAGGTTTCTGACCGGATCAAGCTGGGTGTTTCGGGCTCTGACGCGGTTGAAAAAGCGCTGTCCGTGCACCGTGACTACATCATGAATGAGACGCTGGCGACACAATGGGAGACGGGGCAATCGAACGCTCAGTTTTCCGAGAATCGCGAACTTGGCGAGGAGAGCTGGACCATCGAGATAAGCCGCTAAAAACTTCGTTTGGCTTCGAGTGATATCTGCACGCTGTCGATCGAGTCATCGCCATCAAGCGGAAACGCGATATCAAAATGTACCATCTTGTCCGATGAACTGCGGGTGGGTGAAAAGCGCAATCCGAGACCAACGTCGGTCAACCAGCCCAGTTGTTCCCCACCGAGATGGTCACGTCCCCACACGCGACCTGCATCGGCGAATACAGCGCCGCCAACGCGGGCTAGCCGGAACGGATACCAGTCTGTGAAGTAGCGTTGTTCGACGGTGACAAGCAGACTGGAGTCGCCATTTTGATAGCGTAGCGGATAGCCACGCAGGCCAGTATCCCCGCCGAGTTGCAGCGGGTTGTCGAGGTCACGCGCCAGACCGGCGGTGCCATGTAGCGCGATAAAGAACAAGCGTTTGCTGGACTGCTTTACGTAGTAGCGAGCATCAAGTTCGGCAACGACGTTTGCTGAATGCCCGGATTCCAGCCGACCGCTGGCGTTGCCGGAAAGTATCAGTGTTCGCTTGGGTCGGGTTCGATAGCCGCGGCTCATGGTCGCCGAATACAGCAATGCATCCCGATCTGCCCCGAACGACTCGTCAGCCCAACCTACAGACCCGGTGAATCGTGAGCCGAGGTAAAAGTCCTCCGTTCTGCCGATCTGGTCCCGATTGCTGGCCCTTTCGAACTGGTCCTGCAGGATTTCAAAAGAGACATACGGGTACAACAGTTCTCGGTCCGCCGGTATCGCGCTCGGCAAGGTTGGCACGGACACGTTGCCAAAGCGGTTGTCGTCGTACACGACGCCAGCGGTCCAACGTCTTGCCCAGCCGTCCTGCAGTCCTTTCGACCATCCCGCGAACAGGTTTAACATTTGTCTTTTTCGTTGGTACTCGGCACTTTCCTCGCCAAGTACGTACAACGCATCACGGCCATCGTCATTCAGCATTCGAACACCCCCTGAGCGTCGCGCATCCAACGCATAAAAGGGCCTTACGAGTGCGAGTTGCTGCGATTCGCCGTCAGAGTTATCGGCGACCTGCAGAAAGGCGGAAACCCAGCTGTTGCCAAGATGTCTGTCAGTAAAATCGAAGCTGTTGGAGCGACGCTCGAAGTTCTCTTCGTGATTGAAGCGCACGGTTTGACCGAGCCCGAAGAGGTTCTTTTCCTCGATTCCGAAGCGACTCGTATTTTCGCCGCCCTTTCTCGATACCGACAGGTCCGGACCAAGCGTCCACACATCGCGTGTTAGAACCTCGATATCAACAATGCCATCTTCTCGCGGGACTGCCTTGATACTGGCATCGTAAAGATAGGGGTTCCGTCTCAATATGCGCGCCGACTCATCGACCAGCCGCTGGTTGTACTTCTCGTCGGCCTCAAACAATAACTGACCAAGAATCACATGGTCTTTTGTGACTATGTGCAGGCGATTCGCCAGGCGATACAGGCCGTTGTTCTCATCTTTGTTGCCGAGGTCGAAGACATTTTGCTTCTGCAACCTGATTTCACCGACGACGGCCTTCCCGTCGAGTGGATTTTCGATCGAAATGTGAGCGGGCGCGGGTTCTGATGTACGAGATTCGGCGTACGCCGCCTGGCAAAAGAGGGCGGCGATCGTAAACGCCATTGATAGCTGTCCGTGCATAGGGGCGCAATGATAACCGAGATTTGATCCTCGAAATTTAGACCCAGACTAAGTGACTTGCGCGACCTTTAGTAAACCTGTTATAAAAAACCTGCGCAAGAACTTGATTGATAGGGAGTACTTGAGGGATCAGCGGCTCTGCAGGGGGCCGGACTACAGGAGGTAGTCAACTCCAATAACAAAAGCGTACAAGCCGCCGAGAGGGTATGAGCGGCAAAACAAGAATGAAACGCTGGAGTGGCAATGACGAACCACGTCGAACGCTTTCACGCCGCACTCACGGTGCTGGCGGGGCATGGGCATATAAAACAAAGACTTATAAAGGCTTACGAAGACTCTCTCGCTGATATCAACGAAGACGAACTCCCCGTCTCGCTGCAGCAGGCCTTCGCAGATTTACGTCGGCAGATGTATTGTGTCACGCCACTAAATGGCGAGGGTCCGATATGTGCGTCGGTCCGAAAGATGTCATTTTCGGAGGCCAGCGAGTGCGCGGCGTCAGTCGTCACTTTATTTGGTGAGATAGCTCGATTGCAGGACGATACGCAGGTTAGCTTGCCGCTGGCCGAAGGCAGCGAGTCACGAGTGCCGCCGTTTCTGGTCAAATCTGTGTAGGAGCGCGCTTTGCGCGCAATCCTCTTCGGCTGCCGAGGATTTTTCGGCCGCAGGGCGGCCTCCTACAAATTCGGTTTGATCGGATAGTAGATGTAGGTCTGAAGCTCGTTCGCCGGGACTTTTCCCGGATCACTCACATACGATTCCCACGCGGCGCCAGCGCGCTCGATCCCCAATGCGGCCAGATAAGCCGAAATTTTTCGATGCGTCGTTCCCAGTGAGCGATACGAGCCGATGTGGCGGACTCGAATTACCGGCCCGGCATATGTCTTACCGATTTTCACGCCGGAGGTGTTATGTGGTGTGTTGTCGGTCATCCCGCGCAGCGGAATTGCAGCGTCGAACGCGAGTTCAGTGCCACTGAAATCCCGTGTGATCGACAGCGGCGCACCAGCATCCACCAACGCGTTCTCATCGATAAAATTCAGAATCTGAAAGTAGGCTTTGCCCATCGCTTCGGCAATCGCAGCAGGCTCCGGCCGCGAGGTCGCTGACAGATAGGCGATATCTTCGGCTTCGACGACAATATGTTCGATTTCGATATCGCTGAAGTCGGCTCCGGGTAAGCTCTCGGCCAGATCCTTGAGCGCCCCAAGGCCCTCGAAATAGTCGCGCGCGACCACAGCGCCGAGCATTGAGGCGAAATATCGGCCAACGATGTTCATGCCGTAATCGACTTCGAACCCCCAGGTGATGATCGTGGTACCGACGCCCGGCGCGAGTTGAAACCAGGACCTTGCCTCACTCGGCTCGCCGGGACTCATCGCAATCGCCACGTATTCGTAGGGTCTGCTCTGTGTAATCACCTGGTTGCCGTTGCCGATAATTGCGCCATCCCAGGTCATGACGGCGCCTTCGCCACGAATGGCTCCGGACAAAAGAAAACGGGCGTTGGGGTCGGTGTGTGTCCACGGCGCCCACAGCGAGAATTGACGGAAATCGTTTACGAGCGCGAATACGGTTGCAGGGTGAGCATCGATCTCCACACTCACTTCGACCTTGTGGGTCCGTGGCAGCGCGAAACCGACTATGATCAACAGTGTGAGAAAAGCGCCGATTCCGTAGATCAGTTTTTGCACGTTCAGAACATTCCGTTAATTGCTCGTTGGGGCGGGATTATTCCACAGAACGGGTACTTTGGGCACAATGCGCATATGACAGACTCTGACAACGCCCCGTTACCTATTGGCATATTCGACTCCGGCGTGGGTGGACTGACCGTCCTGAAAGCCGTTCGCGAGGCGCTACCCCATGAAGATCTGATCTACCTGGGCGACACCGCCAGGCTGCCTTATGGCACCAAGAGCCCGGCCTCCATCGCGCGCTATGCGACTCAAGCGACTGCAAAGCTGCTGGAGTACAACATCAAAATGCTGGTTGTCGCCTGCAATACAGCATCTGCCGTCGCGCTTACAGCACTGCAACAGCAGATGGCTCCTGTCCCGGTCGTCGGTGTGGTCGAACCGGGCGCAATGGCGGCAGTCCGGGCGCGACCGGCGGGCGCACACCTGGTGCTGGCTACAGAGGCGACCGTGCGCTTGGGCGCCTACAGCAAGGCGATCTCTGCACGCGATGCGGCGGCCAGGGTCCGCGAACAGCCTTGCGAACTATTGGTGGCACTGGCCGAAGAAGGTTGGACCAATGGTGATATTGCAGATTCAATCGTGCGGCGCTATCTGGATGAGGCGGAAGACGACGCGTTCAAAGCAGACTCAATTATTCTCGGTTGCACGCACTTTCCTCTGCTTCGCGAGGCGATATCGACAGCCGTTGGTGACGCCGTGGAAGTTGTAGATTCGGCCGGCACGACGGCTGCTGTGGTGCGTGAGATCTTAAGCTCCAATGGTGAGCTGGCTGAGGGTCATGAGCCCGGATCGTTGCGCTTGCTGGCAACCGACGGGGCTACACGTTTCGCCCGTGTCGGCGGTCAGTTCCTGGGGGAAACACTGACTGCAGAAGACGTTCATCTCGTCGATCTTTGACGGCTATCCAGCACGCGTCGGTCGTCGGCTGTGCGATAATATCTGATTGATTTTGCTTCAGGGGAAGTCCGTGAGTTTCACGAAAATATTGCGTCCGGTCTGCGCTATTGCTGTATGTGCTGTTGCCTCTTTGATTTCTTCTTGTGGTGCAGAGCCCGCGCCCGAATCGGCCTATCAACCGCTGGAAGTCGTACAACCTCGACCGGGCATTTATGCAGATTTCACGCTGACAGCGGATCTTGGTGAGTTGACCGGCGAGCAGCAGCAAATGATTGGGCTGTTAATAGATGCCTCGCAGATTATGGATGATCTCTACTGGCACCAGGCCTTCGGTGATGACCACGAGTCCTGGCTCGAATCGATTGCCGATGCGGACACGCGTCGATTCGCCGAGCTGAACTACGGTCCCTGGGACAGACTCGACGACGACAAGCCTTTCATGGAAGGTATCGGCGCGAAGCCACTGGGAGCCAATTTTTACCCGCGGGACATGAGCAAGGAAGAGTTCGAGGAAGCGTACTTGCCGGGCAAGAATGGACTGTATTCCCTGATTCGTCGTGACGAGGAAGGTGGTCTGAAACTGATTCCTTACCACGTCGCCTATGCTGATGAGCTCAAAGCGGCGGCCGACTTACTGCGCGCAGCGGCAAAACTTGCAAAGAGCTCCGACTTTTCCAGTTATCTAAAGCTGCGTGCCGCCGCGATGATAAGCGACGAATATCAGATCAGCGATATGTTCTGGATGGATGTCAGGGACAACGATATTGATGTCGTCATAGGGCCGATCGAAACTTACGAGGATGCCCTGTTCGGTTACCGCGCATCCTACGAGGCCTACGTGCTGGTTAAAGACCTTGAGTGGAGTGATCGACTGAGCCGCTTCGCAGATTTCTTGCCCGCTTTGCAAGAGGGTCTGCCGGTTCCAGACGAATACAAATGGGAGACGCCCGGTACTGACTCTGACCTGAACGCTTATGATGTTGTTTATTATGCGGGTGCTAGTAACGCCGCGGGCAAGACTATCGCGATCAATCTGCCCAACGATGAGGTGGTGCAACTCTCAAGAGGTACGCGACGCTTGCAGCTCAAGAACGCGATGCGAGCCAAGTTCGACAAGATCGTGGAGCCCATCGCGGATGTACTCATCGATGAGTCGCAGCGTGAACACATTTCGTTTGACGCGTTTTTTGCGAACACGATGTTCCACGAAGTTGCTCATGGTTTGGGCATCAAGAATACGATTGATGGTCATGGCACGGTGCGCGAAGCAATGCTTGATATGTCGTCCAGCATGGAAGAAGGCAAGGCGGATATTCTTGGCCTTTACATGATTACGGAATTGCACAAGGCGAGTGAGTTGGGTGACGTTGATCTGCGTGATTATTACGTGACCTTCATGACCAGTGTTTTTCGTTCTATTCGCTTCGGCGCTTCCAGTGCGCACGGTAAAGCAAACATGGTGCGTTTCAACTTTTTCCTCGACAGCGGTGCATTCATTCGCGACGCGGAGACGGGACGGTACAGCGTTGACTTCGATCAAATGGAAATCGCGATGACCGACCTGTCTCGCTTGCTATTGACGATTCAGGGGGATGGAGACTATGAAGGTGCGGTCCAGCTGGCTGAGACGCGTGGTGTCATTCGAGCGCAGCTGCAGGCTGACCTCGATAGGCTAACGGACGCGAACATACCGGTCGATATTACTTTCCAGCAAGGAGCTGCCGAACTCGGTATCGAGTAAAAAGACTGTATTAGAGGTCGCGTTTTTTCATTCGCGGCAAACGATGTCCGAATAGTGTCGTCAGGTATAAGGAATCGCGGGTTTCAAGAACGCCCGTGAGAGTGGGGAAGCGAGCGGCATGGTCGTGCAGATTCATGAGCACCTCGCCGTCTCCGTTGATCGCTATGACGTGCGAAAACGGCACCGCCTTGGGACGCATTGCAGCCGGTAGCCGCTGAATCATCTTGCGGGCGAACGGGTGACCGGACAGGCGATCGACCATCTGATTCCGTGGCGCGGCGAAACCGATCCAGAATCGGCCATTCAGCCCGCTCTTGATGTTATCCGGGAAGGCGGGCAGATTATCGATCAGTATCTCGGTCGTACCTTGCAGGTTACCCGTCAGCCAGTGTTTCAGAATTCGATAGTGGCCGGTTTCTGCAACCAGCAGAAAGCTGCCATCGTCGCTGACCGCAACACCGTTAGCGTAATTGAGGCCAGTTATCAGGCGAGTGATAGCTCCGCTTGCCGGGTCAAACGCATAGACATTGCCGTGTCCACCGTGCTCAAGAAGGTCTAGCAAGCTCGCTCCGTAGGGCCCTCCGGATGCTCTGGCCGTGAATTTGCTGCTTGACTGGCTGAAGTAAATGACTCCATCTGGGCCAATGCCAAGATTGTTGACGTTTTCGAGAGCTTGTTGATCAAATTTATCGATCAGCACCGAAACCGAGCCGTCCTGAGATACGCGCTGCAGGCCCGTAACGGCATTTGCCACCACGAGTGATCCGTCGTGATCGGCTTCAATGCCTAAAGGTCTTCCGCCGACATTAACGAACTCACTAACGCCTCGATTCTGCACGCGAATGATGGTGCCGTCGCGGGTTGTCGCATAGACGCGGCCGTCCTGGCCAAGAGTCGCATCCTCCGGCCCTTCATAGTCACCGAGGTCGATTCCGCTGGCGGATTGAAGTCGATCATTCGGTGCGAAGGGATCTATGTAGCCGCGATCGACAGGCGCTTGCCATGAAACCGGGTCAATCGGCACTGGCCACAACAAGAGGTACGCGCCAATAATCGCAAGAAGGATACCGCCTACGGCCAGAATTTTACGCACGGTAGCCCTTAACGACTGGCGTCTATCATTCGCAGGAACTCAGCCCGCGTGCGAGCATCTTTACGGAAGCTGCCGACCATCTGGCTCGTTACCATTGATACATCCGACTTATGGATGCCCCGGGTCGTCATACACTGGTGTTTGGCTTCAATGACGATACCGACACCTTTGGGCTGCAAAACGTTCTGGATACAGTTGGCGATCTGTGCGGTCATCTTTTCCTGCACCTGGAAGCGGCGCGCAAATGCTTCAACGACGCGAGCCAGCTTGCTGATACCAACGACTTTGTTCTTCGGCAGGTAGCCAACGTGTGCTTTGCCGATGATCGGTGCCATATGATGTTCGCAGTGTGATTCGAATGCGATGTCACGAAGTACGATCATCTCGTCGTAACCTTCGACTTCCTCAAACGTGCGCTCGAGATATTCGACGGGATTTTGCTGATAGCCACTGAACCAATCTTCATACGCGCGCGCGACGCGCTTTGGCGTATCCAGCAAGCCTTCACGGCGAGTGTCTTCACCGGCCCACAGCAACAGTGTGTGGACTGCTTCCTCGGCTTGCTTGCGACTCGGCTTGCGGGGTTTGGGTATTTTCTTCTTGGCAGTCACGCGTGAATACTACAGAGCGTCTAGGCGCAAGTCACCCCGGTACCTTTGAGCCCACAGTAACCGCCGGGGTTCTTCGCCAGGTACTGCTGGTGGTATTCCTCGGCGTAGTAAAACGTATCCAGCGGCATGATGTGCGTCGTAATCCTCCCAAGGCCCGCCGCTGTTAGGTCAGCCTGGTAGGCGTCGAGTGATCGCCTCGCGGTGTCAGCTTGCGTATCACTATTGGTAAAAATAATTGAACGATACTGAGTACCGATATCGTTGCCCTGCCGCGCACCTTGCGTTGGGTTGTGGTTTTCCCAGAAAACCGTAAGAAGGTCGAGGTAGCCGACCACTGCGGGATCGAACACAACCAATACGACCTCTGCATGATCAGTTTCGCCGCTGCAGACGGATTGATAATCCGGATCGGATACGTGTCCACCCGCGTAGCCGACGGCCGTCGAATAGACACCATCAACTTGCCAGAAGCGGCGCTCCGCACCCCAAAAACATCCAAGGCCGAAAACCGCCTGCTGCAAGTGATCTTCAAATGGTCCCAGTAACGGGTTGCCGTTGACGAAATGGCTGTCGGGGACTGTCATTGCATTGTTGCTCATGACTTCTATTCTAATCCATTTGCGCCCTGTAGCGCGCGCCGCTGCGTGGACGTTCGATAATACCGTCGGCGCTTTGAAAGCGCACTGCGATTGATTGCGTCCGCCCCCAGTCTACTGCGCGATAAACGGCGAAGTGCAGGTGTGGCATCGTCGTGTGACCGGTATTCCCTGAAAACCCGATTCGTTGTCCACGAACGACCTGGTCGCCAACGCCGACGAGCGCACCATCCAGGTCCAGGTGGTAGTACTCACCAGTTGTTCCGTCGCTGTGCAAAACAACGATGAAGTTCGCGTATTGACCGCAGCCATCATCCCAGCAGCCCTTGGAATGCGATTCTACAACTCGTGCTACAACACCCGATCTGGCCGCATGCACGGGCGTCCCCACCCGCATATCGAAATCGATCGCATACTTCTCGCGTCCCTTGTGGCTGAAGCCGGCGCCATAGCCCTGTAAGACACGATATGCGCTGTTGGCGGCGTAGGGGAGGGCATAGAGATGTTCGTTGTCATGCTTCGCGTCTTTGCGCCCGACAGTCCACTTGTAACTGTAGCGAAAGTAGCCTCTGTTGCCGCCTTCCCGGGCATCGAGAAACATGACTTTTTGCGACTCACCCGGGTCCAAGCTGCGGGTAACGGTGTCTGGTCCTGCTACCGAATAATTTCTCGCATATACGCGCAGTGTGTAGGTAATTGGGAAATCGCGAAGATTTCGGGCGTGCAATTCGACGTCACCGTTGTTTCTGATTTCGTCAACGCAGATCGTATCGTTTTTACAGTCGGCTCGTGAACCCGCGGGAATTGTGGCCAGCGCTGCGCAAAAAAAGATTACGGGTGCGAGCCGTCGCATCCTCTAGTTGCCGTTTTTCTTTGCGGCGGCCTTTCTGGCGTCAGCTTCTTTGATCGCCTCCAGTTCGGACTTCAAGTATGAAAAGTCATGTTCAAACCGAATTTCCTCGGAACTGACCGGGACGCCGTCGACGATTCTGGGTCGGTATACACGACCGCGAATCTCACGGTGTACAACCCGTTGCATGTCGACGAACTCGATTGGAAACGCTTCGGTACGAAGATCTCGAACGCGGCCACGAACAGAAACGGTGTAATCAACAACGATTTTTCCCGAGGCTAAGTCCCTGTCGGACGGGCTGGCCATGGAAGCACCACGGGTAGCTATCGGCAGTGCTTCTGTTTGTATCGGAACAGGGATGTCAAACCAGGTGGTTCGCTGCGTGATCCGCTCTTCATCCTCAGACAAAAAGTCCCATACCTGCCTGTAGAGTTTTCGTGAACGATTCTGCGAATCGGTAAACATGTAATAGTCGCCCAGTGCGAGCTGTGTTTCAGCTTGGTCACGCCAGGCCAGGTCCTCGGATTTCGCGGCGATACGCGCAGCACGCTTGAAATAAATTTCGCCCGTTGACACCTGGCCCTGTTGCTGCAGAGTGGCCATCGACAAGTCGACGAAATAGAATGATCGGCCCAGCCGGCGCAGCGGTTCGACGAGCAAAGGGTCGTACTTGTTAGAGCTGGTTTCGATGATTCGAATCGCGCGCCGGTAAGTTGTTCGCTCTTCGGCGTAGTAGCCGGCACGGTGTTGCCAGTCGGCGCGCGTCATTAGTGACGGCAGAAGACCTAACGGGTCCTTCTCGAAATGTTTGACATTGATGACGTAAATTCGGTCAAGAATTCGGCGAGCGGATTTCGTATCGCCCAAGCGGATGAACGTTTCGGCAATAGATTCGAGGATTTCAATCTGATCCAGATTATGCGGACCTTCGTTTACCTGTGTGATGTGAGCGGCACGAGTAAATGTCTTTTTTGCCTGATCGGGTCGACCGATTCCCAGCTGCGCCGCACCCAGCCCCTTTAACGGATTCACCAGTGCATCGTTAAGCCTGTCTTCGACAACTTCAATAATTTCTACAGAGGATGTGAAGTTTTGAATGGCGGCATCATATTGCCCACTGCTGTGTTGTACGATGCCGAGGTTATTCAACGCGTTGGCAGTCTCCCGTGACAGGGGGCCGTATACCTTGATCGCCATTTCAACGATTCTCTTGGCGGCGACGTCAGCCTCGTCAAGCGTTCCTTCCTGGATCAGTATTCGGTAGCGGGCGAACTCCGCGAGTAGTCGTTCCTCAGACACTTCGTCTGGTGTTGGCTCCGGCAGCGGCTCAGTCAACAACTCTTCGTCCGCAACGGGGACGCTTTGCTCCAGAGGATCAACAAAATCATCGTTGATCGTTTCCTCGTCCTGCGAAGCAGCGATGAGGGGAGTCAGAAGTAGTGAAGCTAATGCGGCATACGTAATGTATTTAGTCATGCGGTCTTAGGTATCGATGTCCATTGTGGCGTCGGGTTTTGCTTTCCCGGTTATTTTAGGACCCAACAAGGCCGTTTTAGTTCTCTGGATCAGGGCCTGTGGCATCGAATCCACTATACCCACTGACATCAGTCGAAGGTAGCCCAAATACATCGGGGTAGACTAGAAATCTAGTCCGAGCTGCCGGTTTGCCGGAGACAAAAACTGTTTGCAATCAAGGCCCTGTTGATAGGCGTCGGTCCTTAGTCCATATCGTTTGCCGGCCTTGTCGAAACGGGTGCCGAGCATATCTGCGTACGGTCCGCGCCCGGTTTGACGTTTTCCAAATCGGTGGTCGTAAGGTTTTCCCCCGCCTGCCTGTTTGACCAGGCTCAACACGTGTTCGGCCCGCTCCGGAAAATGTGTCTGCAGCCACGACTCGAAAATTTCCTTCAATTCATGCGGGAGCCGCAGGAAAATGTAGCGTGCATGGGTAGCGCCTGCTGCGGCTGCGGCTTCCAGAATCGTCTCAATTTCAGCATCGTTAATGGCCGGGATAATCGGTGCGACAAGCACGCTTACCGGCACACCTGCTTGCTGGAGTTCGTTAATTGCTTTGATCCTGGCGTTCGCCGCAGGTACCCGCGGCTCCATTATGCGTTTTAATTCGGCGTCCATCGTCGGAATACTGATCGCCACACTGCACAGTTTATCCCTGGCGAGGTCGCTGAGAAGATCAATATCGCGGCAGACCAAATGACTCTTCGTGATGATATTCACGGGATGACGATATTCGGCGAAAAGTTGCAGAAGTTGTCGTGTAATCAGTAGCGACTTCTCAGCAAGCTGGTAGGGGTCGGTGTTCGCGCCGATCGTTATCGGTTTGCACTCATAACCGGGCTTCTGCCATTCCGCGAGCAGCCTGGAGGCAGCGTTGGGTTTGTAGAAGATCTGCGTTTCGAAGTCGAGCCCGGGGGAAAGGTCGAGGTAGCTGTGGCTGGGCCGTGCATAACAGTAGATACAGCCGTGTTCGCATCCCTGGTACGGGTTGATGGAGCGATCAAACGGAACGTCCGGGGAGTTATTGCTACTGATGATGCGACCGGCCTGCATGGCCGTAAGCACGGTTTGCGGAGCAGTCGATGATCGCAGTCGATCCTCTTCGGCATCCAGTTCGGTCTCCTGCACAAGGAATCGGCTGGCCGGCGTTGAAACCGCGCCTCGGCCTTTGTGGTGTGTTGCCGCCATGGGGGAACTCCAATACTGTATAAATACACAGTACTGTTCCCTTGGGGTCTGGTCAAGAGATCCGGACTAGTTGAGTATCCGGTAGCCGCGTCCACGCAGGCAGCGCTTGAATACTCTCTGCTTGTCGCGGTCCGCATCGAGTCCCGAGCGTGTCGCCCCTATCAGCGCGCCGTTAGCGGCAGCGCGACCGACATCACCATTGATAGCGCCACCGACCGCGCCTATGCCGCCGCCGACACCTGCGCCTTTTGTCACGCCGTTACCGATGATGATTTCCTCGCTATAGCCCTCGCAGTCTTCCCAGTCTGCGGCCAGCAATTCCGGGTTAACGCCCTGCATGTCGACGATGGGATCGGGATGTGCCGCACAGCCCGCGATACTCACCGCAAGTCCGACAGTGACCAATATCTTCAATTTGTTCATAATGGTGTCTTAACGTATCAGCAAGAAATTGGTTTACCTATGGCTTCATCTACCCATGACTCCACCACTCGCGCCATCCTTTACGCCTTCCTGGCAAATTTCGGTATCGCGATCGCAAAATCGTGGGCAGCCTGGGTAACCGGTTCGGGCAGTATGCTGGCCGAGGCGATTCACTCCTACGCGGATACTGGCAATCAGGTCTTGCTATACCTCGGCCTCAGGCAATCACAACGGCCCGCCGATGATGAGCATCCGCTGGGTTACGGCAAGATGAGTTATTTCTGGAGCTTTGTCGTGGCGATCTTGCTGTTCAGCATGGGTGGCCTGTTCTCGATTTACGAAGGCGTGCACAAGCTGCAAAATCCCGAGCCGCTATCGCAGGTCTGGATAGCGATTGTCGTGCTGATACTCGCCATACTGCTCGAGGGATCTTCGCTGTTCGGCGCGTTACGTGAGATCAAGAAAGTCAGGGGCGACAGGCCGTTCAAAGAATGGTTGAAACACACCCGGAATTCCGAGCTGGTGGTGGTGCTGGGCGAGGACATTGGAGCCCAGTTGGGTCTGATATTGGCACTCGGGTTCCTGATAACCGCGCAGCGAACCGGCAATCCGGTTTACGACGCAATGGGCTCTATCTGCATTGGCGTCATACTAATTGTAATCTCGGCGTTTGTTGCCTCGCGTGTTCGCTCGCTATTAGTTGGGCGTTCAGCTGATCCTGAAATTCAGGAAGCAATCGATAAGATCATCGCCGAGCAAGAATCCATCGAGTTTTGCTTCAATACAATTACCATGCAGTTCGGCCCGGATACCATGCTCGCGGCCAAGATAAAGATGCAGCCCGGGCTGAGCATCGATCAGGCGGTAGCCAGCATCAACGCCCTTGAGCGGGAGCTCAAGGAGCGCGTGCCGAAGCTAAAGTGGTGCTTTATTGAGCCTGATGTGACCGACTGATCAGTCTGAGTCCTGCTTGTACAAATGTACGTCCTGTTGCGGGAACGGAAAGGAAATACCCTCCTGATCGAAGCGCTTCTTGATGGCTTCGGTCATATCAAACATGACACCCCAGTAATCGCCCGAGTTCACCCACGGACGCACTACGAAATTCACACTGCTGTCGGCGAGCGCCGAGATGGCGATTAAGGGCGCAGGCTCGGGGAGGATTCTGTCCTCGGCGCCGATGAGCTCTTCCAACGTCTTGCGAACCTTATCCAGATCGTCGTCGTAACTTACGCCAATGGTCATATCAACACGGCGGGTGTCGTTCGCAGAGTAGTTGGTGATGATGCTGTCCATAATCTGACTGTTTGGCACGATGATCTGCTTGTTATCGCCAGTCTTAAGAATGGTTGTCAGAATCTGCACTTCTTCAACACTGCCGGCGATTCCCGCGGCCTCAATGAAGTCGCCGACGCGGTAGGGGCGAAATAGCACGATTAGTACGCCGGACGCGAAGTTGGAAAGCGACCCTTGCAGGGCCAGGCCGACGGCAAGACCCGCGGCACCAAAAATCGCTATGAACGAGGTCGTTTTCACGCCCAGTGCGTCGATGGCCGCAATGATAATGACGACCATTAACGATATCCGCACGAGGTTGCAGACAAATCTTTCCAGGGTCTTATCGATGCCCTGCTTTTGCATGAGCGCGCCGATGCCGCGAATGAGGATCTTGACCAAATACTTACCGATCAGGTATATCGCTAAAGCGGTGGCGACCTTGACACCAAATTCCACACCCTTTTCCTGCAGGAGCTCCATAAGTGTCGTCCAGTCAAAGGCCATTGCATCAGCCAGGATTTCGTCATTCATGATATTAGTCCTCGTCTATTGTCCGGGAACACCTTCAAAGCCAGGCCGAAAACGAAAGATTCGGTACGGCCCGTTCGCTTGAATGTGTTCTGTGGATTTCAAAATTAACTCAGGCAGCGCACTGTCTGCCACGTACAAATATCCGTCTGGCCCAAATGACAAGGCATCGGGCCAGCGTATTTTCGTTGATTGAATCAACGTTGACAACCGACCGTCGACGCCAACTCTAAATATGGCGCTATGCTCGACGTCCGTGATGTAAACTCCGCCGCTCGTATCGATACTCAGGCCGTCACTCAATGGTTTGTCGCTGTAGCGCTCGATACGTGTGGCGAGTTGAGATGCTGGCAATGATCGGTCGCGAAGGTCTTTGAGACGAACGCGATAAAGCCCCGAGCCGTTCAGCGCCCCATAGTGTAGCCACTCCTTGCCCATTGCGATACCGGCCACCCCGCCACGTAGTGCGATCATCCCGCCGAGGAATTCCATAATGTGGTCGTGTGTCTTGATCAGGTAGTTTTCAGCGGATACAGACGGGTGACCTTCAAGCACACGACGTGCATCGCCGGTCTCCACATCGTAGACAATGAGCGCGGGCTCCTTCAGCCAGAAGCTGGCATCAGCGATGACTACAGTATGGCCGTTCGCGCTGACCTGGAGGTCCTGCAGTATCGACCCGGCGGGTGCGATAAATTCATCGAAAATTTGATTCCTGAGTATTTCGCCAGTGGCGAGATCAATCGCGACAATGTGTGCCGGGCGCATGCCGTGATTGCCATGATCGATAACCCACAGGCGATCGAAGCGATCGATTGCAATACCCAGCGGTGTATCGAAGAGATCTTTTTGCGATCGCAATGACGGAAATGGTACCGACGCACCATTTACGTATTCGAGCAATTTGTTGCCCTGCGGCCGGGACTCCGGATGGACCGTGAAAAAGACGCGGCCACTTCGACTGACGGCGACATTACCGATGGGTTCTGAATAGGCCAGCACTTCTTCGAGCGCGTCGCTGCGGAGTTGCGGCGCACCTGTAAGATCCGGATACGGCTCGCCCCCGCCATGCCGTACCCAAAGTACGGTGGTGGCGACGGTCAACAAGATGATCAGGAACAGCAGAATATTCTTCATGTTAGCTGCTGTGACTTACGAAATTCCCCATGCACAAAATTCTACATGATTAACAAGCGTTTTCAGATAACAAGTGCTATTAGCCAGCTCAAATATATCAAACCGAACGCTGTTGCGCCGGCAATAAGCTGTGTGCGCGTATCCTTGGGAATCGTGCCGATGCGAATCAGCAGCAGTCCGGCGCCAAAACCACAGATAAAGCCAAACAAATGCGCACCGATATCGGTGTTCTCACCACCCGTTCCGGTGTACATGAGCAGTGCGAGGCCACCGACGATCGGGCCGTATCGATTCGACCAGCGGTCCTGCGCCATCAATTTGCCGGACCAGACGTAGCCGGCGACGACACCAAGGGCCGCGAATACCGCCGTTGATGCACCAATGGAGCGGTGACTTGCATCGAGCAACAGCGTGTTTAGGGCGTTGCCTGACGCTGCGGCGAGAACAATGGCAAGCCAGGCTATACCGGAGCCGAGCAGTCGGCCGGCAAACAGGCCGAAGAACACGCCAAACACGATGTTACTGAGCAAATGCTTGACGCCCGAATGCAGCGTCAAAGCCGTGAAGAGCCGCCAGACTTCGCCATTTCGAATGAGTTCGCCGTCAACTCGGCCAGCGATAAACCAGTTGGATTGAAAAAACGAGAAACCAGCCATTCCCGCAACCATACAAACGACCAGAACATAACCAACCAGCCCCGGCACGGCATCCTGATACTCGACGCGGCGGACGGTTATCGGGTGCGCCGGCGGATTTTCCTCGTCATAGAGATGCAATTCACTGGCTGCCGCCGCCGAATACGCGGCGGGTACGACAATCGCGCACGAGCCGGCGTCATCGACGAGCTGATGCGGGATCTGCACGGCCGTGAGCACCAGGGCGCGGTCGGCGCAGCTCTGCCGATTTCGACTTTCAAAAACAACTCGCAGGTCTTCGTTCATGGTGCGGCCAACAATACAGACATTCCTATATAGGGACAGGTCGCCGTAATTCAAATTTGCGGTAAGCTATGCAACCGCGACAGGAGCAGCGATGAAAACTCTAATTCGATTCAGCCTGATTACGCTTGTCATTTTTTCGTGTACCGCCGCGGCAGAAGTTTCCGACGCCGGAGAAGGCGGGTTTACGACCACAAATGAATTGACGATCAATGCGGCCCGCGACGTTGTTTGGAAATCTGCTATTGACGACATCGGCGACTGGTGGCACTCCGATCACACGATTTCGGGTGACGCCGGTCGACTCAGTATATCGGCGGTCCGGCAGGGATGTTTTTGCGAAGACTTCGGGGCGGGCGCCGGAGCGGTGCATTTAACCGTGACGATGGTAAACCCGGGCGTTGTCATACGACTCACCGGCGGGCTCGGGCCGCTCGGCCTGATGGGCGTCAACGGCAACATGACGTGGGAGTTCGAAGATACTGAAGGTGGTACGAGGGTCAGGTTCACGTACGCCGTCGGTGGTTATCGCCCCGGGGGGCTTGATACCATTGCCGAGCCCGTCGACAACGTAATCGGAGAGGCGCTCGCACGCTTGCGAGCCTATATCGAAACCGGCGATCCAGAGAATGCCGACCTTGGCTGAAATCGATCTGATCAGGCCTTCGTCAACGGTGATTGTCGCAAGGGATGGCACGGATGCGCCGGAAATTTTCATGGTTCGCCGACACGAGAAATCATCTTTCGGATCGGCGTATGCATTTCCGGGCGGCGTGGTGGATCCGGAAGATTCGGCGGTGCGCGAATTTTGTCACGGCCTTGGCAGCAAGGATGCGAATTCGCGATTAGGTATCGAAGCTAACGGGCTCGATTACTACAGCGCCGCTGTTCGAGAGCTGTTTGAGGAGGCAGGGGTGCTACTCGCCGACCTCGCGTGCCTTGATGAAAACCTCAACTCCGTTCGGGACGCGCTGAACGACGGCTCCCTGAACTGGGCGGAATTCGTGACACGCAACGAGTTAGCGCTGGACTGCGGCAACCTGCATTACATTAGCCACTGGATAACACCGCCGCAGTCGCCGAAACGATACTCAACCCGATTTTTCCTGACGACATTGCCAGCAGGTCAGGACGCCGCACACTGTGGTGGCGAGTTGACGGAGTCGTGTTGGGCCAGCGCCACTGAGGTCTTGGCAGCGGGAAGGCGCGGGGAATTGAAGTTACATTTTCCGACCATCAAAACCCTGGAGAGCCTGGCACGCCACAAGACGCTGGAAGAGCTTGTTGGCTGGGCGGCAGCCTGCGTTGATTGGGGCATCACCAGCATGGTGCCGCTCAGTATCGAACGCAATGGTAAACAGGAAATCGTATTGCCAGGCGACAAGGACTATCCGGGGGCGAAGTCATGACAAGCTTTGGTCCCAGGATGCCTGAATTGACGCAACTTGCGCCGGGCCTCTGCCGATTGCTCGCGCCAAATCCATCGATGATGACGGGGCCGGGAACGAACACCTATCTAATCGGTAGCGAAGAAGTTGCAGTACTCGACCCGGGTCCGGTCATTGATAGTCACTTGCAGGCGATTCAGAAAACCGCCGCTGCGCCCATACGATGGGTGATCGTGACACACACGCATCCTGATCATTCACCAGCCGCAGTTGAACTTGCAACGCGAACCGGCGCCGAGCTAATGGGCAGGCCGCCACCCGAAGGACCGCACCAGGATGCGACCTTCACGCCCGATCGTGTGCTGGAAGACGGTGATCGATTGTCAATCGATGGCATGGATATCGAGGTGATTCATACACCCGGGCATGCGTCGAATCATATTTGCTTGCGACACCTGCAACTTAACTGGGTGTTTACAGGCGATCACGTTATTGATGGATCAACAGTGGTCATCGATCCACCCGATGGCAATATGAAGCATTACCTGGATTCGCTCGCCAAAGTAAAAGCGCTGCAACCAGCGGCGCTGGCACCGGGCCATGGTGAACTCATTCAGGACCCGGGCCGAGCCATTGACTGGATTATTGAACATCGGTTGGCGCGCGAAGCGAAAGTAATGGCGGCGCTCAATGCGAATCCCGGGCTTACCTCGATGGAGCTAGTGCCACACGTTTACAAAGACGTGGATAAGAAGCTCTATGGGTGGGCGGAGCGATCATTGTTGGCGCATCTGTTGAAGCTGGAAGATGACGGTGCCGCGAGAATCGACAACTCGCGTTGGGCCGTTACCGGATGAGGCGAACAATGGTATCGCTTGTGCTTTTGGCCGCACTCGCGATGGTCGCGATACTGATCAATACAACTGAGGATGACGATCCGCTCCGGCCAGCCCCATTAGAATGGCCTCCAGCTGATCTCGTTGCCGTGTCAGGAGGAATATTTTCAGACATATCCAGTCCGCGGATACAGGCACATAGCGAAGCGACGAGTGATTTATCTTGTGTGGGAGAAGACAAAGAGCCCTCGCATGCAACAGATCATAAGCAGCGAGCAATCGATGTGCTTGCAAGTGTGTACCCGGTGCTGGCGGCAACCGAAAACGCAGAGCTCGTCTTGGCCGCCGCTTTGCTCCTACCTCTCGAGGAGTTTGATCGTGCTGACGAGTATCTTGCACAAGCCAGCAAGCTGAGCCCGAATAGTCGCTTGGTATCGTGGAATCAACTGCTGGCATGCACCGGGAGCAACGACCGAGATTGCGATGTGGCAGCTGTGCATTCGCGAGCGGTGGCTCTGGATGGTAGCAACGGCGCCGTTTGGATGAAAATTACTTCTGATCACCTTGCGGCTGACAAGGAAGAGCTGGCCCTTGATGCGGTGCGGCGTGCAATCGCGGCTCCCCGCTTCGACGAATACTGGATCGATCACGTAATGTTACTGGAGCGGGCTTTCGCCGCGAGTACGGATTGGCCGCTGGCGGACAAAGTCATCAAAGCAATTGGTCTTGTAGCTGCGATGCCGCTTCCGGTAATGCCCTTGTACGATAAGTGCAGGAAGCTTGGAAAGGATGCAGCAGTTTGGTTGGAGTTGTGCGATCAACTCGGACAGAAGATGTTCGATGATGGTCGCACGATAATTACTCGGGGGATCGGATTGGGGCTAAGGAATGTCGCGGCAGATCTTGCGCTAAACCCCGGGCGCAGAGCTCGAGTGTCGAGATTGAAAAGAGAGTTTTCTGAGAGCTACTCAAAATTGATCGGTCAACGTGAAGCGGCAAACTTACTGTTTAATGATGAGCACGTTATGCATGACTATCTGGACAATTTCGCAACCTATGGCGAGTTCGAAGCGCTCACGCGACTGGCTGCGGAGGTATCACGGTTGAAGGCATCGCCTGACTACGATCAGTGTAATTTCATTAGCAACCCTTACGGATACTGAGCATATGAATCGAGCTGGAATTATCGGCGCCGTGGTTCTGGCGGTTGCGCTCGTTCTATTCCTGTTTCGAACGAATATTGATGAGACGTCGGCCGAAATACCGGCACCGACAACGTCGCCATCGGTCGTTCAAAACGAATCCGATCCGCTTGTTGTGGACGAGGGAATCACAGCCGATGTATATGAACCGGAAGCGGAAATCGACGAGCCCAGGTGTCCGATCTATGATTCTCTGAATCGCGAAGTCCGGGCTGCGGAATACAAACAAAAGCTCCGGCATGCCGCAGGAGTCCTGAGCGGCAGTGGTGATCCGGAACACCTGATTGCAGCTGCGATGATCAATGCGTCGGATGACCCGGCTGTGGCGATGGAATTACTGCTGGAATCCATCGAAAAAAACTCGACGTTATCGATCGCTTCGTGGATGGCGATGACACTGTGCGGCCAAAGAGACGTTCCCGAATGTGAAACCGGGGAAGTCGAAGAAACCGCCATACGGGTCGATGCCAGCAACGCTGCAATGTGGCTGCAAGTGGCTGGACTTCGATTAGAGCAGGGGCGTGATCGAGAGGCGCTTGACGCGATGACCAAGGCCAGCGCTATGCCACGCTTCGAAAATTACTTCATCGAACAGGTGCTTCTTGTGGATCGTGGACTTGCAACAGCCACCGATTGGACGCGCCAGGAAAGATTCGACGCTGGTTCGGTCCTCATGTCCGTCACACCACGAGACTTTTATCTGATAGAGAGACTGTGTAAAAAAAGCGAGTTTGGTGACGCAGCCGACATATGCACGCGTCTTGGCGAGCGAATTAGCACTGACGCCAAAGATATCAGCACCCAGCAGCTGGGTATTAGTTTGTTGCAGGCAGTCGAGGAGGATTCAGAGAAGCTCGAGACGCTCAAACATGAGTCCGAGCAGTTGGCGCGCGAGGAATTTAGTTTCGCGACTGATGGAGAGGTGCTCAATGTATTACTGAATGATAACGACGTTACACAACGCTACCTGGACACGTATGCCGTTTACGGCGAGGCCGCTGCCGTACGAGAAGCGAGATCAGAAGCTGCGCGGCTACAGAGCGTTCCGGGTTACGACAAATGTAATTTCAAATCGAACCCGTTTGTTGAGTTCTAGTCAACGAGTCTGCAGCCTACCGCCCGAACGTCAAATCGAAGTCAAAGTGCCGGCTGCGATTCGGGTGCTTGGCCACCTGACAACGAAGGCGAACGCGGCACCACCCGCGTCGGCCGAGTCGTAAATGCCATGATGACCGATCCCAACAGGCAGACTCCACCCGCAATAATAAAGGGTGTCATCCAGACTGCTGGCTGTGATGCACCTTGTGCGGCATCTTTGAAATAGCCAGCCAGCAGTGGCCCCGCGAGTCCCGCGACGCCGTAAGCCGTGAACATCCAGCCGTAGTTACTGCCAACATTTTTGTTGCCGAAATAGTCCGCCGTGATCGCCGGAAACAACGCGAAACTGCCGCCGTAATTAAAACCGATCAGTGCTGCAGCGACGATGAAGCCGTTAACAAAGCCAAAGCTGATGAATACGTGATATGTCATTAGCATGGTGATGCCCTGCAGAGCTGCCATCAGCGTGATTGTCGTTTTGCGACCGATCCGGTCGGAAATGCTGCCCCAAGCAATGCGGCCGACCCCGTTGAAGATCGCGTACCACGCCATGGCTGTGCCTGTAATGGCACCAGCGCCGGAGATGCCGCTCTGTTCGAGTGCGTCGATTCCAAATAGCTTGATGCTGTAAATCACCATGAGCCCGGATACGCCGGCGAACATGAATACAGACCAGAGCATATAGAACTGCGGCGTACGCAGCATATCGCGCGCCCGGAATTCCACAGCGCCCTCATGGTCATTGTTCTGGGTAACAGGTGGGGTCCAGTCTGAGGGTAAATAGTCGTGCGGAGGATTGACCATGACCACGCTGCCCAGCAGTACGAGTACCGCCAACGCGATGCCATAGATTACGAAGACACTCTGGACGCCTGGCAGACCGAACACGCTGGTGGTATTGAGCAGGCCGCCAAACCACGAACCGGCCAGCTTGACCCAGATAGTTGCGCCGAAACCGAAGCCGGCCACCGCCAGTCCGGTAATCAGGCCTTTCTTGTCGGGAAACCACTTGACGCAAACGGAGATCGGTACGACGTAGGCAAGACCGATGCCTGTACCGCCAACTATGCCTATGGAGAATAGCTGCATCCAGAAGCTGTTACCGAAAAGGCCGCCCAGCACGTAGCCGCCACCGAGTAGTAACCCACCGACAATGGTCAGCGGGCGCGGTCCTACTTCTGGCAAGACACGTCCTGCCAACACCATGACGATTGCGAAAGTGGCGAGTCCGGCTGAGAAAACCCAGGCAGTTTGGCTCGCGGTGAAGCCATAGGCGCCGGCTGAATCCGTCAGCCGCGCAGTGAAGACCGACCACGCGTAAATTGCACCGAGAGCCAGTTGAATCAGTATGGCGCCGACTACAACGAGCCAGCGTTTGAGCATTTTTTCTTCGGTAGCCATGGTGCCTCTGGTTAAAACGAGATAAACGTTTAATGTGTGCGGCAATCTTACTCAGAACGGTTCCAGAGACAGGGCGTTCTTTCCACGAAGCAGGTTGGTATATGCCACGATAGCCGAGTTTTCGAGGTCTTCCTTTGCAGGTTTCGCTCCGACTATCCTAGTCGACGTGCCAGCTGCTGGGACCTTTGATGAAATCGCCGATGCTTTTTGTGCGCTGCATTCGAGACGGATGATGTGCGTAAAACGCAGCTTCGTAACTGATCGCGGGCTGGCGATAAATGACCCCCATTGCGACTGGCAAATGCTGGTCAATTAGCAGACGTGCGATGGTTGCATTGGCCTCGTCATGCACAAGGACGTCGTCGGGTGAGGTGCTTGCATCTACTACTTCAAGTTCCAGTGTGTCGCGGTTTAGATGTATGCCCTTGCCGTTGTTCTCACCGAACAACATCGGTTCGCCGTGTTTCAAATGCAGCTGGGTGTTAGCTGCATTCTTACGGTCCGTGAAACTGGCGAAGACGTCTTCGTTATACACGATGCAGTTCTGGAAAATTTCGATCAGGGATGTTCCCTGAAAGGCATGTGCCTGTAGCAGCACGTGGCTCATGCCCGCCTTGTCGGTATCCACACCGCGAGCGAAGAATTTTGCCCCTGCACCGAGCGCAAATTGTCCTGGGGAAATGGGTGAGTCGACAGAGCCTCCCGGGCTGGACGGCGACGTCGTGCCGATGCGTGATGTCGGCGAGTACTGCCCCTTGGTGAGGCCATATATCTCGTTATTGAATAACAGTATCTTGAGGCCGATGTTGCGTCGCAATGCGTGCAGCAAATGATTCCCACCGATGGACAGGCCGTCGCCATCGCCTGTTACTACCCAGACATCGAGTTCCGGATTTGCGAGTTTTAACCCGGTCGCTATGGCTGGTGCACGGCCGTGAATCGTGTGGAAACCATAGGTCTCGACGTAAAGGGGGAAGCGCGAGGCGCAACCGATACCGGAAACAAAAGCTGTGTTCTCCCGGCTCGCACCAACGTCTGCAAGCGCCTTGGTTACCGATTTAAGAACGGCATAGTCACCGCAGCCCGGGCACCAGCGCACGTCCTGGGACGTTTCAAAATCTTTAGCGGTCAGTTTATCGCTCATTACGTCTCCCCATCCGACAGCGCTTCGATTTTCTCGACAAGCTCACTAATCAGGAACGGCTGTCCGCTGACTTTTGGGAATGAAACCGGATCCAGACAAAGCTTGTCACGCAACAGCGTTGCGAGTTGGCCGGTATTCATTTCCGGTACAAGAACTTTCTCGAACCGCCCCAGTAGGTCGCGAAGATTTTTCGGCAGAGGATTCAGATAACGCAGGTGGATGTAACTGACTCCGGTTTTTCTGGCAGCCTGGTAGATGGGTCCATAAGTTGACCCCCAGCCAACAACGACCAGGTCACCGCTGTCGTCACCGAGCTCCAATTCCTGCTCGGGAATAAAATTCGCCACTGACTCGAGCTTTGCAGTTCTTAAGTTCGTCATCGCCTGGTGGTTCTCCGGATCGTAGGAGATGTGTCCGGTGTTGATGTCTTTTTCCAGCCCACCGATGCGATGCATCAGGTCAGGCATGCCCGGGGTAATCCAGGGTCGGCCAAAGCTCTCCTCGTCGCGAGAGAAAGCTTGTCGTTCCGGGCTCTCGTCGGAGTTTGAAACTTTCTTATGCTCGATGGCGCGCAAAGAGGTTACGTCGGGAATCTTCCAGGGTTCGGCGGCATTTGAAAGATAACCGTCCGCCAGCAGGATTACCGGCGTCATATGTCTCAGCGCAATGCGCACCGCTTCAATCGCGGTTGCAAAGCAATCACCCGATGTCGATGCTGAAATCACTGGTATTGGAGTATCAGCATTGCGTCCGTAGACGGCCTGATAGAGATCCGACTGCTCGGTTTTCGTCGGTAATCCCGTCGATGGGCCACCCCGTTGCCAATTGACAATCACGAGCGGCAGCTCGGCGTTGACCGCGAGTCCCATCGCCTCGGTTTTGAGCGCAATACCGGGACCGGAACTTGATGTCACGCCGATCATGCCACCATAGGATGCACCGATCGCCGCACAAATCGCAGCGATCTCGTCCTCGGCCTGAAAGGTGCCGACCCCCATTTCACCGAGGCGCGCGAGGCGATGTAATAAAGGTGAGGCTGGTGTGATCGGGTAAGAACAGAACATCACCGGCTTGTCGGCGAGTTCGGCGGCGGCGGCAATACCGAGCGCGAGAGCTTCAGCTCCGGTGATACTGCGGTACTCGCCCGCGTCCAGCTTCGTTTCGGGCAACGTAATTTGCGGCAGCGCGGCAGCCAGTTCGACAGTCTCACCGTAGGCATGTCCCGCACGCAACGCCGTGATGTTGGCGTCCCGGAGAGTTGGTTTATCTGCGAGGCGGCGATTGATCCAGGCCTCGACCGATTCGAGGTCGCGGCCAAACATCCACATCAAAACACCGAGTGCCCAGAAGTTCTTGCAACGCCCACCTTCGCTCTTGCTCAGACCGAACTCTTTAACGGCCTCGAGATTCAGGCGGGAAACATCGGCCGTGACAACCTGAAAATCGGCAAGCGCACCCCCTTCTCTCGGATCGCCGTCGTAGCCGGCTTTGACAAGGTTGCGCGGTGTGAAGGCGTCGTTATTGAGAACGATGAGCGCACCTTTTCGCAGTAACGGCAGGCTAACCCTGAGGGCGGCAGGATTGAATGCGACCAGCACGTCGGGTGCATCACCCGGTGTCGTGATAGGTCCACTGCCCAGATTGATCTGGTAGGCGGAAACACCAAACGTGGTGCCCACTGGTGCACGGATTTCGGCCGGATAATCGGGAAATGTGGCGAAATCGGTGCCCGATAACGCTGTCGACACCGCAAATTGCGATCCCATTAACTGTATGCCATCACCGGAATCACCCGCCAGGCGAACAACGATCGACTCTACATCCTTGTTTTTATTCACAAATTAGGTGCTTTTTGAGGTTTGCTAGATGCCGCGTCGGGCCTGTGCCGATGAGTTTAACGCAATCGACAAGCCCTCGGTCATAGAGTTAAATCACAGCTTGATTAGCAGCACGACTTCGCATAGCGTACGCGCTCCGGAAATTGAGGTTCCCAGCATGACATTCGTTGTTACAGAAGCCTGTATTAAGTGCAAACTGACCGATTGCGTCGAGGTTTGTCCTGTGGATTGCTTCCACGAAGGCCCTAATTTTCTCGTGATTGATCCTGACGAGTGTATCGACTGTACGTTGTGTGAGCCCGAGTGCCCGGTAGAAGCGATTTACTCCGAAGACGAATTGCCAGCGGGGCAGGAGCAATACCTGCAATTGAACGAAGATTTGTCACGAGACTGGCCCGTCATCACCGAGATGAAAGATCCACCCGATGACGCCGACGAATGGCGCGAAGTAAAAGACAAGCTCCAGTACCTCGAACGCTAGCTGGGGCCGCGTCTACGATGTACCCGCAAACCCGATCAAAACCTCCGCCAACTCCGGCCCCTTGTCTTCCTGCAGAAAGTGACCCGCGTTCCGGATCTTTACATGCTCCAAACCTTCTGCACCCGGGACGCGCTTCTGCCACATTTTCTCGCCACCACGCGTGACGGGATCTCGATTGCTGAATGTCGTCAGAAACGGCTTTTCCCAGCGCTTAAACACGGCCCACGCAGCGTGATTCGCATCGCTGGCAGGGTCCGTTGGCGTTGTTGGCACCAACTGCGGAAATGCCCGGGCGCCGGCCTTGTATTTAGCAGAAGGAAACGGTGCATCGTAGGCGGCAACTTCTTCGGCTGACAATTCCGTCACTGTTCCAAACTGGACAATTTTTCCAATCGGAAACCACGGACTAAAGCGGGCAAACTTCTGCCATAGCTTGAAGACCGTGGGCAGGTTCTCATCGCCCGTCGGCAGACCGCCGTTACCCAGAGCGATGCGTGCGAAACGAGTTTCATTTTCTGCCGCGATTCTGAGCCCGATCATCGATCCCCAGTCCTGACAGAACAGCGTGATGTCACGCAGGTCGAGATTTGTAACAAACTGAGTCATCCACTCGACGTGGCCAGCGTAAGAGTAGTCATTCTTGCTGGTCGGTTTGTCGGACTTGCCGAAACCGATCAGGTCCGGCGCAATAACACGAAAACCCGCATCACAGAGCGGAGGAATCATATGGCGATAGAGATACGACCAGCTAGGCTCGCCATGAAAGAGTAAAACGACAACGCCATCCTTCGGACCCTCATCGATATAGTGCAAGCGCAATCCGTCAACCTCAAGGTAGTTTGGTTTGAAGTCGTAGCCGGGAATATTTTCAAAACGCGAATCGGGTGTACGCAGTATTGTCATCAGTGGTGTAGTCTCAGAGATTAACGGTCCAACACGAACGGTCATCATAAACGCAAATGAGCAGCATTCCCGCCAAAATATTTCGATCGATTTCGAGTGCTTTTATTAATCGTATCGATGTCAGCGATGTTGACCCCGCAGAAACTCGCCTCAAGTGGGACCGGCTTGCCAGACACTTGCCCACGGCGTTCGGTGTTCGAGTACAGCCCGACGAAATTAACGGCCTTTATGCTGAATGGCTTACCCCGAAAGAGCACATGGACGGCAAGTTATTATTGTATTTGCACGGTGGTGCCTATGTGGTCGGTGGCTGCGACATGCATCGTCAAATGGTCAGCCACATCGCCCGGGCCGGACGAATTCGTACGTTTCTCCCGGAGTACCGGCTGGCACCGGAGCACAAGTATCCGGCCGCCATCGATGACGCGGTCGGAGTTTTCAGATCATTGCTCACCACCGGCATGCAGGCGGAAGACATCATTTTTGCGGGCGATTCGGCGGGCGGCGGCCTGACCGTGGCAACCATGCTGGCGCTTCGTGATGCCGGGGACCCGTTGCCTGCGGCTGCGGTCTTGCTATCCCCATTTCTGGACGTCACCGGTAGCGGCCAGTCAATGCAAACGCGCGCGGGGCTGGACCCGTGGTTTCAGGAAAAAGATCTGTCCATCATTGCCGATCACTATTGCGAACCACACCAGCAAAGATTTCCCCTGGTCTCACCCGTTTTCGCCGATATCGAGGGCTTGCCGCCCATGTTAATTCAGGTCGGCGATCACGAGATTCTGCTCAGTGACTCGGAGAGACTCGTGGATCAGTGCGTGGCAGCGGGAATTGATGTTGAGTTCGAGATCTGGCCCGAGATGTGGCACGTGTTTCAGATGTTTACGCGCAAGATGCCGGAGTCGCACAAGGCGATAAACAGGATCGGTAGTTACATCCAATCTCGATTCTAAAAGCCGGATTGCCTTTTCGAGTCGTCGTACATTTTCGTCATGAATGAGCGAATGGCGGGTTCAGCCTCTTCGGCGGTCATCAGTTTTTGTTTCTCGAGTACGACAGCCATGTCTTTAATGGATCGCTTGCCGTCGATGAGAGACATGATGAAAGAATATATTTGTGTTGTCATCGCTTGTTGCCGGAAAGACGGTGTCAGCGGCACCGGATCTTTCCCGGTTACAATCCAGTCGGGCAGGGCGAGATGCCGCGCAGGTTTTTCGACGCTACGCTCCTTGTACGCCGAGAATGAAAAAACGCGCTCCTGACGGCCATGTCGGCTTGCTGGCGAACTCATATAAGGGATCGTTGCCTGGGAAACGTATGGATCGGAGAAGCCGTTTTCGGCAATGATCGCCTTGGCTTCTTCCGGGCTATAACAGCGCGCTCGCTCGGGGTTTGCGAACGCGAGTGAGCCGAAGTTCACCCAGCGACCGTTGTCTTTCAGAAGGCCGTTAATTCGCGCAGAAAGCACCGACAGGTCTTCGCTAATGATGTCGATAAGCCACGGCGTCACGACCGTATCAAACGTTCCATCCGGAAACGGGGCTCGTAAGGCGTCGCCGAGTATGAGATGAAAATTTTCGTCAACAGCTTGGGGCGCGCTTAGTTTTCGAAGTACCGCGTCGTCATCGAGCGCGAGTGGCGCTATAGGAAACTCATAGAGACTAAGACTTCGACCGGCGGTCACCGCATTGGCGACGAGCATGAGTAATGGATTGAAATCCATAGCCACGGTCGACGTGCAATTGAGTCCGGTATGGATGTCGTACGCCAGGCGTCCGGCACCTGCGCCTAGTACCAGTACATTGCCGAGCTCGGCATGATCGTGGAGCACAGCGCGTATTTGCTTCAGTGACGCCTGATTCTCCTCTTCACCCCACGACCAGTCGCGGTGAATATTGGGATAGTAGGTATTCAAGCCCTGCTCGGACGGCATCCTGGTACGCAACGCCAGATAGCTGTCGTAATTACCCTGCAGTGACTGCATTTCTATGGGTTGCAGCAATTTTTGCAGCGAGCGCCGGTGTGCCTCAACAGATTTTTTGTAACGTTCGACACGGCGCTTCGTCAGCGGACGAATATCGTCGGCTTGCAGCTCTTTTTCAAGACCAGCAATTTCGTGGCTGAGCTGCTGCAGCGAAAACTGCAATCTGCCGCGCCATTCACCGAGCGCAGCCTGCGGCTCGGCGAACATCCAGGGCATACCCTCCAGCAACGGGAAATCAACTTTGCAGGCCTTGCAATGCAGCGCGTCACCGGTGGCGTCCAGCGGCGTTTTATCGCAGCGCGGGCAGGCGAGGAGATTTGTCGTGTCAGTCATGGATTCGGATTATGCAACAAAAACGGCCGGTCGTAAGGGGGCGACCGGCCGTGTTCTCTTACAACAGCGATTGCTCGCTATATGGGATTGGCAATAATTCCGTTCACGATTGGCTCAAATGCAGTCAGCGCGTCCAGTTGCGCGACAGTACCGCCGAGACCGTGATTCCATGTTTGCACTCTGTTCGGATCCAGGAGTGTATTGAACTGGCCTTGCTCACCGTGTAGTGCCATGTAGTTCAGAATGACAGCGTTTGCCAGCTGGTTGACGTTATTGGCCATTGGCGTTGCCGCACGCATCACCGAGCCAGCGGCGTTCATCGCACCGATCTGCTGGTGATTAGCTTGTACATCGGGCGTGCCGCCCAACAGGATCGGTCTTCGTGTGGGGTTATAGACAAGGAAGAATCCGGCGGCGGTTGACGAATTGTCACTCGTCCATTCACCTTTACCACGACCCTCGGTCGAATTATCAATGGTGCCATTCGATGACAACGAGCCGTCGCTGAATACGTACATCATCACGGGTTTACCCAGTCGTGCAGCGTATTCGAGCACTGCGCCCATACAGCGACCGGCACGGAAGTCTTTGACCTCACCCTCGGCGCGTGCACCACCGTGGTAATCGTAGCCACCCATCTCGACACAGCCGGCACCAGCGAAGCCGTTCATGACGAGCTTCATCACCGAGGCGGTTTTCTGGAATTCGCGAGCGCTGCGACTGCCATCCGTAAATTCGGCAGTGGTGAAAATAGCCGAAGTGTCATCAGCAACAATATCTGTGTCGAGTAACGGATCAATGGGCACGCCACCGAACTCTTCGGCGATATGCGCGGCCTTCACATAACCACATCGGACGGATTGCTTTATGGCGGCGTCTTCAGCGACCAGAGTGTCGACTCGCCCCATTTTCTGGTCTGACAGCCGATAGATAGACTCCATAACTGCCGTGGCATCTGCTTTTGAAAGAATGCCGACTAGATCACCTGTGTCCACCAGGTTGACGACGTCGCTTGGGCGATCGACTTTCGTGGGTCGCAGCTCCGGGTTGTACAACATCGCAGGGGCCATGGAATTGCCACCCGATTCGGTGTTCTCAGATCCGGCTAGCGTCAATATGGATCCCTTGGAACCCGCCAGAGCAATACCGGCCATTGGGTTATGCGGATTGTTGCCGGTATCGTTATCGGAACGTGCGGGAATTACCGCACCGTTGATATTCGCCTCAGTTCCAGGCGTCAGGCTTGCCATGATGCCGCGGCGGAATGCGCTGTCAAAGTGGAACCCGAGGCCCAGGTCGAAGTTCGCAAACGGATTGCCGTTCACGTCAGTCAGGCCAGGCACCATGTCACCTGGAAGGCCCATTTTTTCGTAGCCAGCCGTGCTCAGGAAGTCGCTTTGACCGCCCGACTGGCCTACGAGAACGTTGGACCCCGAAATATTCGCACCACCTGCAAGGTCAAAACAGATGAACGGAATTTTTCCTGCCCCATCCGTGATTCGGCAGGTGTTCAGGCGCAGGTCATCGATGTCTGGTGACAGAGCTGCCATCGCATTCGCAGACAGCATGCCAAGCGCACCACCGCCAACCGTGTAAGCAGCACCCGTCATGAAGCCTTGTGCCACAAACTGGCGTCGCGTGACAGGACGCGGATGATCTCCATGAAGCTGCGGCGCATCCCAGTGCCGCGCATTTCGTTTCTTAGTCATCTTGTAAAGTTCCTTTAAGTCCTGTCTTTTACTGAACCAGCGTAGCTGCGCTACCGAGTACGGAGGCGCAAACACCCTTGGCAATCGCTCGCGAGTCACTTTGGCCTACAAGCAGTCTGTCAATAAGATTGTTGGGACGACCGGCAGCCGCAGTGAATGCAGCCACCTCGTCATAAACAATTGTGTATGTTGGCTGCGAGAGCAGCTGTGCTGCACCGGAGACTTGGCCGACAGCGCGCGCGATCAAGGGATCCACAAAATTGCTGCGATTGGCCACGCTGAATGCCGTCGTCTCCGCCTGATCGAAATCGAACGAGGTCCAGATAACGTTTTCCGCATTCGGGTTCGGATTCGCGTTGGTGCCAATTGCCGCGTCGCAGTACTGAATCGCAAGCTGTGCGATAGCGACCTGGTTTGACGACAGGAAGCTGTTGATATCCTCAATAGCCGGCAGCGATTGCCTCAACTCCTGGTAGGTTTCGTCCACGTGGGCGGCCGTATCATTGGCATCGTTCGTGTACACCATTAGTCGGTCAACGCCAAGAATAGCAGCGTACGTCGCGTCGATTTCGTCGAACGTGCGAATCCCGATTTTCGCCGCATCGGGTAGATCGATTGGACTGACTACCAGCATCGGAGCGTCTTGACGGTTGTACAAAGTGCCGTTGATGTTGTCGAAAGTCAGGAAGAACTGATCGTCTTCAGGGCCCTTTTCCAGCGGAATCACGGCACCGAGAACGGATAATGGCTGTCCAAGTTCCTGATTCAAGCTTGAGTCCGTGGATTGCGCTAAGTTGGCATAGGACTGACCGACGGCAGCCTCCTGGCCGTTCATCGCAATGTGCATGCCTTCAATCGCGATTCCATTCGGTGTTGAACCGTCCAGCGTCACGAAGTGCGGTTTGTCGAACAGGTAGGAGAAGGAGTCGAACTGTTGCGCCTCGAACAAAATAAACGAGGTGTCGATCGGAGCGCCAATGCGCTCTGAAATATCGAACAACATGTAGAAGCGTTCACCCACACCGGCATCGAAGTTTTGTGTAATTTGTTCCTGTGTCAGTGCGCGGCGGTGAACAGCGGCAAGGCGGAACGTGCCTTCCCACAAGCCGTCGCTGGATGCTTCATTACCCAGGATGACGGCGAAATTATCCTGCCAGTCAATAAGAGTTCCACCCGGTATCGGGTCAGTCGCCGTCTCGAGAACGCCATTGACGTAAATGCTGCGACCATTGATCGGGTCGTAGCTGGCTACAACGTGCTGCAATGTGGCTTGCAGGACCTCGTCCATAGCCGGCGTTGAATGTGCTGGATTGCCGTCGAGCTGCATCAAGGGGACGCCGCTGCCATCAACCGAGTTCGTGCGTAGCAGGAAATCATAGTCATACAGCGTTTGCTGCAACGCAAAGTTACGCGACTGCGCGCCGCCAGAGTAACTGACAATCTGCGCCATTTCCTGAGCGACATTGGCCGGCACAACCCATGCTTCGATCGAGAATTCTCCCGACTCCTGCAACACGTCATGCAGCTTCTTACTGGCGGTAGTCGAGGCCTGAGCCTTACCTGGACCTTGCGCGGCGTCAGTGCCGATCGAAATTCCCCAGCCGCCAAACCAGCTGACGTCACCCGAGAAATTCAGGTCGATTGCAGGATCAACACCACTGGTGTCGAACGTTGTCAGGCCACTACCGGACTGGAATTCCCAGAGTGCAACCTGGGCATCTTCGTAGCGATTGCCGCCGGAGGCCAGCGTACCGTCGATCAGGCGGATCGCCCTGCTGGTTATGAGAGTCGGATCGACAACCGTCGCCTGAATGCCAGCGGCAAACGCCGTGATTGCCGCCAGCATTTCTGCTTCGGCGGTCGGGCAGTCGTTATCCCAACAGTTGTGTGACTCACCGGAGATCGCCGGATTCGGGCTGACCTTGATTACGAATCGTGAGTCGATGGGTGAATCCAGGTTGATCTTCGCCTTGGCTGCTTCGTAAGCGACATCAATGTCCGGGTCTGCGAAGTAGGGCTGTTGCGCCGTCGCAGACTCTGAACTATGGCAATCCTGGCAGTACAGCTCAAGGATCGGCGTGTAGACAAACTGCTCAAACGCCGTTGTTGTGATTGGGAAGTTTTTGCTGTCAGCCGGAACCTGAGATACCGGCGGTGAGAGAACAATCTCACGCCCACCACCCGCGGTGACACCTACCCATTTTTCAATCCAGGTCGTCATGATCGAACCACATACACCCGGGTCTTCGACCCAGCAGTTGTGTCGCTCAGTTAATGAAGCGACCTTTTCGACGATACGCGACGATGATGGTAGCCCCTGATCTACAACGGTGACAGCCGCGTCATAAGCGAAGTTTACGTCGTCGTTTCGAACGAACATGGGCAACTGGCCGACGGTCTCGTTATGGCAATTGCCGCAACGGTCAGTAGTCTTGGCGTTCGTCCAGAATTCCTGCTGAAACTTCAGCACGTCGGCGTCCCGCGCTGCGGGTCCCGCATAGGCTGAGTTGTTGCCGTTTCCAGGTGCTTGCGACAAAGGGTTTTCCGTCGTCGCCGCGCCGCCGCCACAAGCCGTGAGTATGAGTGCCGCGAATATCGGCGCAATGCCAACACGCAGTGACCTGAGTGACCGGATCTGGATTATCAGAGCACGGGTAGCAATTCTGATTGCTTTATTCATTATCATGTCTCCCTACTGGCCCATGCAGTGAACAGCTAAATCGGCGAAAACCTGTTTCATCCGATACCCGGTTCCACGAAACGTGGCAATGATTTGATCAAGCTTGGCGTTGTCCGGCAGATCGGGCGAACGCAGGCACACCGCGCGGAAAACTTTCTTTACCTGGCAGGCGGCAAACGCCTGACTGTTGCCCAGCTCAGCGCCCAGAGATTGCGCGCCATCGCCAGAGCCCGGCAGCGATCCATCGAAGCCGAGATAGGAGTTCTGACCATTGCGCCAGTAATTATCCCAGTGGTCGTCCGGCGTCCTGTATCCCTGTGGGAAATTCAGGTCGTTGTTGTAGTACTTGTCTTGCACAGCGCCGGCGGTGTATTGCAGTGCTCCGCTGGTTTCGTCGTAGTTGTAGTACGCGAAAGCTTGCGCCATCGGGTCCATGCCCGTGTGGCAACCGATACAGTTGTTCAAGAACAAGCGGCTATCACCACCCGGGCTGCGGCTTACGTCCTGGCGAATGCGATCGGGTGGTAATGCGGGATCGTGCAGCTGTTCCATATCGCTACAGAAATGATTGATCATCGTGAAGCGAAACATCGCCCGGTTTGTACCGGCGATAAAGAACGCTTCTGATGCGGCGCGCGAAGTCAGAGCGCCAGCCGTCGCGCCGCTGGGAATATTATTAACAGCAGACTGTTGCGTCGGCTGCAGCTCATCACGCAGATTAATATTGTTAGCTTCAAGCTGCGCATAATGATCATTGTTATTGGCAGCTGGCGTTGCTGGGACAACACCGGCGCGTCCTACATAGGTGATATCGCGAGATAACAACTCATTAAACGGCTCATCGTCGCGGATCAGGCCGATGACTGTCGCAATATAGTCGTTAAGCGGTACAAATACCGACTGGTCACGATTAGTCCAGGGTGCGGCGAAATTCTTCAACGTCACGTTGTAGAAGTTCTTGTCGTTCATTGCAATGTAAGCGGCACACTCAGCACCCGAATCCACACCGGTCAATGTATAACTGGAGCAGCTTGGCTCGGTGCCTTGCAGTGCGCGTTCCATCTGCAATAGCACGGCATCATTTGGCGGCACGCCTGCAAGACGATCGTGAATCCGCTTTGCTTTTTCGCGATCTCCCGCATTAGCCGGTATTGCGAAGACGACTGCAAGTAGTGCGGCCAGGGCGAAGCGCGACAAGATTCGAAAAACGTCATCCATGTGTTTTGTCCACATCCTGTTATTCATATTGTTCCTGCTCTTTAAGTCTTAGATTGACTGTCATTATTCGTTGAGCCTGGTCGGCGGATGTTGTCAAAATTCTGGCGACATCACCGTGAAAGCACTCACAGTCCTCGAAAGTCATGTATCCGGGGCTGTGGCAAAATCAGTAGATCTGCAATCACTAAAGCAAGTGCTGTGCCAGTATTGCGTCACGACAGGAGATATGGAGAACTTTATTTGTAAATCAGCAGCTTATGAGCGGTTTATACGCACAAACCGAGACAACGATATGTCAACTAACTGTCGGCGGTACCGAACAGCAAAATCGGTTGGAATGCTTAAGTCATTGATTGCGAAGGGCCGCGCAACTGTCGCTGAAGGGAGACAGGCCGGGCAGGTTGTGACGCCTGCAAACAACAATCAGCGGCTAATTAGCGCAAAAGCCGTTTCTTCGCAGGCGTTCGTCAATGACACGAATCGTTGCGGCAACCCGTTCCCGGGCCGATGTATTTCCAGGGACAAGGATTGTCGTACTTTTGAGACATTACATCGGTGTCATCGCGTCTCTTATAATTCGACATTGTGAACGCGTTAACGGTAAGACGACTGCTTAGCAGCGTAATCTGCCACGAGACTTCAGGTGAGGGCTATGAATAGGCTATCGCGACAAAACGAATTTGGATTCGCCAGAATACTGACCAGGATGGTCGTGTTGTCGATTGTGAGTGTTCTGATTGCTGCGTGCAGCAAGGGTGATGGTGTTCAAATAGGCACAGGGCAGGACCCCGATCCTGTTGTGGTCGATTTTCCGATTGCCTATATAAAGTCTCCTCTACCGACAGATGCCGCCGGCGTCTTCCAGCAGCAGGATTTGCGTGAGCAAATTACTTTTGAGTTCGGCGCGGACCTTTTTTTCCGCGACCGTGCGTCTGTAAGCGCATTGCCAGTTAACATCACTGAACGCGTTTCGTTGGGACTCGCGGCAGTTCGTGACGTTGAGATTGACTACGATGGCAGTCGCTTGTTATTCGCGATGCGCATGCCATTCGAAATGGGCGTTGCCGTGGAGGATCAGGTTGCGACCTGGAACATCTGGCAGTACACGTTCGCAACCGATGAACTCATCCGGGTAATCGCGTCACCACTCACGGCGGAGATCGGTCATGACATCATGCCGAAGTACCTGCCCGATGGAAGAATCATATTCTCGTCCACTCGCCAGTCGCAGTCGCAGGCCTTGCTACTCGATGAGGGTAAGGGTGGGTTTCCTGCACAGGACGAGGATGACAACGAATTTACGTTCAACCTTCATGTGATGAATGATGATGGCAGTGGGCTGAAACAGGTTACATTCAACCAGAGCCATGATCTGGATCCGTCGGTACTTGAGAGCGGCCAGATCGTCTATAGCCGTTGGGATCACAACGGCCCGAACGACGCGATTAACCTGTACCGAATGAATCCCGATGGCTCTAGTCAGGAGTTGCTGTACGGTCAGCAGAGTCATGATACCGGTGCCAATGGCGAGACCATCCAGTTCATGCAACCACGCCAGGTTGAAGATGGCCGCGTTATGGTTCTGGCGCGCCCGTTCACGAACACGGAGGGTGGCGGTGAACTCATTCTCATTGATACACCGCAATACCTCGAAAATACGCAGCCGACCAAGGACAATATCGGTGTGCTTTCAGGGCCGGCGCAGGAAGACGCCACTGTCAACAACGTGTCGACTGTGCCAGGTGAACCCTCACCAGGCGGCCGTTATTTCTCTGTTTACCCTATTCAGGATGGCACCAGCCGTTTGATGGCCAGCTGGACCCAATGCCGATTGATCGAGATTCTGCCGGACGATGGCGACCCGAATACAATTGACGAACGGATAGTTGCCTGCACGCCGGCGAATCTACTGAACGTGCTGGTTATCGATCCGAACGATGCCAATCCGCCGATACCCGTTGTTGGAGACTTTCTGGTTGCACCGCCTTTGTACGGCATCTGGATCTACGATCCCCGCGACGATACTCAATTGCCGATCGTTGCTGGTGAAGAAGGCTTCATGTTTACAGAAGTAGTATCAGCAGATCCGCGGCCAACACCAACCGTTGTGCTTGATGGCATGAACAACTTCGCGCTGGATACCACGCTCGCCGATAATGGCGAGGCGTTGCTGAATATTCGTAACGTCTATGATTTTGATGGTGCATTCTTGCCAGGCGTTGACCCTGCGGTGCTGGCCGATCCCCTGCAAACGCCGGCCGCAGCCAGGCCGGCACGGTTCCTGCGCATACAAAAGGCTGTGTCGCAGCCGAATGATGACATTCGTGATATCGACAATACCGCATTCGGTATCACCACGGCGTTTGGTATGAAGGAAATCGTTGGTTACGCGATGATCGAACCGGACGGGTCTGTTATCACCAAGGTTCCGGCGAATGCGGCGTTGATGATCGATGTTGTCGACGAAAATGGCATGCGTATTTCGCAACGTCACCGAAACTGGATTTCAGTCGCGGGCGGGCAGGAGCTGAAATGTGGCGGCTGCCATGACGTAAACAGCGGTGTGTCACATGGACGTATCGATGCATTCGATAGCGCCTACGCAGGTGCCCCGACAGCGGGCATACCGTTCGCCAATACGGATCCACAGTGGTTCGTCGGTGATGTTGGTGAAACGATGGCGGAGGTTCGGGCGCGCATAACCTGTGCTACGGACTGTGCGTCGATCGAGCCATCAATGGATGTGGTCTACCGTGATATCTGGACCGCTGACCCGGTGGTCGCCGCAACCAACCTCGATATCGACTATCTCTATCGTGGCCTGACGACTGCAGCGCCAACGTCTCTTGCCTGCCAGCAGGACTGGCAATGGAATTGCCGCAGCACAATCAACTACGAGTCGATTATTCATCCGTTGTGGAATGCGCCACGACTGGTCACATTCGACGATGACGCTGATCCGCTAACGCCGGAAGTACCGTTGCTTGATGGCAACGGTGTGCAAGTCAGCGACAATTGTCTGCAGTGTCATACGCCGGTCGATCCTGCGAACAATATGGCGAGGGTCCCGGCCGGGCAGCTGGAATTACAGGACGGTGCGTCCGCGGATGAGCCAGATCACTTTCATGCCTATCGCGAGCTGTTAGTTACTGATAATCTTCAAGTATTAAACAATGGCATGGTAGTTGATGCGACGCAGGTTATTGGTCAGGATGCGAACGGAATCGACATCCTCGCACCAATTCCAACAACGTCACCTGCCTCAATTGGTGGCGCAAGGGCTTCGAGCGATTTCTTTGACCGATTCAACGATCCTAACGATCCTATTCACTTCAATACTTTATCCAGAGCGGAGCAGCGCCTCGTCGCAGAGTGGTTGGATGTCGGAGCCCAGTATTACAACAATCCCTTCGACGCCCCAGCTAACTAGCGGCCTTCGGCTCCTATGTGCGATTACCGCTGTACTGCAGATGTTGCTTGCGGCACCGGTTCTCGCTGCCGAAGAATATCGATCGGTAACGGTTGCCGATCCGTATCTGGAAATGCGCACGGGGCCCGGCGGCGGCTATCCAATATTTCATGTCGTCGATCGCGGCGAGTCCGTTGACGTCATCATGCAGCGTACTGAGTGGTACTTGGTGCGTTCGGATGATGGCAAAGAAGGATGGGTTGCGCGGGCGCAAATGGAACTTACTTTGCAGCCCGACGGTAACCCGGTCAGTTTTGACGAAGCGGGGATTGAGGATTTTACCAACTCAAAATGGGAGCTGGGTGTACTGGCCGGTGATTTTGGCGGTGCTAATATCGTCTCACTTTACGGGGGCTATTCGCTCAACCCGAATGTTTCGGTTGAATTATGGGGTTCGCAGATTCTGGGTAACTTTTCGAACGGCTGGACAGGCAGCATCAATATCGTCCATGAAGCGTTTCCAGAATGGCGTGTTTCACCCTTTTTTACGCTGGGCGCCGGTGTCATACACACGAGTCCAAAATCAACGATAATCCAGGCCGAGGACCGTACCGATCAGATCGGGCATGTCGGTGCAGGTTTCCGGGTATATGCAACGCGACGATTTTTGTTGCGCGCCGAATACAAGAGCTACGTGGTTTTCACGAGCCGTGACGAAAATGAGGAAGTAGAAGAATGGAAAGTCGGTTTCGCGTTCTTTTTCTAGGTATTGCCTTGGTTGCGATGGTGGGCCTCTCGGGCTGCGCAGCAACGAAGAGTCTTTTTGGTTTTGGCCGGGAAGAGGCGCCGCCTCCTTCCGCCGAACCCGTCGGGCAGGTAATAGATCCCGAGGTTGAGCGTCGGGAAATAAAAGAGCCCGCTATTGACCGCGAAGATTTCGAGATCGGTGGCTACGTCGGCATCATGAACATCGAAGATTTCGGATCCGATGTTTCCTATGGTGTACGTCTCGCGTATCACATTACCGAAGGGTTTTTTGTTGAAGGTACTGTTGGTCAGTCGGAAGGTGGTCTGACGAGCTTTGAAGTCTTGTCCGGAGGCGCGCGTCTCATCACCGACAGTGAACGCACGATGACCTATTACAACCTGAACCTCGGTTATAACATTCTGCCGGGCGAAGTCTTCATCGGCGAAGGCCGCGCATATAATACAAACCTGTATCTTATCGCGGGGCTTGGTTCGACACGATTTGCAGGCGATGACCGCTTTTCGGTAAATGTCGGCGCAGGTTACCGGTTCTTGCTGAACGACTCTGTGGCCTTGCACCTCGATTTTCGTGATCACCTGTTTGATATTGATTTGCTCGGGGAAGAGAAGACGGCTCACAATCTGGAAGCTCACCTCGGCGTGACAGTGTTCTTCTGAGGCAAACGTCACAGTCCGGCCGCGAAAGCGTCGATAAAGTATGGAAATGATTATGCACAAGCAACTAGCTGGGCGCGTTGGCTTAGCACTACTGGTGATCATAGGGCTCTCGGCTTGTGGTCCTATTGAGCCGTGGGTGAAACCGTATGAGCGAGACAAGCTCGCAGACCCCATCATGGCGCTCGAAGGTGACACTGTTTCGACCTCTTACATCCAGCACGTATTCGAGGCCCGAGAGGGCGCGCGCGGTGGCGAAGGCGCCGCCGGCGGCGGCTGCGGCTGCAATTAAAGACCCAGATGAAGCAGAGATGATGTTACGACGGCTTACCCTAACTGCACTGTTGCTGGCATTGACCGGCACCGCGTACGCGGGCGTTTTGCCGGAGGACCGCGCGGATGTTCTGTATCACCTTTACGACGGCGGCGGCGTAGAGATTGATGGCCCGTCGATCCTGGTGCGAAAAAAAGTGGGCAAGAATGTGTCCGTCGTTGGTAACTACTACGTTGACATGGTGAGCTCAGCATCAATTGATGTTGTCACCACGGCAAGCCCGTACACGGAAGAGCGTAAGCAATGGTCACTGGGTATGGACTACCTGCACGGCAATACCACGATGCGCGTCAACTACGTGAGTAGTGAGGAGTCCGATTACGATGCAGAGACGTTCAGTTTTTCGGTTAGTCAGGACATGTTCGGCGATCTGACGACGCTGACCCTCGGTTACGCACTGGGCGATGATCTGGTACGACGCTCTGATGACCCGGCGTTCGAACGCGATCTGGATAAACAGACTTACAGCATCGGTCTTACGCAGATCCTTACCAAAAAACTGATTTCGACTTTGAATTTCGAAACGATTACCGACGAAGGTTTTCTTAATAATCCGTATCGTTCAGTTCGCTACGCGGACCTCGGAAGCGCTCTGGGATACAGCTTCGAGCCGGAGCTTTATCCAAATACCCGAACCAGCAATTCACTGGGACTTCGCGCCCGTTACTTTCTCCCTTATCGTGCGGCAATCGAAGGCGAGTACCGGTTCTTCATTGACACCTGGGGAATCGAAGGGCACACCGCAGCGCTGACCTACATTCATCCGTGGAGAGACTTTACCTTCACTGGAAAATTCAGATACCACACGCAGACAAGCGCGGATTTTTACAGCGACCTGTTTCCGCGTTCGGAGGCCACTAACTTTCGTGGCCGCGATAAAGAACTCAGTTCACTGCAAAGCTACACCTTCAAACTGAAAGCGGCATATGAGTTCTTGAGCGATGATGGCAATGACTGGGGTTTTCTGAAGAAGGGTAAAGTCACGGCATCCGTCGACCTGCTGCATGTCGACTACGACAACTTCTCCGATCTAACAGCGCTTGCCCCCGTTGGCACTGAGCCGCTGTACAAACTTGACGCCGATATCTTCCAGCTCTTTTTCTCCTTCTGGTACTGAGTAGGCCCGCGCCTACAGGTGATACGATAGGCTCCGGTCCAAACGGAGCCCTTCATCAATGAGCATGATCGTTATCGTTGTTCTGCTACTGATCCTGGTAGCGGGTGCCGCCATTTACAATCGTCTTATTCGTGGCCGCAATCGCGTCAGTACTGCATGGAGCGATATCGACGTTCAGTTGCAGCGCCGCCATGACCTTGTGCCAAGACTGGTAACGGCCGTAGATCAATATGCCAAATACGAAAAAGCGACGCTTGAGGCCGTGACAGCGATGCGTGCCGAGGCTATGCAGACTGCGGATATTGCTGCGAAGGGACAGCTTGAAGAAAAACTTAAAGATGGGCTGGATCGCATTATTGCTCTCGCCGAAAGTTACCCGGATCTCAAAGCAAACCAAAACTTCCTCAATCTGCAAAATGAACTCGTCGATACCGAGAACTATCTGCAGTTCGCCCGTCGCTATTACAATGGCTCGGTGCGTGACTACAACACGATGACGGAAACCGTGCCGAGCAACATCATAGCCGGCTGGTTCAGTTTCGGGCCGAGGGACTTCTTCCAGAAATCGTCCGATGAAGCGGCGAATGTACCGTTGGTCGACCTGGGATACATCGAATGAGCAAGGCACTCGCGGTTCTACTGCTCCTGTTTTCGACCAATGCGTTTTGTGACGAGCGGATATTGAGTTTTCATAGCGATGTCCGGGTATTCACCGACGGTATGATTGAGGTGACCGAGACCATCAGGGTGCGCGCTGAGGGTAATCAGATTCGTCGTGGCATCTATCGGGATTTTCCGGTGGAGTATGAAGACAGGCTGGGGAACAGTTACGAGATCTCCATTGAACCACTCGTGGTGATGCGCAATGGCTCGGCTGAGCAGTTTCACACGACGCGGAACAGTCGTGACATCCGAACCTATTTTGGTCAAAGCGATCGGTTTATCGAGCGCGGCGAGCATACCTACACCTACCGGTATCGGGCCGACCGAATGCTCGGTTTTTTCAGGGAACATGATGAGCTCTACTGGAACGTCACGGGCAATCGCTGGGCTTTTCCGATCGATAAAGCGAGCGCGACAATTCAGCTGGAGTTCGATGCGCCCAGAAACTCGATCCTGGTCGAAGCATATACGGGGCGACTGGGTTCAAAAGCGCAGGAATACAGCCGCCATATGGATGAAGCCGGGGCGGTCCACTTCAGTGCTGACAAGCCCTTGCCAACTGGCCACGGCATTACCATAGTTGTTGGCTGGCAGAAGGGACTTGTGCAAGAGCCATCGCAGCTTCAGCGCGTCGGTTGGCTGCTCAGCGACAACCGTAATCTGCTGGTCGCTATCAGCGGTTTCCTGTTACTGCTGGCCTATTACATCCCCACCTGGCAGCGATATGGCAAGGATCCGGATGCCGGTGTCATCGTTACCCGGTACAAACCGCCAGACGGATTTTCTCCAGCGTCATTGCGCTACATTCGCCAGATGTATTACGACGACAAGGTATTGACGGCGGCGATCGTGAACCTCGCGGTTAAGTCTTACCTTGAAATCAAGAAAAAGGGCGACACGTATTCCATCAAGAAGAAGGGGTCAGACCTCTCTCGTGAGGCGCTGGCGACCGGCGAGCATGAGTTGTACGCCGCCTTGTTCAAAGATGACGATGTGGTGACGCTGAAGCAATTCAATCATGAGTTGCTCGGCAACGCCCGGAGCGAACATGGGAAATCGCTTCAGGCCGACTACAAACATAAGTATTTTCGTACCAATGGGCTATTGAATATTCCCGCGATCGCTATCGTTCTGGTGTCCACTGGTATCGCACTGAATGTAGGAAACGGACCGACATTCCTGATTATTGCTGCCGTTATTCTGATGTTTCTGACGATGGTGTTTTTTGCCATCATCATGAAGCGACCGACGATACGTGGTCAAAAATTGCTCGATGAAATGATCGGCTTCAAGGATTATCTCGAAATCGCGGAAGAAGAGGAACTCAATCTGCGCAACCCACCGGAAAAAACACCGGCATTGTTCGAGGCCTATCTTCCTTTTGCGCTGGCGATGGGTGTTGATCAGCAATGGTCTGAACGATTTGCAAGTGTGCTTGCATCCATTCGGGAACCGGATGGCAGCTCCTACAGTCCAACGTGGTACGACGGCAATTGGAACTCGTCAAAGTTGTCCAGGACGACGAGTGGCTTGTCGAGCAGCCTGAACTCCGCAGTTAGCTCTTCGGTGGTTGCGCCGGGTTCATCGTCCGGAGGTGGTGGCGGCGGTTCTTCCGGAGGCGGTGGTGGTGGCGGCGGGGGCGGTGGCTGGTAATGAAAATACTTATGAAATGGATAAATAAAGACGTATGAACCAACCAATTTACAGTCGTCGACCGACTGGCCGCAGCGCTATTCCGGATGTTATTTTCATCCTGTTGATTGCCAACGGTCTCATGTTCGCGCTGCAGCAATTCGCGCCTGATCTGACCGGCCGGCTATTCGCATTGCAACCATTGATAAGCCCACCCGGCTACCAGTTCCCTTCATTCCTGCCGTGGCAGTTAGTCACTTACGGGTTCATGCACGACACCCGCTCTCTGATGCACATCCTCTTCAATATGTTGATGTTGTGGATGTTTGGTCGCGATATCGAACGATTGATGGGGCCACGCCGCTTTATTTTCTATTACATGACCTGCGTCGTCGGTGCGGGACTAGTGCAACTGCTGGTTGGCGTAATTCAGGGTTGGGGTGTGCCGACGGTCGGCGCATCCGGTGGTGTATTCGGCATATTTCTGGCCTACGGCATGGCCTTTCCGGATCGCCGGGTGATGCTGATGTTTCCGCCAATCCCGATGAAGGCCAAATACTTTGTGATCATGCTGGGTCTATTCGAGCTTTCCATCGGCATTAGCGGCACCAACAATGGCATCGCCAATTTTGCCCACCTCGGTGGCATGCTTTTTGGCTACGCACTAATCAAGTATTGGGCCGGGAGACGCCAGCGCTAATGGAGGCGCTGGTTGCGCTCCGAAGGTACGCAACCTTTTTCATTTTTGTTGCATCTAACAAAGGTCAACTCAGGGGATAAATATGACCATCAAACGCAGAGATTTTCTCGGTTCCGTAGCTGCAGGCAGCGCAATTATTACGATGCCGGGATTCCTGACAGGATGCGGCGTCCAAACGGCCACGGCGATAGCCTCCGCCACGCCGGACAATCCATTCATGGAGTGGTTTGGTGTCGATCAGGCAGTGGTCGCGCGGGTGATGTCGGAGCTGACATCCCGGGGCGCGGATGCTGCTGACCTGTATTTTCAGCACAGCAGGAACAACTCCCTGACCCTTGAGGATGGCATTGTCAGTAGCGCTAATTCCGGCATACAACAAGGCGTTGGGCTGCGCGTGGTCATCGGCGAGCAAACCGGTTACGCGTTTACTGAGGACCTGACTCTGCAATCGATGCTCGCCGCCGCGCGAACGGCCTCGTCAATAGCGTCGGGTAGTCAGATGGTTGCGCCACAATCATTCAATCCATTGGCAATGGGCGATCTGTATTCCACGACCGTGCCCTGGGCCGACGTTGGAGTTGACCAAAAACTGCCGGTGATGAAGTTCATCGAGCAGCAGACGAAGTCGAAAGATCCCGCAATCGAGAAAGTTGCCGTGTACTGGAGTGACGGTGACGAGCGCGTCATGATCGCAACGCTGGACGGCAAGCTGGTTACTGACCATCGCCCGATGGCGCGGGTGACAGTGGTAGTCACCGCGAAGAAGGGCGACGAAACCCAGACAGGCTATTCGAACATTGCCGCGCGAGAAGAATTTTCCTGGTTCTCGGAAGCTAGGCTGTCGAAAATGGTTGATGAGGCGGTGGACAGGACCTTGATTCAGTTCGAGGCTATTCGTCCGCCTGCGGGCGAAATGCCCGTCATTCTGGCGTCCGGTGCGAGTGGCATATTGCTGCATGAAGCGATTGGTCATGGCATGGAGGCGGACTTCAATCGCAAGGGAACCAGTATTTATTCCGACATGATGGGCAAGAAAGTGGCCGAGCCGTTCGTAACCGTTGTCGACCAGGCCGATATTCCGCGTGAGCGGGGCGCACTCAATTACGACGACGAGGGCAATAAGGCCGGTCGCACCGTGATGGTTGAGAACGGAATATTGAAATCCTACCTGCACGACCAAATCAGTGCGAAGCAATATGACATCAAGCCGACAGGTTCTGGCCGACGCGAGTCTTATCAGTACGCGCCGATGCCGCGTATGAGCTGCACATTCATGGAGGATGGCCCGCACACGAAAGAAGAAATTGTTGCCGCTGTTGATAACGGCATCATTTGTGAAACTTACACCAATGGTCAGGTGCAAATCGGTGCAGGTGATTACACCTTCTACGTCAAGAACGGCTGGCTGGTTGAGGGCGGTAAGATCACTGCACCCATTAAAGACGTCAATATCATCGGCAACGGACCAGAGTCGTTGAAGCGAATTACGATGGTCGCGAACGACGCCCGACTCGATACCGGCGGATGGACATGCGGTAAGAACGGGCAGAGCGTACCGGTATCACAAGGTATCCCGACGGTTCTTGTCTCCAAGATGACGGTGGGAGGCGAAAATGTCAGTTGATCTAACGAATCAGGCACAACAGGCCGTTGATCTGGCCAAAGCGGCAGGCGCAGATGAGGTTGCGGCGAGGATCGACCAGAGTCGTGACGTTAGCTTTGAGTATCGAGACGGCGCGCTTGAAAAAGTGAAAGACACCACATCACAAGGGCTCGGCATACAGGTCTATGCCGCTGGCCGTTACTCCACTCATCAAACGACGGATTTGAACGCCGAGAGGCTCAAGAGTTTCGTTTCTGAAGCCGTGGCCATCACCAAAGCACTGGAGCCGGACGAGTTCCGCAAAATAACACCGGAAGAGCTCTTTCAGAACAGACCCGACGTCGATCTTGATCTTGTCGATCCGGCGGTAGCACAGATCACTCGCGACCAACGACTGGCGTGGTGTGAAGCGATCGACACTGTCGCGACAGCCCACGAGAAGGTGATTTCAGCGACTGCCGGTGTTTACGATGGCAGCAGCTTGTCGGCCTCCGTCAGCAGTAACGGGTTTTCTGGTACTCAGCGTTCCACGTATTGCTGGTACGGCTCGGAAATAACGCTACGAGATCAGGGTGATAAGCGGGCGGAAGACAGCTTCTACGTGGGCGGGCAACACGTTGCCAGTCTGCCTGAGGCATCAACCGTCGCGAGTACAGCGCTATCGCGTGTTCTGGCGCGTTTGAACGCCGAGAAAGGTCCGACCACAAAGGCGGCCATGGTTGTCGACTCAAGAATTGCGGGATCGCTGATAGGCCGATTGCTGCGGCCAGCGACGGCGCGGCGTGTACAGCAAGGACAGTCTTACTGGACGGACTTAGTCGGTGAAAAAGCGTTTAGCGACAAGCTGACCATTATCGACGATCCACTAATCAAGCGTGGGTTTTCATCACGCCACTACGACAACGAAGGGATCTCATCGAAACTACTGCCGATCGTCGAAGAGGGTGTCGTCAAAAACCTGTACGTCGATACTTACTACGGTCGAAAAGCTGGCTTATCTCCCACTACAGGATCAGCCTCAAACAGACGCGTTGGCGTAGGTGAGCAATCTTTGGCGGAATTGCTGGCTACAGTTGGGAACGGCGTGTATGTAACGTCGTGGCTGGGCGGCAATGCGGACAATACAACCGGTGACTTCTCGCTCGGCCTTCGTGGCCACATAATCGAGAACGGTCAGATAGGTCGTGCGGTTGGCGAGATGAACGTAACCGGCAATTTACGCGATCTCTTTAGCCGTCTGGAAATGGTTGGCAACGATGTGTATCCGTACTCGTCAACCTTGTCGCCGTCGCTGGTTTTTGCCGACGTCGATTTTTCCGGCGCCTGATTTGATGCTTTAGGCTGATGCGCCGCCGTCGATCGGGATGGCGGTGCCGGTGATATGTGTCGCTGCATCGCTTGCCAGAAACAAGACCAGCGCGGCGACTTCCTCCGGCGTCCCTATTCGACCATTTGGATTGCTCTCGGCCGCTTGTGCCAGGAAATCGTCGAGTTCGATGTCCTTGTCTTCCGCTTCATTCGATAGCATGGGCGTATCGACGTCGCCCGGGCACACTGCATTGACGCGTACCCCATCGCGCGCGTGGTCGATCGCCATAGCTCTGGTCAATTGAATAATAGCTCCCTTACTCGCGCAATATGCGGCTGCTCTTTCGCCGCCCTTTATGCCCCAGCCAGACGCGATATTGACAATGCTGCCGGTGGACTGCAGTAAATGTGGCAACGCCGCCCGGCTCAAATAAAATGGAGCATCCAGATTAATCGCCATGGTGTAGCGCCAGTCTTCATCGCTGGTATCCGCAACAGAGGCGCGGACGATGACGCCGGCGCAGTTGACCAGGCAATCAAGGTGACCGAATTCATCGATCGTATCGGCAATCAGTTCGTCACAATCTTCGGATTCCGTTAGCTCTCCCGACCAAATGGCGATTTTGTCGGAAACATCGGCAACCTCTTCGAGCCGACCTTCATCGCGCCCTGCCGCCATCACTTCCCAGCCGGCTTCTGCGAACGCAATTGCAGTCGCAGCGCCTATACCTGAACTGGCGCCAGTAACGAGAGCAACACTCATGTTCTTCCCCAAAGACACGTAACGTGATATCCAGTGTATCCCATGAGCACTTTGGATTCGTTAACTACGTTGGGTTGGCGACAGCACTTCCAGTCGCAGGTCGACCCGGATAACACGGGCACGCCGGCGCGGGTCATGAGCGTGCATCGCGGGCGCGTTGAAATAGCCAATGAACTCGGTCAAAAATCGATCGAGTTGCACGGACACAGCATGACAATGGGATTGACCGTCGGAGATTGGGTATTAGTGGATACGGAGCAATCCCAAATCACGACACGGCTACAACCGTTTGGGCTGTTTCAACGCAGAGCAGCAGGTACAGCCGGGGATATTCAGGCTATCGCCGCTAACGTAGACACTCTATTTATCGTAACGTCGGCGAACCGCGACTTCAATGTTGCGCGCCTTGAACGCTATCTCGCGATCGCGTACGACGCGGGGGCCTACCCGGTCATCGTCGTTACAAAAGCAGATCTCGCGGATTCGCAACAAGAGTTTGCTGCGGCAGCTGGCAAGTTGTCGCCCGGCATACTGGTTGAAATGCTGGATGCGCGAGACACGGATCAGGTTGCCGTTCTGAGGGCCTGGTGCGGGGAGGGCCAAACTGTCGCACTACTCGGCTCATCGGGCGTCGGTAAATCGACAATAATCAATACCTTATCAGGGTCTGAGCAAGACACTTCGGCGGCGCGCGAGGACGATCAGCGGGGCCGCCACACAACAACCAGTCGATCCATGCACTTGCTACCGGATGGTGGCTGGTTAATTGACACACCCGGCATGCGCGAGCTGCAACTGGTCGATGTTGGTGATGCGTTGGATGATGTATTCAGCGACATCGCAGCACTGGCCGGACAGTGTCGCTTTACCGACTGTGGCCACGAGTCGGAGCCCGGCTGTGCCGTACAGTCGGCAATCGTCGATGACACACTGGATCCTGAGCGTCTGCGGCGCTACAGAAAACTGCAATCGGAAGACCGTCGCAATACGGAATCTATCGCCGAGCGCAGGTCACGTGACAAGGGCTTTGGGAAGCTGATCAAATCGGTGCTGTCGGAAAAGCGAAAGCACAAGGGCGGTAAATAGCGATGGCCACTGTCGACTTGAATGCAGACCTGGGTGAGGGCGATTCTTGCGACGCTGAATTGTTGGCGATCGTCAGCAGTTGCAACATCGCGTGCGGCGGCCATGCTGGCGACGTTGACAGTATGCAGGCTACTGTCGCACTGGCTATCTCAAACAATGTCGCGATCGGCGCGCATCCCTCCTATCCGGATCGCGATGGCTTCGGGCGCCGCAGCGTCTATTCATCGGGTGACGAATTACGGGATTCGATAATTGCGCAGATAAGTGCACTGAATTCCGTTGCTCAGGACCACGGAGCGCTACTCGTGCATGTGAAACCTCACGGCGCACTGTACAACGATGCCGTGAATGACCGTGAACTATCCCAACTGATCGCCAATTGCATCTCTGCCGCGGCGCCGGGCGTGGCATTTGTTGGGCTGCCCGGCAGTGAAATGCAGAATGCGGCAACCGGACACCCGATAAGATTTATCGCCGAAGGGTTTATCGACCGGGCTTATCAAGATGACGGTCAGCTAGTACCGCGATCGGAGCCCGACGCTGTACACAAAAGTCTGGACATGATTTTGCCACAGGCGTTTTCGCTTGTAGGAAAGGTAGATACCTTGTGTATTCATAGCGATACACCCGGTGCGGCTGATGTCGCTGCCGCTGTTCGCGAGGATCTTGAAAAACAAGGAGTCGAGGTTCGTGCAATCCGCTGGTGATGACCTGATCAGTATTTCCGTGGCGAATCCAGAGCGGGCACAGGCACTGGCGGCAGCGCTTCGTGAAGGTGGACAGTGGTTGGAAGCTGTCGCGGGAGTCGACTCGGTGGTCGTCCGTTTTGATATCGCGAATGTCGCGAGGGCCGACGCAGAAATTCGTTTGGGCAATGCGCTCGAGAACGTTTTGCCGCTAACCACGCGGAACGAAGCCATCGTTGAGATACCGGTCGTTTATGGCGGCGAATACGGGCCGGATCTTGAATATGTCTGCAATAAGCTGGGTATGACAAGCGACGAACTGGTTGCGTTGCATTGCGGCGAGTACACGGTGGATATGCTGGGGTTCACACCCGGATTCGCATATATCGGTGGTCTGGATGAGCGCCTGTTCATAGAGCGTCTACCTGAACCACGACAACACATCCTCGCAGGCTCTGTGGGCATTGCCGGGGGCCGAACTGGTATTTACTCATTGCCAGGCCCCGGCGGCTGGCCATTGATCGGACGTACTTCGAAGCGGCTTTTTAACGCTGCAGCGGATGATCCCTTTACGTTATTTGCCGGTGCGAAAGTTGTCTTTGTCGCAGTCGATCGCCTATGACGATTACTCTGCAGAAGCCTGGTATCCAGACCACCATTCAAGGTTGGCCCAGGACCGGCAGTCGACATCTGGGTGTGCCCGCCAGCGGGCCGGCCGATCCTTTATCCATGGCGCTGGCGAATCGGCTGGTTGGAAATGCTGCGTTCATGCCAGCACTGGAAACAACATTGACCGGTGTGACTTTGATGTTTCACCGCAATTCGTTTGTCTCGATCACCGGAGCGATCGCCAAGTGCTCGCTGAATGGGGACCTGGTGGAGCAACACGCTACCATCGCGGTGAAGCCGGACGATGTGCTGGTTGTCGGGTCTGCAGAAAAGGGTGTTCGCAGCTATGTTGCGATCGCCGGTGGAATTATTGCAGAGGAGGTGCTCGGCTCGGTATCGACCTACACGGTCGCGGGACTCGGAGGCCATAAGGGCAGGGCGCTAAAGGAACGTGATGAACTTCAGTTAGGCAATAGTTCGGCTGACGTTTCGTTGCAGGCGACCCCCGCCGGATTCCGATTACCGATGCTGGATTCGTGGAGCATACGGGCGACTCGGTCCTCTGAAACGGCGAGCGTCGAGAACTCAGCGCGATTGTTCGAAACAAAACTAACCGTCGCGAGTCGCAGCGATCGAATGGGTATCAAGCTGGAAGGTGAGCGATTCAAGACGGACGCAGACGGACAAATGCCGAGCGTGCCGGTTTTCCCCGGAATCGTTCAGTGCCCACAAGATGGCTGTCTGTTTGTACTGTCTGTGGATGCGGGTACGACTGGCGGCTATCCACGAGTTGCGAAGGTCGCGAGAATGGACTTGCACTTGCTGGGTCAGCTCCGCCCGGGCAATCATCTGACCCTGATCGAGCGCAATGGTGAAGATGCAGCTCGTGAGCTGCAGGAAAAGCATGCCTACTGGCGTGAGTGGTTACCGGATGTCGCCGACGTCATCTAGCGAAAAAGAAAATGGTGGGCCCGCCAGGACTCGAACCTGGGACCAAGGGATTCACTGTACCCGATCATTTCTGAACGGAGCGGACTATCTCATCTCCCTCGACCGAATCGTTAGGGGGCGGGACGCTCTAGCCTGTTATCAAGGACACTAAAGTCCTCAGGTAGTCTCTGCACCTTCCGCGAGTGTACTCGCGGCTTGGCTCAGGATTGCCATCAGCCGAACTGTTAAGGTTTCCCTGAATTCATCCCGTTCATTTTGCGCCTTTCGGCACAAACGCACCTGATGTGATGAGTCCCCTGCTCTAACCAACTGAGCTACAGGCCCACGCAAGGTGCGGGATTCTAGCAGATTACGGGGCCATAAAGCGACGAAAGAAACTTGCAGAATTCTGCAGAAATGCAATGGCGATTCTCCTGCCGCAGGGCAGGATAAAAACCTTGAACGACCTCGAGATCAGCCATCTTTTCACGGACATAATCCTATACCGATCGCTCATTTTT
>JAJFKV010000015.1 GCA_021773055.1 Woeseiaceae bacterium
TTGACTGGATGATTCCACCCTTCACATGCAATGGCTACTTGCCGCCTTGCATTGGTTCATCTCCAGCAACGGCACCAGTCATCTGAATCGCTCAATTGGCGTATGAGGGTCGGTCGGGGTCTCCATAGCCCCGCCACATATGTCAATCCTTTATAGAGATGTCACAGACTTAGCCAAATAGAAATGTCACAGTTAATCGAAACGGCTGCTTATTTGGCCTTGGCGACTGACAGACCGTATCGGTCTTTGGTGGCTGGTTATATGTTGGCTTTTCTTGATCTCCGTGAGAACGGCACCTAGACGTTTGTTGTCGACAATCAGCCAGTCAAAGAGGTCGCTCGAGATGTGGCTCGATCCATTGTCGGAGAGTAATCGCGGTCTCCGGTCAGTTTGATCGCAGCCCGATGCCTGCAAAGCAAGTTCCAGCGTCTCGGCGACATCACAGCTGGTCACGTTTGTAGCGCTTCCATCCTGTTCGCCTGTGTGGAGTTGGGGTTACCGTTCTTGTTTTTGTGCGAAATACTCCGGCCTAATCCGCGCATTTATGGAAAAAGCTGAGTTTAAACGAAATCAGGGGCTCGGCAAAACCGGCTCCGACAAGCTGTTGATTTTACAATAAATCGCTACCGACACGTTTGCAGCTCGGCAATATAAGCCGTATTTGGTCAATATATCACAATTGGTTATTTCCATAATGATTGAGTCAGTACTATTGTATTGACTCAATCATAATCTCATGGTAGCGAGAAACGAGGCCAAATTGAGATATCTCAATAGTTTTCTGGTATTTATTTCGACCTGTCTCATAGCGAGCGCCTTTGCTGGGCCGATGACATTTTCTACACAAAAAGAATCCTCCGGGCAGGTGTACGGCGAAGTTGAGTTCGCCTTCAAGGTCCAGATGTTCGTCGCTATGTACGATTCTCTATTTCGCCAACAATTTGATTCTCGGTTATTACCATCGGAGTCTCACGCTATGCATGAATTCGTAGTTCGTGAGCGCATGGAAATTGAGAAAGACATCGAAGCGTACAAGAATGAAATGCGTGCTGTTTGCGATACTGCAATGTCTGGTGACGCAGAAGAGAAACTGGACAGGAATTATCAAGTTTCAATTGAGTATTATGCAGCTCGAACTGGTCGACTTCGAAAGATGCTTGGGGCGTTGCCACCGAACACTCAGAAATTGCTGGGCGAAGTAATTGACGCCGCTTTAGAGAAGACTGCGAAAGACTTGAGCGTATACCGAGCCGATTTGTCAAGGGACGATGAAAAACTTCAGTTCCTAAAATCTTATGACATGGAATGTGAAATGTATCAGACGGGCAGCGTTCCCGATATTCTTAGGCTAATGGAGGAAGAGCCACATGAAGACTAAAGTGATCATTGTTCTGATGACGTTACTTGGTTTTTTCGCAGTAACGCCGCGGGTAGCGGATGCTGGAGGGCTCATATTGGTCAGTTGTTTTAATGGCACACCGCCAGGTGGACTCGGGCCGAACCCTACAGCAATATGCGTAATGCTCTGGGGTCCTGGTGGTGCAGGACAGTTTGCGTCCTTTGCGGTCACAACGGCTGCTATTTCACCGCCAGGAGTAATCGGCAATACGGTAAACTCTGTACACAATATAGTTTCCCCACCGACGGGGGATGTTATTCGCCAATTGTCGATAGTATGTGCGTCAGGTCCCGTGGTTGGTACAATGAGTGCTCTTGGCATCGGTAGAATTCTTTCCGGTTCGATGCAGCTTCCAGTTCAAGTTTCTTCCGGGATTACAGGGGGTACTTACCCAGTGTTTTGCCCTGGCGGGTCGACTGGTGGGATGAGCACGCTCACCTAGTGAACTCTCGTTCTCTCGAGTTTGTTCCTTAGCCCAAATGCCGGAATAGGTGCCGTAGTGTTTTGATCGATTGAGTTGCTCGTAAACCTTGATTCACGATATTGGGCCAGCTGTCAGAATGCGGAAAAGCGGGCATTACAACTTTGGTCCTACACCACGTGTCAGTCCTTTATGGAGATATCACAGGCTTAGCTAAATAGAAACGTCACAGTTAATCGAAACGGCTGTTTACTTGGCCTTGGCGACTGACAGACCGTATCGGTCTTTGGTGGCTGGTTATATGTTGGTTTTTCTTGATCTCCGTGAGAACAGCACCTAAACGTTTGTTGTCGACAATGCTAGCCTGATTAATGTGCCGCACTTTATCAAACATTCGATAGGGCAGCGATTTACCCTGATGCCGTATCTCGATGCGTCCATCGGGAAAATCGTAAACCTCGACCTTTTTGCGTTTTAGGCCGGCCGTTTCATCGTTGGGCTCGAGTAAGAATCGGATGCGATCGTATTGAAGTGTGAGACTGTTAGAAACCGTCCGTTGCTCCTTCACGACCAATATTGTCTCTGGATCCTCATGTTCGGCAGTCGGTCGATGCAGATCCTTGTCGTTGGCCGCCGGCTTTGCAAATCGCCGATTGAAGTCTTCAACAAACTTTGGTAAATAAACATTCGCTGTGGCCATGTCATCGATACCTTCCAAGCGAAGTTCTTTTACGAGACGGTCCTGCAGCGTTAGGTTAGCCCGTTCGACACGACCTTTGGCCTGACAGGTGTTGGCACACAGAATTTCAATGTTCAATTCCTTCAGGGCCCGACCGAACTGAGTCATGTTGTCGCCGCCCAATGCGCCCTTGGTGTTTACACGAAAAACGCTGTGCTTGTCGCTGTACAGCGCCAGTGGCTTACCATGCTGGTCGATGTAGTGGTGCATTGCGCGCATGTAATCGAACGTGCTTTCACTTTTTGCAAACTGTAAATGCATTAGTCGACTGGTGGCATCATCGATGAAAACGAGGAGGGTGCACTTCGGTCCTCGATCTTCAAACCACCAGTGCGGCGAGCCGTCAATCTGAATCAGCTCGCCCACACATTCTCGTCGATTCCTGGGCTGATACACGCGCTTGTTGTGCTGTCTGCGGGTCGTCCATAGCCCGGCAGAGATCATCCACTGCCGGAGGGTCTCTTTGCCAACAACGAGCTGATGACGTTCCAGAAGCTTCTCGCAGGCCAACGTGGGTCCAAAATCATGGTAATGCTCGCGAACCAGTTCTACGATCTGATTTTGATAGCCACGCGGATACTTGCGGTTGCTGGGCTTACCACGGCGTTTTGATACCAGCCCGGCGGCACCATCGGCCGCGTATCGCAGTAACCAGCGGTGCACCTGGCGTCGGCTGACACCGTGCAATTTAGCTGCACGAGTGACGCTCAAACGCTTTTCCTGAATCTTCCGAACCGAATCAAGTCGGCTTAACTCTGTCTCACTCATGATCACCAGTGACATAGGCTTGTCCTTTCGCTTTGCTCGCAGACCGCGAGTATGCTCAGAACAATCAATTGTCTTTCAAGTATTTACCGGGTTTTGTGGCCACCAAGAAATACCAGAGTGTGACATCTCTAATTGGCCCAAGTGAGACATTACTATCAGGCCCTTACAACATATATGCGCATAATGTATATTATGTTAAATCAGATATGTATGATCAATCACTGCTAGGATAAGAGTGTGAAAGCAACCCGCCTCTTCTGCCTGACGCTCCTGTTCACAACGACTGTTTCCCTCGCCGATACAGCGTCCCGTGTTCAGTACCTCGCCAACGAAGGTGTCGCGGTCTTTCATGGGGAAACTACGCTCCTGTTTGATCCATTGTTTCAAACGCGCGACGCGTACTACGCTCAAGTACCGGAAAAAACCCGTGAGGCAATAATTAAGGGCTCGGAGCCTTTCAGCAACATTTCGGCCATCTTTGTCAGCCACTACCACCTGGATCATTTCGATCCTGTCGATATGCTGCGTTTGATGGCGCAGCAAAAATCGACTCAACTCTATGCTCCCCAGCAGGCTGTCAAAGCCATGCGGTTTGCTTCCAGCAAGGATCAGGCTGATATATTCGAGCGAGTCATTGCCCTGGATCTTGATTACGGTGATGCGCCGAGAATAATCCAAAGTGGAAACTTAACGGTTCAAGGCTTCTATATCCCGCACTCAGGCTGGCCAAAGGCCAGAACGGATGTCGAAAATATCGCTTTTAGGGTCACAATTGATGATGTAGCAACTGTGGTCCATCTTGGTGATGCAGATGCTCACAATGAGCATTTCGCTCTTCATGAGCATGAATGGCAGGAGAAGGAAGCGGGCGTCGCCCTGCCCCCGTACTGGTTTTTCGATTCGGCAGACGGTAACGACATTCTGGACACGTACATTAAACCGTTGCGAACGATCGGAATTCACGTCCCGGCTGCGTACAAAAACGCAGAAAATATCCCGAAAGAATTCGAGGGCTTCGACCTGTTCACTAAGCCCGGAGAGACGAGGCCTCTAATTGAACGATAATCCAAAAAATAGCGGACAGTCTGCGGCGCGAGCCGCGGGCCCGACCTGGCTGCAGGTGATAGCGCTCCTATTGGTCTTTGGGGCGATCGTATTTGCGGTAGCTCGTCAAATGTATATTGGTGATGCACAAACCGTATCGGCTGCCGGCAGAGGTACTGCCGCGCCACCGGCTATGCCCCAACGCGACAAGCTTGAGATAAATACCGCACTGATGGAATCGCTGCTTTCGTTCGACTCGAAGAAAAAAGATCCGGCGACGATGTCATTGTTGGCAAACAAATATTTCGCGAACAAACAATATGTTGAAGCAGCAGACCTGTATGGGCAGTTGTCTGCCATAGATCCGGGAAACGTTGATATTCAGAACAACCTGGGCCTCACACTTCACTACATCAACAAATCGGAAGAAGCACTTGCCGTGCTCATGAAAGGCTCAGCGCTGGATCCGAACAACCAACGGATCTGGTTGACTCTGGGGTATGTGAACAAGGAACTCGGAAATCTGGCAGAGGCAAAGTTGTCGTTGGAGACAGCCGAGCGAATCGATGCTGCCAGCGACGTTGGGAGATCGGCGTCAAAAATGCTCTCCGAACTATGATGCGAGACAATCTCCAGAACGCATATGTTTGAAGTTGCCAGAGAAACGAGATTCGCGAAACGGATCGTACGGCGCCTTCTGAAATCGCACAGGGTGATCAGCGCCGGAAACCCCGACCTTGCCGGCATTGCACTCTATAAAGAGATTCTCCTGCACTCGAAGTTAGTGTCTGCTGACGATATCAACAAGGTGCTTAGTCAGTCTGAGGACAGTGCTGACGCGTGGACGTCCGAAGCCAAAGATCGCCTGCATTTTCGGCAGGTCGTACACTTTCTCGTAATGTCGTTGCACGAAGCCGCAGGCAGCGAAGGTGCTGTAGTTTCCTTTAGGGAAATTGTGTACTCGCTTGTACCTAGGAATTTATAAAGACCTCAGTCACAACGCCCAAATGAACTGTCGCACTGCAGCGATTGCGGGATGTCGCGGACAGAATTCCTGAGTACAAGCCGTTCTGCGAGCTGGCTGTAGGACTTCCATCGCGCAAGCACCTGCCTCTTGCCGATACCTAGGTCGCTTATGGCACGACGATGGTCCAGCAGCACCACAACTGACGCTGAGACCATCACCAGGCGCCAGATCCAGACGAAAAGTCGTTTGCGCCACGCTGTGGGTGTCTGTACACGCAAAAAGTCACAGTGAAAGTACAAATGGGAGCGCTCGTCCTCGACGATCTCGAGTAATTGCTCTCGTAAACGCGATTGCGGAAGATGCACCGCCAATAAATGGTAGTAACAAATCCCGACGACTTCGGCGGCCAGAAGGACCAGCACTTTCAGCCGCAATCCAATCAGACGTCTGGCAAACACAAACAGACGTGCCGTCCAGTTGTTGCCAATAAGGTTTCCACCGAGCAAGCGAACGCACATTGCCAGTATGTTGGCATGTCGATGTTCTTCTTCGACGAAATACGCCATTGCGGTACCGTAATGTTGATTGAGCCCGTGCAGTGAATTGCAGAATGACTGTGCGACGATCGTGCCACCGCCCGACTCACCAAGCTGAAATATGGCCAGTGATCGTGCCAATGATTTCGGTAACGCCGAATAGTCCAGATCCTGCCTAAGTGCCGGTAATGCTCGAGTACTCCTGTCGGCGAAAAACTTTTCCCAGCCCTGCCATGTTCTGTGTTCGATACCCATGCCATCGTCTCCCCTGTGATTGCCTTGCTACACGTTATAAGCGCGTGGTCTGGCAAATCAGGGGCGGAAATATGTCTGGTTTGTGGCGTTCTGACGGCCGCGAGCCCTTATTCGAGGAACGCAACAGACCTGGATTGACCTCCAATTGATGTAGCGGCATCGATTCGAAAGAACTACAGTTCGCGTTATCCGCACCAGACGCAATTATCGAAAATGCTTGGTTGAATCATGCCCTTACTGTTCGCGACTACCCTAATCTTTGGCGCAATCGCCAGCGGACTGCTACTTGGTTCGATATTTATACTCCGCGCCAAATTCAATCTGAAGTTTCTGGATACCTACACCTTTTTCATCCTGTTGGTCGTCTGCTACGGCTTGATCAACTGGATAGGTCCTTCGCTAATAGTCATAAACTATTCTGCTGATTCCCATGGGAGATACGGGGCACTAGTACTCTTTGCCTCATTCGCCGTTCCACTTGCATTGGCCAAACTTTGGCTATTTATCCGTCTTCTCTGGGCAATGATGGAGAAGATTCCGGGACGCATGCTGTCGCGTTCCTTCTTTCTGGCGGCCTCCTCGGTTTTGCTGATCGTCGGCCTCTCGTTCTTGCACGACACTGGTGCCGAAGGTACTAACGCGAGTTTCGTCGTATTGACGCTGGTAGGTGCCTCTGTCGTCATCGCGAACATCGTCGCTATCTCGTATTATTTGGCAGAATCGGCCGAAGATGACGCCACACCACTTTTTCGCTGTTCACGAAATTTTGGTTGGTCGTACATGATTGGATACGCCCTCTATGCGAGCCCTTATTATCTTAGTTATGTGGTCGATATCAGCTGGTATCCGGCCGTCGCACCCTATATTTACTATCTGATGCATGTTGTTCCTTTGGGTTTTGTTTGGCGGTACAGCGCCCAACTTGACAAGGAAGGATTCACTCGTGTTGGGAAACCAGTGATAATCGAGACAATTGCGGAGTCATATGGAATTAGTAGCCGAGAGAAAGACATACTCCATTTGGTGCTTAGCGGCCTGAATAACGCCGAGATTGCGCATCGACTGTCCAGATCACCCAATACTGTTCGCAATCATATTTACAACATCTATAAGAAATTGGACGTAAAGAATCGCGTGCAGTTAATTCAGGTCTTCGATAACTGAGTGCGTCTTGCCCAACGCGGCTTCACGATCTTCTGGTATCTGACGGCAAGAAACATCACTGCGAGCCCAATCAGGAAGTCGATCGCCATCGAATGATACGTTCCTTCCAGCCCAATGGACCCTCCGGTGACCCACTCCGGACCGGCAATCTCGGCCACAAACCATCCTTTGAAAGCTACTCCGGAGTTCATCATTCCGAATACACCGGCTTGCATGAAGTTCCAACCAGCATGAAAGCCCCAGGTCACCCATAGTTTCCTGGTAAGAATGAAGGGTGCCACGATGATCAAGCTTGAGAACATGAGCATCACAGCAGATGCAATTGATTGCTCCGCATTCAGGAGATGTACCACTCCGAATAGTGACAGACTGATCAGCAGGGATACCCATGTCCCGATAAACTCCTCCAAAAGGCGGTACAGGATGCACAGCAGCACCATATCCTGAAGGAGTGCTCCCGCGGTAAATGTCAGGAAATTGACCAATAGCCGGGTGCCACCGCGAACTTCCACAATACGATAGTCACCGACCAGCTCGATAAGGCCAACGAACACCAGGACCATGACAGCCGCAACAGTCGCGCCCAGCACCCACTGTACAATCCCGTCATTGGGGTCGATTTCAAAGGCTGATCTCTTCTCGTAGCTTCGGCAGTACCATTGATAGCTGATCAGTATTAGTGGAATAGATACAAGGAGCCGAACGATGTCGACGTAAGTTGCTACAGGTTCCTGCAAGCGCGGAAATACTTCACTCACTAACACCGAATTGAAAATAACGATCGGCATTAGGAATAGAACTACAACAAATGGCCGGAAAAGCGGATGTTGAGTGATCCGTCCGACTATCGTTGTAGGTGTTGCCTGTGAGAACAGGGACTCGGGTGTCGTGTTAGCCCAATTCATGTTGCTTGCCATCCTGCATGCTATCGAGGGGCTGCGAGACTATCGGCTTTTATCCCTACCTCGCAATGGTAAAAACATCTCATTTTGCAGGATTTGCGGATTTTGGATGCTAGACCAACGATTTCCAGCTTCGACGCGAAACGACGGTCAGTTCAGGAGGATGGCGCCTGCTAGCTCATTGTTATCGCCCTTCTCGCGCAAGCGAATAATGCCGTTGGCATCAACGATAACGTGTGTCGGGAAATGTCGAACCTTGTATGTCCTGAACAGTTCGTCCGACGCATCGTATGCAAGTAGGAACGGGATTTCATACTTGTCGCGGTAGTACTCCACACCTTTCGGCCCTACGCTGTAGCGCGAGCTTATGCCGATAAACCGACTGGTATTCTGATGTTGTTGATACAGCTCCAATACTTTTTTTCGAGCGCTATCGCATTCACGAGACATCTCGGGAAAGGAGTCTGAGACATAGGACTCACACCACGGCGTAAAAAAGAAAATATATACAGATTCCACTTCCTCCAGTGTTTCAGCCAGACTAAACGAAGCGCCATCCAGCAAGTCGATCGTGAACTCAGGCGCAACATCGCCGACCAGCACCGAGGTGCCGGTAGATGCTGCTTGGGCGATTCGCTTCGAATCCTGACCAGGTTTTTCGTCAGCGGGCGTTGCTTGAAAGGCTTGGTACAAGGCCCGATCGAGTTGTTCGTCTGCCTCGTACCCTATGTGAATGATTTCTCCAGACACATTAATGACGACATGCGTTGGCGTTCCGAATACGTCGAACCTGGACCACATCTCGCCGCTGTCATCGAAGACGATTGGCATCTCTATCCCATGCGTCGTTTTAGTGTCTCCAATCCTCTCCAGCGTATCGTTGACCGCAACATTGACCGCCACGAATTCAATTCGGTCACCGTATTGTTGGTAAGCCTCAACAAAATGCGGCATTTCCTCTATACAGTCCACGCACCATGTAGCCCAGAACTTCAGGTAAACGGCCTTTCGTTCTATGAGCTCGGAAGAAACGATGTGCTGCCCGTCTATCGAGGTGATGTCGAACTGCGGTGACGGCTGTCCGGAGGTGATACCGGGGTCGGCCCTCAGGTTGTTAGCTGACGAGAAAACGAGGATAAGAGCACACGCTGGAAGCGATAATATTCGGGCACGATATTTCACTTCGTATCTTCCGATTCGACTATCACTGTTTCCTGAAGACCATAATGTTCGACCAGGCGATCGAATTCACCCGTCGCCATCCAGATAATGAGGGCTACCAGGGGATCCTCAGAAAGAACGTTGTGTATGACGCTCTGATTCCTGGTGGCGATTGCCAGCATTCCTGGCTCTACGGTAAGACTTTCACCGTCCACAATGTGCTCCAAACGACCGCTGAGTACGTAGAAAACTTCGTCCACCGGATGTTGGTGACTTGAGCATTGCTTGTCCGCACAAGTCTTGCCATCACCGCCTGGCAAATTCAAAACTGCGATTTCCAGACCGTCGCTACCTAATGAAGCGCTAGTCAACAAGAGACGCAGGTTGTCCGGCCCGCCACTGCTCGCCTGACGTGCAGTATTACTGCCCAAAGGGACTTCGGAATGGGCGTGCGCCGAGATCACGTTACAACCCAGCAATCCCATCAAAATTACGGTCACAACTCGCATGATTTGCTGTCCAGAACGAAATGAGAGCCTAGTGTACAATTCGAATTAGACAGTTGAAAAGAACCAGATTGATAATTGTGAGTCGACCAGATGAAAGCACTGCAGTTGCAACTTCCCGACACGGACGAGCCTCTTTTTATCCGAATTGCTGCAGCTATCGTTGCTGCGATACAGGACGGGCGTCTGGAGGCGGCTTCGCGGCTACCATCTACACGAGTCCTGGCGTCCAGTTTCGAGGTTCACCGCCAAACGGTGATGTCGGCATGCGCTGAATTGGTCGCCCAGGGCTGGCTAACTGCTCACCCACGTAGCGGCTACCGGGTGAATTCGGCATTACCAACCAATACCGGTCTCTTGCAGCGCCTGAAGCTATCCGCAACTCGTCCCGTTCGACTCAGTCCTGTTTTTGGTGACAGTAATGTCGAGATCGATGCGGATCCGCGGGATTTTGACTATCCATTCCGAGCGGAATGCCCTGCTCTGGACGCGTTTCCAAACGCTGAATTTCGTCGACACATAGGACAGGTGCTCCGCCAGAACTGGCAAGGGGCCCTGGACTACGGCCCGCCGGAAGGGAATTCCGAGCTAATTGCAGAGCTGCAAGGCTATGCGAAAAGAGTTCGTTCCATCAGTGGAAAAAGACTGATTTTGACCAGTGGTGCGCAGGAGAGCATTTACCTTACATCGAGGTTGCTGCTGGACAGCAGTACCTGCGTTGCGGTTGAGCCCCTTGGTTATCCGCCGGCATGGCGAGCATTTCGTGCTGCAGGAGCGAAACTGGTGCCGTTACGAATGGACAAGTACGGCGTTATCCCTGCCTCTTTCGCGCGTGCTACGGAAGAACACGAAATTCGCATGATCTATCTCACGCCGTTGCATCAGTTTCCGACCACCGCCACCTTGCCTTTGGACCGGCGCATGGAGATCTACGAAATTGCAAGGCAACACCGAGTAGCCATTCTTGAAGATGACTACGACCACGAATTTCATTACAACCATTCGCCATTAGCCCCGCTGGCTAGCAATGACCCCGCGCAGATAGTTTTCTATGTTTTTAGTCTTTCAAAGCTGGCCTTTCCGTCGTTGCGAGTCGGTGCACTTATGGCCCCGGCATATCTTGCCGACAATCTGCTGGCCTACCGGCAGATCGCTGTCGGAAATCCCGGCCAGATCCTGCCTCGAGCTACAGCGCTCTGGATGCGCGGCGGCGGATTTGAGCGGCACATGTGGAGAATGCGGCGAATTTATCAGGAGCGTCGAGATCGGGTGCTGGAGGCGTTGACCATTATGCAGAATAGCGGCCTGGACCTGTCCTTTTCCGCACCTGATGGGGGTATGGCGATATGGCTTGATGTGCACAGGGACACAGATACCCTGGCACGCCAAGCGCGAGAAAAAGGTATCCTTTTACAAACACAAAGCAGCTATCAACTACAGCCCGGCGTTCCCGCTACGCATATCAGACTGGGATTTGCCAACCAGGATGAAGACCATCTCTTGGATGGTCTCTGTATCCTGGGAAAATTGCTGTGTGCGTGAGGTCTAGGCAAGCCAGCCAAATGCACCGCCCGTCAGCAAGGAATAAATCAGGGCGTCGAGAAACGTCTTGACGGTTGCCGACCAGGGCCGGCCAAACCAGACGCTCTCCTGCAAGTAGGCCATCCCATATGCCACGAATGCCACAGCGCCGCTAATGCGAAAGATGGCCAGATAATCAGCGTCCGGTGCGGCCGTACGACTGACGATATAGGCACAAACGACAGCGACTGAAACATTGTAGGCAAACATCAGTCCGAGCTTCGGTCCCATAGCCGGTAGTCCCGACGGCACGATAGTAATAAAGGCGTGTGGGCCATCTTCGAATTTCTGCTTCATGGCAGGATCCTTGAATGCAGCCTGATCCGGACAATGTGGCAAGTTGTACCGGCCGGGTGCCAGGCCACGGAGCGCGTTGCTTACGCCCTGCTCGTCCGACACCTTGCTCCAGTCTTTCTTATGCCAGGGCATCGCCATAAAAATCACAGCCCCGGCGATGAATGTCAGAATTGCCGACAGCAGAATCGGTTGCCACAGTGTCATAATGCTCATATCCACCCCCCATTTATGGTGTGTCTAACATATAGCAGAATGATCCGATTCCTTCCATTATTCGCAGGTCTGGCACCTGTCATCGGCGTAAGTGTTGCCTACTGGCTCAATATTCAAACCGGGGTGCTCCCTGCCTGTATGCCCTTCCTCGATGGCTGCACCTCGATTAGCGCAACAGGGCGGTATATGCCTGGAAGCATGCCTTTTCGGGCCACCCTGCTACCCCAGGCGACAGTTCTTGTCGTCTTATGGTGGCTCAACGTCGAGTGGCTCAGGAATGAGGTTTCGATAAGCAGGACACGCCGGCGTGTCATTTTGTTTTGCGGCAGTGTAGGCGCCGCAGCGCTGATTCTGTACGTGACGTTTTTGGGTAGCAAGCAACCTTTTTACGAATTAATGCGTCACTTCGGAATTTATTTCTATTTCCTCGGCACGGCGATAGCGCAGATACTAGTTAGCCTGGCGATGCCCGGTTCAAGATTGCGAACAGCGATGCGAGTTGTCATCGCGAGCCCCTTTATTCTCGGAATTATCAATTTGCTGCAGAAGCTAATCGTCCATCAACCGAACAACATTCAGAATAGTATTGAATGGGCAGCTGCATTACTGATGCAGGTGTGGTTTGTCCTGCTATATATGGAGTGGCGTAAAGTGCGGCTCACAGTGTTCGTGCAAGCCGATCCGCGCAGCGAATCAGACTAGCGGGACGCTTTGCTGACCTCTTCAGAGGCGTCATCGTCATTGGATTCGGCGTCCGGGTCTTGCTGGTCGGGATTAAATGAATAATCGAGAACGCCAGTCGCAATCATGTCCGTGGACGCCTGTGAGACAGACAGCTCGGTCTCCACTTCGCGAATTTTCGCCTCTGCATGGACGTTTTCAGTCGCTCGGTCGGCGAGCTCAGAGCGTAACTCGCGCGTTTTCAATACCGAATCCTTAAGGTCTGACGAGACTTTCTCAAGCTTCGACTGCTGCTCGGAGATGACATTGTCACGTCGTTCCAGGCCGACTGTTGTTTCTTTTAGCTCGTCTTCAAGCTTCTCAGCATTGGTTCTGGAATCAGTGTTTTCTGACTGTGCAATTCGTAACTCAGCTTCGAGTTCACGAATTCTGTCGTCGCGGGGATCCCTCCTCTTCGCCCGATGTCGCGCGGTCAGGCTGCCGCTAATGGCAGCGAGAATCCAGCCGAGCAAGAATGTACCAGCGGCAATCAGGATCAATTCATTAGGCAGTTCTACAAACATCGCAATAGGATCAATTGAATTGGACTATCAATAAAGGACCGGGTTCTCAGTCTTCACAAAGGAAAAAACCCACCTGCACGACCATAAATGCTAGCCGCTAAAAACGCAACGCGTCGAAAAACGTTATAAAAACAATAGTATATGGGGCTTCGCTGATGTTATTTCTATATATTAATTCAACGATGACACCAATACTGCTCTGATTGGCTGTCGAGAAACTGCTCTGCCTCTGCGCCCTTAAGCATCGCCAACGTCGACAACATGCCGGCCTGTGTACACGTATCTGCGGCCACCGTGATAGACGAAGCTGCGTTCGAAACCGGCCAACCAGTTCGCGGATCAATTACATGACCATAACGAATTCCGTCCTTCAATAAAAATCTTCTTGCGTCCCCACTGGTCGCCAATGCGCCCTGCCGCAACTCAATCAGCCTTGCGGGCCGAGAGGTCTCAGCGCCCTTTTCCGTGATCGCTTCTATGCCAACCGTCCAGGCTTTGCGGGTTTGTGGTGGCCCGGTCACTGCGAGGTCACCGCCAAAATTGACCAGAAAGGGTTCGGTGCTGCTCGCTCGCACTAACCCTATAGCGCGATCAACAGCATATTCCTTGCCGATGCCACCAAGGTCAATTTGCATTTTGGCTGGCAATGTCAGCGTAGGTGAGCGCCACGTCACCTTGTTCCAACCCACCAGATCCAAAAGCATAGCGACCTGCTTTTTGGATGGCACGTTATCGCTGCCGTCGAAGGTCCAGGCGCGGCGCAATACGCCCGATGTGATATCGAATGCCGCATCACTCATCGCGTAAAGCTGTTCGGCAAAATCCAGCATCTGCGCCGTCTCGTTATCGACCTCGACCGGCTTTCCGTTCGCGGAATTAATTTGGTGAATAATGTTCCCGTCGATATAACGACTGAGCTTTTCCTGAATCCGCCATGCCTCGCCCGCGACCAATGCGGTCATTTCTTCTGCGTCGCGATGCGATCCGGTTTCGCACAGCAACTCGCAGGGGCTACCCATGGCCTGAAAACGGCCTGAGTAGCCCTGCTGTAACGCCTCTATGCTGAGATTTCGGTCTATTTTTTGAACCGGTAGCTAAACTGTACGATGAGAGCATTCAGATCGGGGTAGTTGTCGCGCCCAGCCTGATTGCCAATGACTTGCCCCGCCGGAATCGACCCTGACTGCTGGTACAACTCGACCCGGATGCTCATGTCGTTGTTATTGCGAGTTTTCCAACCGTACTTCAGACCTGCCGTTATTGCGTCGAAATCGCCGAGTCGATAATCCGACGATGCATAGAGTGGCAGCGTCGCACCATCGGTAAGACTAAGACGGTAGAACTCGGCTTCGGTTTGGGCATAAAAACGCAGGTGTGGCTCAAAATACTTGCCGTCGCCTATTGGCCAGCGATACCTGACATCGACAGTGTGAGAGTCGATTTCCCAGTCGTCGGTCATGAACCGATAAGACGCATCGAGCACATTGCCGTTCATATAGTACTTGGCTTGCGTGTAAACACTGTGCTTAGTGCGGTCGTCAGGCCGACTCTCGAACCGGAATTCGTGTGTAGGGCCGCCACCGGGCGCCGGTATCCGCTGAATCGTATCGCCCGTGGTGCCGTCTACTACGCTGAGTAACTTGTAAGGGTTATTGAGGTAGCCGCTTTCATTGCTGAAGGAGTAATTCGCCTGTATGACCAGGTTTCTCGACACGACCTGAGAGACACCCAAAACGATATCCGCAACGTCCTTATCACCTGTGCCAAGGTGGTTGCTGAGATCACCAACATCCAGTACAGAAGACAGTGCGATGGGTGCGCCACCGACAGGGTCGTTTTCGTCGCTCGCGATCGCGAATCCCGCAGAAATGGTGGTATTGCGCTTGTTGAAATCCTTCGCGATTCGTCCGTTCAGTCCCAGGTGCAGGTAGTCGTATTCTTTTGAGCCACTCAAACCAAAGCTCACCTGGCTGCTCTCACCGACGGGCTGCTGCCAATTGGCTGTAATTGCGACCCGGGTGTCGCGAAACTCCTCGTCCACTGGCAACTCGCCAGAAGGAACCGCGTAGTCCGAATTGCCGGATGCATTGGTGATGACCTGCACTGTGTCCAGAGGTATGGCGCCACTTGGTGATGCGCCGGTCAATCCGTCGATGGTCAGGCCGAATGAAAAGACCCGATCGTCGACAAACAGTCTGCGAATGATTGACTTCAGGCTGAACTCCTGAACTCTGTCTTCGTCCTCGCCGTAATATAGCAGCGAGGTATTGAAGTCCCAGGTCGGCTCTTCCTGTGCCTCGACAGAGGCCGGAATTCCGCCGCCGAGCAGGCCACAAGTTGCAGCCGCAAGCGCCGCAGAGATCGAACGCTCCTTCAATTGCAACCGCAACCACCGCCGCCGAATCCTCGACCGCCGCTGGATGCTTCTTTGCTAAAGTAAATGTGGTCGTCGGTCGCAGCTTCCAGAGCGTCCGTCGTTAATTGCATTTCCTCTTTCGCGAGCACGTCACGATCCCACGGTTCGACACCCATCGACGTACAAGCACTGCAAATCAGCAGGACCCCGATAGTTAGAATGATCTTCATTCTTCGCGCTCCAATTTCAACGCCGCCCAAGTGGTGGCCTCGTTGTTGTCTCGTTGCTTCATTTTGAAGCCCGCGTGGTGATCTATCATTTCACCATTTCGCCCAAATAGCAGTAGGAACCTTCTCATCAATACGCTCTGGCGAGATCCGGAAAGTCCGTGAATAAACCGTCTATGGATAGTTCGTCGACTGTGAAGTGCATTAGTTCCGCAAATGATTCGAATCCGGGTGGCAGATCATCGCTACGGAATGTAAATGGATGCACAGCCAGGCCCTCGGCATGTGCCGCGGACACAAGGCCAGCATCTTCGACCTGACCGCCGTTTTGATAATGGTACAAGCGATTGACCCACGGACCGATCCCATCCACTGTCTTTGCCAGCCGCTTGAGTCCTTCCGGGCTACGCAGATCTTCATAATCGGTTTCCGCCTCGCCCCAGTCATTCTCGCCAATTAGCTGGATCAATTTCAATTCGCATCTATAGAAGTCCCTTATTCGGACCAGCTCCCGGTCATCGAAACATTGCACATAAACCGGATCACTGTGCGACTCAAAGCCAAACGCCCGAAGGGTGGCAAGAAACAGCGGCGTAATATCCACGCCTTCCTCCCGGTGCCACTGCGGACGTTTTATCTCTGGGTAAATGCCTACAGGACGGCCTTCTTCGGCTTGCAGCTTCGCAATGAATTCGAGTTCTTCGGAAAATGTCTGTATTTGATATTGCCCGTCACCCCGGCCGTCGCCACGCTCCGGGTATACAGGTGACCCGTCGGCGTTGAGTCTCTCGTGTACGCTGAGTTGCTTAACTTCCGAAAGAGTGAAATCACGGACGAAAAAACGGCCATCCGCTCGTTCACGGTCCGGGAACAGATCCGCAACGTTGCTGACGCGGTCCAGATGAATGTCATGTAATACAACCAGTTCATCATCGCGAGTTGCCACCACGTCCTGCTCGAGATAATCAGCCCCCATCGTATAGGCAAGGGCTTTTGCGGGCAGCGTGTGTTCCGGGAGATAGCCCGACGCACCCCGATGCGCGATAACGACTGGTCTAATCGGTGGGCCCGTCCGCGTCAAATCCGGGGAAGTCCAATACCTCCCAACGTGCGGTATCTTCACCACGGGCCTGGCGACGTAATGCGTCGGCCATTTCGCGGTCGTTCCACTGGATATGTTCCTGGCAGCGCTCTACCATCTCCGGCGGAGTTTCAATCGCAGCTCCAAACGGACGGATCGCAATCATGCCTTTGTTATTCACAGCCGCGGCATCCATCATGAAATCGACGATATCGGGTTTTTCTTCGTACAGGCTGGACAGAACAAAAATCGCTTCTGCCGCTTTGATTTGCACGATCAATTCGTCCTTGATCGCTTGCAATCCACCCGACGCAGGGACGTTTTCCGGTTTGCTGACATTGATGTAAAAAAAGCCATCAACGGCCTCAAGAAACTCAAATATGCGCAGGTAGTCGTAGCTTTCTTCAAACGCATGCGTAGCGAAGACCGCAATCGGGTTGTTTTCAGACACCTCAAGTTCCTCTATCCGTAGTACTGCCATAGTTTAACGAATTAATTAGGCTCACGCCCACATAGCAACGTTACGGCCGATTCGGTATCTTATGCAGCGCATGCGACTTCTCCAATACAATATTCGTTATGCCGTCGGCGGCGGTGCCAGCATGCATATGCCTTTGCCTGGCGCGGGCTACGTCCTCGGCAATCAGTCGGTGCTTCCCGACATAACGAAATTCATCAAGTCTGCCGATCCGGACATTGTCGGACTCATCGAAGTCGATACCGGCTCCATTCGAAGTCGCAGAGTGAATCAGGCTGAAAAAATTGCGGCTGACCTGGGGATGAATACATCCTACGAGACGAAGTACGGCCAGAATTCGATCAATAAGTTGCTGCCGATTGTCAGAAAACAGGGCAACGCCTTCATGGCAGCTAATCGCGTGCACGGGGAAAAGTTTCACTATTTCGATACCGGGATAAAGCGTCTCATTATCGAATTGGAACTGGCGGAATATGCGATATTTCTGGTGCACTTGTCGCTGAAATATCGCCATCGACACCTCCAGTTACGCCACCTTTACGACCTCATTGAGGCTACCGAAAAACCCGTGGTTGTTGCAGGTGATTTCAATACGTTCTGGGGCGAAAATGAGATCTATCTTTTCATGAAAGCCGCGGGTCTTACTTCGGCGAATAAGGAAGGTCTGCCCACCTACCCCAGTCGTGCACCACGTAAAGAACTGGATTTTGTTCTCTACCAGGACGGCATAGAGGTAACAGGGTTCGAAGTACCGGATATACGCCTGTCTGACCACTTGCCAATAATTTGTGATTTTGAACTGCGCTAGAACAGTAATGAGATGACGATGACAATTCAGCACTGGAAAACCGAAACAGATGACAACGGCATAGTTTGGCTATGTCTTGATACCGCGGATTCGAAGGTCAACGTACTTTCGTCAGGAATCCTTACCGAACTGAATGAAGTGCTCGAGCCGATGACAAATGCGCCACCCAATGGGTTGGTTCTGTGGTCGGGCAAGAATCGCAGCTTCGTGATGGGCGCGGATATCAAGGAATTCACAAAGGTTGATACGGTCGAGCGGGCGGAGGAAGTCGTGCGCCTCGGTCAGCAGCTCATGGACAGGGTTGAGGGTCTGGGTTGCCCAACGGTCGCGGTGATCAACGGGTTCTGCCTTGGCGGCGGCCTCGAGCTCGTGATGGCCTGCGATTACCGTATTGTATTTGCAGGTGAGAAGAAGATCCTCGGTCTGCCTGAAGTGAAGTTGGGTTTGCATCCCGGATTTGGCGGCACCGTGAGAGCTGTGCAGATCAGTGGCGTGCGTGCCGCCATGCAGTTGATGCTGACTGGTAACCCGATCGCGCCTGCCAAAGCAAAGTCTATTGGTCTGGTTGACAAGATTAGCAGCGAAGAGAAATGGCGTGATGACGCGATCGCAATGCTCAGCGCAAGACCGGCCAAGCAACGCGCACCCCTGATGGATCGTTTATTGAGCCTCGGTGTTACACGACCACTGGTGCGCAATATGCTGCTGAAGCAAGTACAGGGTAAAGCCCGCAAGGACCACTACCCCGCTCCGTACGCCATGATCGATCTATGGACATCGGATGCGGCATCACCCATCAACGGATACTTGGCTGAAGCAAAAAGCTTCGCGAAGCTCATGTGTTCAAGTGCGTCGAGAAACCTGGTGCGAGTGTTCTTCTTGCAAAATCGACTCAAAAGCCAGGGTAACAAGACGGACGCCAGCGTCAAACATGTACACGTCGTCGGTGCCGGAGTAATGGGTGGCGATATCGCTGCCTGGTGCGCCCTTCGCGGCCTCAATGTGACGCTTCAGGATCGGGAACAAAAATACATCGATCCGGCGATGGAGCGCGCTGCGACGTTGTTTGCCAAACGCGTTCGCGATGTCGAGAAACGGGCTGCTACCACTGAACGTTTACGCGCTGACGTCAATGGCGATGGCGTGGCTGAGGCAGACCTCATCATTGAGGCGATCTACGAGAATCTGGAAGCAAAACAGTCGCTCTATGAGTCCTTACAAGCCGAGATGAAACCCGGTGCGCTGCTAGCGACCAATACGTCGAGTATTCGACTGGAAGAACTGCGCACTGTGCTGCGTGAGCCACAGCGATTTATCGGCCTGCATTTTTTCAATCCGGTCGCCATGTTGCCGCTGGTCGAAGTAATTCGCTGTGCCGATACGGACGGGGATGCAATGGACATCGGGTTCGGGTTTACGAAAGCCATTGGCAAACTGCCGTTGGAATGTGCCAGTTCACCGGGGTTCGTGGTGAATCGTATTCTGGCGCCGTACATGGGCGAGGCTATGCAGCTCGCAGAGGAAGGTGTATCGCTGGCTGACATCGACAAAGCAGCTGAGGCGTTTGGCATGCCGATGGGACCTGTCGAGCTGGCGGACAGTGTCGGACTGGACGTCGCGCTGCACGTTGCCAAGATACTCGGTCCGTCAGCCAACCGGTCGATTCCGGAAGCACTGCAATCGATGGTCGATAGTGGCTCGCTTGGCCGGAAATCCGGCCAGGGCTATTACCGCTGGGAAGGCGGGAAAGCCATCAAACCAGCAAGTACAGGAGCGAATCTGCCGGCCGATATCGAAGATCGGCTGGTACTTTCGATGGTGAACGAAGCGGTTGCCTGCTTGCATGATGAGGTTGTAACAGATGCCGACCTTTTGGACGCAGGCGTGATATTTGGCACAGGATTCGCACCGTTTCGGGGCGGGCCTCTGAATTACGCCAAAGAGCGCGGTAACACGGCCATTGTGATGCGTTTGAATGAGCTCGCGAAGGCCCATGGTGAGCGATTCGAGCCGCACAGTGGGTGGTCGGCGCTGTGATCGCCGTCACAGTAGCCCCGGATTGCTAAAACAAACTGTGCGCCGCTTCACGCTGCGTGAATTGAGCAGTATCCGAAGTCATTGAATTAACGGTAGAATACCCGCTGACGGGGTCTCAGTGCCCCATGAGCGAAACTCGAGTGAATACAGGATGAATAATGGCAGTTGAGCAGGTAAGTACAGAGCTGCTCAGAGGATTCTCTCCGCTAGACGGCTTGAAGCGAGATAACCTTGCTGCGCTCGCGCGGAAGGTACAAATTCGTGAAATGTCGCCAGGCCAGTTGCTGTTCAAGGAAGGCGACACCGAAAAACGCACTCTGTATGTTCTCTCCGGTATTCTCGAGCTGGTTGATCAGGCGAAAGTCGTCGGCACTGTTGAAGGCGGCAGCGAGTTTGCGCGTAATCCTGTTGCGCCTGTCTATCCTCGGCGCGTCACCGGACGGGCCAGGGACCGTGTGCAGTTTATCTCTATCGACAGCGACCTCCTGGACGTCATGCTGACGTGGGATCAGACCGGCACATACGAGGTATCTGAACTTGCCGGCAAGTCAGATCAGTCGAATGAAGACTGGATGACGATGCTGTTGCAGACGAAGGCCTTTCACAAGATTCCCCCAGCCAATATCCAGGCGATCTTCATGCGCATGCAGCAGATCAACTATCGGACTGGCGACGTTGTTCTCAAGCAAGGCGCCGAGGGTGATTATTTCTACGTCTTGATTCGTGGTGCTGCTCTCGTTACCCGTGAGACGCCGCTGAGTAAAGAAGGCATCAAACTGGCGGAGCTTAAGGTCGGCGACACCTTTGGCGAAGAAGCACTGATCTCGGATGCGAAACGCAACGCCACAGTAACCATGCGGAGCGACGGTGCCGTGATGCGGCTTGGCAAGGACGACTTCAAGAAGTTGCTCAATGAGCCGATGCTGGACTGGGTGACAATGCCCGAGGCCGAGGAAATTATTCGCTCGGGCGGACAATGGCTGGATGTCAGACTACCCAGTGAATTCGAAAACCAGCACCTGGACAGCGCGCTGAATATCCCGCTGTATTTCATTCGTCTGAAAATCAATACTCTGGATCAGAGTAAGAAATACATTGTTTGCTGCGACACCGGGCGCCGTAGCTCAGCAGGTGCCTACATACTTAGCGAGCGTGGTCTCCAGGCGTATGTCTTGAAGGGCGGTATCAACCGCGAGCAGACCTGAACGATTGACCACCTACATCGTGTGAGTAGGTTTGTCTCCACCGAGCGCACCGGCAAGATAGTTTTCGATTTTCTTCTGCGTATTGCCCTGATCCTGATCCGAGAACTGCACTCCGATTCCCGCGGTACGTTTTCCCTGGGCACCTTTCGGCGTCATCCAGATCACGGTACCGGCGACCGGTATTTTCTCTTCCTCGCCCATCAGGTTCAACAGCATAAAAACCTCGTCGCCGAGGCGGTACGAGCTGTTGGTGGGTATGAAGAGACCACCGTTGATCACATAGGGCATGTACGCGAGGTACAAAGCGCTCTTGTCTTTGATAGTTAGTGTCAGCAGTCCGGGTTTGCTCATTTCGCACTTTCTCTAGTGACGGCGAGCCAGCATCAGCTCCATACCGTCTGTTGGTGGCATAAGACCGCAATCCTTCAGTCCCCTAGCCCAATCGATCAACAAACCTTCAAAGGCCAGTTGGACGTTATACGACCCGCCAGGTTGCCCGCGCAGTCGATTGATTATGTCTAAATAGCAGAACAAATTTCGCCTGTCCATACGCCGCAGCACAGAATCGTCAATTACCAGGCCATCTGCGCTGTCTCGACCTGCAGCAGCCGCCAAAACCGCCAGCCTAATCTGCCGCGATAACCAGTTCAGGACAAAACCGGGGTCAAGTTTCGCCCATCGGGCGGCGACCTCAATCGCCGAACCTCTGCCTTTTCCAAGGACGCCAAGGTCCCGGCCCATGACGGAACTGATTTCGAGGTCATCCAACGCCCCGATAGCGGCCAAAGGCGCACCACCGGCGATACGCAGCGCGTCTATCCATGCGGCGCCGGGCTTTAATCGGTCCAGCCAGTGCAATGCAGCGGCTTCTGGCGGCGCAGTGAGATCAATGCGCTGGCAGCGGCTGAGAATGGTGGCGGGGAGCTTCCCTACCCGATCCGCGACCAGCACCAGTAGTGTGTCGCCCGGTGGTTCCTCCAGCGTCTTGAGCAAGCTGTTGGCAGCGTTGATAGTCATATCGTTCGCCGGTTCGACTATGGCAACCTTGCCGCGGCCTTCGTAGCTGGTCAGATTGAGTTCAGCAATCAATGCACGTATCTGGTCGATCCCGATGGTTTTCTTATCCTCAGGCGTCGTTATCCACCGCATGTCCGGGTGCTGAATGACGTGAAACGGGTACATCGGCAGGTCGTCGAGCGGATCAGGCTTGAGCCGTTGGCTGGCAATCCACGCCGCTGCCGCCCGTTTGCCGACGCCCACGGGTCCGGTGAGCAATACGGCATGCGGCAGCCTTCCCTGCTCGCTACGATCGAGCCACAACTTTGCAAATTCCTGATGCCAGTTTAATTCCATAATTCAATGCGTTATCGAGACTTATTAATGTTAATAATCCGCTATGAGCTGCTGCACCAACAGACTGACGTCGGATTGAACCTCCTGCAAACTACGGGTTGTATCCAGGATCACAAATCGATCAGGCTCGCGTTTTGCTAAATTCAGGTAACACGCTCGAACACGCTCGAAGAATTCATGCTTCTCACTCTCAATTCGATCCGGAGCACCACGGTTATTGGCGCGCGCCATACCAACCTCGACAGGAGCATCCAGGAGGATAGTGATGTCCGGATTTGCGTCTCCGTGGACCCATTCTGCCAGGCTATCGATCGTCTCCATTGGCAGACCACGACCACCGCCCTGATACGCTCTGCTCGAATCGCTGAAACGGTCACAAACAACCCACTTACCAGCCTGCAACGCCGGCAAAATAACGTTGTTCACGTTCAGAGAGCGTGCAGCGAACATTAGCAGCAACTCAGCGATCTCTGGTATCGGCTCATCGCCGCGATCCATCAACAATTTGCGAATATCTTCGGCAACCGGAGTCCCGCCCGGTTCGCGTGTGGTGAGCACGTCGAATCCGGCTTTCTCTATTTGCTCCACCAGGACGGCAATATTGCTGGATTTGCCAACGCCTTCTATGCCTTCGACCGTAATGAAGCGTCCGCGATTCATCTCAGTTACCTCCGCGTCGCTGCTTGCGGAGGCGAATCAAATATTCGGCAACAGCAGCGTCATGTTCCGCTTTGGTCGCCGAAAACTTGTGGCTGCCATCACCGAGGCCAGTCGCTACAAAATACAAATCAGTTCCATCCCCGGGATTCAATACAGCATTAATTGCTGCCCTGCCCGGCATCGCTATCGGGGTGGGCGGCAGCCCATGCCGAGTGTAAGTGTTGTACGGCGTATCCGTCTTCAAGTGTTTGCGGGTCAAATTGCCGTCAAATGCAGACCCGATGCCATAGATAACGGTCGGGTCCGTTTGCAGGCGCATGCGCTTGACCAGTCTGCGTGCGAAGACACCGGCGATCCTGGGTCGCTCGTCCGCGCGAGCGGTTTCTTTTTCGACAATAGAGGCGAGGACCAAAGTCTCGTACGGCGACTGTACCGGTATCTCGGTACTTCGATTATCCCACTCGTCCCCCAGCACCTTCTGCATCAGCGCATAAGCCTGACGCAGTAGCGCACGATCTGTCGTATTGCGTGGAAAACGGTAAGTCTCCGGTAGAAACAATCCCTCGGGATGCGTAACCGTCGCGCCCAGAGAATCCAGCAACGCCGGCCAGTCCTCCTCGGTCATTGTTGTCTCAACCGCTTCATTACGCTGCAGTGCTTGCAGAACTTCGTGATGATTCCAGCCCGGCACGATCGTAAAGGTGTGTAACTGGACTTCGCCACGGGTAAATTGCTGTAACAATGACTTCGCCGTAGCCCCGGATTCGATCAGGTAACTGCCGGCTTGAATGGCACCCGCCTGATCGTGCCAACGTACATATAATCGCAACCAGCGATCATTGCTGATCAGCTTGCGGGCTATGAGCTCACCCGATACCGACGCAAACGAACTGCCGGCAGGAATTTCGAATTCTACCCCGCCTTCCGGAACTGGCAGCGGTGTCTCCATGAAGCTGTTGACCTGATAACTGACGGCTAGCGTCAGGCCACCGGCAAGCAGCAGTAAGGGCACGATCGCGAGCATGAGTCTCTTGCTTATCGGCACTCGACCACACCACTGTCCGCCATAATGGACATTACCTTTTGGGTTGTCTTTCCGACCGCCCAGTGCAGATCAGAGCAACTACTTACCGGCATCACGCCGAACTGGCTGTTCGATACGAACACTTCATCGACGTCCTGCAAATCAGCCAGAGTAACTGGCTGAATATGTACATCGACGCCCTGTTCCTCGAGTGTTTGAATGACATGCCGTCGCATCACTCCCTTGACGCCACAGCGATCCAGGGACGGTGTCAAAATGGCGTTGTTGTTGACGAAGAACACGTTGCTCATAGTACCGCAGATGATGTTGTCGTCTGCATCCATTGTCAGCCCCTCGAACTCTCCAGTATTCACAAATTCGGAGCGCGCCAGTACCTGTTCCAGCCTGTTGAGTGTCTTCAGACCGGCGGTGGGCGAGTCCACCGCGAGGCGGGTCTGGCAGAGAACGGTATCTATCCCGTCACGATATGAATTGATGGAAAGTGGTGCGGCTGGAAATACACCCAAAAGCACTGTCGGTGAGTCCGCCGATATTCGGCCATATCCTCTTAAGCCGGTTCCCGCCGATACGATGATCTTGACCACACTGTAGCCACTCAGGGCATTGCTTTGTTGCAATGCCGCGTTAAGGCTGTCGGACAACCCGGACATCGCCGGCATATCAATATTGAGTCTCGTGCAGCCCTTCTGCAGACGATCCATATGGTAGGACCACAGACGAGCCTGCCCATCACGAATCGCGATAGTCTCGAACAGTCCGTCGCCATACTGAAATCCGCGGTCACTGGCAGCGACTTGCTCTACAGCAGCACCATTCAGGAACCATTCAGCCATTTTGTAGTGCTCGCAACATGCCTTCGGCCTTTGCTCGGGTCTCATCCAGTTCGGCTTGTGGCTCCGAATCGGCAACGATTCCGCCCCCTGCTCGAAAGCTAATCTCGCCGTCGTGTTTCACCATCGTACGAATCAAAATATTCAGATCCAGGCTGCCATCGCGATTAAGGTAGCCAAAGGATCCCGTATAGGCCCCTCGCGGCGCAAGTTCCAATTCGTCGATGATCTCCATGCAACGAACCTTCGGGCAGCCCGTGATAGTGCCGCCGGGAAACACGGCCGCGATAACCTGCCCCGGCGTCACATCGCTGCGTAGCTGTCCGCGAACATTTGAGACGATATGATGCACATGTGCGTAACTTTCGAGCACCATCATTTCGTCGACGGTGACCGTTCCGGCTTCACAAACCCTGCCGAGATCATTGCGCTCAAGGTCAATCAGCATGATGTGTTCCGCGCGCTCTTTTGGGTGCGCAAACAACTCGCTGGACAAGTTCTTATCACTGGCCATGTCGTCTCCACGGCGCCTTGTCCCCGCTATAGGGCGGGTGGAGACTGCGCCGTCACGAACACGGACAAGGCGTTCTGGCGACGAAGATATGATCGATGTTCCCTGCCATCGGGCAATGCCGGCGAACGGACCGGGATTTGCCGAACAAAGAGATTCGTATACTGATTCCGAACTCGAGCCTTCAGCTACAGTGACAGTCCATTGTCGAGACAGATTCGCCTGGTACACGTCACCGGCCTCAATATATCTTTTCGCTTTGCTAACCGATGTTGTGAAACGTACCGGCTCATCTTCTGTGACAGCGATCAAACGGGCTTCATTTGGCTGCGGGCTGCTGACTTGCGCGATATCCGCGTATACGGCCTCTGCATCCATGGCCATCGACTGCTCGTGCACCAACGTGCCTGTTTGCTTTTCATGATCATAAATAATCGCTGCGGGACAACGTACGGCAAAAGCAGTTGGCAACAATGGGTCATCATGCAAGTTAAGACTGGGCTCGACCTCGGCAGCGAGTTCATAACCCAGATACAGAAACCAGCCACCGAGAAATGGCAACTCATTGTGCGTAGCAGCGATCCTGTCTTCTTCCCACCATTTATCGAGCGACTTGAGGAATAGCGTTTGCTTATCGCTATGCGATCCACTGAGTTCGCCCGTTCGAGCGAGAACAAGCTGCTCGCCGGGCAAAGCGAAAAGAATGTCGAAACGCCCCAGCTCACCGTCGCGGGCCGTGCTTTGTAACAAGAAGGGATATTTATCGGGGTACGCCTGATTGAGCTTGCGCAGCTCATCCGGACCCGAAATATCGAGCGCCGCTTCAGTCAAACGCTTTGAAGATCAGGCTTCCGTTGGTGCCGCCGAATCCGAATGAGTTGGAAATTACAGTGCGCAGCTTCGCATCCCGGGCAACGTTAGGCGTGTAATCCAGATCGCACTCGGGATCCTGATTTTCCAGATTTATTGTTGGCGGAATAACCTGATCGCGAATTGCCAACGCACAAAAAATCGCCTCCACCGCACCGGCCGCGCCCAGGAGGTGGCCTGTAGTAGATTTCGTTGAGCTAACCGCAAGGTCTTTGGCCGCGTCGCCAAAAGCGCGCTTGATGCCGGTGGTCTCACCGATATCACCAGCTGGCGTAGAGGTGCCATGTGCATTCAGGTAGTCGATATCGCTCGGATCAATTCCTGCGTCTCGAATAGCCGCAGTCATACACTTGCGTGCGCCTTCCCCGTCCGCAGGTGGCAAAGTGATGTGGTAGGCGTCACCGCTCATACCGAAGCCGGTTATCTCGGCATAGATCTGTGCACCGCGCGCTTTGGCATGTTCCAGTTCTTCGAGCACTACAGAACCCGCGCCATTACTTAGAACAAATCCGTCGCGGTCAATATCGTACGGTCGGGAGGCACCTTTCGGGTCGTCATTTCGCGTTGACATCGCGCGGGCCGAGCAAAAGCCGCCCATCGCAAGGGGCGTCGTCGCGTATTCAGAGCCACCCGCTAGCATGACTTCCGCATCGCCATGTTCAATGCTTCTGGCCGCAAGGCCGATGCAATGAGTCGATGTCGCACACGCGGTAACGATTGAGATATTCGGGCCCGTGATGTGCTGCAGAATGCTAGCCACACCCGATGTCATATTGATGATGCTTCCCGGAATGAAAAACGGCGATACCTTTCGGGCACCACCGGCAAGCATCTTATTGTGGTTGTCTTCGATGGTTTTGATACCACCGATGCCGGCACCCATGGCAATACCAATGGTATGGCCGTTATCTTCCGTAATTTCCAAACCGGAATGCTTTATCGCATCCATTGTGGCAGCGACGCCATAGTGGATGAACGGGTCATTCTTGCGCTGGTCTTTCCTGGAAATATAGGAGTCGACGTCAAAATCTTTAACGATTCCGGCAATTCGTGTCGGGAATTCGCTGGTATCGAAATCGTCGAACAGCACTGTGCCGGAGACACCTTCGCAAACATTGGTCCAGGCGTCTTCGAGTTCACTGCCGACAGGAGAGATGATCCCCATACCGGTTATTACAACGCGTCGTTTGCTCAAGTTAAATTCGTCTTGAAGTGGCAGAAATGCCGAGTGTTGCGAAAGAAAGATGGCGCGGCAGAAAACCGCCGCGCCGGTACTATTAGTCTTTGCTCTGGCGAGCGGTTACAAAATCAATCGCTTGCTGAACGGTCGTGATTTTTTCGGCATCTTCATCGGGAATTTCAGTTTCAAATTCTTCTTCGAGAGCCATAACCAATTCAACGGTGTCGAGCGAATCAGCGCCCAGATCATCGACGAATGAAGCATCGTTCGTTACCTCGTCTTCTTTTACTCCGAGTTGCTCGGCAACGATGCCCTTAACTTGTTCTTCGATACTGCTCATAGTCTTTATTACTCCTGAAAAGACTCAAAAAATTCAATATAGCCTACCATTATTGGCGTAGAATCCGGCCATTATTCACACGAGATTTCGCTCTAAGTCATTGATATTTACTCAATATTTCAAAGGACGGCCCGCTCGTGGCTCGCCATTGTATGTGATTAAGTTGTGGCAATCTATAGCCGATCAGTCCATCACCATGCCGCCGTTGACATGCAGCGTCTCGCCAGTAATGTAGGCGCCACCGCCGGAAGCCAGAAACAGCACTGAATTGGCGATATCGGCACCGTCTCCCAGCCGACCCAACGGTACCTGTGACAGCATTGCCGCACGTTGCTCTTCCGGCAGATCTTTGGTCATATCCGTGTCGATAAATCCTGGCGCGACGACGTTCACCGTTATGCCACGAGAACCGATCTCGCGTGCCAGCGATTTTGAGAATCCGATCATGCCCGCTTTGCTTGCCGCATAGTTTGCCTGACCAGCATTTCCCATCACTGCGATGACTGACGCGATATTAATAATGCGTCCTCTCTTCGCTTTCATCATGCCACGCAGACATGCTTTGCTGATGCGATACATGCCGGTGAGATTGGTGGCAATAACGTCATCCCATTCTTCCTGCTTCATTCGCATGAGCAGATTGTCTTTCGTAATACCGGCATTATTCACCAGGATGGAAGGGCTGCCTTCATTGCCCTGAATATCCTTGATAGCGGTCTGCACCGATTCGTTGTCCGCGATATTCAGAACGATACCGCGGCCCTTGCCGTCCAACGCGGTAGTGATGCCATCAGCGCCACCTTCACTGGTTGCCGTGCCGACGACTGTGGCACCTGCCGCAGCCAGCGTTGCAGCGATGGAAGCGCCAATTCCACGTGAGGCACCTGTTACCAGTGCGATTTCCCCGCTCAGTGCATCGGAACTGTAGATACTTGTCATTGCTGATCCTTAATTATTGATTGAGTTTTGCAGGCTATCGAGCGAGTCAATGAAGCTGGTTGGCGTTGTCTTGCTGATGCGCCTGCAAAGACCCGCCAGGACTTTTCCTGGTCCGCATTCGATGATTCTGTTCGCACCGTTTTCGATCATGGCATTGACCGTTCGCACCCACTGCACCGGGCCGAACACCTGCCGTGACAGTCGTTCACGAATATCATCGCCGTCCAGATAGGCTCGACTATCTGTGGCTGCGATTACCGGAATTTTGGGCGCCATGAAATCGGCCGCGGCAAGGGCCTCTCGTAACCCCTCGCCAGCACCGATCATCAATGATGAGTGAGATGGCACGCTGACTGGCAGAATGATCGCGCGCCGTGCGCCAGCCTCTTTCGCCTGCGACACCGCCCGATCGAGTGCCTCGAGATGGCCGGCAATGACGACTTGTCCGGGTGAATTGAAATTGACCGGCTCCGCAACGCCGATCAGGGATGCTTCCTCGCAGACTTTAATAATGGTGTCGTCGTCGAGGCCAAGAACAGCAGCCATTCCACCGATTCCACCGGGAACTGCGTTCTGCATGAGCTGCGATCGTCTGATGACGACTTTCATTGCATCGGTGAAACTAACCGCATCCGCCGCCACCAGCGCTGAATACTCGCCGAGACTATGGCCGGCGAACTGTTGTGGTTCATCGCCACCCGCCGCGCACCACACCCGGTAAGCCGCGATTCCGGCCGTCAACATAGCGGGCTGCGTTACGATAGTTTCAGACAGCTTTTCAGCCGGGCCAGCCTGGATCAGTGCCCAGAGGTCATAGCCGAGAATATCGCTGGCCTCAGCGTAGGTTCGTTCTACGACCGGGTAATCGGCCGCCAGATCCGCCTGCATACCAACCGACTGTGATCCCTGACCGGGAAAAACCATTGCAATGCTCAATACCGTCTCCGCGTGCTGTGAAGTCAAGGCCGCGCATTATATAGATGCGCGCGACTTAGCTCTAATTGTGGTGAACAAGGCGCCTAAAGCGCCGCCCAGGGCCCCATAGAGGTGTGCATCCACCACCACTGGCCCACCTGAGGTGGTTTCTGACCCCGGCACTGGTCCGTTGAATTGCTCGTAACCAATCTTGGCTACCAGCAACACCAGCAAAATACCTGTTTCGAGGTCCAGGCTCCGCAGTCTGGTCGCGATTCCGGCGACCAGCAAGCCATGCAGCATGCCCGACATACCGACGTACCAGTATAGTTCAGGGTGAAGAAACCAAAAGGCACTGTCGATTGTCGCAATGACAACGAGAGTCACCGGTAGCCAGCTACGATTGTCGTAATTTGGACCAATCAGGTACCAGACCAGCACCAGGCCAACACTGTTCAAGCCAAGGTGCGACCAGCTCAAATGCGCGAAATGACCGCTTAACAGGCGCCAGGTTTCGCCCTGCCCGATCCAGACCCGGTCGTAGCGCAGCAATTCCTTACCGGCCTCTCCCGCGAGCATGATGGCGACAGACACGCCGATGAAAATAGCCGGTATCAGCCACAGTGATGCCAGGCTGGTTTTGTTGATCTCATTAGATTCGTGTAACCCCATGTTTGGTATACTGACGTTTAATCAAAGAGTGAGTCAATCAGACATTTTGGAGCACATAGAGTGACGCAACTGCAAACACAGCGCGGCGGGCAAGCCGGGTTCACGCTAATCGAGATCATGGTCGTCGTCATCATTATCGGGATTTTGGCAGCGATAGTGGCGCCGAATGTCATTGGGCGTGTTGATGACGCGCGAATTACCGCCGCCAGATCGGACATCGCGACTATCGAAGGTGCTATGAAAATGTACCGGCTTGATAATTTTTCGTATCCCGATACCCAATATGGTCTTGATGCGCTGGTCACGAGACCAAACGATCCGTCGGTCAAGAACTGGAACCCCGACGGCTATATCGAAAGGCTCAATAAGGACCCATGGGGAACCCCCTATCAGTATCTGAACCCGGGTAGCCATGGCATTATCGACATCTATTCTTTCGGCGCCGACGGCAAACCGGGCGGTGTTGACGAAGCGGCCGATATTGGGAACTGGGATCCCGATAAATAGCAATCAGCGGCAGTCCGCCACCATGTTCTCGCGTAATCGACAGGCCGGGTTTTCTCTTTTGGAGATAATGGTCGTCGTTATTATTGTCGGCATTGTAATTTCGGTGGCGTCGCTCTCACTGGGAATCCTGGGTAACGATCGCCAACTGACTACTGAGGCGAGCCGTTTTATGGCCCTCGCCGAGGTTGCCCAGGATGAAGCGACCATGCAGGGTCGCGAGTTCGGCATCGAACTAATGACCGCCAGTTACCGGTTCGTGGAGTACGACGCACTCAGCGGACAATGGCAGGATGTTCCATATGACGATACTTTGCGTCTTCGCGCTCTTCCCGAGCATGTCGAGTTTGAGCTTTACCTCGAAGACAAAAGTATCCTGCTGGAAGATGAACCCGCAGCTTTCGATGACCCCAAGACCCGAGCGACCCGTGCCGCGAACCAGATTTACGCACCACACCTTCTGATTTATTCGAGTGGCGATGCGACCCCATTTGAGCTGCATATTTTGCGCGCTTATGACGATTTGAACGTCGTCCTGCGCGGTGACGCGCTCGGGGCAGTTGAAATCGTTAATCCGGATGAGGACTAGACTGATGCAACGCCCGGCCAGTAGCGGTTTCACACTGTTAGAAGTCATGGTTGCATTGGCGATCGTCTCGCTATCGCTAACGGCGGTGGCCGCCAGCATGAGCCAGATGATTAACGCTGCGCAAACATTGCGTGACCGAACTTATGCGAGCTGGATCGCCCAAAACCGCATCACAGAGCTCCGGCTTGCTGCAGCCACACCGAATGTTGGCGCCAGCAACGGTGAGGTGGAGTATGCGAATACAGAATGGTCGTGGCGCGCTATCGTCTCTGAAACCGGTGTAGACGACCTGTATCGAATTGACGTTTCTGTTTCCCTTGCAGGGCGCGAGGGGGTCATCCGCACCGTCACCGGCTTCCTGGGTCCACCCGGAGCTGCGGGAGAGGCGAATCGGGCGTGGATGCGCGCGCCGGTAGCCACACCGGGCCCTAATTCCGGAAGTACATCGTGAAGCGGCCCTATTCTCAGGGATTTACCTTGATCGAAGTCCTCGTCGCGATGGCGATCTTTGCCGTCATGACAATTCTTGCTTATATGTCGCTGGGACAGACACTGGCAAACGCCGACATGCTGACTGAGAGGATGGATCGCCTGCAGGCTATTCAGCGCACGATGCGCCATCTGAGCAACGATCTGGCCGCCGCCGCACCTCGACCCATTCGCAGCGAACTCGGTGATACCTACATGCCGGCAGTCATGGTTTCGGCAGCCAATAATTTCGCACTTGCCGTTACACACGGTGGCTGGACCAATCCTGCAGGATTGCCTCGAAGTACGCAGCAGCGCAGCGTTTATTTACTGGAAGACGGCAAGTTGTTTCGCGTCTATTACAACGTTCTCGATACGACCTATTCCAATAATGCGATTTCGACGCAAATTCTTGATCGTGTTGAACGACTGGAATTTCGGCTAATCCAGGATAATGGCCAGAGCACCGGCGAATGGCCGCCGCTCGGCACTCAGGGAACATCTGCGGATCGCTTGCGACCACGTGCAGTCGAAATAATTCTCACACTGGAAGGTGAAGGCGAAATTCGCCGCATCATTGAAGTGGCATCGTGAATACCGCAAAACACAAGCGCGGTGTCGCGTTGATTACGGCAATGTTGATCACCGCTTTGACGGGGTCTCTGGCCGCTGGGCTAGCCTGGAATAATGCGCTGGACGTGCGCCGTACAATGGTCTTGCTGTTTCATGAGCAAGGCACGCAAGTTGCGTTGGGTGCGGAGTCCTGGATTCGCAATATACTTCGCGATGACGGCATCGATAGCCAAACGGATCACCTCGGGGAGTTGTGGGCCAGTGAATTGCCAGGCCTGCCAGTGGACAACGATTCGGTGCAAGGCGCTGTCAGCGGCAAGATCGAAGATTTGCAGGGTCGCTTTAACGTCAATAATCTGATCGACCGAAATGGCAAAATTGATCCGGTGGCGCTGGAGCAGTTCAAACGATTACTGATCGTTTTGGACGTCAACCCGAGATTTGCGGGATTGACAGCGGATTGGATCGATGCCGATCAGAACGCCGGTTTTCCGGATGGTGCGGAAGATTCGATCTACACGAGCATGATGCCACCGTACAGGACTTTTAATCGCTCCCTCGTCAACGTTACGGAATTGATGGCGCTGGAGGGCATGGACAAACTCAGTTTTGATCGCCTGCTGCCACACGTTACGGCCCTTCCCGGCCGTACCAGCATCAACGTAAATACCGCAACGCCGGCTGTTTTGCAGTCACTTGACGCCAACATGGATCCAATCGCAGTCGAAGGATTGTTGTCACAACGCGAAGAAAGTGGCTTCCAGGACATCAAGGCGATCTTTGGCACTCTGGTGACCGATACCGCGATACTGGATCAGCTGGATGGGAGCAGCGAGTTTTTTCAATTGAAGGCTGTCGTGCAGATTGATACGGTGCGTCTCACTTACTACAGCATTTTGTTGCGCGCGCCGAATGGCGGCCCTGTGACGACAATATTGCGCAGCCAGGGAACCTATTGAACATGTCGGATTTCGTTGTCATAAGACTTGCTGCCGAAAACCAATCGGTGCAATGGATTCTGGCGGACAGCAATGGAACGCGACGCAGTGGTGTGATTAGCGGCAGTCTTGAAGAAGCGGCGGCGGCCGTCGGCGAGCACGCGGTGATCGTATTACTGCCTGCAGCAGACATCCTGTTGACGTCAGTGAGCATCCCGTCACGTTCCAGCGCAAAGCTCAGGACGGCATTGCCGTTTGCACTCGAAGAAGATCTTGCCGACGATCTGGAGAATCTGCATTTCGCCATCGGTGAGCGCCAGGAAAACGGACGACTTTCTGTTGCCATCGTTAGGCGCGATAAGATGTCACGCTGGCTGCAAAGGCTTGTTGAGGCTGGTATTGAAGCGACGACAATGATGGCCGAAAATCAGGGGTTGGCAAAAATTCCTGGCACGATGTCGGTACTGGTCGATGACGCGACTGTTATGTTTAACGATGGTGCCGATACCGAATTCAGTATGCAGGATGTGAAACCAAGCGATGTTCTGGTCATGACAGGGCACCTTGGCGAAGCTCAGCAGGAGGACGGTGATAGTTCGACTCATCTGGTCGCATTCTGTACGCCCGAACAGGACGAAGTACTCTCGCACGACTGGATCGCGTTACGCAATGAATTGCACAGCGTTGATGTAAATGTGCTGCCGGACGGGGTTTTGCCGAAACTGGCCGTCACGGCTGCTGCCGGCCACGGTATCAACCTGTTACAGGGCGGGTACGGCAAACAAACAGACTACGGACCTTTGCTTCGCCCCTGGAAAGTTGCCGCCCTGCTGATGCTGGCGCTCGTGTTCGTCGCAGTGGCAATGAAGGGCGTTGGCTATTACCAGTTGACACGTGATGAAGCCGACTTGCGAGCACAGTTTAGTGTTGAGTATCGTTTGCTACGGCCTGCCGATACTCGTGAGATAGTTGATCCGATAGCGACCGTTCAGTCATTACGCCGTGGTGCGGGAACTTCTTCAGCACCGCAAGTGTTCTTGCCAGGTTTGCTCGAGCTTAGTGCTGCGCTGGCAGCGAATGCGGGTGCAGAGATTGAGGCGATCAGCTACCGCGCGGGCGTCATTGATTTGCGCCTTACAACACCGGACGTATCGACTCTCGACAACATCCAGAAAGCGGTGAGTGCTTCCGGGCGCTTTCAGGCCTCTATTCAATCGACGGATCAGGTGGCGGATAAAATAAACGGCCGCATTCAAATCAGGGAGGCAGGCTAGTGAAAGACTGGTTTGATTCCCTCGACATTCGTGAACGGCAGTTCGTCTCAATCGGTGCCGTTGTCGTTCTTATCGCGCTCATTTATGGCTTGGGCTGGGCGCCGTTCGATAAGAAACATACCGCACTCAAATCGGACGTTGCTCAATGGGAGCGCTCGCTGGCCGAATTACGGCCATTGCGCGCAATGGCAGCGAATGGCGGCCAGGCCCGATCGACATCCATAGCAGGCAGTCAGCAGTCACCGATCATCATCGTCGACCAGACGCTTCGTAGTCGCGGACTCGACCGATATAGAAAGCGCAGTCAGCCCACGACCAGCAACGGAATTCGAGTGGAGTTCGAGAACGTTGCGTTTGATGAACTCGTACTGTGGCTTGGTGACCTCAGCGATCAGTATGCGATGCAGGTGCTGGTTGGTAGCTTTTCTGTGGGCTCGCAGCTGACTCCGGGACGTGTCAATGCGTCACTAACCCTGGAGCGCGATCTTTGATTCGTTCAACGCGTGGCCTGATCGCGATCGGGGTGCTTACAACTCTACTGGGCCTAATCATCATGTTCCCGGCGCGCGTCGCGATAGGATGGCTCGTGCCCTCGGAACTAGCGATCGGTGGCATACACGGATCAATCTGGAACGGGAGCGCGAATGAGGCTGCTTTGAATGGCATTTATTTGCGCGATGTGGAATGGCGATCGAATCCGCTGCAGCTGATTACCGGCAAGCTTTCATCCAGTATCTCCGCGACCCCGGTAGGTGGATTTATCGAGGCCGATATCAGCATGAGTATCAGCGGAAAACTGATCTTGTCAGACCTGTCCGCCGCAGTGCCACTCGGATTACTTGCAGACTCGCTCAACGTAAGTGGCTTACAGGGGAATGCCAGTCTGAGTTTCGAGCGAGTGGAGATTGTAGAGGGCCTGGCTGTGGCAGCCGACGGTACCCTGCGAATCGGCGAATTGGTGGTTCCCATCGTAGATCGTAGCTCTCTGGGCGGTTACGAAGCAGTGTTCTTCACTCAGAACAACGGCATTGCTGCCAGCATAGAGGACACGGATGGTGTGCTGGATCTGGCCGGCAGTTTGCAGCTTAAGACTGATCGTTCGTTTGAGTTTATTGCACAGGTGGCCGCAAAACCCGAAACGTCGGCAAGCGTCCGACGACAGTTACAGTTTCTGCCACCCGCGAATGATCGGGGCCAGCAGGAACTGCGTCTCGAAGGAATTCTTTAAACCGGTACCTCTACAAAAGACTGTAGTAACGGAAAGTACAACGCGCACTTTACATCGACGCCAGACCAATTTTTGTAAATTGATGCATAGCGCTCCAGTTGCGATTTATACCGGTCAGCTTCAACCTGCAAGAATCCCTCGAGATTGCCGCCTTCGTGTGAACTGGTTTTGTAATCAATTATCCAGTGTGTGCCATCTTCTGCTACGCGAATGCGATCCAGGATCACGGAGACCATTTCGTTGTCGAAAACTCCACTAAGTGCGAGCTCGGCATGACCTTCGCCGTCGAGTATCCACCTGCCCCGATCATCATCCAGCATTGCAGTAACAGCGTTCGCAACACGAGTGATGACAGGCTGAGCTGCTTCGTGATTAATGCCGGTTTCTCGCAACCACCGCGATGTGACCTCATCAAGTTCGGAGCCGTCCGCCGATATTCTGCTCGCACCGTTATCGGCGATCAGTTGTAACCATCGGTGTACCAATGTGCCCGCTATCCGCGCATCGCTCCCGACCCAGTAAAATTCCACTTCAGTATCCGCAGCGCGGCTATCATCAGTCGTCACCATTCCCGGGAGTGGTGCAACATTTGGTAACGACCATGGCTCCGCAAATCGCCGCAACCGCGGCGTCGCCCAGATAGATGAGTCGCTATCCGGAATGGAAATATCGGCCGCCTCAAATTGACGTGCAAACTCCGGCTCTACTGCAGGCCACAGCAGGTGCAGCAAACTGTCACTTCTGGCCGGCTTGAACGATTCAGCATCGGGCGCGATCGCCGTGTTACCCATTAGATGAAGTGACTTTCTCGCGCGTGTGCATGCGACGTAAATCAATCGGGCCTGTTCCTGGCGATCCTTTTGAGATTCGGTCAGCTCGATATAGCGATGCACCGTATCATTTTCGATTTCGGCTCGTGGGCCTACCGGGCTAACTACTTTCTGCTCGGCACCGTGCTGGCCGGGTAAATCGAACCAGGACAAAACCCTTCGATTGCCTTTGCCCGGTTGTCGCCCGAGACCAAATAACAGTACGTGGTCAAATTGCAGTCCTTTTGCGCGGTGCATCGTCATGATTTGCAAGCGTGCATTATCGCTATTCGACACGCGCTCCATGTCCAGCACTGACTCGAGCTCCGCGACGTCGGTCAGCGTTCCAGCGTGTTCCATTCCACCAAGAACGTCCAGGTAGCGATAGACATTCTCGACCGCATAATCGTCCTCAAGCGCTGCAGGACCGCCAAGGGCGAACCACACCCGTTCGACCAGGTCCCGCAGGCTTTCCGTACGGCGTACTTTTGCCAGGTGCTCCAGCGACTCGCGAGCTCTTTCAAAAGCTTTTCGCCCATCGGCAGACAATCCGCTCAGTCGCTCCTCGATTTGCAGCAACTCCCACACGCTGCTGTGAGTGTCATTGCGAACCAGCACGTGCAGATCCGACCACTGCATTCCTATCCAGGGCGCACGTAACAATCCCAGCCAAGCAATGCGATCACCCTGATGAGCCGCCGCTCGGGTTAATGCGAGGACATCAATAATCTCGGGCAGATCAGTCAGGCGATCAATATCAACCGCGCGGTATGGAATACCCGCGGATCGCAAATTAGCGAGAAGTTGCGGTAGTTGTGTCCGCCCCCGCACGAGAACCGCCATGTCATCATCAGGGTGCTTGTCGAGCGTGTCGGCAATCACGCGACATCCTGCCGCAGCCTCCTCGTCGGTGTCCGAACCGAAAATGGCATGTGTGATGCAGGTTCCCTGCCCCTTCAGTTGATCGACGGGCACGGCCTCAGAATATGCCACAGCGCCACGCAGCGGATCGTCTCTTGCCGCAAGGATCGTCGGGAATACCGTGTTGAACCAATCGACCAACCATTCTCCGGAGCGGAAGTTTCGCCTCAGTACCAGCGGCTCCAGGCGTACCTGACCGATGCCGAACTCCTGGGCGAGCAGAAATTGTCCTACCTCGGCATTGCGAAAGCGATAGATCGACTGCATGGGATCGCCAACGCAGTACAGGCTGCGCCCGTCCCCCACTGCCCATCCGCCGGTCAGCGTCTCCAGCATGCGGTATTGGGCCGCTGACGTGTCCTGCATTTCGTCGACCAGCAGGTGTTTCACCTGGTAATCGAGCAGCAACGCGATATCACCCGGGTCTTCGGCGCTACCCAACGCGCGACCGGCCGTAATCGCGATATCGGTGTGATCGGCAATGCCTTGCTCGTTGAACAGCCGCTTCAGTTCGCTGACTGCCAGCGGCAGCAATCGAAATAACGCCAGCAAGACCTGCCATTGTTCGTCCGAGTATCTGATCGGTGGCAATGCCAGCACTCCGTGCAAGCTTTCAGCCAGTTCTGAATCGCATGCGAATGTTTCAAGCAGCGCATGCATCGTGTCCTTCCTTGGTTTGTCGCCGGCCGGGAAACCCTGTCGTTTATCGACCCTTTTGCGAAATTCACCTTTTTGCGTAAGCAACAGTTCGGCAATTCCCTGCCACTGCAGTATTGCATCCGGCACAGGCTCTGGTAGCGCCGTGATGTTTGCGAGCTTGCAGACAGGACTCGCGGTCAATCCTGACTCGAGCATGTTCACAGCGGCATAATCCAGTAGCCCGAGCAGCTCAGCATAGAGGATCGAACTCAGCCCGGCAGCAGTTCTCTGCAAGTGTTCCGACACCGCGAATTCCAGGCTCTGCTCGAATTTCTGCCGCAGTATTTCTGTGTCCGCAGCGGACAATAAACCGCTACCGACGAATGGCAACCACTGGTCACGCGTAGCCAGCATCTGTGATAAGTACGACACATAAACTGATGTGTTGTTGTCGACATGCTGCAGCACTTCCTTCGTCGCCACCTGCATATCGCCCCGCTCGGTAAGCCAGTCTAACGTCGCCATCGATGCAGATTGCAGAGCGGCCAGCAGTTCCGTACCGACCACCACGCGTGCGCCGGTACCCGGGGAACTCAAGGGTTGCGCTCTCGCAATCGACGCATTTAACGCATCAAGCGTCAGAATGCGCATACGCCGCGGATTGCCGAGCAGGTTCCAGCGCAGCGATTCGCTTCTGCTCAAAGCCTGACCGGCGAGCGCGTAAGTTTTGCGCTCATGATCTTCGTCAGGCTCCTCACCGCTTTCTCGGCACCGTAACGCTTCCAATACTCGCAGCTGCATCTCGGCTGCTGCTTTTCGAGTAAATGTTATCGCGATGACTTCTTCGGGGTGTTCGACCACCGACAATAAATTCAGATAACGTTGAATCAGGAGTTCAGTCTTGCCGGACCCGGCCGGCGCCTGCACGATAAATGAGCGGGTAACATCCAATGCGTCGATACGCGCCTGCACGTCATCTTGCAGTAAGCGCTCATCCATTATCACGACGCATCTCCGTATAACGAGTCAGCAGATTTAGCGGCCGCGCTGCATCGATGCCTTGCTCGATATTCAAGCGAACATCACCACCTGACATGTCTTCACAGGCTATGGCAATTTGCGATTTCACCTGCTCAAGAAGTTGCGGCCACGCGTCAATATCGGTGTAGCCAAGGCCCGCCCCATCGAAGGAAATTTCCCGGCTATCCACGTTAACAAGCGCCAATGCTGATACGGGAGCTTCGGTTGCCGCGGCGTACACGAACAGCTGGATCTCCTGCGCTTCCGATTTACGATTGAGCAGCTTTTTCTTCGCACCGGTTTTGTAGTCGAGTATCGCGATTCCGTTGTCACTAACAGTATCAATTCGATCAAAGCGCAGCGGCATGCGAATGTGTCCCGCTACAAACTCGAACTTGCCTTCCACGCTGGCAATCTGAAAACTATCGCGGGCAGCGTCGACTACTACAAATTGTCGCAACAGTTCAGAAACCCGGCCTCGTTCCAGCAGCAGGAGCTGATGCAGAACCGCGTCCGTATTCGCTTCGTGACGAGAAAACGCGAAGTTGACCGCGACATCGATTCGGCCGCTGAGGTCATCCCCTCGCCAGGCACTTAAGTTCTCTTGTGATGGCAAATCGATATAGAGCTTGTAGAGCGCATCATGGATCAAGTTGCCCCGCATTAATGCGGGAACTCCGATAGCTTGCGGATAAATTGGCCGTGCGCCCATACGTCCTTGTATAAATGCGGCCACCGGGTTATTCACCTGGCGTTGAATCGTCCCTGCGCCACCCGAGATGTTTTCTTCCGGCGTTACGGCCGGCACGCTGTCCTCGACCATGTGCAGTGTCGCATTTGCGCTCAAGCCTGCTGCGTACCAGCCTGGATCCTCTACGAATTTGCCCGGCACCGACGGAAATTGCCGCAGAAGATCACTCGCTGTTTGTTCCGCATCATCTTCCGTGATCGCGAAACTGCAAACAACTTCTTTGCTCGACCCCAGAAGGCGCGCCAGCATATCAAGTGCGTACTGCATGGTGTCTGCCGGAGTACTGTCCGGCATCGCGTGCTTTTCCTGCAGACGACGTGAAATCAAAGCGGATGCTGTTCCGGCCGGCGGCCAACCGGCAGTTGTCAATCCGGTTAGCCAAACTGCATCGAAGACAGCACCGGACGATTCCAACGCGCCCATTAACTGGACCATGGCCGTGGTTGACTCCGGCTGGAAAACAGTTTCTGCGGCCATCAAATCAAGCCGTGCTATAGCCCCACTCGGCGGCATCGTTGCGCTAACTAGCCCCAGCCTTGCAAACTCATTCAGTAGTTCGCGCCAACGATTGACCAACTGGAACCCGGCACTGTCCAGTGTGCCCTGACCAGGCCAGCCGAATGATTGCAAGACCTCATGCAGCAAGACGGCCCATTCAGCAGGCGTCGCCTGCTTTGGCAGTGTTCGCCTGCGTTTACTGAGTGCTGCGAGCTTGGCTAACCAGTCGCTAAGGTCTTCACTATCGTCGCGGCCGCGTAATTCGGCGCCAACCATCGCTGGTGACCACTGCCGATCCGGTATTTGTCGCAAGCGCAATTCTAGTTGGCTGCGTCCTGCAACGTTCGCCGTACCCAGTAATGGCGAGCGCAGCAGCAGACCTACATCTGTTGACGGAAGGTCTCTTACCAGCCAGCGCAGTAATGACAAGGCAACCGCAACCGCCGGATAATCAGCGAGCCGTCGGCCATAGGAAACATTGACCGCATCAAAATGTGATTTATGAGCGTGTTGCCACCCAGGCGTGACACCCTCCCGTACTCGACGGGATATTCCGTCAGCATCACTGTCGAGTCCGCCCGCGATAATTGCGACACGGGCAGCGGGATTATCTTCGAGCTTGCGGCGGGCCCACACACCTGCTGATCTAAGTTCTGCTGTAGTGTTTTGGAACGACTGCAACGAGTATGGTTCGTTGTGTACTACTTCCACCGCGACTGCGACGCTAACCCCAGCGCTCTGCATTGCCTGCTGAACAGCCAGATTGATGGGTCGTTGCCGGTCGAAACCCACGAATGTATGTTGACCGGGAAAGCGAATTTGCTGGTCCGTGATCAGGGTCAGAATCAGATCGCCCAAACCGGCCTCATCGACCCAGTTTTCACGCTGCAATATACCGAGATAACGACCGGCGACGGTCGCAAAAAGGCGTTGATCTTCGTTCTGTGCTGAGCGAGCTACTTCCGCGATACTTACGCGCCAGTCGGCGAGCCTTTGCCACGTATCACGGGCCATTCGAACAAGGCTGGAGACACCCGCCTCTGAGTCGCCCAGATCTTTACGCAGACAACGCTCCCAAAGAAGCTGACTTTGATGTGTATTGATGCGTGTTGGCAGCTCGACCTGATCTTTTGCCGCATTCGACAAATGAACAAGCCAGTCCTGCCAGGCGAAAATCACGGGACTGCGCCAGGCTTTTTCACCTGCTGCGAGCTGATCGGCCGCGTAACTGTTGCGCAGTACTCTGACCAGTCGCCGATTCGCGGTGACTACCGTTCCAGAATCAGCCAGCGAGTCGCCTAGCCACTCGTACATGGGTCAGCTGTATTGTGTAAGACAGGCATCAATTCGGTCGAAAACGACGTTAAGCGTCTCCGTGTCCGGGAGCGTGGTGATTCGAAAATGATCGGTATACGGCGTATTGAAACTGCTTCCGGGCGCGACCAGAACATGGTGGTTTTCCAGTAACTCAAGCGCGAAGGCCTGATCGTCGAGTTTGCCGCTGAATTGCTCGTCCAATCTAAGAAACGCGTACATCGCCCCCATTGGGCGTTCGAGATGCAGGTAGTTACTAGCTGCGGCACGCTCGATCACGGCTTGCCGCGACTGATATAAACGACCGCCGGCTGTTACCAGTTGCTCGATGCTTTGATTTCCGCCGAGCGCCGTCTGAACGGCCCACTGGCCCGGGACATTGCTGCACAGACGTAATGCAGCTAGCAGCTCCATGCCATGTATGTAGTCACGGGCTGCTTCCAGGTTACCGCTGAATACGGCCCAGCCGACCCGGTAACCGCAGGCTCGATAGATCTTGGAAAGGCCGGAGAACGTCAGGCAGACAGAATCCGGCGCCAATGTCGCCAACGGGATGAACTCCGCATCGTCATAGACCATTTGGTCGTAAATTTCGTCTGCCATTACGACCAGTCCGTACCTTTCCGCGAGGCCTACGATGCTGGACAGTGTCCTACGGTCGTAAACGGCGCCGCTGGGATTATTGGGATTGATTACAACGACCGCCCTGGTACGCTCGTTGATCAGACTCTCCATATGACTGATATCCGGCAAGAAGCCGTTGTCTTCGGCGCAGCGGTAGTGTTTCGCGATGCCACCGTTTAACGCTACGGCCGCACTCCAAAGCGGATAGTCCGGGCTCGGCACCAGCACTTCGTCGCCCGGGTTCAAAAGAGCCCGCAGCGACAGATCGATCAATTCGCTGACGCCGTTGCCTATGAACACTTCGTCTACCGTCACGCCCTGAATTCCGCGATTCTGCTGTTGCATTACCACGGCTTCGCGAGCCGGAAATATACCCTTTTGATGACAGTACGGTTCAGCCTGAGCAAGGTTTTCGATCATAGCCAGGCGCATCGTTTCCGGCGTACGAAACCCGTACAAACCCGGATTACCGATGTTCAGCGAGATGATTTCGTAACCGCGCTTCTCGAGTTCGAGCGCATGATTTGCCAGTTGCCCACGAATTTCGTAGCGAACATCCTGCAAAACTTCACTGCTTTTGATTGGCATTGCGAGCCTAGATGACTTCATTCTGTCTTAGTGATTCTATTTTCGCGTCAGAGTAACCCAAGCATTCGCGCAACACCTCATTTGTATGCTCCCCTAACAGCGGTGGTGCCTTTTCGTAGCTTACGGGAGTGCTGCCAAAGTCGACCGGATTTGAGACCTGCGGAACGGATTGATTCTCGCCATTCTGCAAATACCGAACCAGCCCTCGCTCAGTGGCGTGTGCGTTCGTCAAAACCTCAGCTATGTCATTGACGGGTCCAGCGGGAACCCCCTTGCCTCGCAGCACATCGAGCCAATGTTCGGTGGTATCTTCCTGCAGTTTCGACTGTAGTAGATCGACTAAAATCCCGCGATTTTCAATGCGACTGCTCATGGACTGAAAGCGCACATCCTGTGCTACCGATTCCAGACCGAGCGATTCGCAGCAGCTCACAAATTGCCTTTCATTACCGACCGCCAGCATCAAGCTGCCATCGCTGGTCGCGAATGCCTGATATGGCACGAGATTTGGATGCGCAGTGCCCATTCTTCCCGGGATCTCCCCCCCAATCAGATAATTCAAATTCTGGTTTGCAAGCCACGCGACCTGGCTGTCATAGAGAGGCACGTCAATGTATTGTCCCTGGCCACTAGCCTGCCGCGCGTTCAATCCCGCGAGGATCGCCGTCGTTGCGTACATTCCGGCCATGATATCGGCTATCGCAACGCCGACTTTTTGCGGACCGCCCGCCTCGTCCGGAGGCGGACCAGTGACACTCATCAGGCCTGCGGATGCCTGCATCATGGCATCGTAACCCGGCTCATTTGCGCGCGACCCAGTTTGACCAAATGCTGAAATCGAACAGTAGATCAGCCGTGGATTAAGTTCGAGCAGGTCGTCCGGACTCAGCCCGAATTTCGCCATCGTTCCGACCTTAAAATTCTCCAGCAACACATCTGCTTGCCGTACCAATCCCCTGATGATCTCCTGTCCCTCGGTCGCGGCGATATTGACGGTCACCGAGCGCTTATTTCGATTGCTTGCAAGGAAGTATGCGGACTCGCTTCCCAGCCACGGCGGACCCCAGTTGCGCGTATCGTCGCCGCATCCCGGTCGTTCGATTTTGATCACATCCGCGCCGTAGTCACCGAGTAACTGGCTCGCCCAGGGGCCAGCCAGGACGCGGCTCAAATCCAGTATTCGAATCTTGTTGAGTGGTGACGCCATTCTTATACGTTCACAAAAAACCCGGCCAACCGGATTAACGAAACTACAATACTATCGGGTATAAAAAACCCGGCCAACCTTTACAGGTTGGCCGGGTGGGTCCGCACGGAGATTGCGGATTGCGTGACTCAGTCGCCCGACGAATCGTCATTAGCAGCTGGGTCCAGCTCTTCTACCTCTGCGCCCTTCACCTCTCGTGGCACAGGAGTTCGTTCTATTTCCGGCTCTTTCTTGCCGTATTGAATCAGGAGATCTTCGTGATCTTCCGGACTAAGTTCCCGAATCGATGCAACTCTTATAGGCCCGTTGTCAGATTGACCGTAAAAAATTACCTCGCTGAAGCTGGCGCAAACTCGGCCAGTAGGAGAATCGAAACTAATGCGCCGGGAAGACCTGATCCCGTGTGCCCGCCGTCGCAGCACGACGTGGTAATTTCGACGCCCTGACGCTTCGACGATCAGATTCGAGTCATTCAACACGCTGTATCCTCGGATACTTGATTGGAAGATGCAATCCGGCCGCCCTGATGTCACCCCCGATTCCACGGCGTCCGGCCCGCCCTCGGTGCTCGCGCACGCCAATAAAACACTTGAAATAGTACCGATAATTATTTGTTTATAAAGCATTTTATATCTCAGAAATCAAAATAATCAGGCAATCCCGAAATTCATGGTGCTATCAAGAATTACGCCATAATTCCGCGATTTAGCGGTGGAAGTTTACGCTAGTTCCGCACCGAATTTGATCCGTATCAGCCAAAACCAAGGCCGATTGGCCTGTTCGAATCCGTAATCCACTCGCTCCAGGACCCCACATAAAGCCGTGGTTCACGATACCCGGCCTCCAGGGCCGATATGGCCAGATGACACGCGGTAACACCCGAACCACACATCACGCTCCACTCAGTCCGACGGTCGTCACCCAGATGGTGACCCCACAGCTTGCGCAACTCATCAACACTTTTCCAGCGGCCATTCTCGTCCATGCTCTCAGCAAAAGGCAGGTTTCGGGCCCCTGGGATATGCCCGGCGACCGTGTCGATAGGTTCCAGTTCTCCTGCATACCGTGCACGGTCACGTGCATCGATCAGATTCAGGCTTGCGGCATCGGCACCAGATTCGTTAATTTCCGACGTCTTAAGTACCATTTCGTATCTCGCTACGCTTTGAAATTCAGCTGGAATCGCTACTACGCGTTTCGCAGATAGTGAATACCCTGACGCTGTCCACGCTGCCAGACCGCCATCCAGCAATCGCACATTGTCATGCCCCAACCATCGAAGCATCCACCAGAGTCGCGCTGCCACGGCACCGATGCCCTCGTCGTAAACCACCACGGCAGTGCTGTTACTAATGCCAAGCCGCCCAAGGGTCGCGGTAATTGACGGCACATCAGGTAAAGGATGACGCCCGGTGCCGGCACCGACAGGAGCGGCAAGGTCCTTGTTTAGATCTGCATATACAGCGCCGGGTATATGCCCTTCTTTGTAGGCCCGGCGACCAGCCGTCGAGTCCGACAGATCAAATCGACAATCAACCACACTGCAGCTTTCGGCTCGCAGGTTTTCATTCAATTCTCGGGTGCTGATAAGCTGTGTGGCACTCAATGTCGGTTACTCCAGTTGCCCAATCAAAATCGGTCTTGTGCACGGTAATTGCCTATTGGACAATACCCGGCCGCGGAGTAGATTCGCAATACCCACCACTTGGGAAAAGGAGTATTGAAGTGGATAAGATTCTTGTTGGCTTGAAACGAGTCGTTGACTACAACGTTCGGGTTCGCGTCAAAAGTGACGGCAGCGGCATTGAAACCGACGGCGTCAAGATGAGCATTAACCCTTTTGATGAAATCGCCCTTGAAGAAGCGCTGCGAATAAAAGAGCGTGGCGAAGCCTCAGAAGTGATTGTCATCTCCGTTGGCGCAAGCGATTCCCAGCAACAGTTGCGAACAGGGCTGGCAATGGGCGCTGATAGGGCCATTTTGGTGGAGTCAGAAGGCTCGGTAGGCCCGTTGGGCGTTGCCAGAATCTTCAAATCAATTATTGATCGGGACGGAATCGATTTCGTCTTGCTGGGTAAGCAGGCGATCGATGATGACAATAGCCAGACCGGGCAAATGCTGGCAGCCATATGGGGCCGGCCACAGGCTACCTTCGCATCCAAAATCGACATGGACGGCGAAAAAGCAACAGTTACCCGTGAGGTCGACGCAGGGCTTGAGCTGCTGGAAATTGACCTTCCAGCGGTCATAACTGTCGACTTGCGCCTCAACGAGGCTCGCTACGTCAAATTACCGGACATTATGAAGGCGAAGAAAAAACCGTTGGAGTCCATCGCACTTGCCGATCTCGGTATTGATTCCGGGCCTGAGATTAAGGAATTGTTATTTGAACCACCGGCCGAACGCGAACGCGGCGTCATGGTGGATGATGTTGCGGGTCTTGTTGCCGCGCTTAAAGACAAAGGACTGGCGTAATGTCGAAAATTCTAATTATTGCGGAACACGATGGTTCCGCTCTGAATCCAAGTACCGCCAAGACAGTCACCGGCGCAGCAAGTATCGAGGGCGCAGATATCGATATAGTCGTACTGGCGTCCGCGGCGTCTGCGATTGCTGCCCAGGCGGCGGAACTCGAATCAGTTTCTCGGGTCTTGACGATCGAACGCAGTGAAAACGAGCATGCCATCGCCGCGGTGCTGGCGCCGCAGATCGCCTCGCTGGCAAGCGGCTACTCGCATGTATTCGGACCGTCGACCACCTTTGGCAGGGACCTGATGCCGCGAGTAGCAGCATTGCTGGGCGTGAATCAAGTCAGCGATATCATGAGTGTTGAAAGTAGTCACACGTTTAAGCGGCCAGTCTATGCTGGCAGCGGCGTTGCTACAGTTGAAGCACCCGTCGACAGCATCGTCGTGGGAACCATTCGTATCGCTTCATTCGGTGCAACGAACGGTGGCAATTCGGCACCTGTTGAAGGCGCGGATGCAGCCGTTGAGCTACCGTCGCACACAAGACTCGTTGAACTGCAATCAGGTGTGTCAGACAGGCCTGATCTGCAAACGGCGGCGAAAGTCGTGGCTGGTGGCAGAGCACTGTCCAGCGAAGAGAATTTCGGGCTTATTTACAAGCTGGCCGACAAGTTGGGTGCCGGTGTTGGCGCTTCGCGCGCAGCTGTCGATGCGGGTTACGTCGCCAATGAAATGCAGATTGGTCAAACGGGCAAGATCATCGCGCCGGATTTGTACATAGCGATCGGTATTTCCGGTGCTATCCAGCATCTCACCGGCATCAAAGATGCCGGGACAATTGTCGCTATCAATAAGGATGAGGAAGCGCCGATTTTCGAAGTCGCAGATATCGGACTGGTTGCCGATTTGTTCAGTGCATTGCCCGAACTAATCGAGGCTCTTGATTAACAGCAGTCGCCGCCGCAGTTTTTAATCCGGCGTCGGTCTGGGATGGTCGACACCTGTTCAATGCGCAGACGATTAGGTGAAATACGTGACCAACTGCCGAGAGGCGGCTGATACGCCAATGAATTCGACTGTGAGTCGTGGAGAAGTCATTGGCGTATCAGCCGCATCCCTGCTCTGAGCACTAGTCATTCGTCCTTCTCCTCTGACAGTGATTGTCAGACGGGGACAAACCCGTTATAGAGCATCCAGGATAGCTTCCGCCTTGCTGACTTCAAACTGACCGGGAGCCTCTACGGCAACGTGCGTCGCAATGCCGTCATCAACAATAATGGCGAAACGCTGGCCGCGCATGCCCATACCAAACGCTGATCCGTCAAATTCAAGACCCAGAGCTTGTGCATATTCGCCATTGCCATCGGCAAGCATCATTACATTATCGCCAACGCCACGGTCCTTGCCCCATGCATCCATAACAAAGACATCGTTAACCGCCATACAGGCGACCGTGTCGACGTTCTTGCTTTTCAACGCGTCGAATTGATCGACAAAACCGGGCAGATGGTTCATTGAGCAAGTTGGGGTGAATGCGCCTGGTACGGATACCAGGACGACCTTCTTTCCGGAAAACAAAGCTTCCGTCGAAATTGCACCGGGCCCTGAATCGGTCATGATGCCAAAGGCACCGGATGGCATTTGATCGCCTGCAGCTATAGTCATTATCGTTGCTCCCGCTTGGGTTTCGTCTAGTACTCGTTTTCGGCGACGTGTACTACGAGGCCGTCAAGTTGGTCTGATACTTCTATTTGGCAAGTCAGGCGGCTGTTGGCCTTTCTTTCAAACGCCGCGTCCAGCATGCTGTCTTCCATGTCGTCCATGGGCGCCAGCTTATCTACCCAGGCTTCGTCGATATAGCTATGGCAGGTTGCGCACGCACAAGCGCCGCCGCATTCGGCGACAATGCCGTCAATATTATTGTTGATGGCCCCTTCCATAACGGAATAGCCGTTTTGGACCTCGACTTCGTGTCGCGACCCGTCGGACGTCTGATAGATGATTCGTGGCATTTATTCTATTCCTTGGCAAACTTCGCGCAATAATAAGGGCGTTGACCAGAACCGGTCAACGCCCTTCGTTATACGCGTTCGAGAGGCTTGAGATTGTTATTAAGCGCGACCGCTCTTCGCCTTTCTCTCATCAATTTCTTTACGTTTTTTCTGTGCAGCCTCTTCCGCTAATCGGATCTGCCTATTGCGCTCAATTTCGGCATCGATTACTCGAATCCACTGACCTGATGTACGTTGCGATCGAGGCGTTTTGGCGGCTTCGCGAAACGACTTTTTCGCCTCGCTATAGCGACGTAGGTTGTAAAGACACATACCCAGCGATATCTGAATATTGTCCGGGCTTTTCAGGCCACCTTTTCGAATCGCGGTATTTGCCGAGGTGACACAGTCGCCGTACTCACCGACATTCAAATACGAATTTGCAAGCCGCGCATCGACTTCGCCATCTTCCGCCAGGCCTGCCGCGGATATCAGGGCTGGTATTGCCTTGGAGTCTTCCATGGCAAGCATCCAGCTTTGCGATAAAAGGCGATAGTTCTTTTCGTTCTTGACTACGATGCCGGCCTCAATTTTTTCTTGCAGAAGCTTGGCGGCTTTATAGGGTACTTCTGCCTGCAAATATAGCTGTGCCATTGTTACGAATTCTGTGCCTTTCTCCAGCATGTCCTGAGTGAATGCAGCATCGTAGGCGTAAATCAGTTTTTCATCCTGACCCAGTTCCGTGAAGGCACCGGCAAGGGACAACCAATAGCGCTTCTTCGGCCAGGTCTCCAAGAGTATTTTTTGGATATCGCGTACTTTGGTGTAGTTTTCTAACGTGAAGTACGCAAAATTCAACAGGCCCCACCAATCTTCTTTAACCGGCTGGTCGCGATTCCTGGCAACTTGCATCGCCTGTTCGATGGGCCCAACCATCGATTGATATTCGTTCAGGTGATAATGTATTTGCGCTTTAAGGATGTACGGCTGAGGTGCGGGGTTGGTTTCCAGGATGAACCATTTATCAATTGTCGTAAGTGCCTCTCTGTAGCGCTCTTCGACCGTCAGCAGCTGTGCCATGGTAAACGTCGTCTGCTTGGCCATTTGTGGCTCAAGACTAGGGATCGCGAGCAGCTTCTGGTAGGTGGAAATTGCCTGCGGCATGCTTTCCATGTTGTAGTGGACAAACCCAAGGTAATTCAATACGTTGGCTTGTTCGTACTCGGTGAGTTTATCCGGGTTGTAGAGACTGTTAAGAGACTTCAGAGCACCCGTGTAGTTTTCTTCGTCCACCATTTCCTGAGCTTTTTGAATTCGCTCATAGACTTCTTTACTAACTGCCTGGGCCTGTTTGGTCTTGGTTTTGTCGTCTTTATCCGCTCTGGTGCTTTTTTGAGCAGACGCGTTACCAAAAGCCAGCAATCCTGCCAACAGCATGATGCCGAGCTTCAGTGAGATTCCACGTTTAGTATTCATAACTCAATAAATCCTTTTGGATAGATTCCCCGCCAAGGGCTATCAATCGGCCTCAGTCCTCAAGCTCGAACGAAATTCGTGTCTTGACGCCCGCCACTTCAACGGGCACCCCGTCAACCACTCGCGGTTTGTACTTGAATTTCAGTACGGCTCGCGTGGCCGCCCGCTCAAACAGACTGCTGGTCGACTGCAAAACGATCGGATCTTTCACCGTACCAGCCGTAGTCACGGTAAATGACATATCAACAAAGCCCTCGAGGCCGCGCGAAAGCGCACGTGAGGGGTATACCGGCGCAACTCGGACGATCGGTAAGTAGTCACCTTCTGCGATATTCATGCCGCCAGGCCCGCCGATATCGGTATTGGCGGTAATCGTGGGACGTCCAACATCGATCGTCGGTGCATCAGGATCGATGTTGTCCATGTCCTGCGGTGGCGTTTCAGGTGGTGTCTCAGGTGGTTTCGGTGGCTTTTCGGGCGTGAGATCCTGAGTATTAAGGTTCTCATTGCGCTTTACGCGTACGAAATCAAGCTGAGCTCGTTCCCTGGGCTTTGTCAAAGCACCTTTACCGGATGCAATGAGCAGTTGCATCACGAACAGCAAGCTGAGCGTAATGACAACGCCAGTGACAATAGAAATTAAATAGCGACCCATCATGGTCCTGTCTCCTCAGCGGCAAACGCCGCTTTTTCTAGCCGTCGTCAGACGCCATTGCAACGTTTTGTACGCCTGCGGCTTTCGCCGCCTCCAGAATCTGTACCAGTACTTCATTGGTTGATTCCTCGTCCGCCTGAATCACGATTGAACCCTTTGGATTCTCTGCGTGAAGCCGCTCTATCAATACACGTACATCGCGAGGATCGCGTTCCTGCTTGTCGATCCAGATCTCATCGTTCGCACTGATAGCGATCAGAATGGCTGCATCCTCCTGAGAGTCTGCTGTCATAGTATCCGGGCGATCCACCTGAATACCGGCCTCCTTGATGAAGGTTGCTGTGACGATGAAGAAAATAAGCATAATGAAAACAACGTCGAGCATCGGCGTGAGATTAATCTCCTCGCTTTCCTCTTCGTGTCCAAATGCGCCTTGATTATTTCTCATGTGGCATGTCCTTAAGGATCCCGCTCATTTCGAATCCGCAATGGAGATGTTGTAGACATCAGCACTACGTGACGCGTCCATAACCGTCACCAGCATCTTGTTGGTGGATCTCTTGTTCGGTTGAATCACCACCGATCCCTGCGGATTTTCCGCGTGCAGACGTTCAATATTCGCGCGTACGGCGCGAGGATCAATGATCCGACGATCGATCCAGATATCATCATTACCGTCAATGACGATAAGGATGTTGGCGTCCTCCGGCTTGGTTTCCGTTACCGGAGCGTCAGGCCGATTGACGTCGATGCCCACTTCCTTGACGAACGATGCCGTAACAATAAAGAAGATGAGCATGATGAATACGACGTCGAGCATCGGCGTCAGGTTGATTTCTTCCGAATCATCTTCCTGCTGCCCCATAGAAAAGTCATGTTTTCGCATGGTCTATTCCCTAGTGATCCATCGTGAGTGAGTCTTCGAGAAACTCCACCTCACGAGCCGCGCGGCGCGTTAACAATGTGACAAGCAATACACCCGAAAGTGCACCTACCATCCCGGCCATCGTCGGTACAGTTGCCTGCGATACGCCAGCAGCCATTGCGCGAACATTGCCTGAGCCAGAAACAGCCATGACCTGAAACACACTGATCATGCCCGTAACCGTGCCAAGCAACCCGAGCAACGGACACAGCGCGACAAAAGTCTGAATAAGAGCAATGCCCTTGTTGGTCGCTTCGCTAAACTGCGAAATCACTAACTCGCGAATCTGGTGTGCGTTCCAGGATTTTCGTTCCTGTCTCATCTCCCAGCTGTCATGAATCTCTTTCGACATTTGTTTCATCGACGAGCGGAAATACATAATCCGCTCAACGATGAGAACCCACATCAGAAAGATCACGACGGCGATACTTTTCAGCACAACACCGCCGAGATTCATGAAATCGCGTATGGCCTCAAAACTGTCAATAAGCCAATACATGATTACTCCTTTCGGCCTCAGCCATTACGCTCCGAGTGCTGGGCAACAATACCGGCGCTCTGAGATTGGAGGATGTTGATGATCTTGCGACTCTGGCCGCTAACAACCGTGTGCAGCAGTACCATCGGAATGGCAACAACCAGACCCAGAACCGTTGTCATCAAAGCTTGGGAGATACCACCAGCCATCATCTTCGGGTCGCCTGCGCCGTACAGCGTGATGACCTGGAAGGTCTTGATCATGCCGGTTACGGTACCGAGTAGCCCCATGAGAGGTGCCACCGCGGACACAACCTTGATGAAGAGCAAACCCTTTGTGAGCCCGGGCATTTCCTTAAGCGCCGCCTCACTAAGTTTGAGCTCAACTGTCTCGGTATCCGCCCCGCGATTACTTTCGTAAGCGGCTAGAACACGACCCAGTGGATTGTCGGTGCTGGCTGTTTCACGTTTGAGCTGAGCCGTAACCCTGCGGCTGTCGCCTGTAAGACCGAACCAACGCCAGACAGCGATCAGCAGTCCTACAATACCCAGTGCAATAATGCAGTAACCAACGATGCCACCCTGTTCGATGCGATCAGAGATGGTCGGAGATTCAACCAACAAGCCCAAAATTGTGCCACGGGTCACGTCAACACCAAAAGTAACGCTGCCGCTTTCGGCGTCCATTAAGTCACCGGTTGTGCCGGTGTAACGAGACTCAGGCTGGCGAGCCAGCTCCGTAACTGTGCCTTCTTTGGAATCGTGCTTGAGGTAGCCGTTCTCATTAATAATATTGAACGACCCAACCCGGATAATCTCCATCTCCTCTTGCTGTCCGTCAGCTTTTGTAACGATATTGGTGAAACGAACTACGCGTCCGGACTCAACAATTTCCTTTTGCAACATACCCCAAAGGCGTTCGATGTCTTCAATCGATGCAAGGCTGCTGGCGCCGGCCATCTTGCTGCCGAGTTCAACCAGGAATTCGCCACGATTCGGATACTGGATGTTCGTCAACGATGTATTGAATGCACCCTGCGTGTCCCCAGACACCGTCTGCAGCACACCGAACAGCTCTTTTAATGCACCCAGTCTCTCGTCCAGAGCCTGCCGCGCCGTTATGATGCGCTGCTGGTTGTCTTCGAACTGTTGTTCGAGCTGTGCACTGACGTTTTCCTGGCGCGTGCGCTCTGCACGGGCCTGGTTTAACAGTGACTGCTGACGGTTCTTGGCTTGTGCGAAAGCCGCTTCGCGCTGGCGAGCCTCTTGTGAGTCGCGTGCCTGTCCTTGTTCGATCAGGCGCAGGAGGTCGGACATACTACGAGCGTCATCTCCGCTCTGGGCGTTTGCCGTTGTCATTCCGAAACATAGCAGTCCGGCGGCAATTATTAGTGTCAAGCGTTTCATTTATGATGCCTCCGCTGCGGATACCGGGATAATGATGAGCTCCGGCGCAATCAACTGGCGGGCCATACGCAGACCCTTACGAATTTCGTTGCGTGACGAATCGTCAATGACCCATTCTCGCGCTTCGTTGTCCCAACGACCGGTAACCCTTGCGTCATCCGACTGGAAGTACAGTCCGATTCGACCGATTCGAAGCATGTTAAATGAACGGGTCTGACCGTCTAACGTCAGCGACTGCGTGAAATGCTCCGAAGTCCAGCCGAATTCGTTCTCGATCTGGTAGGCCTCCATGACCTTGCGGAATTTCTCCGCGACGGAAACATCTGAACGCTCCATGATGTCTTTCAGGTCGTTCACGCGGCCCACGCGCTCATCCATAAGAAATGGCACGTCGAGTTTGACGGACTGCTCGAGCCCATCAATCATTCGTTCCATCAAAGGGAAGATCTGGCGATTGATGACATCAACCTGATCCATGGACAGTCCAATGTCTTCCAACGTGGCCAGTTGACCTTCAACCTGCGCCCTCATCAGGCGGTTGTAGACTTTGAGTCCGTCAATTTCTTTGTTTACAGCCCTGTACGTATCTTCCAGTGAACGCGTATTTTCAACAACACCGTTGATACGTTCCTGAGATTGTTGTGCCAGATTCAACCGACGTTGATCAGCTTGAAGTACCTGATCGACGGACTGGGCGAAAACGCTGCCGGAAATTGCGATAACCGTAGTTGCGAAAAACGCAGCGGTTAGGCGCCGACTGCTGCTATTGCACCGTTTCATGGACGCTCCTTAAAGGTCATAATTATTTTAGTTAATTTATAGGAGAGGGATGCAACGTATCCGTTGAATACATGCACAAATGTAAACCGGAAATGCTGAATGCATCTCCAATTGCGCACGCGGCCCTCTCCACCTACGCCGCGCGGCGTTAAACTATTGGAACCCCTTCTTATCTCTATTTTATTTGGCATACCCAGAAGTACCGTCTGAGAATTCCCGCCTTTTGTTCCTTTTGTTCCTTTTGTTTCTTCAGGTCCCCGTAACTCTGAGGGCAAGAGTAACACATGGTTTGTATATCGCCAGCCCAACAACCACATAAGATTTATGACTTCTGAAACAACAATAAGTGCATATCAATGTCCCTTGTTGCGCCAGCCTGAGTATCTACTTCCAGGTCGACCAATGACAAGTCTTCCAGATCTTTTTGTGCGCGCTATATATAAGCGTCAACATCACAGGTGGTCAAAACCAAAAAACTAACGTGGTTTTAATAGCTTACGCTCAATAGTTAATGTTATAAATTTAGTAACACGCGTAACCGATTAAGCAATGGTTGACAACTTTCATCGCTTACAACATGATTCGGCGCTATGACTGCCACAGAAAACAATCTGCAACTTTCGCTTCGACTTTCTTTGCTTCTCCTTGGGAGACAGAGCGGGTAGCGCGTATCCAGTCACCGGACACCGTATACCCCGCATCCAACAAGGATAGTGGGGTTTTTTTTAGCTTTGTATCAAGACCTAGAGACCAACCATGCAAATGTACTCAGAATCAGATGTCGATATTTCCTGCCTGATTGACCGTCAGGTAACCGTTCTCGGCTACGGCAGCCAGGGACGAGCACATGCGTTAAACCTCAAAGACAGTGGCTTTAACGTCGTTGTAGGACTGCGCGCCAGTGGTGCGAGCTGGGCCAAGGCGCAAGCCGATGGGCTGACGGTTCAGGAGCCCAACGAAGCTGTAAGAGGCGCCGCAATCGTTATGTTCCTGACGCCGGACATGGTTCAGAAGAGTCTGTACCAGTCGGTTGTCGACGATATTGGTGACGGAGCCTTGCTGCTGTTCGCACACGGTTTCGCCATTCACTACAAGCAGGTCGAGCCGCGTTCTGATCTCGACGTGGCATTGATCGCACCAAAAGGTCCTGGTGGGCTGGTGCGGCGGCAATATGAGGAAGGTCATGGCGTGCCCTGCCTCGTCGCGGTGAATCAGGACTCGACCGGCAACGCATTGAAGACTGCGCTGGCGTATGCGGCTGGTATTGGCGGAGCGCGCGCCGGGGTCATCGAAACGACCTTCGCCGAGGAAACCGAAACAGACTTGTTCGGTGAGCAAGCAGTACTTTGCGGCGGCGCGACCGAATTGATTGTCGCGGGCTTTGAGACTCTGGTTGAAGCAGGCTATCAACCCGAAGTGGCCTATTACGAAGTCATGCACGAGCTGAAACTGATCGTTGACCTGTTGCATGAAGGCGGCTTGCGCAAGATGCACAAGTTCATCAGCGATACAGCAGCCTGGGGCGACATGATCAGCGGTCCGCGTGTTGTTGACGAAGCGTCACGTGCTGCGATGAAAGCAATATTGACTGACATTCAGGACGGCACATTCGCACGCAACTGGATTGCTGAAAATGAAAATGGCATGCCGGAGTTCAAACGCATGATGCAGGCCGACCTGGAACACCCAATCGAGCAGGTCGGCGCCGATTTGCGCGGCCGTATGGATTGGCTGGAAGAATAAACGAGAGGATAGGAAAAATGTCTGACGCAAGCTCAGAAAACAGAATACGCATATTTGACACCACGTTACGTGACGGGGAGCAAGCTCCAGGCTGCAGCATGACGCTCAGCGAAAAGCTTCGTGTTGCAAAAGCGCTTTCTGAGCTTAATGTCGACATTATCGAAGCCGGTTTTCCCGCCGCGTCCCCGGGCGATTTTGAATCCGTAAAAGCCATCGCGGACAACAACTTCGGCCCTGTCATTTGCGGATTGGCGCGTTGCAATGCCGCGGATATCGAAAAGGTCTACGAGTCGGTCAAAGGCGCCGACAATCATCGTATTCACGTATTCGTTGCGACCAGCGCAATCCATCGTGAGCACAAGCTGAAGATGGCCAAGGAAGAGATCATCAAGAGCGCCGTTGGCGCGATTGAGATGGCACGTGAATTATGCGATGACGTCGAGTTTTCACCGGAAGACGCGTCCCGAACCGAGCTTTCCTACCTCGCAGAAGTTGTTTCAGCCGCCATTGAAGCCGGTGCAACCACGGTCAATGTGCCGGATACGGTTGGCTACACTGTGCCCGCCGAATTCGATCGTTTGTTTTGCTATCTGAAGGAACACGTTGCTCGAATCAATGAAGTTACCCTCAGCGTGCATTGCCACAATGACCTCGGAATGGCTGTTGCAAACAGCCTGGCAGCGGTCGGCGCTGGCGCGCGGCAAATAGAGTGTACGATCAACGGAATTGGCGAACGCGCCGGAAACTGCAGCCTGGAAGAGGTCGTAATGGCCGTCAAGACACGTGCGGAATTTTTTGGGCTCGACACCGGTGTCGATACGACTCGCCTGTATCCGACTTCGCGCCTGGTCTCGAACATCACCGGTATGCACCCTCCTCGCAACAAGGCAATTGTTGGTGAGAATGCTTTTGCTCATGAAGCGGGAATTCACCAGCACGGCATGCTTCAACATGCTTCTACCTACGAGATTATGCGGCCTGAAGACGTCGGTCTGAGTAAGTCCAACCTGGTTCTTGGCAAGCACAGTGGGCGCCATGCGTTCCGCGATCGCGTGAAGGAGCTTGGCTTTGACCTCGATGATTTCGAAACCAATCGTGCTTTTAAGGAGTTCAAGAAACTGGCGGACAAGAAAAAGGACGTATACGACGGCGATATTGAATCGATCATTATGAATGCCGGAAGTTTGTCCTCCGGGCCGTGGACATTGAAGTCGCTGGAGGTGCAAACCCACACCGATGAGCCAGCTACCGCAACTGTCACTCTGATAGGTGAAGACGGTGTAGAAGTATCGCAATCCGCTCGCGGTGATGGCCCGGTGGCCGCTTCATTTCAGGCGCTTGAGACGGCAACCGGCGTTGCCATGGTATTGCGCAACTTTGAACTGCACAGTGCGTCAATTGGCGAAGATGCTCAGGGTGAAGTTACAGTTACCGTGGAGATCGAAAACAAGAGCTACCGTGGCAGAGGTGCCAGCGTCGATATTGTTGAAGCCGGCTGTCGTGCCTGCCTCGAAGTTATGAATCGGACGCTGCGTCGTCGCGAACGTGGCGAAGTTACGGCGCATGACGCTGTAACAAGTCACGCAACCATTTAATTTATCGGGAATCCCTGTGAGCAATCCACGCACCCTTTTCGAAAAGGTCTGGGCGGACCATATTGTGGTCGAAGAGACACCCGAAACGCCTGCAGTGCTCTACATAGACCTGCATATCATCCACGAGGTCACGACGCCGCAAGCGTTCTCTATACTGCGAGAAAACGATCTGCCTGTAATAAGGCCGGACCTGACCTTACCAACGCTGGATCACTCAACACCAACCAGCCCGGTATCGACGTTCAAAGACTTGCTGGTTGCCGGTGAAGGGGCAGCGAACCAGGTTCGACAAATGCAGCAGAACTGCGAAGAATTCGGGCTTGATTTGCTCGGCTACGGCAGTGGGCAACGCGGAATTGTACATGTCATCGGGCCGGAGCTGGGCGCGACGCAACCGGGCAAGACCATCGTTTGCGGTGATAGTCATTCCAGCACTCATGGTGCATTCGGTGCCCTCGCCTTTGGTATCGGTACGACGGAGGTCGGGCACGTTCTCGCGACACAGTGCCTGCTGCAACGCAAACCGAAAACACTTGAGATCAATATTGACAGTCAATTACCTGCCGGGGTCACAGCGAAAGACCTGATTCTGGCCATCATCGGCAAAATCGGCGTAAACGGCGGCACTGGCCACATTATCGAATACCGGGGTGCGGCGATAACTGCGATGGACATGGAGAGTCGTATGACGATCTGCAATATGTCTATCGAAGCTGGTGCGCGCGCTGGAATGATTGCTCCCGATGAGACCACATTCGAATACTTGCGCGGGCGTCCGCGCGCACCAAAGGGCGATGATTGGGACAAGGCTGTCGAACGTTGGCGGCAACTTCAATCAGACGAAGGTGCCCGCTTTGACCGGTCCGTTTCCCTGGACGCCAGCACATTGCAGCCCATGGTGACTTTTGGCACCAATCCAGGGATGGTGGTCGGCATTAACGACCCGGTCCCCTCAGGCAGCGACGCAAGTTTCCAGAAAGCGCTCGACTATATGCAGGTCGAGTCGGGAAAACCGATGACAAAGAACTCGGTCGATATCGTTTTCGTTGGCAGCTGCACAAACGGGCGTATCTCCGACATTGAAGAAGTGGCACGAATTCTCAAGGGACGCAAAGTAGCGGAAAGCGTTCGCATGATGGTTGTACCTGGATCCGAACAGGTGAAAAGAGATGCGGAAGAGCGCGGCCTTGATCGGATCATTACAGAGGCCGGCGCAGAATGGCGTGAAGCGGGTTGCTCGATGTGCATTGGCATGAACGGCGACATCGCGCAGCCGGGGCAACTCACGGTCAGCACCAGTAACCGCAATTTCGAAGGCCGCCAGGGGGTTGGCGCCCGAACCGTGCTGGCGAGTCCGGCAACGGCCGCCGCGTCTGCTATCGCCGGCCTGGTCGCAGACCCGAGGATCTATTCATGAAGCCGGTTAAGATCGTCCGGTCACGAACCGTTGTACTGCCGACGACGGATATCGATACGGACCAGATAATCTCGGCAAGATTTCTGACAACCACATCTCGCGAAGGGCTGGGCCAGCACGTTTTTTACGACCTGCGCTACGACTCCGATGGCAACGAAAAACCTGATTTTGTACTCAACAAGCCCGAATCGGAAGGCTGTCGAATTCTCGTTGGCGGCAATAACTTCGGCTGTGGCTCATCCCGTGAGCATGCACCCTGGGCTCTGCTGGATTACGGCTTCACGGCCGTTATTTCGACCGAGATCGCCGATATCTTCCGTAACAACTCACTCAAGAACGGACTGCTAGCCATTGTGGTCGACGCGCAGACGCAAGAGTGGCTGCTCGATAATCCGGGGGCCGACGTTCGCATTGATGTTGAGGCCGCGACGCTTACCCTTCCCGATGAAACGGTCGTCGGGTTTCCAATCGACAGTTTCGCGCAGCATTGCCTGATTGAGGGCATCGATCAATTGGGCTTCCTGCAACGCTTAGCTCCCAGCATAAAGTCCTATGAGGAGAATCGCAGTTGGAAGCCGTAATTACACTGTTGCCGGGTGACGGGATTGGGCCCGACGTTACGCAGTGCGCGCTTGAGGTCCTGGACGCTGTTGCGACCCGATACGACCATCGCTTTACTTTCGATACTCAGCTTATCGGTGGTGCCGCAATTGATATGGAAGGCGATCCATTACCGGCGGCGACGATAGCCAGCTGTAAGGGGGCCGATGCGGTTCTCCTGGGTGCTGTGGGTGGCCCGAAGTGGTCAGATCCCAATGCGGCTGTCAGACCTGAACAGGGCTTGCTGAAATTGCGATCGGTCCTGGGAGTATTCGCCAATATCCGTCCTGTGAAAATCTACCGGGAGCTGGTTGGTGCGTCACCACTGCGACCGGAAATTCTTCGGGGCGTTGACATGGTGGTCGTCAGGGAATTGACTGGCGGTATCTATTTCGGTGACAAAACGCGTGACGAAACTTCCGCGAGCGACCTGTGCACCTATACGGTCAGCGAAGTCGAACGCATTGTGCGGGTTGCGGCCAAACTTGCAACCGTGCGGCGCGGCAAACTGTGCTCCGTGGACAAGGCCAATGTGCTTGAGACCTCCCGCTTGTGGCGCGATGTTACGGACCGCCTCATGCCGGCTGAATTTCCTGAAATTGAAGTGGAAACCTTGCTGGTTGATGCGGCGGCGATGCATTTGTTAAGCCGCCCGGCTGACTTTGATGTGATTGTGACCGAGAACATGTTCGGTGACATATTGACTGACGAAGCGTCAATGCTGGCAGGCTCACTCGGTATGCTGCCATCGGCGTCGCTGGGCGATACCTCAACCGGTCTTTACGAACCGATCCACGGTTCAGCGCCGGATATTGCCGGCAAGGGCATTGCCAATCCCTGCGCCGCGATTGCCAGTGCTGCGCTGGCGCTGCGCCACAGTCTGGGGCTTGAGACAGAAGCGCTTGCCATCGAGAGTGCAATCGCCGCGGCGATTGCTAATGGCGCCAGGACCGTCGACATCGCAACAGCTGGCGACTCACCGGTTTCGACAAGCGAAATGACCGCTGAGATTATTCGCGGACTGCAATAATCGCTGGGCTGTTAAGCACACGCAGCAGCAATGGGCGCCACATCCTGCACGCACCGAGCCGCATTCAACGCCTGTAGCAAGTCAGCGAGTAGATCCTCGCTGCTTTCAAGGCCAACCGACAAGCGAATCAGGTTCTGTCCGATTCCGGCTTTTGCCAGCGCCTCGTCGCAGACTGGCGCATGAGTCATCGACGCCGGATGACAAACAAGGCTTTCAACGCCGCCCAGCGACTCTGCCAATGAGAAAAATTTCAAACTGTTGACGAATCTACGTATCTCTTCTTCACCACCATTTATCTCAAAACTCACCATGCCGCCGAAGCCGCGCTGCTGGCGCTTCGCTATCTCATGCCCAGGGTGCGATTCAAGTCCAGGATAATAAACCTGATCAATGAGTTCGTGCTCGTTAAGTACGTTCGCGATCAGGCTGGCATTTTCCTCATGCTGTCTGATTCGCGGATGCAGGGTACGTATGCCACGCAAGGTCAGGAAACTGTCAAAAGGCGCCCCCGTAATTCCTATGCAGTTTGCCCAGTATGCAATCTGTTCTGCGAGCTCGTCAGTCGCGGCGACCACGCATCCACCGACCACATCACTGTGACCGTTCAGGTACTTGGTCGTCGAATGAATAACCAGATCCGCACCGAATTCAATCGGGTTCTGCAGCGCCGGCGACAGGAACGTGTTGTCAACAGCCAATAAAGCTCCGGCGTCCTTCGCGATCTGCGAAATCTCCTTGATATCGACTATGCGTAGCAGTGGGTTGGATGGAGTTTCCGCCAGTATGATCTTCGGTCCGCACGCTGCCGCCGCCCGTAATGCCGTCGTATTTGTTTGATCTACGAAAAGTACATTGAACAGGCCCTTTTTCGACTGTTGCTCGAAGAGACGATAGGTCCCGCCGTAACAATCATGCGGGGCGATGATCGTGTCACCCGGTGACAGCAATTGCGTAAGCACCGTGAGTGCTCCCATACCCGACGCCGTTATTGTTGCCCCGGCACCACCTTCAAGCTCGGTGATTGCGTCAGCTAACGCGTCGCGTGTTGGGTTGCCAGAGCGGGTGTAGTCGTATTGCCGTGGCTCACCCAGGCCCGCGAACGCGAAGTTCGAGGAAAGGTGTAACGGCGGTACGACAGCACCGTGCTGTGTGTCTGATTCAATAGACGCACGAACAGCTTTGGTCGCATTGCTTATTGGGAAAGTCATTGTCGGTCTCCGCTTCAGTGTTCCGTATTCGCTGATACTGCTGCTCATCGGAACCCTGCGAAGCCCGCAAGGGAGGGTTGTACTGCCCTTCACCCAATTAAGGGATGTTGCAGTTACCCTCATCATTCGATGCGCTCAAAATACTGAGCAAAGCATCGCAGGAGTTGGCACCTTTTCAGAGTGGTTAGCTCTGAAGGTTGCCCCGGCGTCGTCGGGCCTATCCCTCGACCGGTCTCGATGAGTTTCGCGAAGTGTATGTTTGTTTACGGCCGCAGGTCAAGGGCCTGTTCCCTATTAATTTAGTCGCAAATGTAACCATCAAAACATTCTTGCTTTTCCGGCGTTCGTGTAATAATGTAATAGCACATTAATACGCTACTACAACTATGAAACCGAACCGCAACGAAACCGAACGTCAGCAGAAGCGAGCAGAAAACGCACTTTTCGAGGCCGTTACCGCGCTACAGAGCAGCAAAGAATGCCGCCTGTTTTTAAAAGATCTTTGCACCCCGGCGGAGCTACAGGCTCTGGTTGATCGCTGGCAAGTTGTCGAATACCTGCAACAGCAACTGCCCTACCGAAAAATTCACGATCTTACCGGCGTGAGCGTCACGACCATCGGTCGTGTTGCACGCTGTCTCAGCGACGGTTCCGGTGGGTATCAAACCGCGATTGACCGAACCACACCACCGTAAGGAAATACAGATGGATCACTCCGAGCAGCGCATCAAAATTGCGGTGCAGAAAACTGGCCGTTTAACCAATCATTCCGTTGATCTGCTGGAGCGCTGTGGACTGAAAGTTACCAAGAGCAAAGATCAGCTCATTTGCTATGGCGAAAACATGCCGATCGATCTGCTGCTGGTCCGGGACGACGATATCCCGGGCCTAGTCAGCGATGACGTTTGTGATCTGGGAATCGTCGGGCTCAATGTGGTTGAAGAAAAACGACTGCAAGAGGAGCAAAAAGGCTCCAAGGGCATGTTCAAGCAAATATTTGAGCTCGACTTTGGTCACTGCAGGCTCTCGATAGCGGCCCCGGAGAACGTGCCATACGACGGACCGAGGTCATTAGAAAATACAAGAATTGCAACAAGTTATGTTGGTCTCTTAACGGACTACCTGAAGAAAAACGACATCAATGCTGAGCCTGTTTTCTTCTCAGGAGCAGTCGAAATCGCGCCAAAGCTGGGCCGAGCGGACTTTATCTGTGACCTGGTATCGTCCGGCGGCACCTTGCGCGCCAATGGCTTGACCGAGGTCGCTGAATTGTTGCAGAGCGAGGCGGTAGTCATTCAGACACTCGCGCCATTGGGCGATGCAAAGCAGGCGCTTGTTGACAAGATCATTCAACGTCTGGATGGGGTATTGAAGGTGCGTGACAGCAAATACATCATGCTGCATGCGCCTCGCGCGGCGTTAGCACAAATTCGCGAGCTCCTGCCGGGTTCTGAAGCACCAACAGTGATGCCGCTTGAAGGCAGCGACGACCGAATCGCCATTCATGCCGTCTGCCGGGAGAACGTATTCTGGGAGACACTCGAAAATCTGAAAGCCGCGGGTGCAAGTTCCCTGCTCGTTCTTCCTGTAGAAAAAATGCTGGCCTAGCGTATGAGCATTGGCATTTATCAATGGACTGAACTGGATTCGCAGCGACAGAGTGCATTACTGGCCCGTCCAGCTGTGTCACAGGATCAGTCAATTCGCGACCAGGTCGAAGAAATAGTTGCTGCGGTGCGAGCAAACGGCGATGCGGCGTTGATCGGCTATACGCAGCAGTACGATGGCGCCGATATTACGTCATTCAGGGTACCCGAAAGTGAACTTGATGCCGCGTGCAGGCGCCTGACGAGCGAACAACTGAGTGCGATTGATCTGGCGATCAACAATGTCCGGAAATTTCACGAGCAACAGCGGCCGGCCCCTATCGCAGTTGAAACCATGCCCGGTGTCCTTTGTGAACGCATCTCGCAGCCGATTGACAGCGTCGGCCTCTACGTTCCCGCAGGCACCGCACCACTGCCCTCCGCCGCAATAATGCTCGCGGTTCCAGCGCTGCTCGCGGGATGCCCAAGGGTCATAATGTGTACACCACCGCGCCCGGACGGCAGCGCCGATCCGGCGGTCCTGGCCGCCGCATCGCGTGCTGGACTGACAGATATCTACGCACTTGGCGGTGCCCAGGCGATAGCTGCTATGGCCTATGGAACAGCATCAATTCCGAAGGTCCATAAGATTTTCGGGCCTGGAAATGCATGGGTAACCAGCGCGAAGTCGATTGTCAGTTCGGATCCCTTCGGTGCAGCTATCGATATGCCCGCCGGGCCTTCCGAGGTTCTGGTAATCGCTGATGCGTTCGCGTCGGCTGAATTTGTCGCTGCCGATCTACTGTCCCAAGCCGAGCACGGAGTGGATTCGCAAGCAGTCTGCGTGACAACGGATGAAGCTCTTGCCGCGGCGGTGGCCGCCGAAGTTGACACTCAGGTGCTTGAGCTATCGCGCAGCAAAACTGCCATGGCCGCGCTGCAGCACTCAAGAATAATCGTTACGGCGGACCTTGATGCCGCCATAGACATCAGCAATCGTTACGCGCCAGAGCACCTCATCCTGCAAATCGAAAATGCACGCAGCGTCGTTCCGAAAATCCGCAATGCCGGCTCCGTATTTCTGGGCCGGTGGACACCCGAAGCAGTTGGTGACTATTGCAGTGGTACCAATCACGTCCTCCCTACCTATGGTTATGCCGCCAGCTACAGTGGACTGGGTATCGATCAGTTTTTGCGTCAAGTGACGGTTCAGGAACTTAGCCGCGAAGGACTGGATAGTCTCTCTGCCGCGGTCATCAGTCTTGCCGGTCTGGAGGGCCTCGATGCACACGCCGCCGCAGTCAGTCGGCGCCTGGGTGCAAAGCTGTGAGTATCGTCAAACTGGCACGCCCTGAGATCCAGGCCATGCGCCCGTACGAGGCAGCCGTTCAGGTCGATGATACGGTGCGCCTGAATGCCAATGAGTCACCTCGTATAAGCCCAATTGGCAACTTTCGACGCCCACTCAATCGCTATCCGGAAGTGCGCCCACAAAAGCTGCAGGAAGCGCTGGCTGCACGCTTCGGCTGCAGTGCAGAGCAATTACTGGTAACCCGCGGTTCAAGTGAGGCAATCGATCTGTTAATTCGGACGTTTTGCGCGGCAGGCAAAGACAATATAGTGACGCCCACGCCCTCTTTCTCGATGTACTGGCATTACGCCCGCATACAAGGCGCAGCCGTAATCGAAGTACCTACATCCGCTGACAATGACTTCACGATTGATATCGATGCATTGCTGGCAGCCTGCACCGATGCGTCGCGTGTGGTCTTCGTTTGTTCGCCGAACAATCCCACCGGTACCCCGCTCCCCCGGGCTGACGTCGTAAAGCTATTGCGAGAACGTGATCAGCGATCAGCTGTCGTTGTCGATGAGGCCTATGTTGAATTCGGAGAGCAGGAATCGATGATCGATATGGTCAACGAGTACCCTAACCTGCTGGTTTTGCGGACGCTCTCAAAAGCGCTCGGTTTCGCAGGGGCCCGATGCGGTGCAGTTGCCGGTTCGTCCGACGTAATCAAATTGCTGAATGCGGTCCAGTCGCCCTACGCGCTTGCGACGCCGGTCGTTGAGTGTGTAGAGGATGCATTACAGGCTGAGCAACTGGCATCGGCCGATACGGCGGTCAAGGGCATCATCAGCGAAAGACAACGTCTGATGACGGCAATGGCTTCCTACGAATTCGTGCACAAGGTGTGGCCAAGCGAGGCAAACTTTTTCCTTGCCCGTCTTAGCGATGCAGGCGCCGTAATGCAGCGCTGTGAAGAGAACAGTGTATTGCTGCGCCACTTCGGCGGCGACCTGTCGGACTGCATCAGGATCACTGTCGGCAGTCCATCCGACAACGATAGATTGCTGAGCGTGCTGGACACGCTGGTGGAGTCCTGAGATGGGCATGAAAGTACTGTTCATTGATCGTGACGGGACCTTGATCGAAGAGCCTCCCGATTTTCAGGTCGACGCGGTGGAGAAAGTTCGTCTGGTCAACGGCGTAATTCCTGCGTTACTGGAGTTGGCGCAGCACGGGTATCGTTTCGTGATGGTGAGCAATCAGGATGGCCTCGGTACAACATCTTTGCCGCAGGATAAGTTCGATGTGGCGCATGACCACGCTCTGCAGCTATTTACCAGCCAGGGCATTCAATTTGACCAAATCCTCATTTGCCCACATTTGCCGGCTGACAATTGCGAGTGCCGAAAACCCCGTACGGGTCTCCTGACGCGATACCTCGCCGCAAACAATATTCGTCTGTCGCAAAGTGCAGTGATTGGCGATCGTGCGACGGATATGGAACTGGCGGACCGAATTGGGGTGCAGGGACTGCTCGTCAATACGACTGACGCCGATGCGATGAACTGGCAACAAATCGTTGAGCTACTTTGCCACTCGGACCGGGTGGCCCGGGTTGAGCGAATAACCAACGAAACGAAAATCTCAGTCGCGGTTAACCTGGATTCCGCTGGGACCATTCAGATCGACTCTGGTATCGGCTTCTACGATCACATGCTTGAGCAGATCGCCAAACACGGCAATTTCGGTCTGGTTCTGCTCTGTGAAGGTGATTTGCAGGTCGATGAGCATCACACGGTTGAAGATACGGCTATTTGTCTGGGCAATGCGTTACGAAAGGCCCTGGATAACAAGTTCGGTATCGGTCGCTACGGTTTCTTGCTACCCATGGACGAGAGCGAGGCGCAAGTGTCACTCGATCTTTCAGGCCGCGCTGCATTTGAATTTTCCGCAGACTTTCCACGCGACCAGGTTGGCGAACTGTCCACCGAGATGGTTGAACACTTCTTTCGTTCATTGTCTGAATCGCTGGGTGCCGCACTACACGTCGAGGTTCGGGGCGAGAATACGCATCACATGGTGGAGGCGTGCTTTAAGTCGGTCGGCCGGACATTGCGCCAGGCGCTAGCCAGATCGGGCACCGAAATGCCGTCTACCAAGGGCAGTCTGTAGTGACAGATGTGGCCATAATCGACAGCGGCGGCGCAAATATCGCGTCACTTATGTATGCGTTCGAACGCTTGCACACGAGCGCGCAGCTGACTGCGGATGTGGATGTCATTCGGAGTGCGCGGCGGGTTTTGTTGCCTGGCGTTGGTGCAGCGAAAGACGCAATGCGTCGATTGAACGATGCGGGACTGGTGGATGTAATACGGGAGCTCAAACAACCCGTGCTCGGCATCTGCCTCGGTATGCAACTGTTATGCGATGGATCTGAAGAAGAAGATGTTGAGTGTCTAGGAATCATCCCCGGGGTCGTGCAGAAGCTTACTGCGACCACCGACCACCCGGTACCCAACATCGGATGGTGTTCAACGAATATCAAATACAGCCACCCGCTACTGGCCGGTATCGATGACAAAAGCTTCTTTTATTATCTGCACAGCTATGCCCTCCCCACTTCTGAGAATATGCTTGCGACCGCGACACATTACGAAGAGTTCTCGGCGATAGTCGGCCACAAGAATTTCGTCGCCGCACAGTTTCATCCTGAGCGCTCTGCGGCAGCCGGAGCACGATTGCTAAGAAATTTCGTACAACTCGAATCATGAGAATTATCCCGGCGATCGATCTAAAGGATGGCAAGTGTGTCCGCTTGTTCAAAGGTGACTTTGCGAAAAGCACGGAATACAGCGCAGATCCGGCCGCGATTGGGCGGCGCTTTTCCGCGTTGGCCGTGGACGATCTGCATATTGTTGACCTGGATGGTGCTCGCTCCGGGCAACAGAAAAACCATTCCATTGTGACGAAGATAGCCAGCCAGTCAGGGCTCGCAATACAGCTTGGTGGCGGTATACGTGAACGCGATGACGTTGCGCGCTGGCTGGATGCTGGAGTCGCACGTTGTGTCGTCGGTAGCATCGCAATTCTGCGGCCTGATACCGTTAAACTCTGGCAAAGTGAATTCGGTTCGGACTCGATCGTCCTGGCACTTGATGTCAGGTTGAACGAAATCGGCGAACCGATTCTGACCACACAAGGCTGGACCAAAGATTCCAGTGTCGCACTCTGGGAGTGCATCGATATCTATCGCGAGGCCGGTGCACTGCACGTTTTGTGTACCGATATTTCGCGAGACGGCGCAATGACGGGACCTAATTTCGATTTATACGCCGAGATCCTGTCACGTTACCCCGGCATCGTGCTGCAGGCATCCGGGGGCGTGAGGAATCTCCAGGACCTGCAAGCACTCCGCGACCTGAACGTCCCGGCTGCGATAACGGGCCGCGCTCTGTTAGACGGGAAAATATCAGAAACGGAGGTGTCATCATTCCGGCGAAACGCATAATTCCGTGTCTCGACGTCAAAGACGGCGTGGTCGTTAAGGGCGTGCAGTTTCGCAACCACCGTATTGTCGGTGACATTCTTGAACTGGCTGAGCGCTACTGCCAGGAAGGTGCTGATGAGCTTGTCTTCTACGATATAACGGCCAGCCCGGATCAGCGTAGCGTTGACAGAAGCTGGGTGTCTAGCGTCGCCGCAGTGCTTGATATCCCGTTTTGCGTCGCGGGCGGAATAAAATCGGTTGCCGACGCAGAAGACGTCCTCAGCAAAGGCGCCGACAAAATATCCATTAATTCACCGGCTCTCAAGAACCCCGGCTTAATTTCGGAACTCGCCAAACGCTTTGGCTCTCAGTGTGTGGTGATCGGCATCGATAGCCGCGAAGAGTATGGTGACTACTTCGTGTACCAGAATACTGGTGACCCAGACAAGACATCGGCCGCGCAACGGCGCAGTCTGGATTGGGTGATCGAAGTTCAGGATCTCGGTGCTGGAGAAATTGTGCTGAACTGCATGAATCAGGACGGTGTTCGCGAAGGTTATGATATCGAGCAGCTACAGATCGTACGGGCGCAGTGTACGGTACCTTTGATCGCCTCCGGAGGAGCTGGCGAAATGTCGCATTTCCTCGAGGCATTCGATACCGCGAAGGTTGACGGTGCGCTGGCTGCGAGCGTTTTTCACAGTGCCGAGATTAATATCGGCGACCTAAAACAATCTCTTGCTGCACGACACGTCAGCATGCGCATTTGAGGACTCAACGTGAGCATTTCAGACATCGCTTTTCTCGAAGACCTGGAAATGATCGTAAAGGATCGACTTCAGGACCCAACCGCGGATAGCTACACTGTGCGCCTTGCGAACAAGGGCGTGAAACGGATTGCACAAAAAATCGGTGAAGAAGGGGTTGAGCTGGCGTTAGCCGCCACCACCGGTGACAGCAATGAAATCATCGACGAAGCAGCCGACCTGCTCTACCACGTGATTGTCTTGCTGGCGGTTCAGGAGCTGGGATTAAAAGACGTCTGCGATCGTCTTCGCACGCGCCACTCCGGCCCGTAGCTGCCGGACTTCCCAATGGCTCATCCGTGTCGACCGAGTCAGTGGTGCCCGGTACAGCTTTATATGACGATCTCGTCAGCGACCTCGCGCCGATTGTATTGCGAACTCATGACGTACCCATAAGCACCGGCGTTGGCAATCAGAATGACATCGCCTTCCTTGGTGGGTGGAAGCAAGCGATCACTACCGAGGCGGTCTCCCGTTTCACAAATTGGACCGACCAGCGTTACTGTCTCGCTCGGCGTCTGCTCTGCTCGCGAAAGATTGACGATTTCGTGGTATGAGCCATACAAGGCGGGCCGAATTAACGAATTCATGCCCGTACCGACACCGACATAACGCATCTCACCCTTGCCTTTCGTCTGCGTACAACGTGTTAACAGTACGCCAGCTCTGGCAACGAGATAGCGACCAGGCTCGAGCCACAGGTCGAACTGCGGATACGCGTCTCGAATCTCTGCCAGTGTCTCATCCAGTCGCTCAAGATCGAATGCCTTGTCACCGGGTTTTTCAGGCACACCAAGGCCGCCACCGAGATCTATCGTCTTAACGCCGGGGAAGCGTTCTGCGACAAGCACCAATTCACCGGCTACACGACGCCAGTTGTCAGGGTCCAGTATTCCGCTGCCACTGTGCGCATGAATACCAACAACCTCGGCACCGGCTGCGTCGACCAGTCGCGCCAACTCATCGATTTCAAAGCGCGGTATTCCGAACTTCGAGTGCACGCCCGCAGTCTTTACGTGCTCGTGATGTCCACGTCCCTGCCCTGGATCAACGCGGATAAACAACTGTCTAGCATTGAAAAGTTCCGGCCATGCCTGCAACGGGTACAAGTTATCCAGGGTAAGCTGCAGTCCCTTATCCAGCGCCCATGCGTACTCGTCACGTGGTGCGAAATTTGGTGTAAACAAAATACGACCGAGATCGAGACCCGGGATGGTCTGCTCAAGCCACTCAACTTCACCGGGCGAAACGCACTCAAAGTCGACCCCGGTTTCCGCCAGCGAGCGCAATAATTCGGCGTTAAAATTTGCCTTTACCGCGTACAAAATACGGTTGACGTTCTTGAGGTCAAGCAGGCTGCGCGCAGCGCTGATCACGCTGTCGCGGTCGTATACATAAGCATTCAACTGGCCGTCGGCCAATTCAAGCAGCTGCTCGCGCTTCTTCATCCACCAGGCATCCGGCTTTCGCAGGAGCGCTTCGTCGCTTGCAAAAAGTCGCTCCCAACTACTGCCAAAAACGGTCGATGCGCCCTTCTTGCGGATAACGATGGCGTGCAGTTTGCTGACCAGCCGCGACCCTTGTTGCTTGTCGACGACAAAACTCAGGTTGAGATCGTTCGCTGCCTGCGACATCAGATGAATGCGCTCTTCCTCAAAAACCTCTAACGCGGGCGCCAGTCGCGGGATGATAGTTCGGATCTTGCGTCCCACCAGGCTCACGGCAGAGCAATTAGAGATGACTCGGACCCGGCAAAGTTTTTCGAGATCGTTAATCAGTGATTCTTCAACATCATCCGAAAGCATGCCATCCGACGTATCAATGGAGACGGTCACATTCGTTTCGGACGTTGAAACCAGATCGACAGACACACCATTCTCACTAAATGCGGCGAATGCTTTTGCAAGAAATCCAACCTCGTGCCACATACCGACACCATCCATCGAAATCAGTGTCAGTCCATTGCGGATACAGATTCCCTTGACCTGCGGTTCAATTTCTTCAGTGACCGATGAAATTACAGTGCCGGCGATCTGCGGTGCTGTCGTGCTACGAATGAATAACGGAATTTTCGATTCACGAACCGGCGTAATGCACCGCGGGTGTAAAACGGTACTGCCAGCCGACGCGAGTTCCTGGGCTTCGTCATAGTGCAGGGCGACCAACAGGCGTGCTGAAGGTACGACACGAGGATCGGCCGAGAACATCCCGGGCACGTCGGTCCAGATTTCAAGTCGCCGTGCATGCAGTTTTGCCGCAAAATATGATGCCGAAGTGTCCGAGCCACCGCGGCCAAGCAACACGGTCTCGCCGTTCTTGTTGCGGGCGATAAATCCTTGCGTAAGAATTACTTTGTTCGCCTGCAAGAGCGTTGCCTGCAAATTTTCATCCGCTGCGAAATCACAGGATGCCGACAAGTAGGCGCCTGATGTCTGGCGACTGCCTCGTGAGCTGCAGGTTAATAGGTCGCGCGCATCGATCCACTGAATGGGCAGCGACTGCGACTCAAGGTAGGCGGCGCCAAGACGCGTCGCCATCAACTCGCCGAGGGCCATAATTCGGACCCGTACCCGCACGCTGACTTCCCGCACCAAGCGAACACCGGCCACCAGTTGCTCCAGTTCGTGCAAGGTCTCGTCAAGCATCGTGGGGCCATCTAATCCCAGTGCGTCTGCGAGCGAGTAATGTTGCTCGCGTATCTTGCCGAGCGCGTCCGTTGCATCGTCGACTACGGCCGACTTCAATATCTCCTCAAGGGCATTGGAAACACCCTTGAGAGCTGAGTGCACAACTACTGGCCGCAGTCCTTGCTGCAACCGCCGCCGCAAGAGTTCCGCTATCGTTTTCCAGTTCGCTGCACTGGAGACGCTGGTGCCGCCAAATTTCATAACCACCCACGGTGATTCTGCAGCGCTCCGCGGCGCGCCGAGCAGCCCACTATCATCAAATGCTGCTTCTACAAATTCCGTGTTAGTCGAACTCATTTGGCCGCTCTTAAGATTACTTGCAAAAAAAAACCCGCTAGGGATATCCTGGCGGGTTTGCTGACAATGTCCGAACTTTATTAATTAGTCGGTACAGCTGCCATTCGCACCCACGCACCTCTGGCGCGCCATAATTATTATGTGTTTTATCGCATCGAGATTATCAATGCGTTGGCACAATTCGTGGGTGTCGTAAAAAATCATCGTAGGAGTAGAGCGAACATCAGAGCAAAGGTCAAGTCTGGCGCTCCATCGACTCCCCTATTCATCCCAGGGCGGTGGTATCGTGACTGCCCCTTCCGAGGCGGAAGACACGGTATTGCGGTATTTAGCCAGTGCTCCGCGGGTGACGAGCGACGCAGGACGACGCCACTCCGCGCGCCTTTCCGACATTATTGCGGTACTGACATCAACGCTGATTTCTTTGCGTTCGGCATCGATCCTGACGATGTCGCCGTCTTCAATCAGCGCTATCGGCCCACCGACAGCAGCCTCCGGTGTTATATGTCCGACGACAAAACCATGACTGCCACCGGAAAACCGGCCGTCAGTGATCAGCGCAACATCCTTACCGAGCCCCTTACCCATAATGGCACCCGTCGGACTTAGCATTTCACGCATGCCAGGCGCTCCTTTTGGCCCTTCAAATCGGATAACTATGACATCACCGGCCTTTATGGAGTCGTCGAGTATCGCCTGCAGCGCGTCTTCCTCGGAATGAAATACCCTGGCCTTGCCCTCGAAAACCAAACCTTCCTTGCCCGTTATTTTGGCAACTGCGCCCTCTGGAGCAAGATTTCCGTACAGGATAGCCAGATGACTATCCTGCTTAATGGGATTGTCAAAATCGCGGATGATGTCCTGAGCTTCTGGATAATCCGCAACGCTGGCGAGATTTTCTGCCAGAGTGTTGCCTGAGACCGTCATGCAATCGCCGTGCAGCATGCCGTTGTCCAGCATGCGTTTCATGAGCGGCTGGATGCCGCCGATCTCAATCAATTCCGACATAAGGTACTTGCCGCTGGGTTTTACGTCGGCCAGCACCGGCGTTCTTGCGCCGATGCGGGTAAAGTCGTCGAGTGACAATTCAATGTCGGCTTCACGAGCTATTGCCAGTAAATGCAGCACCGCATTGGTCGAGCCACCCAACGCAATGACAACCGCAATTGCGTTTTCGAATGCATCGCGAGTCATGATATCGAGTGGTTTGATGTTCTCACGAATCAGGTGCATTACCGCCTCACCCGCCCGCTGACAGTCCGCGATCTTATCGCTGGAAATCGCTTCCTGCGCGGAACTATTACCGAGACTCATGCCAAGCGCCTCGATCGCCGAGGCCATCGTATTTGCCGTGTACATGCCACCACACGCTCCGGGTCCCGGAATCGCTGTTTGCTCGACTTCAAGCAGTTCAGCATCGGATATCTTACCGCCCGACCTGGCGCCTACTGCCTCAAAAACCGATACGATGTCGCGCCGTTTACTGCCCGGCCGTATGGTTCCGCCATAAACGAAAACAGCAGGTCGGTTCAAACGCGCCATCGCCATGACACAAGCAGGCATATTCTTATCACAACCTCCGATAGCCACGACACCGTCGAAACCTTCAGCACCCATCACTGCCTCAATGGAGTCCGCAATTATTTCGCGAGAAACCAGCGAGTAACGCATGCCGGGTGTGCCCATCGATATGCCGTCGGAAACACTGATCGTATTGAAAATTACGCCCTTGCCACCAGCAGCATTAGCGCCTTTGGCAGCTTCATCAGCAAGACCGCCAATGTGCATATTGCACGGTGTAACCATGCTCCAGGTTGAGGCGATACCGATTTGTGGTCGCTGAAAGTCGTCTTCCTCGAATCCCACAGCCCGTAGCATTGCGCGACTGGGTGCCTGCTCGTCGCCATCAACAACAACGCGCGAGTAGCGTCGCAGTTCCTTCTCAGTCATGGTTTTGCCAGTGCTCCATATTTGCTCCGCGCGATGCTTTGCATGCGCGGCAGTCTAGCAGCAATTCAGGGGCTTTGTGGTTCGTCGTCGCGGATCATAACGACAATGCGACGGTACACATCGATGGCCGCGTTGTCTGCGTCACTGGCAAGTTCGACGACAAAGGCTTCATCACCTTCTACTTCTGCATCCTGGACTAAAGGCACCAGCAATCGAGCTGCACGCTGTCCCGGGCCGAATGTAATCGTATTGTCACCCGGTGCAAAATAGTCTTTGCCTTCCGTTGCCGTAATGTCACTGACTGTGAAGCGAACCTCAATGGGTGAGCTATCAGGATTAAAACGCACCAGATCAATTTGCACCGCCGGATCCGTTTCACGTATCGATGCCTGACTTGAAGCGAAAGCGATCGTATTCATCGGCAAGCGGGCCTCAAAAATTCGCTGGTCGTCATCTTCCAAAGTCACATTCAGAACCGCCAGCTCGGACTCTGCGAATTCCGCTTCTCGTAAACGCAACGTCGATTGCTGATCAGCCTCTCGCAATGGGTCTGATGCCATGGTGAGAGTTACGCGCCCACGCGCCTGCCCTGCCGGAAAATGAATCAGGCCCGAATTTGATAATGCGAACTGCCCGGCCGCCCATGGTGAACGATTGCCACTGAAGCCGACTTCTTCCAACCGCAGATTCATCGGCACTGCAAGATTACTGCCGCGTACGAAATCAATGATCACACTCGGACCGTCTTCGCGGATGGCAATGTTGACGGGTTGACGGGTACCACCGCCCGGAGAAAACGGAATAATCTCTGTCGGTGGTGGCAAGGTCGAAAAATCAACCAGCATTGATTCAGGCCCGACAGGCTCGGCCTCTTCTACAATAGGATTTTTAACGAATGCTTCGTCTACAGGATCTTCGGCCATAGTGTCGGCAACGACTGCGGGCACCTCCTGCAAAACCGCCGGTTCTTCTTCCGCAGCTGTGGCTTGAGGCTCGGGCTGCGCGCTTGGCAGGGTAACTTCCGCAGCAGGGCCGGGTTCCGATACCGGTACTGCTTCAGTAATCGCCGGCTCACTGTCTTGTGACGTAGCAAATCGCTCGATCAGGGAGTCGAGGTACCCGTATTGATATCCCGCTGCTGTCGCCAATCCGACAACCAGCAATAGTGCGAAGACCCACTTGCCGGATCCAGATTCTTCATCAACGCCGGCGAACCGATCCGGTTCCTCGACCCGAAACGGCTCATCCTGATCTTCACTCAATGCGTCGACGAACTCACGTACCGTAGGAAAACGAGTTACACGCGAATACGCCAATCCCTTCCGGAGTGCCTTCCATTGGCTGTCATTCAGGCCCTTGAGCCGCTGCGGCTTCATCCCTTCCTGTGATGCTTCGGCTGCGTTACGGGGTCCAAAAACCCGATAACCGGCGATTAGCCTGTATAGCAAACAGCTCAGTGAAAACACGTCATCTGCAGCAACGGGTTCTTCCCCGGTCAATACCTGCATGCTTGAATAGGCCGGTGTCATTGCGCCCAGGACACCAGGATCAAAATCTGCGCTGGTTCTTTGCTGGCGCACACGCGCCACACCGAAATCAAACAGCTTGGCGTCGCCATTCGGCATGACCATGATGTTGCCTGGTTTGATATCCGCATGCACGATGCCGCGGCTATGTGCGTATTCAAGGGCATCGCCAATCTGCCGAACGATACGAAACGCCGCTTTGTTATCAATGACTCCTGCATCCTTGGAATCCAGAATATCTGCCAGCGTGCGCCCTTCCAGCCATTCCATAACGAGAAAATAAAGATCATCATCCCTGTCGAGGTCGATAAAACGCACAATATTCGGGTGTACCAGGCAGCGACCTTTTGCCGCTTCCTGCTGCAGGGCACGCAATGCCTGACCATTTTCCGCCAGCTGCGGTGAAAGCACTTTCAGGGCGACCCAGTGATCCGTGGTTCCGGCTTCGGCGAGTCGCCGGTCCATAGCTTTGTAGACCACGCCCATGCTGCCGCCGGATATCTTCTCTTGCAGCATGAAACGATCACGCAACAGAGAGCCGACCTGGACCCTCGAATCGGCGGATTTGTCGAGAACAAAATCAGAAGGGATCACCGTGGTTGCGCCGAAGGCGTCGTCACCCTCAGGTGCAGCTTGTACTGGCGGATCTATCGCATTTCCGGCGGAATGTCTGCCGGCTTTCGCTTCTTCGGGGGTTGGGCTGGTCGCGATGTTTTCAGTCACGTAGCGATCCAGCATCGACTTTACAAGCTGGAATGTTTCCTGCCGCAGTGACCCTGATTCGTAGCGTTCCTGCAGCACGCGCCGAATTTCCGCCTCACTGTTACCCGTTGTAGCCAACAGACGCCCGATTCCTTCCTGGATATCAGAAAGCATGTCGACGTCATCGACGGTGGCCTTGAGCTTGTCATCGAAGCTCGCCAGCTGATCAGCGAAGGTGTCACGCACGTTTTTGGATTCTGCACTCATAATCATTTGACATGTTATAGGCCGGATTCTCCCGTGGCCCGGAACTGGTCGTCAAATTACCTTGCCGGGATTGAGAATGTTACCCGGATCCAGAGCGGCCTTCAGAGTCCGCATAAGCGCAATTTCGCCCTCGCTGCGGTATTTCGGCAGGTATTGCCGTTTAAGGACGCCAACGCCGTGTTCCGCGCTGAAACTGCCACCTAGCTCCTCTACGAGATCGTAAATTGCAGTTGTCACGATCGCACCATCCAGAGAGCCCGCCGGGAGAGCCACGTTATAGTGCAAATTGCCATCGCCAACATGCCCAAACGTTACCAATTGTGCGTCCGGAACCAGTTCCGCTATCAGGCTTTCACCACGGCGCAGGAACTCCTCCATGCGAGAGATGGGTACTGCAATGTCGTGCTTCAACGCTTTGCGCTCAGCTCGTTCGGCCTCCGCGATCGAATGTCGCATACGCCAGAACTGTTCAGATTCGCTCGCGTTCTTGGCAAAAACGGCATCGACAAGCAGGCCGGTCTCCGCCGCATTCATCAGGGCCGTTTCAAGACGTTTTTCGTCACCGCCGATTGCGACATCCATCAATACGTACCAGGGGGATGCATCCGAAAACGGTAGCGCTGTGTCGGGAATGTGTTTAGTAACCAGTCCGAATACATAGTCGGAAACCAGCTCAAAGGCTTCGATCGCATCCGCGAGCTCAGACCTCAGGTAAGACAACAGCCGCACAGCATCTCCAGCCGATTCGATTGCCACTAACGCCGTATTTATGACGCCGGGCAGCGGACTCAGTTTCAGAGTAGCTGCCGTTATGATTCCCAGTGTTCCCTCACTGCCTATGAACAGCTGTTTCAGGTCGTAGCCCGCCGTGTCCTTTCTGAGCGAACGCAGGCTGCTAACGACAGATCCGTCAGCGAGAACAGCCTCAAGGCCAAGCACCAGCGCACGAGCAGTCCCGTAACGTACGACATTGATCCCACCGGCATTGGTCGCGAGATTTCCGCCAATTTGGCAGCTACCTTCGGCACCCAGACTCAATGGAAAGTGCCGATCAACCTTGCTTGCTGCAACCTGGATATTCTCGAGGATGCAACCGGCTTCAACCTCCATCGAATAATTTGTCGGGTCGATGCTTCTGATCGCATTCATACGCCCAAGTGACAATACAACCTGAGCACCTGATGCATCCGGCACGGCTCCGGCGCACATACCAGTGTTTCCACCCTGCGGAACAATCGCAACGCTCGCGGCTGCACAAGCACGAACGACAGCTGCGACTTCGTCCGTATTCGCAGGCGAAACGACGATGGGCGTCTTGCCGTGAACCGCCCCGCGCCAGTCTGTCAGTCGAGGTTCGAGGTCAGCAGGATCCGTCGTCCAGCCCTTTGGACCCACAATGTCCTTAAGTTGCTCAAGCAACATTATCGAAAATCACCTGTTGTGAAAAAGTACGCCAGTCAATATTGCTGCCGCACATAACAAGCACAACACGCTTACCACGTAGCGAATCACGTAATGGTCCCAACATCGCTGCGGTTGACGCAGCACAAGCCGGTTCAACGGCGATATTCATCGATCGGAAAAGAAAACCCATTGCCCTGCCCATTTGTTCATCGTTAATCATCGTCAAACGGTCGACATTGCGCCTCGTCAAGGCGAACGAAAATGGCATCGCGAACGGGGCGCCGAGACTATCTGCCATAGTCGCGACATTTTCAATGCTTTCCGGTTTTCCACTGGCGAAACTGCGGTGCATTGAATCTGCTCCTTCGGGTTCAACGCCGATAAGCTCCACATCAGGCCGCAGTTGCTTCACTGCATTAGAAACGCCACCAATCAATCCACCGCCACCAACTGGTATGACGATCGCGTCGAAATCGGCAACCTGCTCACAAATTTCAAGGCCCATTGTTCCTGTGCCCAACGCGACCGAGCGGCCCTCGAAAGGGTGCACAAAAAACCGACCTTCCTTGTCGCGGATATTTTGCGCAAGCTCGAACGCCTGATGTACGTCATCAGCCAGCACAACTTCGGCCCCATAATCTTTGCAGGCTGCGACCCGAAATGGATTCGCAGAACGCAACATCACAACCTTGGCTGTCGTCCCCACTGAATGTGCGGCGAACGCGGTCGCGATGGCGTGGTTTCCTGCGCTGACCGCAGTAACTCCCCTTAGCTGCTCCTCATCGCTCAAGGCATGCAAAGTAGCGAGGGCACCGCGCGCTTTGAACGTCCCCGTGCGCTGCAAAAACTCGAGCTTCGCAAACACCTCGGTATCACCATCGAGTTCCTGAGTTATCGCCGGACATCGCATCACAGGCGTCCGCAGCGTCTGCGCAGTCAGTCGATCGCGCAAAGCGCGAATCTCTTCGATATTAGGTCCAGATTCGGTCATTAGTTATGTAAACTGCCACAATACGTATTGACTTACGTTGTTGATGAGAGTGAATTAGTCTGATGATGCGAACTGTGGCCAAGAACCCACCGTCGCGAGAATCGCTACGAGCCAATATATGGAACTAGATGAACTGTCGCAATCCGGGATTCGACGAATAGCTGACTATTCGCCGTATCTGGACCAGTTGGCCGGCCTCGCGCAGCAAATGGGTCTGCGCCAGCGCAGCAACCTGTCTCACGTCGAAACTGCGCTACGCAGCCACTGGTCACTCGGTCAGAACAGCATATTGAGCTGGGCGCCACTCGATCAAGCCATCCTTATCCTGGTTGTACCGCACTACGCGATCGCTGAGTACACATCGGCCCAGGACGGTACTATGCCGCCCCGCGTCTCGCCGCGATTTGTCACTGAACTGATATCCGGGGACCGCCAACTCACCTTGACGCAAATACAAAAAGTTGCGCGACTTCTGGATATTGAGCCAACCAGCATACCGCTGCGCGTACCGCTGGAAGGCAGCGAGATCGAAACAAGAATCATCGAAAAAATGATTCGTAAGTACGGCATCAATTACGTTCCCAGTCGGGCGGTCACCCTGTTCGATATCGTGGGTTTCAGTCTGTTGACACCGTTTGAACAAATGACACAGCTAAACAGCCTGTCCTATTCACTGAATTCGGCCCATGCCAAAATGCTGGAAGCGGACGTCAATATTGACTTCGCTCGCTCCTCAAGTGGCGACGGTTTCTACGTCTGGAATCGCGACGATGGCCTTGAGGCCTCCGTAAATCTGTATCACTTCATGCACATCGTACTCGCCGATAATGCGATTGCGAAAAGCAAATCAACGACCAAATCTGTGCCCAGGCTACGTGCCTGCTTCCACGTTGGCAGTTGCTACGAATTCCATCAGGCCGAGGGACTGAATCCGTCCACGCATGATTTCATAGTCGGCGACGTTACCATCGAACTCGCCAGAATGATCGATGCCGCACTCCCAGGTCAGATTTTGGTTGGCGATTTTATGGCCGATATTGAGATCGAGAATGAAAACGGTGAAATTACCGTTCAGCCAAATGTCGACGCAGTAACATTCTTGCGGCGTGCGCAAGGAAACCTGGCGCAACTTAGCGGGATTGTGTTGTCAGGTGAGCGCGTGACCGCGATCAAGTGTTACCTGACGGGTGAAAATATGGGTGGTGGACAATTTAATATACGGCGTTTAACCATCAGCGATAAGCACGGTCTGTCCCGGGTCGCGTTCAATGCCAAAGTCAATATTTACCGGGAATCTGCACAGCCTATTCTGCTTGGTATCCAGGACAAGAAGTTGCCGGAGCCAAACGCCGCTTAGTCGATCGCCGCAGGTAGAATTTCTATCGCCATACCGTCGCTTAGTCCTTCGGCACCACGTATTACTACCTCGTCGCCGGAGGCGAGATCCCCGAAGACTTCTATGAGTGGACCCGCTCCCAAGCCGACAATGACCTGCACCTGCGCTACCGTCGATTGATCTGTGACTTTGAATACCGACGATCCTTCGCGACGTAATACCAAAGCATCCCTCGGCACCGCCAAAACCTCTTTCGCAGCAGCAGTCGGCATCGTTAGTCGAACACTTTCTCCGACGGTCCAGGTTTTTGCGTCAGCATTCAGGCGAATCTCAAACATATGCGACTGCGGATTTCCAAAAGGCACAATGGTGCGAATCTCTGCGTCACCAGCACGATAGTCGTTGCTAAGTGCCAGCACATTACCTTTTTCAATGAAATTGACTGTGCTTAGCGGGGCCCGCGCCACAACCTCCAATGAGCCGGGGTCAACCAGCCGCAGCACCTCGTCAGCTACAGTCAAACGCTCACCCAGGTTGCGCAGCCTTTCGGTGACCACGCCGTCGAACGGCGCACGAATTTGCGTAACATGCATCGCAATTTGTGCATAACCGAGTTGTGCTTGTGCGATTTTGTGATCGCTTCTCGCGATCGACAGATCGGATGTTGTTCGATCCAGTTGGCTCTTCGCAGAGAGATTCTGATCAGATAGTCGTTCCAGACGTTGTACCTCGGACTCGAGAAAGGTCACAAGGGCTTGCTCTCGCTCAACAAGACTCTGTGCCTCCATTTCCCGTATCTTGAACGTGAAGTCTTCCAGGCGAGCGACTGTTTCGCCTTCCTTCACCTCGGTACCAACGTCTGCAATCCAGACAATCTTTGCAGCCAACTCAGACGCAAGGCGTGAATCGTAACGACTGACGACCGTTCCTGGGACTTCGACCGACGGCGCCAGCATTTTCATCTCTGCGCGCTCAGTGATGACCTGCGCTGGTCTCATATCCTGAGCTGCAGCGCTAGCCGTTATGGCAAGGAAAAATATCGCCACCAAGTGGGCTATTTTTTGGTTCAGGTTCATTGCTTAGTCTACTGAAATAGCTTCGGCAGAAATCGCCGCCGATGTTTTGCCCTCGCCCAGGCGCAACAGGCTCGGGAGAAGTACCAACGTGAAGATTGCACTGACTGACATGCCGCCGACAATGACCGCCGCCAGGCCTTCATAAACCTCGGACCCCGGCCCCGGAATCAATAGCAGCGGCATCATGCCAAAAATGCTGGTCAGCGTACTCATCAGAATCGGGCGCAAGCGCCGGCGAACAGCCTGCTCGACTGAAGCGCGGCGATCCAGGCCCTCACGTTCAGCGATACGAGTTTGATGCACCAGTAGAATCGCATTATTCACCACGAGGCCAAGCAAGGTGATGAAGCCGATCATTGTCAGGAGGTCCATAGGAAAATTCATCAGACGTAACAATCCGATGCCGCCGACAACTGCCATAGGCAGCACTGCGATAACAAGAAAACTATCGACAAAAGAACGAAACAAACCACTCATAAGCAAATACAACACCATAATTGCGAGCGTAAAGCTACGCGCCATGCTACCCAATGCGATTTTCAAATCGTCTGCGCTACCGTAATAGCTGATCTCGCCGTCTTCGGGCAAATAGGCCATTAACTCCGGCTCCACGAACTCTTTCAGGATCGCGACCGATTCCTCAAGCGATACGCCGTCCGGTGGCGTGACATCCAATGTCAGGGCTCTGCGACGATTCACGCGTCTTATCTGGTTCGGACCGGCCGTTCGCACCAGTTCCACCAGCTGATCCAGTGGCTGGATACCGCCGGCGGGCGTCGCAAGAGGCGTTGATGCAAGTTGTTCCGGACTCGACCACTCCGGTGCTCGAAGCACTATGTCCAGGCGCCGGTCGCCGTCAAAATACTCACCAACATAAACGCCGTCGCCCAAGGCGCCAACAACGGTAGACATTTGTCGGCGTCCCCAACCCGACTCTGCGATTCGCCGTTCGTTCGGCACCAGGCGTAATTCCGGCTCAGCGATATCGACGCCCGGTATTGGTCTCGCCTGGGCGCCCGGAAGATGTTTGGCAATCTGCGCCAGTCCCTCACGGCCAGCTGCCAGCAACGCATCCATATCGCGACTTTGGATATTCAGTTCTATGTTGCCGCCGCCACCAAGTCGATCAAAAATACCGCGCTGACTCGCAAATGCCATGGTGTCCGGAAAGCCAGCGAGAATTTCCTCATTGAGCAAGTCAATGAATGCATCCGAGTCATTCGGATCAACCGTCCTGCCGCCGACGAATGCGCGGGAACCGAACATCCCCATGAAATACGCCTTGAGCTGCAGATCCGCACCCTCTTGCAGGTACGGCTCAGTTCGTTCGACTACAACATTCGCGAATTCATCGTAACCTGCCGTAATGCTCTGCCCCGGAGGCATTATGACAAATGCAAATATCCACCCCTGTTTGCCTTTTGGCAAATAATCTGCAGGTGGGAGCAACACCCAGGATAGAGTGGCCGCCGTTACGAACAACCCGACGATCAGCGACTTGCGGCGCCGATCACTGTCGGTGAGTTTCATGATTTTGCCGGTTACCGTCGTCCACCAGTCACTGTGCGGGTCTTCGAATCGGGTATCCGTCAACCACCGGGACGCTGCTGTCGGAATGACGGTCACCGCAATAATCAGTGACGCAACAACTGCGACGGATATTACCAGTGCCAAATCAGCAAATATCTGCCCCGAGAAATCCTGCAAGAACATTATGGGTAGGAAGATCACTACGGTCGTCGCAGTTGAAGCAACCAAGGCACCCCAGACCTGTGTGGATCCTTTTGTGGCTGCGTCGTCGACCGAGTCACCTTTTTCACGCAACCTTACGATGTTTTCCAGCACGACGATCGCTGCATCCAGAACCATACCTGTAGCAAACGCCAATCCTGCAAGCGAGATCATATTCAGTGTTCTGCCGGTCATCCACATCACCAGGAAGCCGGTGAACAGTGAGATCGGTATAGCGAGCGCCACAACAACGGTTGCCCGAAAGCGACGCAGGAACCACCAGAGAATTCCGATCGCCATTGCGATCCCAAGTAACAAATTAGTGCGCAACATCGCAATGGAGTTTTCGATGTAGACTGACTCATCGTAGGTCTGTGTTATCTCAAGCCCGACCCTTGCCAAAGCGCCGCTTTCAAGCTCTTCTATGACAAGTTTGAGCTTCTCCATAACCTCGAGAACATTCACGCCCTTTTCTACTTGCGCATTGAATGCGATGGAGTCACGACCGTTTTGTAGCATGAAGCCAGTGCTGTCCCGCATCACAACTTCTACGCTGGCGATATCTCGCAATCGAACCGGGTTGCCGCCACGCCAGTCCAAAACCATCTCACCAAAATCCGGAAGCTCATACTGGCCGGCATAGCGTAGCGTGTATTGGCGCCGCCCAACCTCACTAAAGCCACCTGACGTATCATTGTGGTTTCCCGTCAGCGTAGCGAGCGCAGGAATTTCAATGCCGAGCGCGGCTGCCTCGTAAGGATCAAATGTGATTCGAACTTCATTGTCTCTGCCGCCATAGGCATTGGAATTTGAAATTCCAGGAACGCGTTCGATTTGCGCTTGAACAACTTCACGCATGAAGTCGCTATAACTTGCCAACGGTCGTGTGTTGCCTTCAGCCGCGGTCAATGAGAACCACGCGATCGCGGAACCGAACCTGTCTTCACCCGCAAAAATTCTTGGCTCAGCGACATCATTGGGGTAGCGCGGCACCTGATTGAGTCGGTTAATCACCTCAAGCAACGCGCGCTGTAAATCGGTTTCGACCGAGAACATCAGGCTGACACTGCCACTACCTCTCGATGCCGTCGATACCATTTTCTCGAGCCCAGGCAGCCCGCGTAAAACATCTTCTTGCGGTTCGATAATCTCGGATTCGATTTCTTCCGGAGCCGCCGTTCGCCAACCGGTGGTGATCTGTATGAACGAGCGCTGGACATCGGGGATCATCTGCACAGGCAGGCTAAGGAGCCCGATGGACCCCATAAGCAACATCAGCAAAACTGCCGCGATAACCGCGACCGGATTTGAAATGGAAACCCTGGTGAGACTCATGTGCAGTTCGCCAAAAGTGAGTCAAGAAAATTGGTCGGGGCGAGAAGATTCGAACTTCCGACCCCTTCTCCCCCAGAGAAGTGCGCTACCAGGCTGCGCTACGCCCCGACCGTGTTGATTCGCGCGTATGACGCGCTCCTACAGGGCGGCAATGATACTTGCCGAGCGTAATCTTTGGAAGTTAAGAATTTAGCGGCGCAAAATCTTGAGGACTTGTTCAAGTTCCGTGCGTATCTGTTTGATTATCTGCTGACTTTGCGTCACATCAGACTTGGCTTCATCACCGGTGAGTCGTTGGCGAGCACCGCCAATGGTGAAACCCTCGTCATACAGGAGACTTCTGATCTGTCGGATGATCAAAACGTCCTGGCGCTGATAATAGCGGCGGTTTCCCCGGCGCTTAACAGGTTTTAGTTGTGGGAACTCTTGCTCCCAATACCGAAGTACGTGCGGCTTAACCGCACATAGATCGCTGACCTCACCTATTGTGAAGTAGCGCTTCCCAGGTATTGGAGGAAGTTCGTCGTTATTCCCCGGTTCCAGCATATGCTTCCACTCGGGCCTTTAGTTTTTGTCCTGGCCGGAAAGTCACCACGCGTCGAGCGCTGATTGGAATTTCCTGTCCGGTTTTCGGGTTTCTTCCAGGCCGTTCTTTCTTATCCCGAAGGTCAAAGTTTCCAAATCCAGAAAGTTTGACCTGCTCCCCAACTGCGAGTGATGCACGCAGCTCCTCATAAAACATATCGACTAACTCGCGGGCCTCTCTTTTGTTCAAACCAAGTTCATTGAACAACGACTCCGCCATGTCTGCTTTTGTCAGTGCCATATGGTTTAGTCTCTCAGAACTGCCGCGAATTGATCTTCTAATTTCTTGACTGCTGCGGCCATTACCTGGTCCGCATCGTCGTCAGTAAGGGTGCGCGATGTTTCCTGCAAAATCAAGCCTATTGCGACGCTTTTTCGCCCTGCTTCTATCCCCGAGCCCTTATATATGTCAAATATCCTGACACTGTGAATGAGCTCTGGTGACGCCGATGCGACAGCATTGACAAGTTGCTCGGCCGTAATTTTGTCTTTAACAATGACCGCGATGTCACGACGAATAGTCGGAAATTTTGAAATTATTGCAGCGGTCGGTGCACTCGTCTCCAATGTTTTTTCGGCATCGAGTTCGAACAAATACACGGCTCTCTTCAAATCGTATTGTTTCGCCAGTTTAGGATGAAGTTTGCCAACGACACCGATAACTTCATCGTGGCGAATAATTTCTGCGGTTTGTCCCGGTTGCAGCGCGGGATGATTTGCGACCTTAAATTGAATTTCGCCTGCACTCGCAGACAGCGCCAGCAAAGCTTCAACATCCTTTTTTACATCATAGAAATCAACACTTTCCGAGACATTTCCCCACTGCTCTGGATGTAATGCACCGGTAGCCAGACCGGCGATCCGAATGACCTCCGTATGCTCGCCAAGCTCGCCGTGAAATGACTTACTCGACTCAAACAGACGCGCCCGGTCTTGTTGACGCGCATTGTTTGCGGCCGCCGCAGCGACAATGCCGGGCCACAAACTCGCTCGCATAACCGTCATCTCAGACGATATAGGATTGCTCAATTTCAGCTCGGACTCTGCTCCGGTGAAAGCTTTGTTCGCATCAGTATCAATAAAACTGTAGGTAACCACTTCTTGATAATCACGAGCAATTAAGGTCGCGGCGACCTGCTCCAGGTCGACCTTTGTCTCAGTAACCTTTTTAAGTGGCGATTGTGAGAACGCCGTCGTTTCAGGAATCGCATCATAGCCGTGAATGCGGGCCACTTCCTCGATGAGGTCAGCCTCAATCGCGATATCAAAGCGGTGACTTGGCGCCGAAACGGTCCAGCCATCATCTGTTTTTGCTACCTGCATCGTCAGGCGAGTGAGAATCTGTTCGATTTCTCCATCATCAATTTCAAGGCCCAACAGTCTTGTAATGCGAGCTTTTCGCAAGCCGATATCGCTACGTTTTGGAAGGTGCTCTGCAGCCGTTTCGTCTACCAGTGGACCAGCTTCGCCACCTGCAATCTCAAGTAGTAATTCGCTCGCTCTTTCTATGGCTCTGGCCTGCCCCTCGGGATCAACGCCGCGTTCGAAACGCAACGACGCATCGGTATGCATGCCATATGCACGAGCGCGTCCGGCCATGAAATCCTGCGGCCAAAAAGCCGCCTCAAAGAAAACGTCAGTGGTCTTGTCCGTCACCGCTGTGCTGAGACCGCCCATAATGCCGGCGATTCCAATAGGGCCACTGTCATCGGTGATGATCAGTGTGTCATCGTTCAACTCGATTTCTTTTTCGTCCAGCAGCGTCAACATTTCACCGGATTTGGCCAGGCGCGGCTTGATGGTGCCTTGCAGGAGGCCATAATCGTAGGCGTGCAGCGGCTGTCCGAGCTCGAGCATGACGTAATTCGTGATATCAACGACCGGTGATATCGCTCGCAGGCCCGCGCGCCGTAAACGCTCGGTCATCCAAACCGGTGATCGGGCCGCTGTGTCGATGCCGCGGATCACGCGACCGGCAAATCTCGGGCAGCCCGCCGGTTCGACCAGTTCAACAGCTTGGGCGTCCTTGATCGTCGGACTGATCTCGTCGACAGAAGGATCTTTAAGGTCCGCGCCGCTGAGTGCGGATACATCACGAGCTATACCCAGTACGCTGAAGCAGTCACCGCGGTTTGGCGTCAGATCCAGATCAATAATTGCGTCGGGGAGATCAAGAAAATCGACCAACGGCGATCCCACTTTGGCATCTTGCGGCAAAGACATGATGCCGTCTGACTCATCGCCAAGGCCCAGTTCAATCGCGGAGCAGAGCATGCCGTTTGAAATAACTCCCCGAATTTTCGCCTCACGAAGCGTCATGCCATTCGGCAGTGTCACGCCGGGTTTCGCAAATGGTGTTTTCATGCCCTGAACAACGTTGGGCGCGCCGCAAACCACATCAATAAGATCGCCGCTGCCGTCGTTTACTTTACACAAACTAAGCTTGTCAGCATCCGGATGTTTTGCCACCTCAGCAACTTCCGCAATGAGAACATCGGCGATACCGGCGCCTTCGTACTCGACACCATCGACCTCATGCCCAAGCATCGTCAGCTTATGACTCAATGCCTCAGTTTCGAGTTCGGGGTTCACCCATTCGCGTAACCATGATTCTGCAATCTTCATCGTGACTACCTGAACTGCCGCAGGAATCTGAGATCGTTCTCGAAGAACGTTCTGAGGTCAGTTACGTTGTAACGCAGCATAGCCAAGCGTTCGATACCCATACCAAATGCATAACCCGTGTATTTTTCGGAATCAATGCCGGCATTCTCCAGAACGTTGGGATGCACCATGCCGCAGCCCAGTATCTCCAGCCATTTGTCATCGCCCCAACGCACGTCAACCTCAGCCGACGGTTCGGTAAACGGGAAATAGGATGGACGAAACCGCAGCTCGGCCTTGCGCTCGAAAAACGCTTCGACAAACTCGTGCAATACAGCCTTTAGATTCGCAAAACTGATGTTTTCATCGACGACCAGCCCTTCAACCTGATGGAACATCGGCGTATGGGTCTGATCAGAATCACATCGGTACACCCGGCCCGGCGCGATGATTCGGATCGGCACACCTTCTTCAACGATCGAACGAATTTGTACCGGCGACGTGTGCGTGCGCAACAGGTTACCGCCCGGAAAATAGAACGTGTCATGCATCGCTCTTGCCGGATGATTCTCGGGAATATTGAGCGCCGTAAAATTGTGGAAATCGTCTTCGATCTCCGGGCCTGAGCGAACACCGAAACCGGCGTTCGTGAAGATCCGTTCAATACGTGACTGAGCACGAGACACGGGGTGTCGCCCGCCGATGGTAGAACCTCGCCCTGGCAACGAAACATCGACCGCATCAGCGGCGAGCTTCACCTCCAGTGCAGCGTTCTCGAGCGACTCTCGGCGGACATTTAGCCGCCCCTGGACATCTTGCTTGGCTTTGTTGATTCCCTGCCCGGCACTCGACCTTTCTTCCGCCGGAAGTTGGCCAAGCGATTTCAGCCGAGCCGTTAGCTCACCTTTTTTGCCCAAATAAGAAACCCGCACAGCGTCCAGTGCGGCAAGATCGGTGGCAGCGTCAATTTCAGACGCTGCCTGATCGATGAGCTCGCTTAGGCTGAGCATTTCCGGCCTAAGCGGCGGTCTTGATTTCTAGACCAGCCTTGGCAGCTGCAGCGATCGCACCAAATGCTTCTGGATCGCGTACAGCGATATCGGCCAATACCTTGCGGTCAACCTCAATCTCGGCTTTGTTCAGCCCGTTGATAAGACGGCTGTAGGACAAACCGTGCAAACGCGCTGCCGCATTGATGCGTGTGATCCACAATGCGCGGAACTGGCGTTTACGTTGGCGACGGTCACGATATGCGTATTGACCGGCTTTGATAACAGCCTGCTTGGCTGTCTTGAATAATTTGCTGCGCGCGCCGTAGTAGCCCTTCGCTTTACCGAGGACCTTCTTATGGCGGGCTTTGGCGGTTACGCCACTCTTAACTCTGGCCATTTCTCAATCTCCTCTTAACTATACGGGAGCATGCGGCGCACGCTCTTTACGTCAGCATCTGCGACCTGCAGGGTCGCACCCAAGTGGCGCTTACGTTTCGACTTCTTCTTGGTGAGGATGTGATTGAGGTGGGACTGGGCGCGCTTGTAGCCACCTTTACCCGTCTTCTTGAAGCGCTTGGCCGCGCCCCGGTTGGTTTTCATCTTAGACATTTTCTTTCCTTAAGCCTTGCTACGAACCGGACTATTCCGGCCGCTACAGGCGGGTAGAGCCTTTCCGGTTGTCACACCCTCGGGCTGATACTCACTTTTATTGCAGCAATGTTCTTACTGCTTAGTGCTTCTTCGGCGCAATTACCATGACCATCTGCCGTCCTTCCATTTGTGGCATTTGCTCAACTGTACCGTATTCTTCCAGGTCGTCTCTGACCCTGGTCAGAAGCTGTGCACCCAATTCCTTGTGCGCCATCTCCCGACCCCTGAATCTCAATGTGACTTTGGTTTTGTCGCCAATTTCCAGAAAATGCACCAGCTTCCCGAGCTTGATCTGGTAGTCACCTTCGTCCGTTCCCGGACGAAACTTAATCTCTTTTACGTGTACTTGTTTCTGTTTGCGTTTCGCAGATTGGGCCTTCTTGTTCTGTTCGAACAAGTACTTGCCGAAATCCATAATTCGACACACGGGTGGCTCGGCATTTGGCGATACTTCGACGAGGTCCAAGGCCTCTTCTTTCGCCAGCTCGATACCTGCCCTAAGCGACATGACGCCTGCCTGCTCACCTTGTGAATCGATCACCCGAACCTCAGTGGCTTCAATTTCGTCATTGCGCCTTACGCGCTTTGTAACTGCGATACCCAAATCCTCCAGAAACTCAACAATTCCAACACTTACATGGCCACATGATGACGCCGCAGCCAGTGCGGGAACGCGATTCTATATAGCCGGAAAGCAGGATACAACCTTGGAAACCATAAATAATGGTAAAAAAATCAGGCACAAGGCGGGAATTGGTGGGCGATGGTGGTCTCGAACCACCGACCTCCACGATGTCAACGTGGCGCTCTACCCCTGAGCTAATCGCCCTACTCCCTATTTTCAAAGGGGTCAGGCCCCTTTGACAGAACCAAAAAGGGTCTGACCCCGTTCGGGGACGCGTAAGATACTGAAGCATATGGTGAACTGCAAGGCCTCTTCACGAGCTTCCTAATCGGCGAGTCCCAGCGAGAAGTCGCGCATCCGCTGGATCTCATCACGCAGCCGCGCGGCTTCCTCAAATTCGAGGTCCCGGGCCGCTTTCAGCATCTGTTTTTCGAGCTTGGCGGCCTTTTTCACCAATTGTGCCGGGCTCAGAACGTCGTAAGGAACCTTGTCATCACCGACCATTCTGCGTTCAGTCCGCGGATCCGGATAGGCGGACTCCATGATATCCGTGACTTTCTTGACGATCGACTCAGGCTTGATGCCATGCTTTTCATTGTAGGCAACCTGGTGTTCGCGCCGCCGCCGGGTCTCTTCCATCGCGCGTTGCATCGATCCGGTCATCTTGTCCGCGTACAGGATTGCTTTGCCGTTAATGTTTCGGGCCGCACGGCCCATTGTCTGGATCAGTGAGCGATCGGAGCGCAAAAAACCTTCCTTATCCGCATCCAGAATGGCAACCAGTGAGACCTCTGGCATGTCCAGCCCTTCACGTAACAGGTTGATACCAACGAGCACATCGAACGCGCCCAAACGGAGATCGCGAATGATTTCGGTCCGTTCGACAGTACCGATATCCGAGTGCAGGTAACGCACGCGCACACCGTGTTCCTGCAAGTAGTCGGTCAAATCTTCTGCCATCCGTTTCGTTAATGTCGTGATCAGTACGCGTTCTTCTTTCGCAGCCCGTAGCGAAATCTCGGACAGTACGTCATCGACTTGCGTACGCGCAGGACGAACTTCGATCGCAGGATCTATAAGTCCGGTTGGTCGCACCAGCTGTTCGACAACCTTATCCGTGAATTCATCCTCATACTTTCCAGGGGTCGCGGAAACGTAAACCGTCTGCGGAGACAATCCTTCGAATTCATCAAAGCGCAGCGGCCTGTTGTCGAGTGCCGATGGCAGACGAAACCCGTGCTCAACGAGCGTTTCCTTCCGCGACCGATCACCCTTGTACATCGCACCGAGCTGCGGCACCGTCACGTGACTTTCATCGATGACGAGGATCGCATTTTCGGGCACGTAGTCGAACAGGCACGGCGGCGGTTCGCCGACGCCGCGTCCCGACAGGTAGCGCGAGTAGTTCTCGATACCGGAGCAATAGCCGAGTTCCCTGATCATCTCTAAATCAAATAAGGTTCGTTGTTCAAGTCTTTGAGCTTCCAAAAGTTTTTGATGCTTTCGGAGATACTCCAGGCGGTCCTTAAGCTCGACCTTGATGTGCTCGCACGCCCCCAGCAGGCGTTCTCTTGGCGTCACGTAATGACTCTTCGGGAAGATTGTCAGGCGCGGCACACGTCTTACAAGCTCACCCGTGAGTGGGTCGAAGTAGGACAATGATTCAATTTCGTCGTCAAACAACTCGATCCGAACCGCATCTTTTTCTGACTCCGCCGGGAACACATCAATAACGTCCCCCCTCACCCGATAGGTACCCTGGGAAAGATCCACCTCGTTGCGTGTGTATTGCAATTCGGCCAGCCGCCGCAAGAGACCGCGCTGGTCGATGCGATCACCGCGCCCGAGATGCAAGACCATGCTGAAGTACGCCTCCGGATCACCCAGGCCATAAATGGCCGATACTGTCGCGACGATGATGACATCCGGCCGCTCGATCAATGCTTTGGTCGCGGACAACCGCATTTGTTCAATATGCTGATTTATCGAAGCGTCTTTCTCAATGTAGGTGTCGGAGCTCGGTACATAGGCCTCCGGCTGATAGTAATCGTAGTACGAAACGAAATATTCGACGGCATTCTTCGGGAAGAACTCTCGCATCTCGCCGTACAACTGCGCTGCCAGAGTCTTGTTCGGTGCCAGAATGATCGCTGGACGTTGCGAACGCTCGACAATGCTGGCGATAGTGAATGTCTTGCCTGAACCCGTCACACCCAGGAGAGTCTGCCTGGCGAGACCATCATCGAGGCCCTCCAGCAATCCTGAGATCGCCTTGACCTGATCACCGGCCGGTGCGAAATCCGCAGTGAGTGTCAGGTGATCGCGATCATCGCTTTGTCTGTTGGGAAGGTCTTTGGATTGACGTACCATGGCCATGCATTTATGAGAGGCAATCGAGTGAGTTTATCAGTTTCCAAAAGAATGGCAGCCATTAAGCCATCAGCAACGGGTGCGGTGCTCGCCCTCGCGGCCGAGTTGCGTGCTGCGGGCCGGGACATCATCAGCCTTGGGACCGGCGAGCCGGATTTCGATACGCCGCAGCACATCAGGACTGCCGCGCAGCAGGCGATTGAAAATGGTGAGACCAGGTACACGCCTGTTGATGGAACGGCGGCTTTGAAAAACGCTATCAGGGAAAAGTTCCAGCGCGAGAATAGCCTCAACTACGACGCGGCGCAGATCATCGTTTCCAGCGGCGCCAAGCAGTGCCTGTTTAACCTCTGTCTCGCGCTCCTGGGGCCCCAAGACGAGGCGATCATTCCTGCGCCCTACTGGGTTTCCTATCCCGATATGGTGCGACTGGGCGGTGCAGAACCGGTAATTATCGCTGCAGGTATCGAAGACGACTTCAAGATCACGCCAGAACAGTTAACTGCAGCGATAACACCAAGAACTCGCCTGTTGATCCTCAATAGCCCAAGTAATCCTACTGGCGCGAGTTATACCAAGGCAGAGCTGCAGGCCCTTGGTGCGGTCATAAATGATCATCCGCAGATCGTCGTTGTTGCAGACGATATTTACGAGCACATTCATTGGGGTGCAGACCCGTTTTGCAGTTTTGCGACGGCCTGCCCTGATCTATACGAGCGCACGGTGACCACGAATGGAGTCTCGAAAGCCTATGCAATGACTGGTTGGCGAATCGGCTACGCCGCAGGCCCGCAGGAGCTTATAACAGCGATGAGGACCATCCAGAGTCAAAGTACATCCAATCCCTGCAGTGTGTCCCAGGTCGCGGCTATTGCGGCTTTGTCAGGTGATCAGTCGCCGGTAGCGAACATGACGGCGGCCTACCAGCGACGCCATGATTTCGTGGTTACGGCGTTAAACGACATCGAAGGATTTGAATGTCGCCGTGGCGAGGGCACATTTTACGCGTTCCCGCGTGTTACCGAGGCCATGAATGGCAAGTCGCTGGCCAGCGATACCGATCTCGTGGAATTGCTTATCAACGAAGCCGACGTCGCTTGCGTGCCCGGGATGGCGTTTGGCGCGCCGGGCTACATACGCCTGTCATTCGCGTGCTCGATGGAAACACTCGAAGAGGCGATCAATCGCATAAAACGGGTGCTTATGGCTTGACTTCGGCACCCCTCTGAACCAAAATCCCGGCCCGCACCTAGTAGCAACAGTGATCGGTGCCGACCTATTCCCCGATAGCTCAGTTGGTAGAGCGTCTGACTGTTAATCAGAATGTCCGTGGTTCGAGTCCGCGTCGGGGAGCCAAGTTCAAAAAGGCCTTCTTTCGAAGGCCTTTTTATATTCAACTAAGTGAAAAATTGGCGGGTCTTTCTGCCACGCTATTGTGGGCCAGTCACGTTCCCGTCTGATTCTTAACAATTTCGCCACCCTTCATGATCAGGGCGAGGTTCTTCTCCGGGTCTCGCAATACCGAGATGTCTTGCATTGGTTCGCCGTTGATCAACAGCAGGTCAGCGACCCAGCCTTCACGAATTTCTCCAAAATTCCCGTGACGATTCAGTCGCCCGGCCATACGGATTACTTTGGCGCTCTCTGATGTCGCCTGAGCGAGAACTTCCGCTGGTGTCCAGTACATCGCGCGCTCCGTAAATTCGCGCGTCAGCATCGGATACATGCCGCCAATCAAATCGGTCGCAAACCCGGTCGTGATGTCGTACTTCTTTATCAATCGGATCAGGTTTTCCTGCCCCTTCAAAACCACCGCCAGCTTCGCGAGGTTTGTTTCAGTGATGCCCGGTAAGTCCTTGAGCGCCCTGTAAACCACCAACTGGGTACTGATAACGACATCATTCTTCTTAACGATTTTGGCCGTCGCATCATCGATTAATAACCCGTGTTCGATACAACGGACCCCATTATCGATAAGGCGGCGCACAGCTTCGCTGGTGTAGGCATGCGCCAGCACATAGGTGCCGAAATCACCCGCCGCCTGTACTGCCGCGCGAATCTCTTCCGGTGACGGCTGCAGCGAATGAATCGGATCGTAATCGGACATTACGCCACCGCCGCCCATGATCTTGATCTGGGTTGCGCCGAAGCGAAGATTCTCGCGCACAGCGGCCAGGTGTTGATCAACGCCGTCAACAATGACTGCCTGGTCCGAATGAATATATGGATTGCTTCCCCTCAAAGTCGGATTCGGGACGCTCGAATGTCGCCAATCACCATGGCCACCGGTTTGCGAAAGCACCGCGCCTGATGGAAAAACCCGCGGACCGTAAACGGTACCGAGTTCAATTGCCCGTGCGAGATCCGGGTGCGTGCCACCAGCATCTCGGACAGTCGTAAAACCGCTATCCAGAAAGTGACGGGCAACGTCGTTTGCAACAGCTCCGACAACTGTTCCGTGGGCGTCAATCTGATCGTAAGGAACATGCGACGTCAGATGAACATGCAGATCGATAAAACCGGGTGACAGCACGCGATTAGCGCCGTCGATTACCTGGGTATCATCGTCAACATCAATCGCAGCGCTTGAAACTTTCGCTATCAGACCGCCTTCTACCAGCACATGTCCTTGCGTCAGGGTCGCATCAACACCGTTAAATATTCGGACATTCTCGATGAGGACGCTGTCCGCCCAAGTCGATGCCGACACGCATGCAAGTACTGCAATCAGTAGGCTACGGTACATAATAATTCCTTCATTATTGTGACTATTGCGGCTTCGCGGCTATCTCTATAACTACATTCCACATGAATTTCACCAAGTCGACGTATGCTTCTTCAGAAATGCGCTCATTATCGCCGTGGGCACCATAGCCGCTGTTTATTTCTTCAATCGAGCGTGACGGACCGATGCCATAGGATTGCATTCCCTTTGCCCTGACCTGCGCCATATCAGTGGCGCCTGTCGACATGACAGGAAGCACCGTTGCCGATGGAAACATTTGCCGCGCTACGCGCTCCAGCGTTTGAAACATTTCGTTGTCAATTTCCGACGGTGGCGCAGCAGGCCGATAAATTCGCTCCGGCACAATTTCTACGCGGGGATCGTCGATAACCTCCGCAAGTTTTGCATAAAACTCCTCGACGCTTTCGTCCGGCAGCATACGAATGTCCAGAATTGCACTAGCCTCGGATGGAATGACGTTTTTTCTAAAGCCAGCATCGATGACGGTCGGCGCGACGGACGTCCGGGAAATTGAATAGTGGTATGGAAAATTCTCGAGGAAATACTGCTGAATCGCCTCGCTCTGTTCCGGGTCTTCAACATTGTTGTATCGGTGAGCGTCATCCGGCTCCGATATCTCCGCCATTCTCTGGAAATAGGCGCGCGTCGTTTGGTTAAATCGGACTTCCGTCTCCCAGGTGCCCGCTTTGGCAACCGCGTTTGCCAGGATGAGTACTGCATTCTTCAAGGTCGGTACCGACCCATGACTGGGTGTCCCGCGCGCGACCAGCGTGACTCGACGAGGCATTTTTTCAGTCGTTTCGATTCCGACCGTATCAACCACATCATTCCTGATTACATTTGTGCCACCTTCAGCGAGGCAATATTCAGCATCAATAACGTCAAAATGTTTTTCGACCATGAAGTTTATGCCAACTTCTGGTGTGCCCTCTTCGCCGGATTCGGCGAGGAAAATAACGTCACGATCCAACTCAACGCCGTAGCGCTTTAGAAGTTTCATAACTGTCAGAGCGGCTGCCACATTATCTTTATCGTCAAGCGTGCCACGTCCGTATATGAATCCGTCCTGCCGCATACCGCTGAAAGGGTCGGCGTACCATTTGTCCGCCTGGACACCCACGACGTCTGTATGCCCCATGAGCAATATTGGCCGCTTCGAACCGTTGCCCACTATTCGGGCTACGAGGTTGGCGCGAGATTCTTCGAGTGCATACAACTCAGACTGAATTCCCTCCTCTGCAAGAGCAGCTCGCAAATAGGTGGCGACATCAGTTTCATTGCCGGGGGGATTAGAGGAGTTGATCTGAATCAGTTCAACAAAATGATCGATTGATTCAGCACCGACCTCCTCCCAGTCGATCAGGTAAGTCTGCTGGGCGTTCACGGTTGTTGTGAAAGCCACCAAAAACGTTAGCAGAATCAAACGCATAGAAATCCCCTGTTCAGATCTTTCGAAATTCGGAACAGGGATACTAGCGCATTTCTTAATCGGAAAGCGGACTGAAGCTACTAGTCGGAGAGCACTGCTTTTAGGTGCTCTCGGAATCTTTCTCCGGTGTCCGGATGATTCAGGCCGTAGGCTACCGTCGCCTGAAGATAGCCAAGCTTGCTGCCACAGTCATAACGCACACCATCGAACGAGTATGCATAAACCGGCGATTGATCCAGTAATGCGGCGATGCCATCGGTAAGTTGAATTTCACCTCCCGCACCTTTTCCAATGTTCTCGAGCTTGTCGAAGATTTCCGGTGCCAGCAAATAGCGGCCAACGACCGCCGAGTTTGATGGCGCGTCTGCCGGTGCCGGCTTCTCCACGATCTCGGTGACGCGATTCCTGTCGCTCTCATCCACAGCGACGATGCCATAGCTGGATGTATTTTCACGCGGCACTGTTTCTACAGCAACGACGCTACCATTGTGTTCGCTGTGTTCCGCCGCCATTTGCTCGAGGCAACCCGGCGATCCCGCGATGAGATCATCGGCAAGATGTACAAAAAAAGGCTCGTTACCAACAGCCGGTCGCGCACACAAAACAGCATGACCCAGCCCCAGCGGCTTGCCCTGTCGTATATAAATGCAGGAAACACCGGGTGGTACGATATCCTGAATTGACCGTAGCAGTTCGTCCTTGCCCGATTCCGTCAATGCCTGCTCGAGCTCCGCATCTGTATCGAAATGGTCCTCAATTGCTCGCTTGGAACTGCCGGTGACAAAAACGAGCTTGGTCGCTCCCGCGCTTATCGCTTCCTCGACCGCATATTGGATCAGCGGTTTGTCAACGATTGGCAGCATTTCCTTGGGACTGGCTTTTGTCGCAGGAAGAAACCGCGTTCCACGTCCGGCTACCGGAAAAACTGCTGCTCTGACTTTTTGTGCCACCCAACTGCTCCGTCACTCAAACAGCACGCATCATAGCCAAAACCAGCCACCAACGTCATGAACAGCGTCACGTTGTAAACCGAGAATGGGGTCGCGCCAGGAGCGAACCGGCGCGACCCCGGAAATAGTGAACGTCAATTACGAACGATCGCTATTTCTTTTTCGGTGTCGACACCTGGATATCAGCGCGGTTTTTTTCAACAGTCCGCTCCCCGATTCCCTTTACCAGGGACAGGTCGTCAGCGCTCCTGAATGGTCCGTGCTTGCTGCGGTACTCGATAATGGCTTTGGCTTTGGACAGTCCAACGCCGTTTAGCTCAGCGGCAATGGTTTCTGCGTCTGCAGTATTGATATTGACCTGTCCGGCGAATGCCAGAACGGGCAGAGACAACAAGGCAACTGCAGCAGCGGTAGGTAGAAATTTCATCGTAAGCTCCTTCGTTTTTCATGGAAGAAGTAAGCTTATGCGTCGAAATCGAATTCAACCGCCCGCAAAATGGTGCTATTTACAGGGAAATAGGCTGATGTCTAGCTACAGATCCGTGATGCTGTGCTGCAGAACCGTATCAAATTGCACCCGCGACGCCGGACGCTGTGTCTCCCAGTTTCGACAACTGGGGCATTGCCAAAGCAAGCGCTGGCTCGAAAAGCCGCATTCCTGGCACTGATATCTCGGCGTAGCGCTGGCCAATTTGGAGAGTGCACCGCGAACCTTGGCGAGCGCGAACTCTCTCGATCCCTCTGCACCCTCTGTCAGTTGCTGCAAATCGACAAACTCACCGAGTGTCGGTTCGTTCAGCATGTACTGCTCAACGCAATCATCAATCGCCGGAATACCACCGAGATCATTCACGATAGCGGTATAAGCGACGAGAGAGTTCATCTCAGGATTTTTCTTCAGCATAGCCTGCAATGCTGACTCTAATTCAGCGGTTGCGTTCTCGCGCTCGTAAATCGACACAATTTCCGGGAGCGCTTCGGCGATGAGATAAGTGTTCTCATCGATAATACGGTGGTAAAGCTTCAGCGCGGTCTTGTTGTCGTCGGTATCTCGCGCAATGTGCGCTCGTGTCAAAGCACCACGCATCGTTCTTGGTCGCCCGGACTGCGCTTTTTTTACAGACTTACGTGCCGACGCGTAATCTTTTTTTGCCGCTGCCGCTTCGGCGAGTTCACAGTGATAGTGCGCTATCTGTAACGCCAGTGAACGACCACCCAGCACCTCCAGGCGCTGCCCGGATTCAATGGCCTTCTCCCAGTCACGCTCCTGTTCATAAATGCCGCACAGCGCTTCCAGAGCCTGAACCTGAAATCGTGACCCTTGAGCCAGTCGTACGAACAACTTCTCCGCACGATCGAGCAGACCGGCGCCAAGATAGTCCTTCGCGAGTGAATACAACGCCTGGTCGCGCTGTTCTGCGGCAAGATCCGGTCTGGCAATAATGTTCTGATGAATTCGGATCGCCCGATCCACCTCACCCCGCCGTCGAAAAAGACTGCCGAGTGCAAAGTGAGTTTCGATCGTCTTATCGTCGACACGAACCATGCGAAGAAAGTGCTCGAGCGCCTGATCAGTCTGTTCGTTCAACAAGAAGTTCAGGCCCTTCAGGTAGTCGATATTGAGCGGTGGCGGCGCTGCTTCTTCGTCGCGCTCGCCGAAGCGTCCCATTGCCCAGCCCGCGGCCGCCAGTAAAAGGAACAGACCCGCTAATAAAAATGTGGATTCAGTCGGCATCGCTTAACGGCAGACTTCTCAAACTGCTGACTTCATTCTCGGACATGCGCAGGGAACGACGCAACATGCGACGCTCATTGGAAACCTTGAAGGCATAAAGACCCATGCAAATAACACCGAAAAGCCAGCCGATGGCAAAGGCAATTGTGAAAGCGAGAGAGATGGGGGAACCAAATTCCCAGTGAAGCAGCTTGATGCTTACCTCATCCGGATTACCAGCTGTAAATACGACCATCGCCGAAAAAATCAGGATGACCAGTACTGCGAGACCAATACGTTTGAGAGCGATCAATTCTTTATAGGAAAGTGGCGACTTGCATCCACACGTTCGCGCAGGTCTTTGCCTGGCTTAAAGTGCGGCACATATTTTCCGGACAAAGCCACAGCCTCCCCCGTCTTCGGATTACGACCAATACGAGGTGGCCGATAGTGCAGTGAAAAACTGCCGAAGCCTCTTATTTCGATGCGCTGACCCTGAGCCAGGGAGTCGCTCATAATATCGAGCAGATGCTTCACTGCCAGTTCGACATCTTTTGCAGGCAGGTGTTTTTGCTTGCGCGAAATTGCTTCAATAAGTTCTGATTTCGTCATTTTACCTATCGCTGTACCGTTTGATTATCGTAACCTACGGATAGTAAAGGTAATAATAGCCCGGACAGAGGCGTCCGGGCTACCTTTTTTACTTATTATTTGCTTCCGCCGGACATCTTTTCCTTCAGAAGCTCGCCAAGTGTGGTTCCTACAGGGGCTGCAGAGGAATCAGACTTATAGCTACTAACCGCCTCTTGCTCCTCGTGAACCTCTTTAGCCTTGATGGAAAGTGCGATCGTGCGGTTCTTGCGATCAACATTGGTGAATTTGGCCTCAACCTCTTCACCAACCTTGATCATCGTACGAGCGTCCTCAACCCGGCCACGAGCCAGTTCAGATGCACGCAGAGAACCAAATACGCCATCACCCAGATCCACGATTGCGCCACGAACATCAACCTCGGTCACGGTGCCTGTAACGATCGTGTTCTTCGGATGTGCTGCAAGCCAGCCGGAGAATGGATCTTTCTCAAGTTGCTTGATGCCCAGAGAGATACGCTCGCGTTCTGCATCAATGGCAAGAACCGCTGCCTCGATCTCCTGACCCTTCTTGTAATTACGCACGGCTTCTTCGCCAGGGTAATCCCAGGAAATGTCAGAGAGGTGTACGAGACCGTCGATGCCGCCGTCAAGCCCGATGAAAATACCGAAATCGGTGATCGATTTGATCTGACCGGATACCTTGTCGGAGCGATTGAATGTAGCGGCGAACTCGGCCCATGGATTCGACTTACACTGTTTGACACCCAGTGAGATACGACGACGTTCTTCATCGATTTCGATAACCATGACTTCGACTTCTTCGCCAATCTGAACAACGCGCGCCGGATTAACGTTCTTGTTGGTCCAATCCATTTCGGAAACGTGAACCAGGCCTTCAACGCCATCTTCGATTTCAACGAAGCAACCGTAGTCTGCAATGTTCGTAACCTTACCGAACATGCGAGTCTGCGGCGGATAACGACGTGCCAGATCCTGCCACGGATCCTCTCCGAGCTGCTTCATGCCAAGCGATACACGCTGGCGTTCGCGGTCGAATTTGAGAATCTTGACGTCAATTTCCTGACCCACGTCCACAACCTCGGAAGGATGTTTAACGCGCTTCCAGGCCATATCAGTAATGTGCAGCAGGCCGTCAATTCCGCCCAAGTCAACAAAGGCACCATAGTCTGTCAGGTTCTTTATTATTCCCTTAACGGTATTGCCTTCCTGAAGCTCTTTCAGGAGTGCCTCACGCTCTGCGGAGTATTCCTTCTCGACAACAGCACGACGTGATACGACTACGTTGTTGCGACGCTGGTCCAGCTTGATGACCTTAAATTCGAGTTCCTTGCCTTCAAGGTACGCAGGGTCGCGAACCGGGCGAACGTCAACCAATGAACCTGGCAGGAATGCCCGGACATTGTCGATTTCGACGGTAAAGCCACCCTTGACTCGGCCGTTGATGATGCCTTCGACAACGGCACCTTCTTCAAAGGCTTTCTCAAGGTCAATCCAGGTACGCGCACGAATCGCTTTCTCGCGGGAAAGTTTGGTCTCACCGAAACCGTCTTCAACGGCGTCCAGTGCGACTTCAATCTCATCACCTACGGCGAGTTCAGCGTCACGCTTGTCATTTTTGAATTGTTCTACGGGGATTACAGCCTCTGACTTGAGGCCTGCACTGACGATTACGACATCGTCATTTATTGCCACCACAATACCGGTGATGATGGACCCCGGCTTTATTTGTTTACTGGCAAAACTTTCTTCAAATAATTCAGCAAAACTTTCAGACATGTTAGTTAATCCAAGGGAACAACTTAGTTCCCACCCAAACGTCGACATGCATCCTGCGACCGACGGTCATTACAAAAAAAGGAGCGAACATCCTGTCCGACCCTATCCATTTACCTTTTCTAGAAATTAGAGCTTTGCGACCAAATCCAGGACTGTTTGTGTAACAGCTTCGATGGACTGACCTGACGAATCCAGAATTCTGGCGTCCGCTGCAGGCTTTAACGGGGCTACCGATCGCTCGGAATCCCGCCGGTCACGGTCCTCTATGTCCCGTGAAAGGGCGGCAAGGCTAACATCCATACCCTTGTCTTTCAACTGCTTATAGCGCCTTTTGGCACGTTCCTCGGCACTCGCGGTCAGGAATATTTTGAGCACTGCTGAACTAAACACGTGGGTCCCCATATCGCGTCCGTCAGCGACCAGCCCCGGCGCCCTCTGGAAGGCCCGTTGACGCTCCAAAAGAGCCTCCCGAACCACTGAAATTGCAGCCACCGTCGAAGCCCCTGCCCCGGTCGACTCCTTGCGTACATTCAGTGTCACATCTTTACCGGACAGCAAAATGCGCTCAGATCCGTCCTCTGTACTGTCAAATCGGACATCAAGGCTACGTGCGACATGGGCAACGGCGTCCGCATCATCAAGCTGAATTCCACGGTCCTGGGCTGCAATCGCAGTCAAACGGTACAAGGCACCGCTGTCGAGCAAGTGAAAACCCAGGGCCTCGGCCACCCGTCTTGCGATGGTTCCCTTGCCGGAGCCGCTCGGACCGTCTATCGCTATCACCGGCGGAATTGCGGTCCCTGTCACCTCAAGCATCCGTAGCTGGACGAATTTCGGCACCGATCGATGCCATGCTGGTGCAAAAATCCGGGAAGGACGTGTCCACTGTAGCGACATCTTCCACAAGTACCGCCTCGCTTGCGACGGTGCCCGCTATCGCCAGTGACATTGCTATCCGGTGGTCACCGTGACTCTGGACCGTACCACCTGAGAATTGCCCACCATGAACCACAGCCCCATCCTCAGTCTCGTCGACGTCAATTCCCAGATTTCGCAGTCCATCTGACATCGCAGCGATACGATCACTCTCTTTAACTCGCAGCTCTCCAATACCGGAAAACACGGTTTTTCCGCTTGCAGATGCAGCAGCGACGAATAGGACCGGAAATTCGTCGATCGCAAGCGATACCAGTGCGGGATCAACGCAACCACCCTGCAACTCTGATGATCGCACGCGAATATCGGCGACCGGTTCTTCGCCCGACAACTGCGGGTTTTCAAGGCTGATATCGCCGCCCATGGCCCGCAGGATATCAATAACGCCTGTACGCGTTGGATTCACGCCGACATTGCTTATCAAAATATCGGCCTTTTTAGCCAAGATAGCAGCCAGCATGACAAATGAAGCCGACGAGAGGTCCGCCGGCACTTTTATATTACATCCGTGAAGAAGCTGGCCACCGCTGAGGGCGATACGACCGTCAACAGAGGTCACAGTAACGCCCATCGACTTGAGCATGCGCTCCGTGTGATCTCGAGTGATCGCCGGTTCGGTCACGCTGGTCGTCCCTGTAGCGTACAAGCCCGCCAAAAGGATGGCAGATTTGACCTGCGCGCTAGCCATTGGCAGGTCGTAATGAATTCCGTGCAGTTGCAGACCACCAGAAATCTGCAGCGGCGGCGAGCCATCGCAGTCGCTTTCTATAGCAGCGCCCATCCTGGTTAGTGGATTGACGATTCGATTCATCGGACGGCCGTTCAACGATTCGTCGCCGGTTAGTACGCTGTCAAAAGGCTGTCCGCTCAACAAACCGGTCATCAGGCGCATCGCCGTACCGGAATTTCCGAGGTCAAGCTCGGCTCTGGGGGGCCGTAAACCATGCAGACCAACGCCCTCAATAGACATTTCAGTCGGAGACGGCTGCTGGATATCGACTCCGAGCGCCCTCATCGCCGCCAATGTCGCCAAACAGTCTTCACCGGCCAGAAATCCACTGACCTCCGTACGACCCTCGGCGATGCTGCCGAGCATCAATGCCCGATGAGAAACAGACTTGTCCCCCGGCACGGTAACCGTGGCATCACCAACCCTGGATGGAATAACGTCGAAGCGCATCAGAAAAGTGTGATTGACAAGTTACTTTCAGCCGATGGCCTTGGGATAGGCGCCCAGCACTCTGAACAATGAGCTATTTTTCTCGAGATTTGCCAAGGCGTCTGCAACAGCCGATTCCTCCGCGTGACCGACAATATCGATAAAGAAAACGTAGTCCCACTTCTTACGCTGCGAGGGGCGTGACTCGATACGCGTCATGTTAACGCCCTGGTCCGCCAGCGGCTGCAACAAGTGGTGCAATACCCCTGCACCGCCGGCCGTATCGCTCGTCGACACCAATATGGTGGTCTTGTCATCGCCGCTGGCTGCGAGCAGATTACGGCCGACAACAAGAAACCGCGTTGCATTATCGGGGCGATCTTCAATGTTATTAACCAATATCTTTAGTTCATAAACATCGGCAGCAACTTCCGGGCCGATCGCCGCAGTGCCATCTTCATCGCGGGCTCTGCGCGCACCCGCGGCATTGCTCGACATACCGATGAGTTCCACATGAGGAAGATACTCACGTAACCAACCGCGACACTGCGCCAGTGACTGTTCATGCGCACAAATACGCTCGATATTCTCGAGCCCCGGCATACTCCCCATGAGGTGCTGCTCGATCTTGAGTTCGATTTCGCCGGATATCTTCAGTGGCGACGTCAGGAACATATCCAGCGTATTATTGACTGCACCTTCAGTGGAATTCTCAATCGGCACGACGCCAAAGTCGGCCGCACCGCACTCTACTTCCTGAAATACTTCGTCGATGGTGTGAAAAGGCAATGCACGTACTGAATGCCCGAAGTGTTTGAATACCGCAGTTTGGGTAAAGGTGCCCTCCGGACCCAGGAAGCCGATCTTTAGCGGCTCTTGTTGAGCAAGACAGGCGGACATGATTTCGCGAAACAGGCGCAGCATTTCGTCGTCGCGCATCGGACCTTTGTTACGCTCAACCACGCCACGCAGGACTTCTGCCTCACGTTCAGGGCGGTAGTAATCGACCGCGGATCCCAGATCGCCCTTAGCGACACCCACCATCTGCGCAATCGTCGCGCGCTCGCTGATCAGCGCCTGAATGCGTTCGTCGACCTCGTTAATGCGTTGACGGATCTTCGTGAGATCCAGGGGCTCAATGTCTTTGCCCTTCCCAGCCATGCCTTGCCTTCTCTGAAAACCTAATGGAATCCTGAGGTTATACAGGCTTGCCGAGATTTCGCAACGTCAGAACACCCTCGATAGAGCCTATTTCATCAAGTAGCTCCTGCGAAGGTTCGCGATTGACATCGACAATGCTGTACGCGAACTCACCCACAGACTTATTCAACAGATCCTCAATGTTTAGCCCCGCGTTCGCAATGCACGTGGAGACCTGACCCACCATGTTCGGCACGTTCGCGTTCGCAAGCGTGATTCGCCAGGCATCGAGTCGCGGTAAACGCGCCTCCGGGAAGTTGACTGAGTGACGTATGTTGCCATTCTCGAGGTAGTCCCTGACATTATCGGCAACCATGACCGCGCAATTTTCCTCCGCCTCAGATGTCGACGCTCCCATGTGAGGTAATGCGACCACCTTCGGATGTGCAATCATTTCCGGCGTCGGGAAGTCAGTTATGAACGCGTGCAATTTACCGCTATCAAGCGCAGCAATAGCTGCGGCATCGTCGACGACGCCACCGCGCGCAAAATTAACAAGTATCCCACCATCGTTCATCAGCGCGATTCGATCTGCGTTGACCATGTTGCGCGTTGCGTCCATAAGTGGCACGTGCGATGTGACAAAGTCTGCGTGCTGAAATAACTGATCCAGAGTTTCCGCATGCTCGACGCCAGAAGAAAGTTGCCATGCGTTGCGGACCGTGATGGCAGGATCGAAACCGACGACTTTCATTCCCAGCGGCAACGCTGCGTTCGCAACCTCAACACCGATTGCCCCAAGCCCGATAACGCCGAGCGTCTTGCCCGGTAACTCAGAGCCGACAAACTGTTTCTTGCCGGCCTCAACAACTTTGTTGAGCGCATCGCCTGATTCTGTCAGTCCACCAACATACTCGCTGGCATGACAGAGGTTTCGCGCGCCGATTAGCATGGCGGCGATCACGAGTTCCTTAACCGCGTTCGCGTTGGCGCCCGGGGCATTGAAAACCGGTACACCACGCGCACTCATCGCATCAAGCGGAATATTGTTCGTACCAGCGCCAGCACGTCCAATCGCTGCGACTGTCTCCGGGATATCCAGGTCGTGCATATTTTGCGAACGCAACAGAATCGCGTCCGGATGTGCTATTTCCGAGGCAACCTCGAATCGATCTCTTGGCAGTCGGCGTAAACCCGCAACTGCGATGTTGTTCATTGTCAGTACCTTAAACATTCCTGTTATCTCTCTTTGGGGCGGCGACGCCGGACTTAAGCATTGGTTCGTTCAAACTCGGCCATGAATGTGATCAACGCATTCACAGCTTCTTCGCTAACAGCGTTATAAATTGACGCGCGCATGCCACCGACAGATCTGTGGCCTTTGAGGTTCGTCAGACCGGCGGCTTTGCTTTGTTCAAGAAACGTGGCGTCGAGGGCACTGTCCGCGAGAATAAACGGCACGTTCATCCACGACCGGCAATCTTTCGCAACCGGATTCGTATAAAAATCAGAGGCATCGATCGCAGCATAGAGCTTGCTCGCTTTACGCGCGTTGATGAGACCTATGGCTTCAACACCGCCCATATCTTTCAACCACTGAAAGACGAGATCAGCGACGTACCAGGCGAAAGTCGGTGGTGTATTCGTCATGGAGTCTGAATCGGCGTAGGACTTCCATGTCATCAAGTGCGGATTGTTCGCGCGAGCGCGTTCCAGCAGGTCGTTCCTGACAATAACGAGAGTAATGCCTGCCGGACCTATGTTTTTCTGTGCGCCCGCATAGATTGCAGCAAATCGGCTGACATCAACGGGTCGCGACAGAATGGTGCTCGACATATCCGCAACCAGTGGCACATCGCCTCCCGGTACGAAATGAAATTCGACTCCGGCTATCGTTTCATTGGGTACGTAATGCAAATAGGCTGCGTTGTCACTGCGGTTCCAGCTTGACTCATCGGGTATATAGGTGAAGTTCTTATCGGAGGCGTCGGCGACTATATTGGATTGACAAAATTTGGCCGCTTCTCCCGCTGCCTTCTTGCCCCAACTGCCGGTGACAACGTAATCCGCAGTATCGCCGGCCGCCGTCAAATTCAGCGGTGTCATCGCCATCTGCATCGTTGCACCGCCTTGCGGGAATAACACGCTGTAATCATCAGGCACGGCAAGCAATTGTCGAAGATTCGCTTCAGCCCGAGCGGCCAACTCGACGAATTCCTTGCTGCGGTGACTAACTTCCATGACCGACATACCGGTGCTTTGCCAGTCAGGAATGTCATTTTGTATTTGCTGAAGTACTTCGAGGGGAAGCGCCGCGGGGCCGGCGCTGAAGTTGTAGACGCGAGACATGTCGCTAGGGTCCTTCGGGCGAATGGGCGCGTATTGTTACGGTTTGAAGTCGCAATTGCACTACTTAAATAGAGATAAGAACAGCCCGCGATCGCATAAGACGCACCCTATTGGTGCATCACTCGTCTTCATCCTCAATCGCTTCGATTCGTGCCAGACCGACAAGCCTCTGCCCCTTTTCGACGCGAATCAATCGGACGCCCTGAGTATTGCGACCCATGATTGAAATATCGTCTACACCGGTACGGACGAGAGTACCATTTGAGCTGATCAACATGACTTCATCTTCGTCCGCTACCTGCAGTGCGCCGACTGTCTTGCCGTTTCGATCCGTGGTCTGAATCGCGATCACACCCTGGCCGCCGCGCCCCTGAACGGGGAAATCATCGACAGGAGTTCTTTTGCCGTAGCCGTTTTCGGTCGCCGTAAGAATCAATCCGTCACGCATGATCGACAATGCGATCACTTTATCGCCAGCTGGCAATTTGATGCCACGTACACCCGCGGCACCCCGTCCCATTGGCCGAACGTCCTCTTCTATGAAGCGAATCGACTTGCCATGGCTTGCAACCAACAGTACTTCTGCACTGCCATCCGTGAGTTCAACATTGACCAGCTTGTCTTCACCACGCAAATCAATCGCGATAATGCCGCTGGCGCGGGGGCGAGAGAACTGACTCAATGGCGTCTTCTTAACTGTTCCGCCCGATGTCGCCATAAAGACGAAATTTCCTTCCGTATATTCGCGAATAGGCAGGACCGCATTAATCCGCTCACCTTCTTCCAGTGGCAACAGATTTACGATCGGTTTTCCGCGTGATCCACGACTCGCCTGTGGTACCTGGAACACCTTCAGCCAATACATTTTGCCGCGACTGGAGAAACACAAGATAGTGTCGTGCGTATTGGCAACAAAGAGTTTGTCGATAAAGTCTTCGTCTTTGACCTTCGTCGCCGAACGTCCACGTCCACCACGCTTTTGCGCCTGATAAGCCTCGATCGGTTGTGCCTTCGCGTAACCACCGTGCGACAAAGTAACGACGACCTCTTCCTCAGGGATCAGGTCTTCTACACTGAGGTCCGAGTGATCCTGAACAATCTCCGTGCGACGTTCGTCGCCGTAAGCATCGCGAATCTCGATCAGCTCAGCCTTTATGACGTCGAGCAGTAAATCGGGGTTCGCAAGTATGCTAGAAAATTCTTTAATTTTCTCCAGTAATTCTTTGTATTCTTTAATAATTTTATCTTGCTCAAGCCCCGTCAAACGATGCAAACGGAGATCGAGGATCGCCTGGGCCTGGACGGCTGAGAGCCGATAATTACCGTCAATAAGTCCGGATAGAGCTTCTAAACCGTCCGGCCGGGTATCCATGTCGCCGGCTCGCTCGAGCATTCCGGTGACCGCGCCGGGCGCCCAGTCACGGCCCATCAAACCGGCCTTTGCCTCTGCTGGTGACGCAGATGACTTGATCAGTGCAATAACCTCATCAATATTCGCGAGCGCAACGGTCTGTCCTTCCAAAACGTGCGCGCGATCGCGAGCCTTGCGCAGATCGTAAATGCTGCGACGTGTAACGACCTCGCGGCGGTGTGCAAGAAATGCCTCAAGAATCTGCTTGAGGTTCAGCAGCTTCGGCTGGCCCTCGTGCAACGCGACCATATTAATGCCGAAGACACTCTGTAAAGCGGTCTGCTTGTACAGATTATTCAAAACCACATCGCTAACCTCGCCCATCTTGAGCTCGATAACGATTCGCATACCGTCTTTGTCGGATTCGTCGCGTAGTTCGCTGATGCCCTCGATGCGTTTCTCGCGAACGAGATCGGCAATCTTTTCAATCAGGCGTGCTTTGTTAACCTGGTACGGTAACTCAGTGACGATAATCGCTTCTTTACCACGCGAGTTAATGACTTCAACTTCGGTTCTGCCGCGAATATGGACGCGGCCGCGGCCCGTCCGGTACGCAGAATAAATACCCGCGGCACCATTAATGATACCGGCAGTCGGGAAATCGGGGCCCGGGATATGTTCCATCAGACCTGGAACATCGATGGCGGGATCTGCAATCAATGCCATGCAGGCGTTGATAACCTCGGTAAGATTGTGCGGCGCGATATTGGTTGCCATTCCCACCGCAATACCGGATGAACCATTAACCAACAGATTCGGAATTCGAGTTGGCATGACAGACGGCTCGCTTTCGGAACCATCGTAGTTCTCAACGAAATCGACCGTTTCCCTGTCGATATCTGCGAGCAACTCATGCGCCACTTTTGCCATGCGAACTTCGGTATAGCGCATAGCTGCGGGCGAATCGCCATCTACCGAACCAAAGTTACCCTGCCCGTCCACCAGCATGTAACGCAACGAAAACGGCTGCGCCATTCGGACGATGGTGTCGTAAACCGCTGTATCGCCGTGCGGATGGTATTTACCGATGACATCACCGACCACCCTTGCCGATTTCTTGTAAGGCTTGTTGTAGTCATTACCCAGCACACGCATGGCGTGCAAAACGCGACGGTGGACAGGCTTCAGGCCATCACGAACATCTGGCAATGCTCTACCAACGATGACGCTCATCGCGTAATCCAGATAGGACTGCTGCATCTCCTCTTCGAGACTTACAGACAGCAATTCCTGTGCAACTTCAGCCATATTTTCCTACTTTTCCTGGCTCAAAACCCCAGCACGATCCCGATCCTGGGAGCGGGTTCAGATAGTCATATAATGCTGGATTTCAAGCGAACAATGTCGTGTGTGTGCCGTGCTTGTTTCGGCCCTTAAATCGCGGCCGGGTAAGGCTCAGAATAATAGCACACGAGGCCTTGAAACAGCAGTGTTTTAGCGCCTTTCAGCGGTATTTAAAACGCCGCTGGAAGTGCCCGGCGCGACGCGTATACTGCCCCGACTATGCAACATTGCGATACCCTGATTGCACCCCGATGGTGCGTACCCGTTGAGCCAGCAAATGTGGTCCTTTCGGAGCACGCCGTCATCGTTGATGACGGCCGTGTTACGGACGTCTTGCCGCTCGTCGATGCCCGCGAAAAATACCAGCCCAGCGTATTTATTGTGAAGGCGGACCACGTGCTCATACCCGGTTTTGTCAATGCTCATACTCACGCCGCGATGAGCCTGATGCGGGGCATGGCCGAGGACATGCCACTGGAACCATGGCTGCAAAATGGCATCTGGCCGGTGGAAAAGCGCTGGGTCAGCGCAGAAATGGTCCGTGACGGCACTGAGTTGGCTATAGCGGAGATGATATCGGGCGGCACTACCTGCTTCAGTGATCAGTATTTCTTCCCTGAAATCGTCGCTGAGACCGCCGTGGATCTGCAAATGCGTGCGATGGTGGGAACGCCGATCATTGAATTCCCGACGGCTTGGGCGGCTGATGCTGCCGAGTACATGCACAAGGCCAGCGATCTCGTGCACGACCCATATGCTGACCACCCGCTCGTATCGACCTGTTTCGCGCCGCATTCAACATCCGCACTGTCCGATAAATCGTTCCTGGAACTGCGGGTATTGGCCGACCAACTGGACGTTCGCACACAGATTCATCTGCACGAAACCGCACACGAGGTTGCATCAACCCTAGAGCGCACCGGTAAGAGACCGTTTGACCGCCTGCATGAACTGGGCATCATCAATGCGTCTTTGCTGGCAGTGCATTCGGTGCACATGAGCGCCACAGATATCGAGGTTTTTGCCGAAAAGGGTGTAAGTGTCGCGCATTGCCCAAGATCAAACCTAAAACTCGCCAGTGGCATTGCACCGATCACCAGCTATCGCGATGCTGGAATTAATGTTGCAATCGGTACTGACAGTGCGGCCAGTAACAATACGCTCGACATGCTTGCGGAGATGCGTGCGGCAGCATTGCTCGCCAAGACCAGCGCGGCAAATGCGGCCGCTTTATCCGCCAGCGACGTGCTCCGCATGGCAACGCTTGGGGGTGCGTCCGCACTTGGACTCGCGAAAGAAACCGGGTCCATTGAGCCGGGCAAATGGGCTGATCTGGCCTGTGTTGACCTTAACCGTTTACACAGCCAACCGGTCTACGACCCGGTCACTCAACTTGTCTACACCGCAAGTGCGGATCAGGTCACCGATGTGTGGATCGCTGGCAAGCATCACCTGGACAATGGCCAACTTACCAATATAGATACTGATCACCTGCTGCGTCGCAGCAGCGAATGGCGCGATCGTTTTGCTACACCTCATAGTTAGTTACAGGTAATTACGAGAATGAATACAGTCAGAGACAATGTTGATGCGGCGGAAGTCGCGAAATTCGACGCCCTTGCCTCCCGATGGTGGGACCCGGACGGTGAATTTCGAGCGCTGCACGAGATCAACCCGTTGCGACTCGACTGGATTCGACAACACGTCCAGTTGTCCGCAGCAAAAGTCGTCGATATTGGCTGTGGTGGCGGTATCCTCGCTGAATCCATGGCCGTCGCCGGTGCGACTGTGACGGGTATCGATATGGCCGAAGGCCCTCTGACGGTAGCACGACTTCACCAGCATGAATCTGCAGCTGAAGTTGATTACCGCCAGGCGACCGCCGAGGAACTCGCCGCTGATGAGGCCGCAACATACGACGTTGTGACCTGTCTCGAAATGCTTGAACACGTTCCGGATCCGTCACAAGTAATCAAATCCTGTGCGGAGCTTGTGAAGCCCGGTGGCCATGTTTTTTTCTCAACGATCAATCGCAACCCGAAGTCGTTCGCATTCGCTATCGTCGGTGCCGAATACATCCTCAAGTTATTACCCGCCGGCACACATGATTACGAGAAATTCATCCGCCCATCAGAACTCGAATCCTGGGCGCGACACGCAGGTCTCACCTTGCGAAGCAGCATCGGCATGCTCTACAACCCACTCAGCAAGGAGTACTCGCTGGGTGAAAACCTCGACGTCAACTACCTGATGTATTTTCGGCGTGACTGAGCTTTACGGTACGGAATACAACGCCGTTCTGTTTGATCTGGACGGTACGCTGGTCGATACCGCACCGGACATGGTCGCGGTGCTGCATCGCCTGCAGCAAGAGCACGGTGTCGAGCCTTCGGCATACGAACTCGCACGTTCCAATGTTTCCAACGGAGCTGTCGGCTTATTGACGCTCGGGTTTCCAGAAATGGAAATCGAGTTCGGTGACGACTTTCACCAGGAATACCTGGAGCGATATGCCGAGATGGTTTGCCAGGACTCGCGCGTCTTTGATCAACTGGATGGCTTGCTCCAGCAACTGGAGGAACTGGATTGCCCATGGGGCGTTGTGACCAACAAGCCTGAACAATTAACCCTGCCATTACTCATAGAACTGGGACTGGCAGAACGATCGGCGTGCGTTATCAGTGGCGACACGCTGGCGGTCCGCAAACCCGACCCTGCCCAACTGCTTCTTGCTTGCGATTTGATCGGTGTGGAACCAAGGACAGCAATATACATTGGGGACGCGGAACGCGATATCGAAGCCGGACGTCGTGCCGGCATGGCAACAATCGCCGCGAGCTACGGATACGTCACCGAAGATGACGATCCACGAGAGTGGGATGCGGACGTCATTGCGACAACGACCGAAGAACTCACGCAAATCGTGCTCAAAGCGGTTAACCTTGAAGACTGATGAACGCACTAACGCTTGATTCCGCCTACCTGACCATCGGTTTACCCGCGGCCACCATTGGCTTGCTGCTCGGCGTACTAATCACCTGGTTGATAGGCAAAAGTCGCCAAAAGCGCATGGTTGAAGAACGCGAGTCTGCCTTCGAACTTGCCAACGCCAAACTGACTCAGACATTCACGGAGCTCTCCAATCGTTCGCTGCAGGCGAACAGTGACACCTTTCTAAAGCTCGCCGAACAGAAGCTCGAAACCCAGCAGCAAAAATCGAAGGCGGAGTTAGGCGAGCGAGAAAAAGCGGTCGAGGCACTGGTTAAACCCATAAACGATGCATTGAAAGCGTCACAAGAACAGATTTCCGCACTCGAAAAGTCGCGCAGCGAGGCCTACGGTGGCATCAAGAACCAGCTCGAAGCAATGCAACTTGGCCAAAAGTCTTTGCAGCAGGAAACAAAAAACCTTGTGAATGCGCTGCGGCGTCCGGAAGTGCGTGGACGCTGGGGCGAAATAACCCTGCGGCGCCTCGTTGAGCTAGCCGGGATGGTCAATCATTGTGATTTCGTGGAGCAGGCCCACACAGAGACAGACGGGCAGATTATTCGGCCCGATATGGTCGTACGCATGCCGGATGAACGGGAACTCGTAGTCGATGTGAAAACACCACTAGATGCTTACCTGACGGCGGCTGAAGCGCCCGACGATACGCAGCGGCAGTTGGGACTCGAGCGACACGCGAAGAATGTTCGAACACACATTCGAATGCTGGCATCCAAAGCCTATTGGAGTCAGTTTGAGAAGAGCCCCGAATTCGTCATCCTGTTTATTCCTGGCGACCAGTTTCTCAGTGCAGCGCTTAACGAAGAGCCCGATCTCATTGAGTACGCTCTATCCCAACAAATCATTCTTGCCACACCGACGAGCTTTGTCGCGCTGCTAAAAGCAGTTGCTTATGGGTGGCGGCAACTGGCATTGGCAGAAAATGCGAAAGAGATACGGGTTTTAGCCGAAGACCTCTACGGGCGGCTTGCGACCTACGTGATGCATATGAATAAGGTTGGACGACAACTGTCGAGCAGCGTCGATAACTACAATAAAGCCGTTGGCTCGCTGGAGCGCAGCGTTTTGCCTGGTGCACGGAAATTTGTTGAGCTGGGAGTGCACCCCAAGAAAGAAATGGAAAAGCTCGAATCCATCGAGTCAGTTCCACGCACCATGGTCGAAGGAACTGACTCTTGACCACGGACCCGCGCACCTACACGTACGCTAATGAGGCGTTACGCGATCGCGTAATTCTGATAACAGGTGCCAGCGACGGCATCGGCAAGGCACTGGCGTTGGAGACCGCGACTCTCGGTGCGCAGGTAATTCTGCACGGTCGAAATACGGCTAAGCTGGAAAAAGTTTACGATGAGGTCGACGCTATTGAAGGCGCTCCGCGCCCGTCGATTGCCGTTCTCGATCTGGCATCCGCCAATGCCGAAAGCTACACGACACTTGCAAACAGCATTAGCGATGAATTTGGTCGCCTCGACGGGCTTGTGCACAACGCGAGCATTCTTGGCGAGCGCTACTCCATTGCACAATACGATGCCGTACTTTGGCAGCGAGTGATGCACGTTAACGTGACGGCAGCATTCGCGATGACGCAGGTTTTTCTACCGCTTCTGCTTGAGTCAGAAGATGCCTCAATCATATTTACGAGCAGCGGTGTCGGCCGCACCGGAAAGGCATTTTGGGGTGCATACGCTGCGTCCAAATTTGCCATTGAAGGCCTCTCGGAGGTACTCGCCGACGAGCATCGGCATTCACCACTTCGCGTCAATTGCGTCAACCCGGGTGCGACCCGCACGAACATGCGCCTGGCGGCATACCCTGCCGAGGATCGAGATGCATTGAAAACGCCGGAAGAAATACTGGCTACGTATGTTTATTTGCTTGGGGCAGACAGCAAGGGTGTCACAGGCGAGAGTTTCGACGCACAATAATTAACATTAATTGCAGTCAATATATAACTGTTTATTAACGTTTTTTTCTCTCTCTCCAAACATTTTTCCTTACGCTTCTTGGCGGCTTGTAGTCCTCCACAGGTGGCTCAAGCCCCGCGGCCGTGTACAAGGCCCTGACTTCTCTGGCCGCCAGCGTTTCAAACTTGCCACGTCGAAGTTTCCGCGGCAACTGCACAGGTCCGTAGGCTAGCCTGATGAGCCGGCTTACTTCGAAACCCGCTGCTTCCCAGAGACGCCGTACTTCACGATTGCGTCCCTCCTTGAGGGTTACGTTAAACCACCGGTTCGCACCCTCTCCACCACCGTGTTCAACGGATTCGAACTTCGCAGGCCCATCGTCCAACCTGATGCCGGTCTGCAGCTTCTCCAGAACGGCATTTCCCGGATTCCCATGCACCCTGACCGCGTACTTGCGAACAATCTCGGCAGACGGATGCATAAGCCCGTTTGCCAACGCGCCGTCCGTCGTAAAAATCAATAGCCCGGTAGTAGCGAGGTCCAATCGCCCAACTGCGACCCAGCGCGAACCTTTCAGTTTTGGCAGCGAGTCAAATACCAGTTTGCGACCGTCAGGGTCGTCACGACTGGTGATCTCATCGCTAGGTTTGTTGTAGATGATATGACGATGCGATTGCCCCGCCGCACGTATAGCGAGCGGCCGACCATCGAAAGTGATCGCCTCCGTACCCTCAATGTGATCGCCCAGCTCGGCGACCTTTCCATCGATGGATAAGCGGCCTTCTCTGATCCAGGTCTCAACCTTTCGCCGTGAACCATGACCAGCGGCGGCGAGCACTTTTTGAATGCGATCAGCCAACCGGTTCGGGCCACTCGGAGACTGCGAGTTCCTCATCATTCGCCGCTTCTTCTTCAGCGGGACCTTCTTCACCTTCCGGGTACAGTACTGGCAACTCGTTTCCTGCAGGAGCCTCGGTCGAATTTTCTGTCTCCGCAGCGCTGTCGGACTCCGCTGCTTCGATAATAATTTCGCCGGCTGCACCAGAGCCATCCAGTCCCTCAACCTCGGGCAGGTTTAACTGCACTCGAAGGTTTTCCCAGTCGGCCAGGTCTGCTAATGGCGGCAGATCATCCAGCTTCTTGAGACTAAAGTAGTCCAGAAAACCTTTGGTAGTGCCGAACATTGCGGGCCGTCCCGGCACGTCTCGGTGACCAACCACCCGCACCCAATCGCGCTCCAGGAGTTGCCGCGTGATGTTGCTGCTGACTGATACGCCCCGGATCTCCTCGATATCGCCGCGCGTAATAGGTTGGCGGTAGGCGATCAGTGCGAGCGTTTCAAACAATGCGCGCGAGTATCGCGGCGGACGTTCTTCCCATAATTTCTGGAGTCTGTCCGCCATCGATGACTTAACCTGCATGCGAAATCCGGATGCCACCTCAGAAACAACAATGCCACGCTCTTCATACTCGTCATTGAGTGTGGCAATCGCCTTGCGAATCTCCGCCTTCTCGGGCGCCATACGACCATCAAACAAGTCTCTCAACTGATCGATGCTGAGAGGTCGCCCTGCTGCGAGCAAAGCAGCCTCAAGAAAATATTTGATTTCGTTCTCGTCCATTACTTCTCTTCCAGGGAGTTCGGGCCCTCTTCAGACCCCTGCTCATCATCACCTACTAAACGCACCGAGGACGCTGCACGTACGTGCAGTGGTGCGTACTGCTCTGACTGCACGACTTCAATTACTGATTCGCGCAATAACTCAAGAACAGCTATGAATGTTACGGCCACGCCCATGCGGCCCTCTTCTGGATCGAACAGTTCCGCGAACCCGGTGAAATCGTTCGCTTTGATTCGTGTAAGAATTTCGCTCATGCGCTGACGAACCGAAAGCGGTTCACGTTGCATCTGTAAATTGGAAAACATTTCAGCACGCTTGAGCACGTCGTGAAAGGCCAGTAACAACTCTTTCATTGAGACGTCGGGCATTTTGGTCGTTACTTTTCGCTCCGGAGCATCCGCGGTCGCGACGAACACATCCCGCTCCAGACGTGGCAAGTCGCTGATATCCTCAGCGGCCTTCTTAAAGCGTTCGTACTCTTGCAAACGACGAACGAGCTCGGCACGCGGGTCTTCTTCGTCCTCGTGTTCTGTCTCGGGTCGCGGCAACAACATTCGCGACTTGATCTCGGCCAGCATTGCCGCCATCAGCAGATACTCGCCGGCAAGCTCAAGTTGCATTTCCTGCATCACTTCGATGTATTCAACGTACTGCTTGGTGATCTCGGCGATCGGAATATCGAGTACGTCGATGTTCTGACGACGGATCAGGTACAGCAGCAGATCGAGTGGCCCCTCGAATGCCTCCAGAAACACCTGAAGTGCGTATGGCGGTATGTAGAGATCCTGGGGCAGCGTCGTAACCGGCTCCCCGTCGACGACGGCAAACGGCATTTCAGCCTGAGCAGGAGACTGTTTCTCATCCTGGGCAGGTTTGGGTGCGTCTTCAGGTGTCAGGACTGTTAATTCTGGCTTCATTCATATTCCGGAGAGTTACGCCGCGTTGTCCGACGTATGACGGCGCATTCTAACGTATATCGCGAGTATCAGGTGAACTGGCTGACGTCGCCACGACCGACTCGCAAGACGTCTACCCTGCCATTCGAGAGGTCCAGAACGGAGGTCGGCTCGAGTCCCGGAGGACCGCAATCGACAATGGCCTCGATCTGATTACCGATCCTGTCTTCTATATCCACAGGATCCGTCAAAGGCATGTCTTCACCCGGCAGCGTTAGCGTTGAACTCATGATCGGTTCCTTTAATGCCTCTAGCATCGCGTGAACCAGTGGGTGCTCGGGAACCCGGAGGCCGATCGTCCGGCGCTTTGGGTTCTGCAGCATCTTGGGTACTTCCCGGGTCGCGGGCAGGATGAAGGTGTACGGACCCGGTGTCAGTGATTTGATCAGGCGGTAGGCCCAGTTATCAACGCGCGCATACAGGCTGATTTCTGAAAGATCTGCACATACCAGGGTGAAATTGTGTTTCTTGTCGGTCCGGCGGATACGCCGAATTCTCTCGATAGCCTTGCGGTCGCCAATATGACAGCCAAAAGCATAGCTCGAGTCGGTCGGGTACGCGACCAGTCCACCACCTTGAATGATACGTACGACCATCGCCACGCGATGGGGTTGCGGATTAGCGGGATGCATTTCAATGAGTTTAGCCACGCGCGGATTGTAGGCGAGCACAAGCTTCGCGGATACCCCTCCAATAGGCTATTATTCGCGGCCAATTCTGCTGCACTAACGGCCCAATGAACCTGATATTCGAATTTCTTCCGCTAATTCTGTTTTTCGGCGCATTCCTTTACAAGGATATCTACCTGGCGTTGATCGTGCTCATGATCGCAATGCCGCTTGGGGTTCTTTTCAAGTACTTCAGAACGAAGAAACTAGACAAGATGTATCTCTGGTCGACGATATTTCTGTGGATTGGTGGCGGGCTGACGCTGTATTTCCGCAACCCGGTATTCTTGTACTGGAAACCGACGGCTTTCTATTGGGTGGTCGCTATCGCATTTCTTGGCAGCCAGTACCTTAGCGACACTCCACTTGTACAACGATTTTTTGGACTCGTTGACGGCTTGAGTCTTGAGGAAATTACCGCCTCGCAGTGGAGTCGTCTAAACACTCTGTGGGTTCTGTTTTTCGTCGGCGCCGGCATCCTGAATATCTATGTCGCTTATAATTTTGAGCAAGCGACGTGGGTGAAATTCAAGGTATTTGGTCTGACGGCACTAACGTTCGTATTCATGATCGCTCAGATATTCTGGATCGCAGGCTTGATTGGCGCTGAAGATACTGAAGTACAAGAGGAGCAGGATTGATGTGGTATGCAGTCATCAGCGAAGATCACGAGGGAACACTCGACAAGCGCCTCGAGGCTCGACCAGCACACGTTGCTCGTCTTACTTCCCTGCGGGATGAGGGCCGTATCCTGATAGCTGGGCCGCACCCTGCGATCGATTCGCCGGATCCTGGGCCAGCAGGATTCACAGGCAGTCTGGTCGTTGTCGAATTCGATTCTCTTGAAGACGCGCAGGCCTGGGCTGACGCTGATCCGTATATTGCGGCAGGCGTCTACCGCGAAGTAACTGTAAAACCCTTCAATCCGGTTTTGCCATGAGCACAGACCGATCTGTCAAAATTGAGGCATTACTGTCGGCAGCATTTTCGCCCGATCATTTGCTGGTAAAGGACCAAAGTCACTTGCACGCGGGGCATGCGGGCGCCAGAGATGGTCGTGGGCACTTCGAGGTAATTATCATCGCTGATGATTTCGACGGTTGTAGCCGAATTCAGAGCCACAGGCTAATCTACGACGCTCTAGGTGCACTTATGACAACAGATATCCACGCACTGAGTATCCAGGCAAGTTCAAAAAGTGTGGATCTTTCCACGTAACATCTCAGCCAATCGTTTATGATTCGCAGAATTTTCGAAAAGGACTCCACCATGAATTTATCTCTCGGTTCCAAATCAGTCGGAACACGATTCGTCGCTATCTCGCTGAGTGCCGCGGTGTTTCTATTTGCATCGACTGCATCAGCACAAGAGGCAGGGGCAACACCGTTGTTCGGTAATGATGTTCTCGACTTGCTAATTGAGTCTCGGAATCAGAAGCCAGCCAGTCAGGCAACAGCCGAAGAACGTGCAGCGGCAATTGATGAATTGACCAACATCTATTTGGTTTCAAATTTGCCGCGTGCCGTCGAGCTGGGGCAAAGCCCGCAGATCAAAGCTCAACTTGATCTACAGGAGAAAGCGATTATCTTCAACGCATTTGCGACTGACTATATCGCCAAGAATCAAGCGACAGACCAGGAAGTCTTCAATACGTATCAGGAACAGATTGCTCTGGCGCCGCCTAAGGAGTTCAAGGCCCGTCACATTCTTGTGGACACTCAAGCCGAAGCACTCGCCCTGATTGAACAGCTGCAAGGTGGCGCCGATTTCGTGGAACTTGCGAAGGAACACTCAACCGGCCCTTCAGCATCATCAGGTGGTGACCTTGGCTGGTTTACCGCTCAAGCGATGGTCAAACCGTTTTCTGACGCGGTAGGTACCATGGAAGATGGCGCATTTACGGCGGCACCAGTGCAGACTCAGTTCGGCTGGCACGTCATTCTTCGTGAGGATTCGCGTGACAGTGCACCTCCTCCTTTGGAGAGTGTCAGCGATGTAATCAAGCAAAGAATCGCACAGCAGAAGTTTCAAGACTTCATACAAAATTTGCGGTCGAACGTGTCGGAGTAAAGACGACTTAACTTAATCCAAGCATTCTGTTCAGTTTAGGGCGCCAATCGGCGCCCTTTTCTTTTGTGGAAAGCGAATTGTGATGCTTGTCACACCAGCCTATGAGGAAGACACCTAGTATTGCTCGGGAGTCGTCTCTAATCGCTCGGAGGCGGCTCCTCCAACCCTCGCATCTCCTTCACAGGTTGATACGAGAACTAAGTCGGCAAGGACGCCGACTTTTTTATGCCCGCAAGAAACGCAGACAAAGAAAAAGGCCACCGAAGTGGCCTTATTCCAGATCTTCGAAAAGACTAGCTGTCTCCAGCTAAAAGCTCCGGACGAGCGATATCAGAACCGTCCTTTCGAACGATTCGTTTACTTAACGCCTGCAGTCCTGTCCGAGATCATCGATCCACCCAGAGATGGACGCGTCCCGTGGAAACTCCACAACTCACCTGCTGGTGTGTCGCTGCCGCCGAGGCTCGATGTGTAATCAATGGTCAGACTACCCATCTGCGCCGTGCCGTTTATGCGATCAATCGAAGAAAGGAAGCCCGAGATGAATACTTCGGTTGATCCAGGAACATAGCGTTGGTTAGAAATACTCACCGAATCGGCGTAGTACCAACCAGAAGTAACAGGTGAGCCCTCGACCGAGACGAAGTCACCAACCCGCAGACTCGACAGCATATCTTGAGAGGCCATTACGACCTGCCCCATTGATTCGAATACGCCGTT
>JAJFKV010000016.1 GCA_021773055.1 Woeseiaceae bacterium
CAGGGGTTGGGTCGGTTGGTGTCAGGTCTTGAACAAATACCTTTTATTTTTCCTGGCCTTCCCTGATCGGGGAGATGAATCTTAGTGTTAAAGCCCACCCAGTTTTCGCGTAGCCAGCCCAAGATAGAGTTGTGAGAAAAGGTATGAGATATGGGGTTAAGTTGCATGTTTTATGATATATGCATTCATCACCTGCACAGCCTTCGCGAAGTCCTGCTCAGAAGCGATATTATAAAACAAGTAAACCGACCCCTTATTTTTTCTCCTTTAGACCTGGGGCGGGCCATGGAATCAGGAAATCCCTAGAGCCCCGCGAAGCAGACGAAGGCGTTCATCAAGACCTTCGAAGGTCAGCCGAATAGGTTCATGGGAAACACTCCATACCGGCTTCAGGGGATCGGGATCGGCCATCAGTCGAGGCACCACATGCCAGTGAATATGAGGGACTTGATTGCCCAGCAATTCAGAGTTAATTTTCCGCACCGGAAAGACTTGAGTTAAGGTTTCCCCAATCCGGCTCACGTCTTCAATTAATTGCCCTCGTTCCCCTTGAGTTAACTGAAATAACTCAGTCCAGTGGTCTTTGAAAACCAACACCGTCCAGCCGGGAAAGAATTGATCCTCAAAAAGATAGGCATCGGTCAGCCCAAGGGTTCCAATGAAATGATTGGCGAAAGGCCAGGCTTTCGCACATATTTTGCAATCTCTTGGGGTTTGATCATCCATTGTACATAAAAACTTTCTTTTGACCGTAGATGATGGGGCCGACAACTCCCTCTTTACCAGACTCACAAACATCCGCAGCATAACTGAAGTCATGGGGTCAGACATGAGTATTGACTTATTTGCTCACCGACAGCAAGCCGTATTTCGTAGAAGGACGGGACAAGGAAGACTTCGGCGAGTGTACATTGACGGTGCAGATGGTGGTCGTGAATTGTCTGGCGACTATGGCAGGGTAATCTTCTCAAAGAAAATGTTGTGAGGCCAAAACAAAGGGTAGCACCCCCTTTTTGTTTTGACGCGCGGAGCGTACTCTCCCTACGTGAGCGCGAACGCCGCGAAGAGCGGCAAGTCTGTGAGCCCGAAGGTCAGGCAAAAGGGCGACTCCAGGTCTGGCGAGCCGTTTCGGCAAAGCCAGGGAACGCCGCTGACCGTTTTTCCAACAGTCACTAAAATTAAAAAATCTACGGGCCCAGGGGCTGGTTCACTTTGAGTCCTACCCCCACTACACCGCGACCCCGAAAACCAACCGAGCCATCATGAAGTTCAGCCAAAACACCAAAACCCCCATTTTTGCCTGCCCCGATGGAAGCGGAATTACGATCAATGAAAATCGAATGACCTTCATTGGAAACGTATCGATCTTTTCTGGGGGAAAGAAAGTGGGGGCGCTGTAATTATGCCAAGGGGAGAGAAAAAATTTTTGCTTAGGGAGTCTCTACGAGGTCCGGTTTTGACTTCGCACCATTTCTGAAATTTAATGTATTAAATCAAAGCTTACCCTCACTACTTTAAGACCCCTCAGATTTCGCGTTGCTAGCCCCAGATAAAGTTGTGAGAAAAGACATGAAGTCAAGACCAGGCCCTAAGACCAATGGCCGAAAAGACATCAGCCGAATTGACGACATCTTCAAGACTGTCAAAGGCGGCAAATACAGGAGAGGAAATAGGACCGTCGTTTGGGGAGAACCGAAAAAGTAGCAAAGAGTTTATGGGGTGGCAATTGGGCCAACCTGAGGTGGCCCGGAATTGACAGACACCTGAAAAAGTGGGCAGATTCCCCCGAGGAGGTGTCAGATGGGCCAACGGAAAACGTTCACACCAGAGTTTAAACGCGAAGCGGTGCAGTTATTGGAAAGTGGGAGCCGCCCGGCTTCCCAGATTGCTCGTGAGCTTGGGATCAAACGCAATCAACTCTATAAGTGGCAAACCGAACTTACAGCGCGGGGCGCCACGGCGTTCCCTGGATCAGGGATGCGAAAGACGCGAAGCGATGAGGTGAGTCGGTTAAAACACGAGTTAGCCCGAGTCACCGAAGAACGAGATATTTTAAAAAAAGCCGCGGCGTACTTTGCCAAGGAGCTCCGATGAAGTACGCCTTCATTCACGCCCATCGTCAGGAGTTCCGAATCACCCGGCTGTGTCATGTCTTGCAAGTCAGTCGCAGTGGGTTTTATGCGTGGCAGGGGCGGCCTGAGAGTCCCCGAGCTCAACAGAATCGCGAGTTGCTCACTCACATGCAACAGCTACATCACCACACGCGTGAAGCCTATGGGGCTCGAAAGATGTGGCACCTCTTGAAGCAAGAAGGCTATGTTTGTGGGCGACATCGGATCGTGCGGCTTCGTCGGGTCGCGGGAATCGTCGCCCAACGGCGTCGACGCTTTGTCCGAACCATCCACGCCAGACCAGAGAAAGTCTCCATTCCCAATCAGCTGAATCGGGAATTCACCGTGGCCCAGAAAAACCGAGTGTGGGCCGCTGACATTACCTATATTCCCACTCGAGCAGGCTGGTTGTATTTGGCCGTCCTGTTGGATCTGTATTCGCGGCGTGTGGTGGGATGGGCCATGAGTGAGCGACAAACGACGACGCTCGTGGTGGAGGCGTGGCGGATGGCCTGGGAGCAACGGCATCCCGTCGACGGGCTCCTCCATCATAGTGATCAAGGTAATCAATATACGGCAAGTCTCTATCGCACGATCTTAACCCGACGAGGGGTTGTGTTGAGTCTGAGTCGCAAAGGGAATTGTTATGACAATGCGGTGGTGGAAAGTTTTTTCAGTTCGTTAAAAAACGAGCTCACGCATGATCGCTCGTTCCAGGATCGCACCGAAGCCCGACAAGCGATCTTTCAATACATCGAGGGCTTCTATAACCGAACTCGTCTGCATCAAACGCTTGGCTATCGCAGTCCAGAGGTGTTTGAACAGCAGGCGGGTGACTCTTAACTTTGTGTCTGTTTTTTTAGGGCCACCTCA